>JBPBQO010000026.1:0-14016 GCA_050954785.1 Janthinobacterium lividum | reverse complement strand
AGATGCCGCCCTCGCTGATCGCTTTCGGCCGCACCGAGATCGTGCACATGACCCAGGGGAACGGCGAGCCTGTCGGCTTGTCGGCAATGGTGCTGGTGTATCTCGCCCTGGCGTTCGGAGTGCACATGATGCTGCGCTACACGCTGATCGGCCGCAGCATCTATGCCCTCGGCGGCGGCGAGGAGGCGGCACGGCGCGCCGGCTTCAGTGTGCGCGGCACCACATTCTTCATCTATGGCCTGGCCGGCGCGCTGGCCGGGTTCGCCGGGCTGCTACATGGCTCGATGATCTGGATCGCCAACCCGCACGACATGGTCGGCATGGAGATCGACGTGATCGCCGCAGTCGTGCTGGGCGGCGTCAGCATCTTCGGCGGTCGTGGCAGCGTCGTCGGCACCATGCTCGGCGTGTTCACGCTGGTCATGCTCACCAACAGCCTGATCATCATGCATGTCGACACCACCTGGCAGCGTATCGTGGTCGGCCTCGTCGTGATCGTCGCGGCCGGTGCGACGTCCTGGCGCGACCGGAGGCGCGGCGCATGAACCGTCTTTCCCGGCGCATCCGCGGTCTCGACCCCGCCTTGCTGCAGCTCGTGGCGCTGACGGTGGTGATTTTCGTCACCATGGCAGCGCTCAATCCGCAGAAGTTCTTGCGCCCGTATGTGTTCGAATCGATCACCTACGTGGCGCCGGAGCTCGGCCTGCTGTCGATCGCGATGATGCTGGCGATGCTGACCGGCGGCATCGACCTCTCGGTCATCGGCATCGCCAACCTGTCGGGGATTCTTGCCGGCCTGTTCTTCCATGCGTACGGCGGAGCGCGCGGCCCCGGCCTGATGCATATGAGCGTCGGCCCGGTGCTGGTCGGCATCGCCATTGCGCTGAGTGTCGGGCTGGTCGCCGGTGCCATCAACGGCATCCTGGTATCGCGTGCCCGGATCACCCCGATCCTCGCCACGATCGGGTCCGGCCAGATCTTCACCGGCATCGCCCTGGTCCTGACCGGCGGGCCGGCGATCGTCGGCTTTCCGGCAGTGTGGGGTGCCATCGGCAATGGGCGCCTGTTCGGTATAGCGGCACCTTTGCTGGTGTTCCTGGCGGTGGCCGCGTTGGTGATGGTGCTGCTCACCCGCACCTCGTTCGGCATTGCCCTGAAGCTGATCGGCACCAACTTTCGTGCCGCCACCTTCGCCGGCCTGCGCACCAGCCGCACCGTTTTCCTGTCCTATATGCTGAGTGGCGTGCTCGCCAGCATCGCCGGCATCATCCTGTCCGGCCGAACCAATGCCGCCAAGTCCGACTACGGTGTGTCCTACCTGCTCGAGGCGGTACTGATCGCGGTGCTCGGCGGCACCAACCCGGCCGGCGGACGCGGCTCGGTACCAGGCATCATTCTGGCACTGCTGGCGCTGATGCTGCTGTCGTCCGGACTGCAACTGATGCGGTTCAGCAACTTCCTGGTCGACTTCATCTGGGGTGCGTTCCTGCTGCTGTCGATCGCCCTTAACGCACTCCGCACAAGGCGGCGCTGACCCATGCGCATCCTCGCCACCATCCCGCTGCATCGGGACGGACTTTCATCGGTCGACCGCCCGGTCATCCAGGCAGGCGGGTTGTCCGCCTCGCTGTTCCGCTACGAGAGCGGTATCGAGGCCCTGCGCCTGCGCAACGAACGCGGCGAGCTGGTGATCCTGCCCTGGTTCGGCCAGATGATCTGGGACGCCGGTTTCGACGGCGTCGACCTCGCCATGCGCAGCGGCTTCGACATGCCGCTGCCGTCGGACACCATTGCCGGCACCTACGGCTGCTTCGCCTTCCATAGCGGCCTGCTCCGCAATGGCGTCCCTGCCGCCGGCGACGATCATGCGGCACATGGCGAGTTTCCGTGCGCCCGCATGCGCAGCGCCTGGCTCGAGCTGCTGGAACAGGACAGAATTCTGTCGCTGCGGCTGACCAGCGAGCGCGACCATGTGATGGGCTTCGGCCCGCACTACCGGGCACGTCCCAGCGTCACCCTGGCCCAGAATTCGGCGTTGTTCGACCTGGCACTGTCGGTCGACAACCGCTCCGGCCGGCCGATGGAACTGATGTACATGGCGCACGTGAACTTCGCCTTCGTGCCGGGCGGCCGGATCATCCAGCCGGTGCCGTTCCTGCCCGAAACGGTCATTGTGCGGCGCGCGATCCCGGCGCACGTCCAGCCGACAGATGCCTATCGCGAACTGATCGACGCCCTGGCGACAGCACCGGACCGCATGCAGGTTCTGGACGAGCCGGACCGCTACGATCCCGAGCAGGTGTTCTATATCGAGGCCTTGAACACCGACGAGGCCGGCCGCACGTCGCTGATGCTGCAACGCCCGGACGGCGATGCGTTCGCGCTCACCTACGCCCCGGCCGAGTTTCCGCATTGCGTACGTTGGATCCTCGACGATCCCGACCAAAGCGTCGCCGCCTTCGCCCTGCCATCCACCTGCGAGCCGGAAGGCTACGCCGCGGAAAAACGCAAAGGGAACGTCCGGTTGGTGCCGCCGGGCGGACAGGCAAACTTCTCGCTGACCCTCGGCCATCTCGACCGTGGTGAAGCCGACCACATGGCGCAGCGAATTACCGCGCTGCATACCGCAGGCGGACAGGGTTCATGAGCGCACGCATCGGCGTCATCGGCAGCAACATGGTCGATCTGGTCACCACGATCGACCGCATGCCGCGCATCGGCGAGACGCTGGAGGCGCCGCATTTCGAGATGGGCGCCGGCGGAAAGGGCGCCAACCAGGCAGCGGCGGCGGCCAGGCTCGGTGCCGACGTGCTGATGGTGAGCCGTGTCGGCGACGACCTGTTCGGCGGCAATACCATCGCCAACTTCCGGGCGCTGGGCATCGACAGCACTCACGTGCGTGCGGTACTCGGTGTTTCCAGCGGCGTGGCGCCGATCTTTGTCGATGCACGCGGCGACAACAGCATCCTGATCGTCAAGGGTGCCAACGACCATCTTCTGCCGGCCGACATCGACGAGGCCGCCGTCGACCTGCTCGGCTGCGACCTGATCCTGCTGCAGCTCGAGATCCCGCTCGACAGCGTCTACCACGCGATCGACTGGGCACGGGCGAACGGCAAGCGGGTGCTGCTGAACCCTGCTCCGGCCACCACCGCCCTGTCGCTCGATCGCATCGCCGGCGTCGATTTCTTCATGCCGAACCAGACCGAGCTGTCGATCCTGACCGGGCTGCCCGCCGACGACCGCCATCAGGCGGAACTTGCCGCCCGTCATCTGCTGCAGCGCGGCATGGGCACGATCATCGTCACGCTCGGTGCCGAAGGCGCATTGCTGGTTACGCGCGACGAGACCCGGCACATTGCTCCGGTCCAGGTGCAGGTGCGCGATACCAGCGGTGCCGGCGATGCGTTCATCGGAGCATTCGCGGCGCACTATGTCGTTCACCACGACCTTCATGCCGCACTGGATCAGGCGGTCCGATACGCCGCCCATTCGGTCACCCGCGCCGGCACCCAGAAGGCATTCGCGACGCGCGGTGAATTTAATCAATTCGACATGGAACAGCGTCGATTAAAAGGCGCAGACTGATCCGCCAACGAGAACAACGACGACGTACAAGTCGAATTTAGAAACGAGGGAGAACATCATGGTCGAGAAAACTCTTGCCCAACTCGCCAAAGAAATCGCGATCCGGCCGCACTACGACAATTTCATCGGCGGCACCTGGGTCCCGGCGACCCGCGGGCAGACCTTCGACAATATTTCGCCGATCGATGGACGGGTCATCTGCAGCGTCGCCCGCTCGACCAAGGAAGATGTCGAACTGGCTCTGGATGCCGCCCACAAGGCGCGCGACGCCTGGGGCGAGACCTCGCCGATGGACCGTGCCCGCGTGCTGCTGCGCATCGCCGACCGGATGGAGGAGCGGCTCGACCTGCTTGCCCTGGTCGAGACCATCGATAACGGCAAGCCGATCCGTGAAACCACGGCGGCCGACCTGCCGCTGGCGATCGACCATTTCCGTTATTTCGCCGGCTGCCTGCGCGCGCAGGAAGGAGCGTTGTCGGAAATCGACCGCGATACCGTCGCCTATCATTTCCATGAGCCACTCGGTGTCGTCGCCCAGATCATCCCGTGGAACTTCCCGCTGTTGATGGCGATCTGGAAGCTCGCCCCGGCGCTTGCCGCCGGCAACTGCGTCGTGCTGAAGCCGGCCGAGCAGACGCCGATGTCGATCATGGTGTGGGCCGACCTGATCGGCGACCTGCTGCCGCCCGGCGTGCTCAACATCATCAACGGGTTCGGTGTCGAGGCCGGCAAGCCGCTGGCGCAGAGCCCGCGCATTGCCAAGGTCGCCTTCACCGGCGAGACCACCACCGGCCGGCTGATCATGCAGTACGCGTCGGAAAACATCATCCCCGTCACGCTCGAGCTTGGCGGCAAGTCGCCCAACATATTCTTCGCCGACGTGATGGCCGAGGATGACGATTTCCTCGACAAGACCCTCGAGGGATTCTCGATGTTCGCCCTCAACCAGGGCGAAGTGTGTACCTGCCCGTCGCGGGCGCTGGTGCATGAAAGCATCTACGACCGCTTCATGGAAAAGGCGATCGCCCGCGTCGCGAAAATCAAGATGGGCAATCCTCTCGAGATGTCCACCATGATCGGCGCACAGGCCTCGAACGACCAGCTGCAGAAAATCCTGTCCTACATCGATATCGGCCGTCAGGAAGGTGCGAAAACCCTGATCGGCGGCGAGCGTGCCGATCTCGGTCCGGACCTCGCGGAGGGGTTCTACATGCAGCCGACGGTGCTCGAAGGGCACAATCGCATGCGCGTGTTCCAGGAAGAGATCTTCGGACCGGTGCTGTCTGTCACCAGCTTCCGCGACGACGAGGAAGCGCTGGCACTCGCCAACGACACGCTGTACGGCCTCGGCTCCGGCGTCTGGACCCGCGACGGCACCCGCGCCTATCGCTTCGGCCGCGCAATCAAGGCAGGCCGCGTCTGGACCAACTGCTATCATCTGTATCCGGCGCATGCCGCGTTCGGTGGTTACAAGCAGTCCGGTATCGGTCGCGAAACCCACAAGATGATGCTCGACCACTACCAGCAGACAAAAAATATGCTGGTGAGCTACAGCCCCAAAGCCCTCGGCTTCTTCTGAGATCGGTCGAGACGCTACTGTGCCGGCGATCCGACGCGACGATCTGCGCTTGCCGAGTGCTCACGGCCCGACGGCCGCTCCGCTCCGGTTCTCGATCGTCACGACGGGCGCTCCCCAAGAGGGAGCTCTCGCTCGGCACAGCGCGTCTCAACCGATCTCTTGGCGATTAAGGAAGCCAGGCGATGGTTGAGCGGGTGGTGGCGACGGAGGGAGCTGTGGGGATGATCCGGCAGCTCGCGGCGCAACATGGGCCGCTCATGTTCCACCAGTCGGGCGGGTGCTGCGATGGGTCGTCGCCGATGTGCTATCCAGCCGGCGAGTTCCGGACCGGGGCGCAGGACGTGCATCTCGGGGCGATCGAAGGGGCCGAGGTCTTTATCGGCGCGGCACAATATGCGCTGTGGTCGCACACTCAACTGATCATCGACCTGGTGGCCGGACGCGGCGGCGGCTTTTCGCTGGAGGCGCCGGAAGGCGTCCGGTTCCTGACCCGGAGCCGGGTCTTTACGGAGAGCGAGCTAGACGAGCTTGGTCAACTCGGCACCCATCCCAGCTGATCGAGCCGCGCTGTCAGCGGAGCGTTCGTCCGACAGAACCTTCATGCCGCGCAGGAACACCGCGACGGCTCTCCGGATCCGGCCTTCGAGCAACTCCATCGTGTCGTGACGCGGCGCTCTCAGCAACCAGGCCAGCATCGGCTCCGCCACTGCCATGCCATACAGCAGGGTCGCCGCTTCGGACACATCCTCGACCCAGAGCTTGCCCGCGATCATCTCCTGACTGATCCAGGCCTCGACCTCGTTCAGGTCGCGACCGATCTCGAGACGCTCGAAGGCGGTCGATAATTCCGGCGATACCTGGCCGTCGATGATGATCAGGCGGACCAGTGCCACACGATCCGGATGGGTCAGCATCGTCGCGATCGCCAGCAGCAACCTTGCCAGCCGTTCCTCCTGGGTATCGCCACCCAAATCGGCCAGTATCGGCAGCTGATAAAACTGCGCTTTCAGCAGCGCATCGAACAAAGCGAGCTTCGAGGGAAAAACCTGGTAGAGCGTCTTTTTCGACATCCCGGCGGCATCGGCAACGGCGGCCATGGTCGTCGTGACATAGCCGTTCTTCAGAAAGATCCGGGCCGCCGCGTCGAGAAGACGGGTGCGACGGACTTCGTCCGAAACCGATGGACGCCCCGCGCGCTGCAAAATGGTCGGCCGGATCGCCGACCCGTCCTCGATGCGGTCCGCAGCCGTCTCTCGTTTGGAAAGCTCTCTGTCCATGCGCTGGTATAGAACCGTTGACGCAGCTCTGGAAACTGAGTAGTTTCCAGACCAGAAACCGAACGGTTTCCAAATTATGTCTGGTTCCCGTTTTGTAGACGTGACGGAAGACGATGAAAGACCGCCATCGATGACAGTCAGCCGTCGCGCCGCATGCTGCTTGGCCCTTCTGGTTGCGGCACCACTGTCCGGATGCGGCAAGACCGAGAAGCCGAAGCAGCCCAAACAACCTGCACCCGTCGATTTCGTCATTCTGCATCACGCGCCGGTGACGCTGAATACCGAGCTTCCCGGCCGGTTGACGGCGCACAGGATCGCCGAGATCCGGCCGCAGGTCAGCGGCGTGGTGCTGAAACGCCTGTTCACCGAAGGCGACACGGTCAAAGCCGGGCAGCAGCTCTATCAGATCGACCCGAAGCCGTATCAGGCGAGCCTGGCGAGTGCCCGGGCGACGTTGGCGGGAGCGAAGGCGACGGTGGTTTCCGCGCAGATGATGGTCGATCGGTACCGGCCGCTGGCACGTGCTTTTGCGGTCAGCAAGCAGGACCTGGATAATGCGGTCGCAACGCTGGGACAGGATCAGGCGAATATCGGCAGCGGCGAGGCGTCGGTCCAGACGGCGAGCATCAACCTCGCCTACACCCGGATGTATGCTCCCATCGCCGGGCGCACCGGGCGTTCGAGCGTTACCGAGGGTGCGCTGGTGACGCAGAACCAGACAGACTCGCTGGTCACCATCACCGAGCTCGATCCGATCTATGTCGATGTGACCCAGGACAGCACGACGGTGCTCCGGCTGAAGCGCGAGCTGGCGGCGGGACAATTGAAGCGTGCCGGGGATGGCGCCGCCGAGGTGAGTCTCGTTCTCGATGACGGCAGCGCTTACGAGCATACCGGCCGGCTGCTGTTCTCGGAGGTGAGCGTCGACCAGACCACCGGTTCCGTCACGCTGCGCGCATTGTTTCCCAATACCGAGGGCCTGCTGCTGCCGGGCATGTTCGTACGCGAGCAGATCCAGGAGGGTGTCCGCCAGAACGGGCTGCTGGTTCCGCAGCGCGGCATCACCCACAACCAGCACGGCGACGCCATCGCGATGCTCGTCGGCCAGGACGGCAAGGTGGCGCAGCGCACCGTCGTTACCGACCGGGCGATCGGGAACGACTGGCTCGTGTCGAAGGGTCTTGCCGACGGCGACCGGGTGATCGTGGACGGGCTGCAGAAGGTCCATCCCGGCGATGCCGTGAAGGGCCGCGAGGTGACCGTGGATGGAAGCGACCTGAAACCGGTGCAGCCGGAAACCGGCGCACCGGCACAGAATCCGCCGCAAGCGCGATAGGACCATCCCGCATGTCGCGCTTCTTCATCGACCGCCCGATCTTTGCCTGGGTGCTGGCGATCATCATGATGATCGGAGGCGCCATCTCGATCACCAGCCTGCCGATCGCGCAGTATCCGTCGATCGCACCACCGGCGGTGTCGATCTCCGTCACCTACCCCGGCGCGTCCGCGGAAACCGTCCAGTCGACCGTGGTCCAGGTGATCGAGCAGCAGCTGTCGGGCATCGACCGCCTGCTGTATTTCTCTTCCGAAAGCGACAAGGACGGCTCGATCGCCATCACCTTGTCCTTCGATCAGGGCACCAACCCGGACATCGCTCAGGTGCAGGTGCAGAACAAGCTGCAGCTGGCACAGCCGCGCCTGCCCGAGGTCGTGCAGCAGCAGGGCATCCGCGTCGCGAAGGCGACCAAGAATTTCCTGCTGATCGCCGGCTTCGTCTCGACCGACGGCAGCATGAACTCGGCCGACATCGCCAACTTCATCGCCTCGAAGGTGCAGGATCCGATCAGCCGCACCGAGGGTGTCGGCGATTTCCAGTTGTTCGGCACCGAATATGCGATGCGGATCTGGCTCGATCCAGCCAAGCTCAACAACTACGCGATGACGCCGGCGGATGTCGCCACGGCGATCCAGGGGCAGAACGTGCAGGTGGCCGCCGGTGAGCTCGGCGGCCTGCCGGCGCTCGGCACGCAGCAGTTGAACGCGACCATCATCGGGCCGTCCTACCTGAATACGCCGGAACAGTTCGGCAAGATCCTGCTGAAGGTAACGACATCCGGCGCGCAGGTGCATGTCAGCGATGTCGCGCGGGTGGAATTCGGCGCCGAGCAGTATTCCATCAGCACGCTCTACAACAACAAGCCGGCCTCCGGCATCGCCGTGAAGCTGGCAAGCGGCGCAAACGCGCTCGATACCGTCACCGCGGTCAAGCAGACGATCGAGCGGTTACGTCCAAACTTTCCGAACGGGCTGGACGTGGTCTATCCGTACGACACTTCGCCGTTCGTGCGGCTGTCGATCCATGACGTGGTCGAGACGCTGTTCATTGCGATCGTTCTCGTCTTCGTCATCATGTTCATCTTCCTGCAGAGCTTCCGCGCGACCCTGATTCCGACCATCGCCGTACCGGTGGTGCTGCTCGGGACCTGCGGCGTGCTGGGCCTGGCCGGTTACTCGATCAACAGCCTGACCATGTTCGGCATGGTCCTGGCGATCGGCCTGCTCGTCGATGACGCCATCGTCGTGGTGGAAAATGTCGAGCGCGTGCTCGAGGAGGATGAGAGCCTTTCGCCGAAGCAGGCGACGCGGATCTCGATGGACCAGATCACCGGCGCGCTGGTCGGTATCGCCATGGTGCTGTCGGCGGTGTTCCTGCCGATGTCGTTCTTCGGTGGCTCGACCGGCGTGATCTATCGGCAGTTCTCGATCACCATCGTGTCGTCGATGGCGTTGTCCGTGGCAACGGCGCTGATCCTGACGCCCGCCTTGTGCGCCACGATTCTGCGGCGACCGAAGCAGGACGCCAAGAAGAAGGGCGTGTTCGGCTGGTTCAACCGCAGCTTCAGCCGGATGACGACCATCTATATCGGCGCTGTCGGCTGGATGCTGCGGTTCCGCTGGATCTCCATGCTCGGTTTTGCCGGCATCGTGGCCTTGATGGCTCTGCTGTTCCTGCGCATCCCCGGCGGCTTCCTGCCGGAAGAGGACCAGGGCGTGATGTTCGTGCAGATCACCACTCCGCCTGGCGCGACCGCGAACCGGACCCAAAAAGTGCTCGACGAGGTCACCAACTACCTGCTGAAGGACGAAGGTGCCTACGTTAACGGCGTGTTCGAGGTGAACGGCTTCGGCTTTGCCGGGCGCGGCCAGACTTCGGCGCTCGGTTTCGTCAATCTCAAACCGTTCGATGAACGCAAAACCAAGGATGGGACGGTGCAGGCGGTTGCCAGCCGGGCCAAGAAGCATTTTGCCGGTATACGCGACGCGCAGGTGCTCGCCTTCACGCCCCCAGCGGTGCTGGAGCTCGGCAATGCGACCGGCTTCGATTTCGAGCTGAAGGACAACGCCAATCTCGGCCATGACGCGTTGCTGGCCGCGCGCGACCAGTTGCTCAAGATGACGTCGCAGGACAAGACGCTGGAATCCGTGCGGCCGAACGGGCTGGACGACGAGCCGCAATACCGCATCACGATCGATCGGGAGAAGGCGGCGGCGCTGGGTATCACGCTGGCGGACATCAATGCGTCGCTCGGTTCGGCCTGGGGCTCCTCCTACGTCAACGATTTCCTCGACGAGGGACGGGTGAAGCGGGTCTACATCCAGGGCAAGGCCGCCTCCCGGATGCTGCCCGGCGATTTCGACCATTGGTATGTCCGCAACACGGCGGCGACGAGTGCCACATCCGGCATGGTGCTCAGCAGCCAGCAGCAGATGGTGCCGTTCTCGAGCTTCGCGAAAGGCGAGTGGGTCTATGGCTCGCCGAAGCTCGAGCGTTACAACGGCGTGTCGTCGGTCGAAATCCTCGGCTCTCCGGCTCCGGGCCAGAGCAGCGGCGCCGCCATGGCGACGATGCAGAAACTGGCCGCCAAGCTTCCTGCCGGTTTCGGCTACGAATGGACCGGCCTGTCGTACGAGGAGCAGAAGGCGGGCTCGCAGACGACCAAGCTCTATGCACTGTCGCTGGTCGTCGTGTTCCTGTGCCTGGCGGCCCTCTATGAAAGCTGGTCGATTCCCACCGCGGTCATCCTGGTCGTTCCGCTCGGCATTGTCGGCGTGGTGATCGGCACATCCCTGCGTGGGCTGTCGAACGACGTCTATTTCCAGGTCGGGCTGCTCACCACGATCGGGCTGGCTGCCAAGAACGCGATCCTGATCGTCGAATTCGCGAAGGCCAATTTCGACAACGGTGAATCGCTGCTCGACGCGGCGATCAATGCGGCACGCCAGCGTCTTCGGCCGATCCTGATGACGTCGCTTGCCTTCATCCTCGGCGTGCTGCCGCTGGCGATTTCGACCGGCGCCGGATCCGGCTCGCAGAATGCGATCGGCACCGCGGTCGTGAGTGGGATGCTGTCCGCGACCTTCCTCGCCATCTTTTTCGTGCCGCTGTTCTTCGTGCTGATCCTGGGCCTGTTCCGCGTGAAGCCCGGCCGGCCCGGTGAGGATCGCGACGAAAAGACCGAGCCCGCACCGCGATCCGGGTCGGCTCCGGAGCCTGCGCGATGATTCGCTCGAGAGGTCGTTTTCCCGCCGCAACTGCGACGGTGCTGTTGCTTGCAGGGTGCACGCTGGCCCCCGGCTATCGCAAGCCGGCGCTGCCGACAGCGCCGTCGTTTCCGGCGAATGCCGCCTATCATCCGCAGACCGTGCCATCGCAACCGCCTCTTGCCGTCTCGGCCGATGCGCTGGGCTGGCACGATTTCTTCGTCGATCCGAGGCTGCGGCGCCTGATCGCGATCGCGCTGCGCTCCAATCGCGATCTCCGCACGGCCATGCTCGATATCTCGCAGGCGCAGGCGCAGTATCGCGTGCAGCGCTCCGACCTGTTCCCGAGTATCAGCCTGACCGGGGCCGCCCAGTATCAGGGGCTCAGCAACAGCGGCCTGGTCGGTACCAGCACCGGTAGCTCAAGCACCGGTGCCACGTCATCCACCGGAACCAGCACCGGCACGGGAACAAGCACGGGCACAGGCGCCAGCACGTCCGCCTCGACCGGAACCTCGACCAGCGCGAGTTCGACCGGACAGAGCAACGGGACCTTCCGCTATTTCACCGCTGGCGTCGGCTTCTCCTCGTACGAAGTCGACCTGTTCGGGCGGCTTCGTTCGCTCACCAGGCAGGCATTCGAGAACTATCTGGCGGAGCGGGAAAACCGGCGCGCGGTCCAGCTCACGGTGATCGGGCAGGTCGCCACCGACTATATTGCCGTGCTGTCCGATCAGGCCCTGCTGAAGGTGACGGCGGATACGCTACATACCCAGCAGGAATCCGAGCGGCTGACCCAGGCCGAGTTCGACCTGGGTGCCACGACACTTCTGACCCTGCGTCAGGTCCAGACCTCGGTTGCGACGGCCCAGGCCAATCTGGCGCAATACACCCGGCAGGGCGCACAGGACGAAAATGCGCTGGTGCTGGTCGTGGGTGCACCGCTGCCGGCGGATCTGCCGCCGCCCAACCCGCTCGGCGCTCAGACCCTGACCCTCGATCTTCCGGCGGGCCTTCCGTCCGATCTTCTGACGCGACGTCCTGACATCATGCAGGCCGAGCACACGTTACGAAGTGCCTATGCCGATATCGGCGCGGCACGGGCTGCGTTCTTCCCGCAGCTTACCCTGACCGCGTCGGATGGCTTGCAGAGCCTGAAGCTCAGCCACCTGTTCACCGGCGGCGCCACGACCTGGAGCTTCGCGCCGCAGATCACCGTGCCGATCTTTACCTGGGGTCAGAACCGCGCCAACCTGGATCTCGCGAAAATCGAACGGGACCTCGACGTGGTCGCCTACGAGCAGGCGATCCAGACGGCGTTTCGTGAAGTGTCCGATGCGCTCGTCGCCCGTGCCACCTATCTCGACCAGACACGCGCGCAGCAGGCTCAGGTCGATGAGTCGACGGACTATTACCGGCTTGCCAACATGCGTTTCCAGGCCGGGGTCGATACCTATCTCACCGCGCTGGATGCCGAGCGCACCCTCTATACGGCCCAACAGACACTGATCACGGTACGAGAAGCCCAGTTACAGAACCTTGTGACGCTGTATCGTGTTCTGGGTGGTGGCCTGAAGCCGGAATGATTCCGGCAGGAGCGGGCACTTAAACGGATGCTCGTCCGCCAGGCAGGATAAATGCAGTAGCGGGACGTCAGCCCTGTTCGGCGACCCTGAGCGTCCAGTCGTCGAGCACGTCGCGCAGCGTCTGTTCCCAGGCGATTTCCTGGCTCCAGCCGAGCAGGTCGCGCAGGCGGCTGGAATTGCCGACGGCAAGCGGAATGTCCGTCGGGCGGGCACGTGCGGCTTCGGTCTCGATGGTCACAGCGACACCGGAAATCGCCAGTAACCCTTGCAGCAGATCGCCGATCCGGCGCGCGGTGCCGGACGCGATGTTCAGGATGATCCCGGGTTCCAGCCTGTCGGCGTGCTTCAGGCATAGCGCATAGGCACGGCAGACATCGCGTACATCCAGGAAATCGCGGAATGCGGCGAGGTTGCCGGTCCGCAACACCGGGTCCTGCCGTCCGGCACGGATCAGCGCGATCTGCCTTGCGAAGGCGGGAATGGCGAAATCGGGCGCCTGGCCGGGGCCGGTATGATTGAACGGGCGCAGCCGGATCGCGCGGAAACCCTCCGCCGCCATGGCGCCCAATGCCAGGTCGGCAGCCGCCTTGGTGGCGCCGTAGGTGTTCATCGGCGACAGCGGTGCGTCCTCGTCGAGCGCGCGGCCCAACTGGAACGAGGCACCGTAAGCATCCGCACTGGAGACGAACAGGAACGGCGCGTTCGGCCGTTCGGCCTGAAATGCACGCGCCAGGTTCAGGGTGCCGTGCAAGTTGACCGACCAGGCCCGGTCCGGTTCGGCGCGGGCGGTCGGGATCGCCGCGATCGCCGCCAGATGCAGGCACGCATCCGGTTGCAGATCCACGATCGCGCTCCGTACCGCTGCCGCATCGGTGATGTCGCATGGGAGCGGCAACAGCCGCGCGTCGGGCAACACCTCGTCGATGGCATAGGGGAGGTGCTGTCCCACGAACCCGGACAGTCCGGTAACGAGAATCCGCCGCCCGGTCATCGCGCTATCCCTCTCAGGCGGTGACGCTACGGGCCGTGGCACGATGACGAGCCAGATCCGCCTCGACCATCTCGGCGATCATGGTTTCCAGGCCGGTGGTGGCCTGCCAGCCGAGCTTTGCCTTGGCCTTCGAGGCATCGCCCAGCAGCACGTCCACTTCGGCCGGCCGGATCAGGTCGGAGCGCGTAACCACGTGATCCTCGAAGTTCAGCCCGGCGTGCGAAAAGGCGATGCGGCACAACTCGCGGATCGAGGTGGTGCGGCCGGTGGCGACCACGTAGTCGTCGGCCACGTCCTGCTGCAGCATCAGCCACATCGCTTCGACGTAGTCGCGCGCATGGCCCCAGTCGCGGGTGGCATCGAGGTTGCCGAGCGGCAGTTGCGTGGCCAGTCCGAGCTTGATGCGGGCCACGCCGTCGGTGACCTTGCGGGTCACGAACTCGATGCCGCGCA
>JBPBQO010000025.1:0-17298 GCA_050954785.1 Janthinobacterium lividum | reverse complement strand
GACCACCAGGCCTCGGCCCGGTTCTCGTTCCTGATCGCGCTGCCGGTTATTTTTGCGGCGACCGCATCCCAGGGACTGAAGCTGCATCACGCCCATCTGGGATTCAACGATCTTCAGCCGGCTATTCTCGGTGCCATCGTGGCAGGGGTCACGGCGTTCGCCAGCCTCGCGTTCCTGATGCGCTATTTCCGCAACCACGATAACTGGGCGATGGGACCGTTCGCGATCTACAGCATCGTCGCCGGTGCCGGCAGCCTGCTGGCGCTCAGGTTTCTCTGACTCCGCAATCGGCCGGCGGACATCTATCCAGCCCTGTCAGCGAGCCCGAATGTTACCGATGAAGATGATTGCGGCAGCCCTTGCCGCCACGTTCCTGTGCGGGGCGGCCCCTGCGAACATCGCGGTGACGCCGATATCGCGCATGGACCAGGGCTGGTGGCGCGCCCGCTTCCAGGAGAAGCAGGCAGAACTCAGGCATGGCCCCGTCGACCTGCTCTGGATCGGCGATTCGATCATCCAGAACTGGGAACGCGATGGGCCGGAGCCGTGGCGGACGTTCGAACCGACCTGGCAACGCTTCTATGGCGACCGGCATGCGGTCAATCTGGGCTTCAAGGGCGACAGCACGTGCCACCTGCTGTGGCGGCTGGAACATGGGGAACTGGACGGGATCTCGCCACGCGGCATCGTCCTGCTCATCGGGGCGAATAACTTCGGACACATCCATACCAACGCGGAACAGACGTTCGCCGGCATCCAGACCGTCCTGGCCGAGATCCACCGGCGGTTGCCGGCAACCCATATCCTGTTGCTGGGCGTGCTGCCGTCGATCCGCTCGAGCTGGGTGACCGAGAACACGACCCGCCTGAACGATGACCTGCGCCAGTTCGCGACCTCGGCGCCATCCTACCTGACCTATGTCGATGTCGGAGGCCTGCTTCGTCATGACGGCGCGGTGGATGCGAGCCGATTCCTGGACCCGCATCTGACGCCGCCGGATCCGCCGCTTCATCCGAGTGCACAGACACAGGAGCAGATCGCGGCGATGATCGAGCCGCATGTCGCGCATATGCTCGGCGACCATCCGCACCGGTAACGTTAACCGTCCGGAAACGGACCTGAAGCATGCTGCACCGATCCTCGGGGACTGGTCCGGCATGCGTCCACACATCTTTCTCGCCACCCCCTGTTATGGCGGCGTCGTCGGTCAGGGCTACATGCAGTCCGTCTGTGCGCTCATGGCAGCGGCAGGGCCGGCTGGCCTGGACCTGACGCTGGCGTTGCTCGGCCAGGATGCGTTGATCACCCGCTGCCGCAACACTTTGGTCGGCCACTTCATCGCCCAGCCAGGGGCAACGCACATCCTGTTCGTCGACGCGGACATCTCGTTCGAACCGGAGCAGGTGTTTCGGCTGCTCAGAGCCGCGAAGCCGATCGCGGCCGGAATCTACCCGCTAAAGACCTACCATTGGGATCGGGCCTGCCGGGAACGCGTAGCCGCAGGCGAGGATGCCGAAAGTGCCGGCTTGCACTATGTCGGGGAGCCGGACCCCGCCGAAACGATCATCCGCGATGGTGACTTCGCGACCGCGATCTTTGCGGGAACCGGCTTCATGCTGATCGAGCGTGCAACCATCGAGGCGCTTTCCGCCGCCCATCCCGAGACCCGCTATCGCGGCATCCATGCATACTCGTCAACGCCGACCCAGATCGACAATCATGCCCTGTTCGACTGCCTTATAAATCCCGAGACCGGCATCTACATGAGCGAGGACTTCACCTTCTGCCATCGATGGCGTCAGCTTGGCGGCAAGGTCTGGCTGGATACCGGTTCCCGCCTGACCCATACCGGTCCGTCCGACTTTCACGGCGCGCCCGAGCGCCGTTTTGCGGATATGCGCCCGGGTTAGTGGCCCGGCGCGACGTCGATACAACGCTTCGCTGCCTGGATCTGGCGTCGTCCGGTTCGAGCCAGCCAACCGTCGCCATAGATGTTGAAATTATGCAGGGAGCGATACGATGCCGTCTGTCCCGCCGCGAGCTCGCGGACCAGCTCGGCTGCCGCGTGCCGATGCGCCGCGCGAATAGTGTTCGGACCGCATACACCATCCTGACCGACGCCAAGCACGCGCTGCAGCAGCCGGATGCTGGTGCCTACCCCCCGGTTCCAGCCGAAATCGAACAGCATCAGGTCGATGCCATGCGGCATGTCGTCGCACGCCATCGGGTTCCAGTATTGCGCCTTGGCGATCGCGCTGTACACCGGGAACGATAGCCGGCGCATCGTATCGACCGTCAGGCTGGACGTCTTCATCCAGGCAGCCAGCACGGGTGCGCCGACGCCCATGTTCGATCCGACCAGGACACCCGAACCGACTGCGCCGCCGGTCCAGTTGCCTGTGTCGCGCGGATCGTCGACGTAACCGCCTTCCTCGACGCGCGTGAACGCACTGCAGCCTACGAAGTCCGCATCCATCGCCTGCGTCACGTCATTGGGGTCGTTCTTCGAACCGGTCGCCATGTCAGCCATTCCATTCGATGATCATGAAGCCGTCCGCTCCCTTGCCGCCGCTGCCGCCAGCCCCTCCGGATCCGCCGCCACCCGGCCAGTTGCCGGCAATCCCTGCGGTGCCGCCCAGGTTGGCAATGGCGCCCTGGACGCCGAAGCTCGCTCCGCCGGCGCCACCGACGATGACAGCACCGATCTGATAGCCGCCCTGCCCGGCGCTCACCCCGATCGACGCCACCGAGTCGATGTTGTTGGTGATCGGAACACCGGGGATGCCGCCGGTGCCTGCCTGCCCGCTCTGGCCGGCCTGGCCATCGCCGCCGCCACCGATCATCATCCGGTCGCCGAAGCTGGTGGAGGTCGCTCCAGCCAGGCTTCTTGCGATCTGGATCGGATAGGTCACGCCTGCCACCACATCGACCAGCACTTCGATATAGCTGCCGCCGCCTCCACCGCCGCCGGGCGAGCCTGCGCCGGCATCGCCGCCGGTTCCGCCCGCAGCCCATGCCCGCACCAGCACGGTCGAGATGCCGGCCGGGCAACTCCAGCTGTAGGTGCCGGCCGTTCCCCAGGCCGCACGGTTGCGCCGGGTCGCTGCAGCGACGAACGCGGTCGTGGCGAGGGTGGCGCTCGCATCGCCGGGCGACGCGGTCGGCGCAGTGGGATTGAGCAGGAATGCCGGCGAAACGATCGGTGCCGCCTGCGGCAGCTTGACCTGCAAGAACGGCGCACCCGCCGCCCGCGCAATCATGCCCGCGGTCACCGTCGTGGCGGATGCGGGCACGGAGATATGCCAGAGTGGGCTGGAGCCAGCCGAAACCGATGCCGGCGACGTGGCTGTCATCACCACCCGCTGCTGCACGACCGTGCCCTGCGCCTGCCCGTTTCCCTGCACCCCGATCAGGGTCCGGGTCGGATCGGCCGCGTTGACATAAGCGATCGGCGCACTTCCGGCCTGGGTCTCGACGACATTTGCCGAAATGACGAATTCGCCGGCACCGGGCAACGTCACGACCATCGGCGCGGTGTTGACGCCGATCTTCAACAGAGGATCGCCATCGGGCGGAAGCGCGCCGTATGCGCCGGTATCGATGACGGTCGGAAAACTCATGCTTCCCGGCCCGATCGACACCGCCAGCCCACCGCCAGGCGTGCAGGCAAAACCGTCGGCGCAGGCAGCCCCGTCGCCGATCGTCATCTTTGCCAAATAGCCGAGTGCGATCATCGTGTTTCGCGATTGCAGCAACTGATCCGTATCCAGCGGCACAGCGCCGACATAAACGATTTGACGGTCCAACAGCCCGTACTCCGGTTGCAGAACATCGACTGCCTGCGCACGATGTCCTTGAGATTTCATGGTTATGGAATTCGGTCTGCGCGGATCAGCCGAGAATGGCGGTCCAGGCTATACTGCCGGCCGGCGCCGCGCGTCCGACCGCCTCGTACAAGCCGCGGGCATCGACTGCCGAGCTTTCGGCGTTTTCAGCCGACACCGGACCGTCGGCCTCGCGGATACCGACCTGGAAGGAGCTCGGAATGTAGCTGGTCGCGACCGCGCCGGGCTCGATCTGCCAGCACTGGGTCAGCATCACTGTTTTCATGGCGCCCGACGCCGTTCCCACCAGCACGATCGTTACCCGCCGGCCCGCCTGCCCCGAAGTCGAAAGCGTGGCAGTGATCCGCTGCCATCGCCCAACGATCGTTGGATCGCACATCTGGGTCGCGACATAGGCAGGATCGGCTAGGTCGGTGATCCGAAGCCCGAGCGTGGTGATGGTGTGACCCGGTGGGAGCATGACCCATGCCGAACCGGTCACCGGCTCGGCATCCGCCGACGCCGACATCGACGGACCGGCCAGGATACCTCCGGCAACGATGGCGATGTCCAGTTGCGGCTGCCCGTTCAGCAGCGCGCCGGTTCCGCCATCATCGACCACCCACTGCATGGCGGCTCCCGCCGATGCCGGCAGGCAGGCGCTCCAGCCCGCGCTGTCCTTGATCAGGTTGAACCCGCGCCCCTCCAGCAACGGGCCCTGCGCCACGCCCGCCACGTAGAGGTGTCGCACCACATGCCGTTGCGCGATCCGCATCGCACCGGACTCATCGATGAAGCTCGCCTCGGACTCGCGTATGGTCCAGCCCGCCCCCGATGAGACCGTCACCAGATACTGGAACGCCATTCCGCCCGACCCAAGCGTGATCGTCGGCGACCCGTAACCGCCTGTGTCCGCTGCACGGCCGGGTTCGAAAATCATCGGCTGCCGAGCCAGCAACGTCAGCAGCGCGTTCGACAATGCCGCACGTGTCGCGCGCGGGATCAGCAGGTTCGCCTGGATCCGGTTGCGGAATGCATCATCCGCCTCGCCGGCCCGACGTTTCAGCAGCACACCGAAGAAGTCGCTGCAGATCATGTCGAGCAGACCGGCGGTCGCCGTCGCAATTCTGGTTTGCTGGATCACATACCCAGCCAACGCATGGCAGTACGACCATGCCCAGCCCGAACCCGACAGCAGCCCGTCCATGACCGGCGTGGCGCTGGACACCGCGTCCGGCGAGGTCATCGGGAACCAGGCGGCCGGCAGCACGGTGCGCATCCGCCGCACCATGTCGGCCGTCGAGCCGACACCGGCCGTGTCGCCGCTCGACGCGCTCATGACGATGTCGTCGAGATGGCGATCGCGCCGGCCCGGACGACGCTGCCTGCCTGCCCGCCGACATCCGCGGACGTGCCGTTGAGCAACATGCCCTGCACGTTCGAGACACCTGCGTCGGCGTCGTAGCAAAGCCCGGCGAGCCTGGAGAAACGCAGCACCTGGCCGACACCCAGGGCATTGATGTAGTCGACCAGCGCCGCGCTCACCTCGGCAGTCGCCACCCCGACATCGACCGACGCATCCAGGGCGAGCATCACGGTCAATCCGGCGGTCAGCACGATCGGCGGCGCGACCGAAATGGATGTTCCGACCGGTCTTGCCGGGTCGAGCGCCGCCGCGACCAGGGCGAGCAGCGCGGCGGGCGGCTTTCCGCTGCCGTCATCGACGATCACATGGATATTCCCGGCCATGAAAACGCCTGCTGCCGTCACGTTCTCCTGGATGGTGTAGGTGAGCTGCTGCTGGACCGAGGCGATTGCGTAACCGAGCGCCTGCTTCGTCGCCTGCGACCGCGTGTTGATATAGGTCGTGAACCGCAGCCGCAGGGCCGCATCGGTTTCCGCCGACTTGCCGCCACTGAACGCGTTGAGATTGGTCACGGTGTCGATCCCGGATATCGCGGTTCCGAGAACATTGACGGCGCCGCTCTGCACATTTCCGGCCAGACCCACGGTCGCCGCCTGTACCTGCACGATCACGCTGGCCACGCCGACAGCCCGGGAATAAGGCCCATTCACCACCGCGAAACTCTGCGACGCATCGCTGGTACGGACGGTGGCGCCGTTGGGAATCGTTGCACCCTGGGATGCGGGGTTGAACGACGACAACGTCACCTCGCCGGATGCCTGAGTCGCCGGTAGGCGTGCCATGCCGAAATCCTGCACCCAGCTATCGGCGTCGACACCGATGCTGGTGGACAGACGCGTCATGCTGAGAACCTGGAGCAGAAGATACTGCAACCAGAGTGCTACCGAGGCGGACGCCTCCAGCATCGCGCGCAACACCGAGCCGACCGTCAGGTCGATCAGGCTCGCACATGATCCCTGAACGGTTGCCGCCATCGTGTTCACGAGCGTCGAGAAGTTCTGGAGAGACAACTGCATCTAGCCACCGATCGGTAAGGTGAGAACCTGGCTGTTGCCGGAACCGGCATCCGTGTAGGTGATGGTGGCGCTGATCGCACCGATCCGGTTGCCGGCAAGCACGACGGACGGTTCCGGCGTCGCTGCCACCGAAACCTCATATGCCATCTGCGCGCGAACGATCGCGGCGATCCGCTGTCGCGACGTGACGCCGCCGACCAATGCCGGCAGACCCGCCCCATAGAATAGCTGCCAGATATAGGTTCCTGGACTAGTCAGAAGCCGATGCAGTACCCGCTGCCGCGTTTCGTCATCGCCGTCGACCACGGCGAGATCACCGGATGGGCCGAGCTGAAGATCGCCGCCGACGACGTGAGCAAGATCAGCCATGCGCCTGCACCGGAACGTCCGACAGTCCTTGTCCGACCTGGATGCCGCTATGCACATGGCTTTTGAGGCTTATGCCGGCAGCAACGACATCGCCGTTCACCTCCACGCTGCCATCGATGACCAGCTTTCCGCGGATGAAAATCCCGTCGCCGGTCATATGCAGATACGTGCCTCCGTCGAGAAAGATGCCGATCTCGCCTGGCTTGACCGGATACCCGGTTGCGGGAGCGACCGGCGGTGTGATCGACACGTCGAACAGCCTGGCGATGACGACCGGATGCTCGGCATCGCCTTCGACCGGCACCACCAGAACCTGCGTGCCGATTTCCGCCGGGCAGGCGATCCGCAATCCGGCCGCGGCGATCGCGGCGTCCGGGATCCACCCGCTCTCGATCCCTTCCGGCTGGATCGTTACCTTCACCGAATGCGACACCGCATCGACGCTGGTGACGAGCGCATGACGAGGCTGGCCAAGTGCCGCCACCTGCTTGGCTGCATGGAACTTGATCGTTTCGAGCCAGTCAGCCATCCGCCGCTCCTTCGCTTGAATCGATCCGCGCCGTGATGTGCTGGACGAAGCCTCCGCCAAGCGACATCTCGCGCTCGATCCGGTCGATCGTGTAGATCTGGTCCCAGCTCGTTCCGGTTCCGGACAGCCTGAGCCGATGTCGCGCGGTCAGGTCGAGCTCGCCCGCCATGCTTCCGCTGATGACCCGCTCATGCGCGCGCAGCCGGGAAAAGACGTTCCGCGCGAGCAGCTCCGCATCGTCTGGAAGTAGGTTCGGCTTGATCACCTGGAATTCGCGCGCATCGCCGGTCACGGTTTGCGGATAGCGTGCCGTCACCTGTCGTCGCTGGCGGCTGTTCCAGCTCGAGACCTTTACCTGTACCAGTCCGGAGAGCCCGAAACTCCTGTCCATGGTCAGATGCGAAATCGACAATGTCGGTGACGCCATCTGCATGCCCGGCGGCGCATAGCGAACCTCGAACAGGTCGCTCATGTCCGAAACCGGTTTCTTGAAATGGAGCGTGGTGCCGTCGACCCAGAGCTCGTAGCCCTCGAGATCGGCCAGTTCCGCCAACAGGTCCCAGCCATTCGCATGGCGCGAGAAGCTCGCCAGAGCGGACTTGGTATGCTGGATCTGGTAGTACTGGCCGACAAGTTTCGAGGTCGGGTCCAGATTGGTGGTCAGTCCGCATCGCGCAGCCAGTGCGGCCGCGATTTCCGAGGCGGTATTGTTCAGGTATCCGTCCTGAAGTGCCAGATCGATCAGCCGTGCCGCATAATCCCGTCCGTCGAACGACGCGATGCCCGAGGCCTGGTCCAGGCTGATGCGATCCGCGATCCCTGCCACCATGCGTATCCAGTCGAGGTCCCCCTCGTCGGCCCCCGGCGGCAGCATCCCGAACTCCACCGCCACGTCGAGCTGGTCCGCATCGACCCACCCACGCCCGAGGATCCGCGTTATCTCGGTAGAGCTGGCATGGATACGGAAACTCGCCGCCTGGGCGCTGCGTGGGAGGCTGATCTCTACCGACCGGCATCCGTTGACTGCCATGCCGTCCAGAATGAGCCGCATGCGCGGGCGCCTGACCTGGCTGCCGGTGCCACTCATGTGCTCGGCAGCCCGTTGCCGGCATTCGCGTCAAAGTCCGGGATTTGGAGGGTGAGGAGCCCGAAAATCATCGGGTCCGACACGCCGTTCAGCGCGGCGATCCGGTACCACTGGGTGGCATCGCCGAGTTCCCGCGATGCCACCGAGAACAGGTCGGTCCCGGCCACCAATATTGTCCGCATCATCGACCTCACGCATGGACAAGGGGTTCGCAAACCTGGGTTCCGGTTGCAGCCGCATTGGCCATGGCCAGATTGGCGTTGATCCGGTTGACATGGCCGCCGCTGCGAACCGCTGTCGCCAGCACGGCTGCCTCGCCGGTGGTCGCTGCCAGCTCGGACGCGGACGCGAACGACAGTGGCGTATTTGTAGAGGCGGCCGAACCGATCGCAGTGCTGGAGATTACAGTCTGGATTGCCAGGCCCGACATTTCCAGGCCGGTCTGTGCGAGTCCGTAGGCGCTGGCGGCGCCCGCCACGGTCGTATTCGCGCCCTGGGCCGTCACGCCCAGGCTGGCGGCAACAGTTCCCAGGGTGCCGGCGGCCGCTGCAAGCCTTGCACCTCCCGATCGGCTGCCGAGCGTTGCGAACGAGAGTGCCGACGCGATACCGATCTGCAGCACGTCGAGACCGATGCTGAAATCGCCCTGCAGGGCGAATGCGAGGTCGTTCGCACCCGTGCCATTGCCGGCGGGATCCGGGACGATTTCGCACCTGATCCGGTAGGAAATAACCGCGCCGCGATCCTTGTAGTCGTACTCGTAATGAACGATGACGACGTTGAACGTGTAGTCGCCGAAGCTAAGGATCCGCGGCGCGCCCTGCTGGCGCATGATATCCAGCGTGCGTGCCCTTCGCGCGGCATCCGGACCGATGAACAGGCCGTGCCATGCGACGACGCCCTGATCGGCGCCCATCGCGTCGATGATCCTGCCGCCGCCCGGCAGTTTGTGGATCGTGACCGCCTGGGCGCCGCCGATGCTGATCCTGCCAGGCACTTCGTGACCCTGCAGGAGCAGATCGCCGATGATCAACGGTGCGGGGCTGCCGATCAGCAGTTCCGCTCCGCCGGCAAGCGACCCGAGGATGCCGCTCATCGCGGGACCTGCGCGCCGGAGTAGATCGGCACCGCACGCAGATCGACCCGCGATGTACCATGCGACGGCAACGATGCCTGGCGTGCCTGGGAGGAGGCGGTCAATTGTCCCAGCCGCCGTCCATCCAGCATGACATCCCCCGTCAGATGCACCACCAGCGGCATGCTTGAAGACCCGCCCTGCCCGCCCGGCGCCTGCTGACCGGGATCGTGTCTGGAGGGCCTGGCAAGCCATTGCCGGTCGGCTGCAGCTGCGTTTGAAGCCGGAGGCCGGGCAAACGAGGCTGGTGGTGGAACCACTCGCCTCTGCAACTCCATCGTGGCACCGACGCCTCCGACTGCCGACGCCGCCCTGTTCGCCACCGGGATCATCCGGCCCGGCTGCATGGCCGCCGTTGTCGAGCCTGCCGGCAGCGAGGTGAAGCCCTCCTGTCGAGCGCGGGCAGGATCGGCCGCCAGGGCAGCGGCATCCGGTACCGAACCCGATGACGGCAGTTGCCAGGACGGGGCGTATGCCGGCGCCTGGTCGCGCCGGCTTCCTGCACGCAACAGTGCGGGCAATGCGCGGGCACCTCGGTCGATGCGACCGGCCATGTCCGGATATCGCGCCGTGCCCGACACCGTTGTCCGGTCCACAGGGTCGCGTCCGGAACGATCCGGCACCGGCGATGAAGCTGGCATCGGAACGGCCGGACTTGTCACCGTCGCCATACGAGGCAGGCCGGCTGCCTCCAGCGCATGCGGAACCAAGGCCGATCCAGTCGAATACGACCCGGCATCCCGAAGTCGACGCTCCTGCAGCACTCCTGCGCCACGCAAACCATTCGCCAGCCCGGACGGGACCCAGGGCCGGACGTTCGGCTTCCGCTCCTTCCCCGCAATCGGATGCTGCTCAGCCTGTCGCAACGAACCCGCAACCAACGGCCGATCCGATGCTCCCGTCGGCAGGACAGCCTTGGCAACGGCATCGGATGTCATCGCTGTTCGAGAGGGAACGCCCGCCCGGACTGCATGGTCACTCACGGCGTTCGACCGTGAAAACAACTTCCCGACATGCCGCGCCGGGTCTGTGGTCGTCGCCTCGACCGGGAACGATACATGGTCGAGGCGACGTGGAAACGCCGGATGACGACCGGGCGATGCGAGAAGCGAGAGCGCCATGCGCTGCGACAGGATCAAGCGTCTACCCCTCGATAGAATGAACACGGCCTGGGCTTCAGCGTCCGTCCGACCAGCTCAACGAATTCCAGTCGAACACCTGACCGTCGAGTTCGCCGAGCGCCACGCAGCAGGCCAGTCGCCTTCGTTCCGACATCAGCATGACCTCCGCCCATGGCACGCCTCCCTTCACCAGAAACAGGATCTGGCGAAGCAAAGCGTGCCGGCTCAGTTTTTTGCTGTATCGAGCTCGCTGCCGGACTGTGCGCTGTCCGGTTCATCATCTGGATAATGGACGCGCGACACGGCATCCATGCCGCCATTTCCGATCCGCCGGCCGAGCTCGCGCACGGCTTCCTTGGTGGTCGGCATCAACACCGGCTTACCGTCGATCGCACTGACCGAGCAGATCATCAACGCATAGCGCATCCAGGCTGCCGATGATGCCGCCGTTCCTGCGGCTTCGATCAGATCGAGCATGTCGCCGGGATTGGCCTCGCGCAATTGGAAGCGCCGTCCATCATCACAGGTAATTTCCGCCGGCAACGCCATCAGACACGGTTCCTCTGGCTGGCATAGAAGCCGATCGTCTGCTTGACGATGTTTTCCGCCTGGTAATGTCCGGCGCTGGTCAATGTCAGCGAAACGCCGATGAACTCATAGGTGCTGGTCGATCCGTCCGGTTCCGACACATACTGGTAGATCGTGCCGGACCCGATAACTCCCGCATTCCAGAACGCCGCCTCGATCGCGGAAATCAGGTCGTCGAGTGCCGAAGACCCGCGATCGACATGGAACTGGCCGCGCCATCCCGCCGGCGTGTTGAACTCGATCGGCACGCTGTTGAGCGGATCCGAACGCTGCTGGCGAACTTCCTGCGCCGCCTGAAAACCGGTGACGTCACGCAGATCCAGTCGCACGCCGTTCCAGAGCAGTACGACCTGGCAGTCGCGGCCGATGCTGTATGGATTACCCAAAGCTATTTCCCCTCGAAACGGTCACGATCAATCGGAAGTCGGATTTTCGCTCAGCCGCCGCCCGCCTGCGTCACCGTCACGCTCTGGCCGCCCTGCAGATTGACGATGAACTTCTCGTTTATACCCTGGTATCGCACCTGGACATCGGCCTGGACGTAGCCGAGCGCCGTGCGGCTTTGTGGGTTGTTGCCGGCACCACATGCGACGGCATAGGGCAGGCTGCCATCGAAACTCCCAAGGATTCCCTGACCCAGCAGGTTCGACAGGGTGCCGAGCAACGTTGCCCGAATGTTGGACAACAACGTCGAATTGACGACCGCGCCGACATAGCCTCCCATCCCGGCGGCCAGCGTCTCCGCAAGAAAGTTGGTCATGCGCGTGTAGCTGTCGCTGGCGATGATCGCATTGCCCGAGCTGTTGTGCCCGCACCGCACTGCCCAATAGGCGCCGCCCGGTGCCGGATTGCAGATGACGTCGATGCCGGCCGAGAACAACGCTTCCAGCTCGGCCGACGAATAGGTCAGCGCCTGCCCACTCGATGCGAGGCCGCTCTTCTGGCTGCCGACGATGCCGGCCAGGCGCTTGTTCAGGCTGGACTGCTCGGGCGACTGGTTCGACAGGCAGCCGGCCGTAAAGCCCTGCGGACTGACGATCCGGGTCTGGGCGTTCGCTTGGTCGTACCAGAACAGCCAGTCCCCGAACATCAGCTTGGTCGCATAGCTATCGAGGCCGGCCTGCTGCTTGGTCTGGACCGCGTTCGCGATATTATCTCCGCTTATGCCGACCAGGATCATGTAGATCCCTTCGGACAGACCGAACGCGCTCTGCACCGTCCACTGGGCGGGATCGTCGCAATCCGACAGCATGCCGAGTGCGCAGCCCCGACCACGAAGCACATACATACCGCTTCTGGAGAGACCGTCGGCTCCGACCAGGGTCGCGGCCGAGACGCCATCCGTGCCATCGGTTCCGTTCAGCAGAAACTGGCTGCTGATCACTGCCGGTGGAATGCTGCTCCCCGGTCCGACCGATCCGATGCAAAGCGTCGATGGACCCCGGGTGGCTCCGGTACCGTTATTGACGGCGGCGACAAGGGCGGACCAGAAAGGCAGCGTACCGGCCGACGTGTCGATATTGTCGAACACTTCCGCGAGTTGCCCGGGCATCTGCAGGGTCAGTTTCCATGTGCCCGGCCCCGATCCCGAGCCGAGCGCGATGCTGATCTGGTTTCCCCTCGATCCGGAAGAGAGGGCTGTCAGCAGCATCGGATAAACGCCGCCGGTGTAGATGAGCGCGTAGCTCGCGGCGACATCCGTGCCATCGGTGACACGCACGCCAACGAACGATGCCGCACCCTGCTGCTGCGCGCACGCGATCGGCGTGCCGAGGTCATGGCGACGTGCCAGGATCGGGCCGAACACCGCGCTGTAGTCCGCGAGGCTGCCCAGCACCACCGGCTGATTGACGGGCCCCCACGATGCCGTGCCGACGATGCCGATCCGGTCGGTGGCGACCCCGTTCAACGCCAGGGTCTGTGGCGACGCGATCTGCACATAGAGGTCGGGAACGACCAGAGCCGCAGTGTTCAAGGTACCGACTTGGGTGATCTGCGCCATGTATCAGTGCTCCGCCGTCGCGTCGGGAGAAACCGTCGCCACGAGCGGCGCAGGGATCACCACGAGCGCATTGTTGCCGCCATCGAGAATGGCCCGGATCGCCACCGGGTCGACGATCATGTCGCCGCGTCCGTAACGACCGAATGCGTGCAGGACGACCAGCATGGAAGGTGTGGGTTTGTTCATTCGCATCCCGCTAAAGCATCATCCGATCGTCTTGCTATTCGATCGGATAAAGATGTTGGCTAAACAATGAACCTCTAGTTGATGAGGTCGAGCCGAGGAACGATCGATTGTCGTACCGCTTCCGCAAGCGCGGCGCCGACGGCGGCAACTCGCTGCGGGTCCGGACCGGCCGCCGTATAGGTCGGCATCAGCCAGCCGCCTTCGGCCAGCTCGTTCCAGGCATAGATGAGGCCGATCTGCGCAGGACATGCGACCGGTTCGGCGACGATGGTGTTCACCATGTCCAAGACATGCGCACCGAGGGCGAGGCTGTCCGCGCGGCCGTAGTAGTTGCCGAGCCCAAGGCTTGCGGAAATCGGATAGAATGGCTGCGGCGTCTCGATCAGCGGCCGCTGGTCCCAGCCGCACATCGCAGTCGGGATCATTGCAAAGCCGGACGACGCACGCGCCGCCCAATCCTGTTTCGCTGCCGCCGCGAGCGACGAATAGGCCTGCTGGTTCCCGTTCAGACGCGGCGTGGCATAGGCACCGCACGCGTCCGCGCCGGCAACGTTTGCTGCATGTACATTGGAATAATCCAGCAGCGATGCACCGGACAGCCAAACCACATACGGATTGCCGCCGCCCGCCGCCTGCACCTGCTTCCGCACGAACGCGATCGCCGCGGGAACGCCCCCGGCAGGCAACCCTTGCGTCTGGTCGACGGACGAATCCAGAACCAAGTACAGCGGCCTGCCGCCCAGCACGGTCATGTAGCCTGGCTGGGTCATCATCCTGATATCGCGTAGCAAAGGTGGCTGGTCCGCGCCGTCGCTACCCCAGTTCGACGTCTGCCCGAGCATGCAGAAGCGAAGGCGTCCCTGTTGGGCACTGCTGAGATAAAGCTGCAGCGCCAGGCTGAGCGTGTCGTCCGGCTGATAGCTGTCGAATGCCCAGAACGACAGCCCTGCGACCAGTGCCGCCGCGATCTCCGCATCCATCGTCGCCTGTGTCGCGCGTGGCCACGATGCGATGCCATCCACCACGGTTGCTTCGGGCGGCAGGCGGTCGTGATACAGCGCCGGAGACAGTGTTGCCGCACACTGTCGGTCGATCGAATTGGCCGGATCGTACCAGGCATCGAAACGAACCGCGCCGAGCGGCGGCACCACCAGCTTAGGCGGTGGCACCAGGCAACCGAACCCGACTTCGGGTCCGGTTCCGCCCAGCGTCCCGACCCCGAACAGCATTTGCGCGCCGGTCATCACGATCGTCGTCGGGTACTCGAGCAGGTAGTTCAGGTCCCGCCTGTAGAGATTGGCGTTCTGGGAAACATCCGTCTCGAACGTTTCATGATATCGCAGGCGTGCGACCGTCCCGTCGGCAAGATCGAGCCAGTCGATATCGGACAGGCCATTATCGATCGAGGATGCAAGCAGATCGCGCCCCATCGGGGTCGGACACCACACCGCGATCATGATCCCCTGTTCCTGCCTGCGTGTTTCCATCATCGCGGTACCGCTGCCGACGATCCGCGCCATCACCCGCGAACCGGTGATGGTCAGCGATGCGCCGCTGGCCGTTGCGCCGGCAATCATGCCGCCGAAGGCCAGCGCCACCGATGAAGGCGTGTCGCCGGCCGCGAGCGTGACCGAATAGGCCACACCGTCGATGGTCACTCCCGCGGTCTGCCCGGCACCGCCGGTGCCCCCGAACGACATCGTATCCTCCAGCACATCGACCGTCAGGGTCGGCGATGTTTCGGAAACGGTGCGCCAGGTGCGCGGATACCGCGAGGTATCGCGACTGCTATGCTCGCGGCTGAACACCGTGACGGTCATGATGCCGTCCGTCAGGTCGCCGTTCAGGCTCTGGTTCGACGGCCACCCCCGATAGATCTTGACGATTGTTCCGCTGATGCTCGGCTGGGTCAGCCCGGCCGGGTAGATGATCGTCTCGACCACGCGGCAAAGTGCTGTTTCGACATCGGAGATATCCGCCATGTCCGGGCCGTCTCCTGAAGCGTTGCGCTGATGGACCCGGCGGCGTCAGGTCGTCGCCAGTCCGGCCACGAGCTTCCAGCCGAACGGCGATAGCTCCGCGCTGACGATCTGATAGTTCTGTCCGGTGGGATCGCGCACACGCATCCCGAATGTGAGAACTACGCCGGGAATTGGCGGTGCCAGCACGTCGTAATAGGCCGCGCGCGTGTCGCTCGGCAGCTTGGTCACGTCCTGACCCGCCCTGCTCCGCACCGACATGCTCACCGGCCAGCCCAGCGCCACCACGGCATCCGTATCGCTTGTTCTGCCGCCATAGGCGTTGGTCCCGGCACTGGTGGCGACCGCTGTACTCAGTATGTCGAGCGTCTGGTCACACAGGACACAGAGCGCCGGCCGCAGCGGCTCGATCCTGGCGATGAAATGGATCTCGTCACCGACCAAATAATCGCCCTGTCTTACCAGCGAAGGGTCGGCCAGCAACGCGGCATAGCTGTGTGCCGGCTGCGCCGTCGACACGAACCTGAAGTCCGGCCGCACATCGAACGCGCAAAAGATCGTCCCGTACGGTGGACCGGCTACCGGCGTATCAGCGCCCGTCGGCCGGTAGAGCATGTGGTTGGCGCCGACGATGGAGGCGGCCCGTGCGAGCCCGTATGCGATCCTCGCGTTGATCGTGGTCTGCAGCAAGTGCGCTGTCTCCTTGATCAGGAAATGGAAATGACCCCACCATTGTTCCAGAGCTGGCTGGTGCCGCTCGCCGGTTGCGCGACCGGAAGAGCGACCATCGTCACGGTGCTGCCGAACGTCAGCACCTGTGCTGAAAGCAGTCCGCCCGTGCTCTGCAACGGAACGCCTGCCGTCAGGACGCGCCCGTCCGGCGTGCGCGCAACCACGCTTCCGGCCGGCCAGGCAAAGGTGGTGTTACGCCCGGCCTGGATGTCGGAAAACAGGAAGCTGCTGCTGCCTCCTGCCGTCGTGATCGTTTTGCCGGCGCGGATGACGAGCGGCGCCGGCAACGGCAGCCAGAGCAGCATGTTCCCGCCAGCCTGCGCATCGAACAGGGCCATGAAGCCGATCGTGCCCCAAGCCGCCGTCGCAGGTCCGACCGTGCCGCCACCGACATCGCCGACGATGCCGCTGTTCATGTCGCCGAGCACGAACCGCCGCCTGACATAGGCCGGGTCGGTCGGCTCGACGAGGATCCCCGCTTGGACCGCCACGCCGTAGCCCAGCCATCCGCTGAAGAAGATTGCCATCTCCCGTCCTCCTGTGCCGCACTCAAAGACGAACTGGAGCATCATCCGATCGTCTTGCCTTCTCGATCGGATAAGGATGCTCGCCCAAAACAAAGATCTGGAGGTTTCTTCCGATCTGCTTCGATCGGAAAAAGCTCTAGATGATGATTGTCGAAACCGATCGCAGGGCCGGACCGGCCGGAACGCCGATAAAGCTGCTCAACCGGCGCGACCAGTCGTCGAACAGCCTAGTCCGGTCGGCTATCTCGGACCGGTTGTGCTTCCAGACGGCCGCTTCGTCGGTATCGAGATTGACCGACGAAGCCGGAACCGCCTGTTCCAGCCCATAGAGCGTTGCCAGGAACTGGCGGACCACCTGGAGTTCGCCCGGCGCCAGGTTGGTCAGCCGGAACTCCAGCGTCCCGAACGCCTCGAAGAAGCGCCAGGACTGGAAGCCGCTGCTGCCGGCGCCGTAGGCTGGATATCCGCAGAAGCGGCGCACATCGATCCGCTCCGCATCGGTAAGCGGCGTGGCTGCAAGGCCTGTCGATCCTGACACCCCGATCTCCCTGCTGCATCGATAATCCGTGTGCCGCCCCGGCAGCGCCCATGACCAGGCAACGCCGGGGCGGCCTGTGGTCTACAGGCTCTCGATCACCACCCCGCGCTTCAGGTAGCTGTTGGTCGCGGTCGGAATGATCGACGTGCTCGCCGTGGCATCGGTCGGCAGCGCGTATCCACCGATCCAGTACCAGGATTGCGCAATGATCTGCTTCAGCCGGTCGAGCGGCTCCCGCG
>JBPBQO010000024.1:0-17374 GCA_050954785.1 Janthinobacterium lividum | reverse complement strand
GCGCCGCCAAAGGCCCCGGCCTTGCCGCCGACCAGCGCGATCACCGAGACACCGGCGCAGCGCGCCTCGACCACGGCACGCATGATTTCGGCGACGGCAAGCTCGCCTGCGTTGGCTTCCTGCAACCGGACGCCGCCACTATCCAGGAGCAGCAGCACCGTACGCGGCAGGTCCCGATGGTCCCGCGCGGCCCGAAGCAGGCCGACGATCTTGGCGCCGCTGACCTCGCCGAAAGTGCCGCCCATGAACTGGCCCTCCTGCGCTGCAAGCAGCACCGGCGTGCCGTCCAGGGTGCCACGCCCGACGACCACACCGTCATCGAAGGCGGACGGAAGATCGAACAGATGCAGATGCGGGCTCTGCACACGTTCGATCGGCTGGAGGAACTCGGTGAAGCTGTCCGGGTCCAGCAGACCGGTAATACGCTGGCGCGCCGTTGACTGCAGCCAACTGCTGTGACCGTAGGTGGGTTGGGTATCCATCACTGGGCATCCATCAAGGCGCTGCCCTGCAGCAGACGCAGAAAGACCGTGTCGGGGCGGGCGCCGCCATCGTTGATCGAGATGCGCAGGCCGCCGGGGGAGCAGCGCTCGACGAACTCGTCGACGACAGCCTTCCAGGTCTCGTCGAAGCCCTTGACCGGAGTGGCGATGATCACCTCGCATTCGCTTCCGGGAAGCAGGCGCTCGAGCAGGACCTCCAAGTTCCCGGATGCCACGACACCGATGATGGCATGGGCCTTGGTGCCTGGCAGGCGCTGCCGCGCGGTGTGGTCGAATTTCAGGGTCAGCATGATCTGCGTCTCCTACCAGTTCCGGAACTTGCTGGGTGGCGCGTAAAGATTTCCCGACCAATGCATCAGGTCGCGGATCGATTGCGCAGCGAGCAGACCCCGCTGCGCGTCCAGCGGATTGATGCCGAGGTCTTCCGGCCGGCGGATGATCTTCCGCTCGCGCAGCTTCTCGACCATGGCACGGTCGCGCTTCCGACCGACATCGGTGAAGCCCGCGATGCCGCGGATCGCCTGCTCGCGCTCATCCGGCGTGCGGCAGAGCAGCAGGTTGGCGATGCCTTCTTCGCTGATGATGTGGGTAACGTCGTCGCCGTAGATCATCACCGGCGCCAGCTCGAGCTTGAGCTTGCTGGCCAGCTCGAGGCTGTCGAGCTTCTCGACGAACACCGGCACCATCTTCTCGCTGAAACTCTCGACGAGCTGGACCACCAGTTTGCGGCCACGCATCAGTTGCGGATTGCCGTCGTTCGCTTCCCGGCCGGCCTTCAGCCAGGGGTCGCTGGGATGACGTCGTCCATGTGGATCGGAGCCCATGTTCGGGGCGCCGCCAAAGCCGGCAATCCGGTCCGTGGTGACCGTCGAGCTGTTGCCCTGGAGGTCGATCTGCAGGGTCGAGCCGATAAAAAGGTCGGTGGCATACAGGCCGGCGACCTGACAGTACATCCGGTTCGAGCTCATCGAGCCGTCATGGCCGGTGAAATAGATGTCCGGCCGCGCCCGCATGTATTCGTCCATGCCGACTTCGGAGCCGAAGCTGTGGATCTGCTTGACCCAGCCGGACTCGATTGCCGGAATGAGCGTCGGATGCGGATTGAGGGCCCAATGCGTGGCGATCTTTCCCTTGAGTCCGAGCTTTTCCGCGAAGGTCGGCAACAGCAGCTCGATTGCCGCCGTATTGTAGCCGATGCCGTGGTTGAGCCGCTTCACGCCGTATTCGGCGTAGATGCCCTTGATGGCCATCATGGCGGCGAGGATCTGCATTTCGGTGATGCTGGCCGGATCGCGGGTGAACAGCGGCTCCACATAGAACGGCTTCGGCGTCACGATCACGTAGTCCACCCGGTCGCCGGGAATATCGACCCGTGGCAGCGTGTCCATGAGCTCGTTCACCTGGGCGATGACGATGCCCTGCTTGAACGCCGTCGCCTCGATGACCGCCGGCGAGTCTTCTGTATTCGGCCCCATGTAGAGATTGCCGTTGCGGTCGGCCGCGCGGGCAACTGTCAGCGCCACATGCGGCGTGAGATCGACGAAATATCGCGCGAACAGCTCGATATACGTATGGATCGCGCCGAGCTCGATCTTGCCGGCGTTCAGGACGCGCGCGATGGCGCCGCCTTGCGGGCCCGAATAGGAAAAATCGAGCTTCTTCGCGATGCCCTTCTCGAACAGGTCGATATGCTCGGGCAGTACGATCCCCGATTGCACGATATGCAGATCGTGCAGCCTGCCCGGATCGGCCTTGGCCAGGCATGCGGCCAGGAAGTCGGCCTGCTTCTGGTTGTCTCCCTCAAGGCAGACGCGATCACCAGGCCGTATGACGGCTTCGAGCAGCGCCGTTACATCGCCGGGTGCGACGAGCTTTCCCTTCGCAAACGCACTGCCGGCCGCCATCCGCTCGTCGCGGGATTTCCGCTGGGTTTGCCATTCGGCCATGTGGTTCAGATCCCGTTTTATGGTGTCGGCGAGACGTTGGACGTGCCAGGGGGCGACTATCCCATCCCGGCCGTGAGATAGATCGCCGCGGCCAGTGTCGCGGCGCTGAGAACGGTGCTCGCAATCAGCGTCGAGCCGACCGCCTCGGATGCGATTCCAAAGCGCAACCCGAACAGGATGCCGAAAAAGCCGACAGGCAGCGCCGAAAGCACGATCGACTCCCGCATCGTCAATGGAGACACGGCGAATGCCCAGGCCAGACCCGCCGCGAGCAGCGGATGGACGACATTCGCCACCAGCGTCTGGATGTTGACGCTCATGCCGAGCCGCACTTTCTGGGCCGACAGGATCAACCCGGTCAGGAACAGCGCCGCGCCGCCGCCAGCCTGTCCCATCAGCGAGACCGACCGCTGGAGCGGCTCCGGAAGCCCGAGCCCGGTGGCGACAAAGGCGACCGCGACTATCGGGGCCAATACGATCGGCTTCCTGAACGTGCTCAGGAACGCTCGTCCAATGCCGCCCTGCCCGGGCTTCTGCGAGTTCCTGTTCAGGATGACGAGCGTGATCGGTGAGACGACGATCGATCCACAGGCGATTGCCACCGCAACCGACACCAGTTGTGCGGAGCCGAGCAGTGCGGCGATCAAAGGCAGCCCCGCCGACGCATAGTTCGGCAGCGACGTGGTCAGGGCCTGAACCGACGCCTCGCCGGATGGCACGCCGTAGACACGCCGGGCCATGAGATAGGTCAGGATGTACAGGATCAGCATGGAGAGCGACAGGATCGCGGCAAGCGGAAGTTGCTGATACAGCGTCGTCCGCGACGCCTGAACAACGGTTGCAAATATTGCTGCCGGAACCGCGAAATCCATGACGAGCGCGTTCAACTGACTGACGTGCTTGTTGTCGAGGTCACGGGTCCATCCCCCCAGGTAACCGAGGGCGATACCGAAGAAAACAGGAAGCAGGGCGTCCAGGATAATCTTTAGCAAATGCGCTCCATGAATTGTTATCCGGCGCACCGTCGATGGATGAGCGAGGAGCCGTAATGTGGCCAAATAGTCATCTCTTCGATGAAGAGACGATAATGACAGGAGCATCTTGAACTACTTATTTGCCCTCCTGGCGATATCGCGTTGTAGAATCCCCAACGCCCGCCGCCGCCAAACTTCCTGAGACACCTGTATTAGACGTCCCTGGACTAGCTGGGTTCCAGCGCTCATATTATGCCGTGTGCCGAAATAAGCAGCACGGCCTGCGTGCACCAAGCCCGGCGAGTGTCAGCGCTGTCGAAGCGACTCGTCAGGATGATCGGCATGCGGCTGTTTCCGGCGATCGGCACGATGATAGGCGCAGGCGCGTCCATCGACTGATCCGCGCAATGCAATCCCGAGCATTTCCAGGGCCCGGGCCATTTAGTCCGAAGACGTAAAGAAGTTTCCCGAACGATTTAGGCACGACATCAACCCGAGCCTATTGACATCGATCATTTCATTCGATGGCCAACGCCTCCATAGGAGCTGGTCGCAATGCCGTGCTCAGCGTCTGCCGGATCTTGACCTCGGCGCGAGCGGCAGCCTCGAGCGTGCCCAGGATCGCGGTGGCGCCGGCCGCCAGGACATTGCTGAGCCGACCGTCGTCAGGGGTCAGGGCGAAGTTCAGCTCCATGCCGTAGCCAGCATCGAACAGCATCGTGTTGAAGAGGTTGCGCCTTGTCTCGTCGCGCGTTGTAAACGAAAAATGCCGATCGAGGCTTGGCTGTGCCTCATAGAGGATACGCGTATCCCAGAACATCGGCAGGAAGCCGGTACTGCGGCACAAGGCCGGCACGAAGCCCGGCGACAGAAGATGCAGGTGCTGCGGATAGTTCACCCAGTGATTATTGGTGAATCCTCCCATAACCGAGCCTATGAACATTGCGTTTGGCAGGGATACGAACAGCAAACCACCGGGATTGAGATGGTTTCTGCACGCGTCGATGACCCCGATCAGGTCAGGATCGTGCTCAAGTACATGGACCGAATAAATAAGATCGACCTTGTCATGCAGTCCGCGCAGCGCGTCGAGATTACCCGCATGGACAAGATTGCGGTTGCCCATAACGCGCGCACCCTGCGCAACGGCATCGGCGTTGACGTCGGCTCCGGATGCACGCACTCCACGTGAGACGAACTCCGCGACGAGACCGCCGTATGCGCAGCCGAGTTCGAACGACGTCACCGGCAGATGGCCGGTGGTAGCCTGAAAAACCTCCAGAATGCGGTCCGCATGGTAGCGGTTCTTGCCCGGCTCGTAATCGGTCTCGACAGTGTAGTAGCCGCGCTGCATGCTCGGATATTCGACCTGGTAATACCGGTTCAGCTCCTCGGCATCGGGTGCTTCGAAAAAGACGTATCCGCTCTTGCTGTCGCGCTGAGCGAGCACCTCCCGACCCTGATATGCCATCAGGACCGGCGTTCCAAATTCCACCAGCGGTTCGATGTCGAGCTTCATGGTTCGGTCCTAGTTTTCATGAATCGGCCAGGCAGTAGCCTGTTCGACCGCGTGTAAGAACACTTATACGACCACACGAGAAGGCGCCGAGGAATGGCAATCCGATCCGATTACCGCGAGACGGGATCGGCCCGCACCTGTACCGTGCTTCCAACCACAGCCTGCTACGAACCGACTGCAATGGCCACACGACGTCTGCTCGCCACCAACTGAACCAGAACACCCGACCTTAATCTAGCCGCGTCAAGCAGTTGAACGAGCATCTGAGGGACGACCAGCCACGCCAGCAGCGACGCCAGGATCACATAACGCGGAATGACATAGTTGCTGTAGAGCGGCGCTGTGACGATAGAGGCCAGAAGCGAGGCCGAAGCCAGCCGAGACGTCACGCTGGACTTTCCAAGCAATATCACCAGCGCAGCGACTGTCCCCAGACCCAGCCATGCGGGATAGAACTCTATGGTTCGTTCCAGAACCAGGGTCATAAAGCTTTCCTGCCTTGGACTTTCCGAGGTCAGGGATTCGTCCGACCGCTGATCCAGATAATCGACGAACCACGTCTCCAGTGAGCGGTGCAGCCCAAGCTCAACGCCAATATTGCGTCGCCACTCCTCCGGTAGCGCCTCGTCGCGCAATCCGTGCAGATACACGCCGATGATTGCCAGCGAGTCGCGACGCAAGGCGGCCATGACCATCGCATGCCCTGCAGCGTCCACCCGGCCATCGTAATCCGCGGTTGCATGCAGCCGCGCGTTCATCATCGGCTGCAACCAGAACGACTCACTGCCCCAAACCTGATTGATCCTGTTTCGATAGTCGCCAAGATGCATCGTGGCCACCTCCGCATCGGTCACTTGCACCCCTGCAGCACGTATGTCGGACGCGATCAGCGCCGGGCTGAACACCCCCATCAGAAACAGTCCAGAAGACCGATTGGTGAAGGTCTCGCCTGGGAAGCGATCTGCAAAGACCATCCGATTTGCACCGACAAGCCCGAGCACGCCTATGACCGGAAGCACGCAAGCCAGCAGCAGCGCCGGGATGTGTCTCCGATCCGGCAGACGCCAACAGGACAATGCGCTGACCAACAACGCGCCGATCGCGATCGGCGCATAGGCCACCCTGAATGCGACCGCCAGCATGCAGAACAGTGCAGCGACGATCCACCCGAACGAACGCTTCCAGCCCGGAATATTACTGGCCAGGCACAACGAAACCGAGCACAGAAAACCAGCGAACAGCAGTGCCGCCGACAGATCCGACATCGAGAATCGCGCATAAGTCTCGATCAACGGGTCGCAGGCAATCCCCAGCCCGGCGGCAACCAAGCAAGTCCGCGGCCGAACGGCGGAAGGAAAGCTCCGTCCCAGGCTGAACACCACCAGCACCAGACCGGCAGTGTGCAGCACAAGTGCTGCTCGGAGGCTATGGGTGACCAACATTAATTCGCGCGCCGCCAGACCATACAGCCACGACCTGTCCGGCGGAAAGCTGCCGCGCCACCCGGAAGTCAGATAGGACACGGAATCCCCAAGCATGAAGCGCGGTTTCCGGTCGACAGCGAACAGCAGCGCCGCGACGAGCGCCGCTGCGAGCGTCCCGTGAGAGACCGAGCGGGAAGAGATTGGCCGGGGCACATTTTATCCAGAAGATTACATCGTTACATTATGACAGATATCAATCGGGTTCGAACAGCTCGATCTGCCTCCGGGAAGAAGACCATCCTTGGGGTAAGATTTTCGAACTACTTCTTCTCAGGCCGGAAAGGCGCAACGAACGACGGACCCCCACGTAATCGGACACGTAGAAGGCATTCGCTCTCAAGCAAGGGCGGCAGCAATTTGCCATCAAGACCAGGCACGACGTTCTCGCAGCAACGAATTTTAGCAGCATGGCATGTCACAGTGGTCGTATCGATGAACTACCGAATTGGACTGCGACTTCTAAGACTGCTTTATCGCCTCGAAGACATACAGAGGTCGGTCCCTACCTTCCGGCATGTCGATCTCGTGCATCCGCACATGGAAGCCGATCCTTGTCAGGCGGCCGACCAGATCGGCACCGAACTCGCTGAAGACGAGGGCACCCTCGGCCCGGCGCGGATCCCCATGATAGGCCGGGGGCTCGATGTGGTGGAGCGCACCATTTTCGATCACGGCACGGGTCAGCGAAAGTGGGCGATCATGGGCAACCGGGACGGTGAAAACGTAGCGGCCGTTCGGCTTCAGGCAGCGATAGGCCTCTGCAAAACCTTTCCATGGATCGGCGACGTGCTCCATGACGTCCTGGCTCAGGAACAGGTCGATCGTTTCGTCGTCAAAGGAGAGATCCTGGACATCCTCGTTGACGATGCCGTCCGGTGATACCTCACCTTTACCCAGGTCGTCGAAATAGTCGGAACAGGAAAACCGTGAAATTGCCTCGAGTGTCTTTCCGACCGGACCGGTATGGCCAAATTCGTGCACCCGCTTATCCATCAGGTAGACACGGGCCTCGTCCAGAACATTCACGCCATGGCGGGTCCAGGGCGCCATAACCACCTGCGCCAGTCCGGCACTCCGGTTGAGCGTGCCGCAGGCCAGGCAGTGAGTTTCCTCCCGCCAGTCGACGCTCGCACGCCTCCGCGTCTGCCGCGGACGGGTGCCGCAGACCGGGCAGAGTGTGTTGCCGAAGAGCTCGCGCAGCCTGCGCCGCGCCAGTTCCTTGGAGAAACGGGTTCGCACCACATCGGCACCCGACTGGATCAGTCGGTCGCAGAGTGCCGGATCGCGCAGCAGCCTCAGGGCGGCCTCGGCGAGTTCGGCGGCACTCTCCCCGATCAGCGCATCCTGGCCGTCACGCAACTGAATCCCCTCGTTGCCGCAGGGTGTGGTGACGACCGGAATACCAGCCTGCAGCGACGTGACGATCTTGCCCTTGACGCCAGCGCCGTAGCGGAGCGGGTTCAACGACACGCGCCCACGCTGCAGGTAGGGATCGAGATCCGGCACGAAGCCGGTGACCCGGACCCGGGCACCCTCGAGCGCCTTGACGCTATGAGGCGGGACGTTGCCGACGATCCACAATGTCGTCTCCGGCCGCTCCTGCCAAACGAGCGGCATGATGTCCTGCACCAGCCAAATCGCCGCGTCGACGTTCGGCGTATGGTCGAAGCCGCCAATGAAGATAATGTCCTGCCGCTCCGCCAAATCGTCGGGCGCGCCGACGATGGTCGTGTCGCCGTAGAGATAGGGTGGAATGACGACGACGTTGGCGTCCGGCACCTCTCGCAGGATCTCGCGGGCCTCATCCTCGCTCGGTGTCATTACGCAATCGACCTCGCCGAAAATGGCGAGTTCGATCGGCTTCAGACGTTCGGATTCCTGCAGTGCCCAGACATTGCCTTCGAGTTGATAGCGACGTTGCTCGCGTAGATAATGCAAGTCGTGGGTGTAGTAGAGTATCTTGGCGCCCGTGTGCCGCTTGAGCCATGGCATGATCGGCGCGGTAACATCCGGCCGCGCGACCCAGACGAAATCGACGAAACAGCCGTTCTTTCTAATCCAGTTATGTAGCGTATCCGGCCGATGCAGCACTTCGATGCCACGTTGCTGCAGCACACGCGTATAGGGTTCGGCCGGTTCGCCATCATGCGGCGCGTAGACGACACGCAGGCCAAGTTCACGGAACAGGCCGAGATATTGGAAAAGCGTGACGGCACCGGCATGCTTGTCGTATTCCGGTACTTTGTCGTCGACAACGAGGATCGTGCCGCGTGGACTCGGTCGTTGGCGGCTGAGGAAGGGCGGATCTTCGGGCGCTGGCTGATGCGCAAGCAACGTCGCCCACTTTTTGCAGAAAACGGCGTGGTTCTTGAGCGTCTGACGATCGCGCACCTCGATCCCATAGGACGCGCTTCCATGATGGTAAACTTCGCTCGCGGGCTGGTAAACGATCCGATACCCTGCATTTCGAATGCTGGTCGCGAGGTCGAACTCCTCGTAGAAAGCAGGGTTGTAGCGACCATCGAAGCCACCAAGTCTATCGAACAGGCTTTGCCTGACCATAAAGCATGCGCCCGTGACGACATCGACATCGCGGGCATAATTATAACAGCCGCGTGTGGCGACGTCTCTTGAGCCGAACGGATCGCCCCAGCCCGTGCTGTAGATGATTCCGCCGGCCTCCTGCACGGAACCGTCCGGGTTCAGCAACTTGCAGCCGACCAGGCCTACCCGCACATCGTCGTTCATGACGGCGACCATCGGCGCAAGCCAGTTCTGCCTGACCGTCGTATCGTTGTTGAGAAACAGAATATCCGGTCCGCGCGCACGCTTGGCCGCCGAATTACAATTCGCCAGGAAGCCCTGGTTTTCATTGTTGATGATCACCGTGATACCTGAAGCCCGCAGAATCGGTGCAACAGGCCGGCTCGGCCGGTCGTCGGCGACAATAACTTCGTAGGTAACCGTCTCGGTCATCAGCATGATGGTCGCAAGGCAGCGCCATGTTTCGTGGAGGTGGCCGTAGATCGGGATAATGATGGAAACCTGGGGTGCGTCCTGCTGAACGAAGGCCAACTCCAGAGGGAGCGGCACCATGCGGCCGAGGCGCGCCATATGCTCCGAACATGGCGCGCCTGTGGACCGGTTCGTGGATCGCAAATAGTGGCCCAATGGTCCGAAGTCGCAGCCATCGGGATAGGCTCGCGCATACCAAACCGGGTCGAAGAAGGGATGCGGCCAGTAGCCCGCAGCCTCTCCGTCCGCCGCGTAATGCACAAGGGCGTTCGGCTTGTCAGCAAGCGCGCTGAGATACTCCTCCGTATACAATGTCGGATCGAACACCGGGTTCGGCAGGTAGGTGTTGTCGGGAACTGCCGTCAGGAAGTCTTCCAACGGCGTCAGGTGCTGTTGAGCCTTGTCTCCCCGCTGTTCAAGATAGAAAGCAGTGTCGAACAAGGGATGGGGATCGGGCGTACCGCGGCCGCGATGCGCGATGTAATGCGCCAGCGGATTGATGCCCGCCGTTCCCGGTAGCGCCGCCAGATACCAAGCGCTGTTGAAGAGCGGGTGCGGATCGAGTCCCTGCGCAGCGCCGGACCAATAGTAGTGGATGACAGGATCCACGTCATGCGGCAGCAGGCCCGCGTAGCGGCGCAGATACCAGTCCCGGTCGAAGAGCGAACTCTGTGCCAGCAGCATCATGCTATGCTTGGCTCCCTGCCGCTGTTGCAGCCGGGACAACACACGCAACGTCATGGTCCAGTAGGCGAGTTTCAGGATTCGGCGGGTGAGCCTGGTCGTGCGCGGAAAGCGACGGCCGGTCTGTTGTACATGCCGTCCAACCCGCCACACCGTCGACTTTACGAGGTCGTTATGCTCGATGCGAAGGCGCAGCAACTCAGCATGCATCTCGGCATTTGCAGTGATCAGGGTATCCGCGTCGGTGGCGGCACCAGGTTTTTCCTTAACCAGGGTCTCCAGGACACGGGCATGACGCTGGACTTCGTTTGCCCTACGCATCGCCTTCGTGAGTTCGTGCGCAACCAGCTCGAGCCCGAGGTCCTTTGTTCGCGCACCGTTCACTGGCCTGCCAACCTGCACATCTACGGACAAGTCCGATCGCGTGCCATCCGCCTCGTTGTCGTCGTCGGACGGAAAGATAGCGACGTCCCTTACGCCGCCGCTCAACTCCTCCATGTTTCAGCACCCTCCGCAACCAAATGCACGCCGCTCGCCGTCGCACCCGCCCGATTGAGGGCCTGAATGACCTCGACGCGGCGCTCAGGCGGGACAATGAACATCATGAACCCGCCGCCACCGGCACCGGAAACCTTGCCCCCGAGCGCGCCCGCTGCATGAGCGCAGGAATACAACGTCTCGATCAGCGAGGTTGAAATGCCTTTCGCGGTGTTCTTTTTCGTTACCCATGAGCGGTTCAGGATGCAGGCCATTTCCGCTATGTCACCGCGCAACAAGGCGTCCTTCATTTCGTGCGCATCGTGCTTGAGACGGTGCATGTTTTCGATCGCCGCGTCCGACAGCGCGATGAGCCCGCTGCGTTGCTCGGCGATTATCGTGGCTGACAGGCGGGAGACACCGGAGAACGCGATGACCAATGACGTCTCGATCTCGTTCCTGATCGACTCCGGAACCCGCAGCGGGTTGACGACAACACGTTCGTTGGCGAGAAACTCGATGAAGTTCGTGCCGCCGAACGTACCGGCATACTGATCCTGCTTGCCGCCCATTAGATCGAGGTCGACGCGCTCGATCTGCCACGCAAGATGAGCGATGTCGTAAGGTCCAAGCGGGAGCCGGTAATGGGCAGCGAACGCCTCGACCAGTGCGACGACCAGAGCCGAGGACGAGCCGAGGCCGGAACCCGGCGGCGCATCGACGAACGAGGTGATGCGCAGCGGCTCGATCGCAAAGCCATATCGACGTGCAATACCCAAGGTAACACCGGCGTGGATCTTCAGCTTTGCGTTCCGGATCGTGTCTTCATCCAAAGTTTCAGGGGCGTAACTCTCACTCGTTTCCAGGTCGGGTGCATGGAAATGGACGTTCCTGTCACCGGACGGGGCAATAAAAGCATAGGCATATCGGTCGATCGTGGTGTTGAGGACCGCACCGCCAAAAATATCACAATAGGGACTGAGATCGGTCCCGCCTCCGGCAAGGCCAAGTCGCAACGGGACGCGCGCCCGGATCGTTGGCGTCCGTTCGAGGTAAGTCCGCCGGGAGTAAGAGTGCCGGAACGGATCGTTGCTCATGTGAACGCACTCCCGTTAAACACGATGTCTGCGAGGGTCTGTTCCTGAACCAGGCAGGTCCGTAGGCCGGCCGCCTGGCCTGCAGCAATATCGGTCAGCTGATCGCCGAACAGAAAACTCCGTGTGCGATCGATCTCCCAGGCCGCGACCAGCTCATCGATCATACCGGTGCCTGGTTTGCGGCGCATGTTGTCGGCCCGATACTGGGGGAGCAAGGCCTCAGGGTGCGTCGGACAATAGCGCCAGTCATCGATCGTGGCGCCCTGGGCCCGGATCGTGTCGATTGCCCAGTGCATCAGCGCATCGAGATCGTCCTCGGTGTAATGACCTCGGGCAATCCCCGACTGGTTGGTCACGATGAAGACATGGAAGCCGCGGTCGGTCAGGCATTCGAGGGCCGCGAAAATCCGGTCGGCCCACTCGAAGCGATCCTTTGTGCCGACCCACCCATGATCGACGTTGATGACGCCATCCCGGTCGAGGAACACAGCCGGGCGCACGAGCTGACGCGGCAGCTCCTCTTCGGCAGCGGCCAGATCGTCCGGCAGACCGATATCGCGGAAATAGCCTTCGAGCGTCAGGCCACCCAATTCCCCGGCCTCGGCAAGTCGCGGCAATACTGACTGCTCAAGCGAGCAGTTCTCGGTAATGTGATCAAAAACCGAGTGATCGAATAAATAGACACCGCTGTTGATGAGGCCCGGCTCTCCCGGTTTGGATAAGGCCTGGAAGCTGGCGACGCGGTGGCTACCTTCGGCCAGCTTCACTGCGCCATAACGGTCCAGATCGTCGACGGCACGAAGCAATATCCAGTTGTGGAATGCTCGATCATGCAATCCATGCGCGAAGAATTGGGCCAGATTGCACGCGAATATCGAGTCCCCGTTACAGACAACAAACCGATCGTCCAACAAGGCACGAGCATGATGCAGCGCGCCGCCGGTGCCGGCACGAAATGGTTCGACACTGACGGAGATCTGCGCGGGTTTCGGCAACCAAGCGCGAATTTTCTCGACGGCGCTCTCGATTTCTTCAGACATGTGACCGGCTAGAAGCACAAATTTTTCGATACCGAAACGCTGCAATTCCCGGATCAGCCACGCAAGAAAGGGCCGGTCACCGCATGGCATCAGTGGCTTGGGGAGCGTTGTCGTGAGCGGCCCCAGCCTGGTGCCCAGGCCGCCGACCAGGATGGCACATTGTCGAACGGCAGGCGCGCTCATGACACGTCGGATGGACACAGACGCCGCTCGACCAACGCGCAGATGATGTGGGCCGCAGTGATATGGATCTGCTGGATGATCGGTGTCCAGGCTGAGGGCGCTCGAAGGACGTGGTCCGCGGTACCGGGCGTTCCGTCCCTGCCGCAGAACACCGCAGTCGTCAGCTTCTGGCGCCGGGCCTCCTCCAGCGCGCGAAGAATGTTGGGCGAGCGGCCTGAGGTGGTGATCCCGAGGAACACGTCCCCCGGCCGGCCGAGTGCCGCGATCTGGCGGGAAAACACATGGTCGTAGCCGTAGTCGTTGCTGATGGCGGTCAGGCTGGATGTGTCGGTCGTCAACGCGATCGCAGCTAGAGGCCGACGATCGTACATCAGCCTGGAGGTGAACTCGCCCGAGATGTGCTGAGCGTCGGCGGCGCTGCCGCCATTACCTGCGACCAACAATTTTCCCCCTGCCTCGAGGGACCGACCGATCGTCTCGGCGATATCGGTTAAATCATGCAGATCGTGCCCGTCTCGCTGGAAGGCAAGCATCGCGTCGACCGACTGCTGCAGGAAGTCTGTGACGAATGTGATGTCAGCCGATTGCTCGAGAAAATTGGCTGTCAACATGATCCAGACATCCTCTTCTGCAACTCAAAGGCGCGTTTCGTAATGTCCTCGTTTCATGGCGTGTTTTTCCGGTCGCGACAAGACGACCGTATGCTTCATACGGATGGTCCAGTACTGGACGCAGCCAGAAATAGGTGGTGGTCCGTAACCATCAGGTTAGCATTAAGATACGGGTCCCCGAGCCCAATCGGATCCCACCGTTCCAGGAGCCGACCGTTATCCATACACGCCTGGATGATCTGTTGTGCCGTCCCGTCGACTCCGCGGGTTCCACCGTCGACATGGGTAAGGGTGGCATGGGGCGTCCAGACGACGCGATGGCCGGCCTTGCGGGCACGGAAGCAAAAATCGATGTCGTTGCACGTGAGAGGAAAGGTTTCGTCGAACCCGCCTAACGCGTCGAATACCGTTCGGCGGACCATCATGCAGGCTCCTGTAACGGCGGCGACGTCGCGTGTCAGTACGATCTGGCCCATATATCCCGAATCGTCGTCCCGGGCGGAACGTAGGATATGCCGTGCGCCGGTGGGCGTTATCGCAATGCCGGCATGCTGTACGCTGCCATCACGATAGAACAGGCGGGCGCCGACAACCCCGACATCGGGCTGCAACACCTGACGTACCAGTTCGGACAACCAGTCCCGATTTAAGATCTCAATATCGTTGTTCAGGAACAGCAGCAGCTTGCCCTGCCCTCTCGCAGCTACTCTATTGTTGATCGCCGACCAGTTGAACGGTCCATCCTGCCGAATAATTTTCACGCGTGGATCGCGTGCCAGCCTGCGCATCGTTTCGAAGGTTTCTACGTCGCGACTTTCGTTATCGGCGATCAGGATCTCAAGCGCCGGATAATCCGTTCCGCCAAGAATGCCGCAGACACACGTCTCGAGCATTACCCCCTGGTCGCGGGTCGGGATGATGACCGAAACCGTAGGCGGCTTCTCCGGTAACGGATAGACGATGCGCGGCCAAACGGCGCCGCCTATATAAACCGATCTTATTTCAATGTCGGGGTGGGTCTCGGAGAGGTGTCGCTCGACGGCACCGAGGATGGAAGTGTGCTGGGAGGTCGCACGCACAGCGGGAAAGCCGGGCTCTCGACCCGGGGCCCGGCCGCGATGGTAAAGGATGCGGGGAATGTGGCAAACGTTGGCAGGTGGCAAACCCTCGCTGAAACGGAGCATCAGTTCGAAGCGCACGTATTCGCCGCCGTCGTGCCGGACTCCACCAACCAAAAGCACACGCTCGCGCCGGAACATCGCCAACTGACCAATCCGGTCACCAGCATAGAGCAGATCGCGATGCCAGCCGGACTTGAAGCGCGGATCCGACCGATCGCCATTGCTATCGAGCGTATCCTCGTCGCAATAGAGCATGTCGCTATGCGGCGAAGCTACAATCTCGGCAGCGAAACGATATAATGCGTCGGATGCCAGAAGGTCACCTGAATAGAGAAATGCGCAGAACTCTCCCACGCTCGCGTCGATTATTTCCTGCCAACGTTCTCCCTGACTGAAATGGCTGGGCAACTCGATCGCAGAGATGCCCGGCACACGCCGGGTCAGAGCCGCGATGGCCGATCGAACTGCTGCCGGAGCATCGGCGGCATAGGCGATCCATAATTTCCAGTCAGGGTAGATCTGACCTTCGAGGGAAGTGACGGTTTCAACGAGAAGGTCGACCCGATCGTTCTGCGCCAGCAGCAGCAGACAAAAGGACGGCCGCCGAAACATGCCATGGTCGATGTCACGGCTGACGGCCCGGCGATCTTCCAAGGCAAGCGTACCATAGCGCTGATGCCAGAGCCGGTAGGCAAGGTTGTTCTGCAGCGGCACGCCGTTCGGAAACAGGAAATCCAGAAGATCGGTTTTTTCGCGCGCCTCTGCCGAGCCCGCAACGATTTCTAGCGCGTCGCCTCGACTTTGAGCACGCAGCACATGTTCCTCGCCTCCCGCATCGGGCAGGCGATCAAGGCCATTACGGTAAAGGAAACCCGCGAATTCGCGGGTGCAGATGTCGGTGTCGCCATGCTGGTTTCGAAATTCCGGAGATCCGGAGATCGCATGAGCGAGATCACGGAAGGTCGCCCCCTGTTCGAAAAGGGCAAGAAAGGATTCGATTGCGGCATTTTCCGGGTTCCGCCCGAGACCTGTGCGGAACAGACGGATGATGTCACCGACATGGCTCTCAAAGGTCAGCGTCACGATCATCGCTCCGGTAGCTTTTAGCCGACATGGTTGTCGTGTTGTCGATGATACCGGCTGGAATTCTGCCCCGACACACGGACTCGAAACGGCTTGCTACCTGGAAAATCGAACCGAAGCACGGGCCATCAGTGCAGTCGCCGAATCAGACTTAAGCGCCCGGCATAGCTCAGGGGCCCCAGGTCTATTTAGTCGGGCCAGAAGCTCCTGCCCGTTTCTCGCAGGCCCGGATCCAGGCACTGCTGACGGTTGCCAAGGCCTTACGGCAACGTGTTCCTGGCGTTTAGGACATCATGATGCTGCTGTGATCATGTCCATGTCGCTCATGAGCTACATGGCCGTTCCCTATTAAGCTTTGCACTCTAATCCATGACTTGTTCCTACTGCGCATCCTGAATGGTGCAACGGCGCTGTCACCTCAAGTTTTCGTGTGTGGTGCCGGAAGCTGCTTTGAGGTGGTTTCCTGTCGTCGGATAATTTGACGGCTCGGCTGACCTTCCCCCGGTAAAGTGGGCACCGGTTATGGCTTACGCGGCCGCGACGCTTTGTTCCGGATCGGCAGGTGATCGGCATCCGATAGCCGAATGCAGCCGGGTTCGGTTGTAGAAGCCTTCGATAAAAGCAAATACAGCATTCGTCGCAGCCAGAGGCCCGGTGCTGGACGCCGGTTGGTGATCGCCATCTGCAGCGCGGCGGTGGTCAGTTCCTGCGGCATCGTGTCGATCATCGACCAGCCGACCACGCGTCGCGAGAACAGGTCGAGCACGACGGTCAGGCAGAGCCATCCTTCGGACGTCGGGATGGAGGTAATATCGGCCAGCCACGTCCGGTTCGGAGCAGATGCCTTAAACTGTCTGTCGAGCAGGTTCGGGCCAGCGGCAGGGCATGCGGGCTGTCGGTCGTGCGCGGTCCCCGCCGCTTATACCGGCCTTGGATGCCGTGATGGCGCATCAAGCGGGCGACACGGTTCACGCCGGTCCGTCGTCCCTGAGCGCACAGGGCCGCGTGCACGCGCGGACTGCCATAGACGGCACAGTTGTCGGCATGGACGTGGCGGATTTGCCCGGTCAGGTCGCGGTCGGCAGCGATACGCGCCCTCACCATCCGCTTCCGTGGCCTTTCAGGGGCGGTGATATCGAGATGCTGGACACTTGGTCGGGCGACGCCATCAGCTCCGACATTCATGCAATGCGACCCTTCGCCGAGACCTTGTCGCCGTCAGGAACCCTATTTCGGGGCCGCGGAGCAACGGCCGGATGCAGGGGCAGATCTACCGGCTCAAACGCTGAAGCGGGCGATATATGGACGTGTGGGCACCGAGTTACTTCGTGACAGAATGCTTCCACTTAAAGTTGGCTAAGGTCACATACATCGAGCCAGCCCCGAACGACTGAAGCGCGACAATGAGCCATCCACCTCGATGCGCAATAATCAATACGAAGTTGTTTTATTTTACAGCGGATTTTGGAAGGCATAACCGAAGGCTCTGATCGGCGTGGCGTTCAATTACCTGCCTGTGTCCGATGCGTTGACCCAAACTGAGAAGTTGCAGCAGGAGCTCGGCCTACCCATCGCCGGCAATAGCGGGCAGTTCTATAACGACAGCAGGCCCGGCATCCAGAGCCACACCATGGATA
>JBPBQO010000023.1:0-18939 GCA_050954785.1 Janthinobacterium lividum | reverse complement strand
TCCTCCGGCGAGGTCTCGATCCGCACCAGGATCACGTCCTCGCCCTTGGCCGCGCGCTGCTCGACCTCGTCGGCGGAGAACACGATGGCGCCGCCGGCGGCACCGGGCGAGGCCGGCAGGCCGCGCGACAGCACGGTGCGCTCAGCCTTGGGATCGAGCGTCGGATGCAGCAACTGGTCCAGCGACGAGGGCTGGATCCGCATGATTGCCTCCTCGTGGGTCAGCATGCCCTCCTGGGCCATCTCGATGGCGATCCGCAGCGCAGCCGCCGCGGTGCGCTTCCCCGAGCGGGTCTGCAGCATGTAGAGCTTGTTCTGCTGGACGGTGAACTCGATGTCCTGCATGTCGCGGTAATGGCGCTCGAGCGTGTCGCGCACCTGCAGCAGTTCGGCATAGGCGTTCGGCAGCACCCGCTCCATCGAGAGCTCGTCTTCCTTGGCCTTGAGCTGCGACATCGGCTGCGGCGTGCGGATGCCGGCGACCACGTCCTCGCCCTGCGCGTTCACCAGATACTCGCCGTAGAAGATGTTTTCGCCGGTGGACGGGTCGCGGGTGAAACAGACGCCGGTAGCGCAGTCGAGGCCCATGTTGCCGAACACCATGGCCTGCACGTTGACCGCCGTGCCCCAGTCGGCCGGGATGTCGTGCAGGCGGCGATAGGTGTTGGCGCGCGGGTTCATCCATGAACCGAACACCGCGCCGACTGCGCCCCACAGCTGCTCGTGCGGCGATTGCGGGAACGGCGATCCAGTCTCGCGCGCGACCAGATCCTTGTAACTCTCCACCACCTGCGCCCAGGTCTCGGCCGACAGCGAGGTGTCCTCAAGTACACCGAGCTCGTTCTTGGTGTCCTCGATGATCTCCTCGAACCGGTGGTGCGACACGCCGAGCACCACCGAGCCATACATCTGGATGAAGCGGCGGTAGCTGTCCCAGGCAAAGCGCGGATCGCCTGAGGAGGCCTGCAGGCCTTTCACGGTGCGGTCGTTGAGCCCGAGATTGAGCACGGTATCCATCATGCCCGGCATCGAGACACGCGCACCGGAACGGACCGACACGAGCAACGGCGCGGCCTCGTCGCCGAATTTCAGGCCGACCGCGGCCTCGACCAACCCGAGTGCCGCCTCGACCTGCGCCTCGAGGTCGGCCGGATACCGGCGATCGTTTCGGTAGAAGTCGGTGCACAGCTCGGTCGTGATGGTGAAGCCGGGCGGCACCGGCAGGCCGATGCCCGCCATCTCGGCCAGGTTCGCACCCTTGCCGCCCAGAAGGTTGCGCATGCCGGCACTTCCCTCGTTGCGACCAGCACCGAAGCTGTAGACCCATTGCGTCATAAGCGTTCTCTCCGACGTCTTCGTCGCTAACCGACAGATGTAAGTCTTACAGTGTCTGAGAACAGAATTCCGGGGGACTCAGGCGTAATACTTGTGAATTCCTGCGAATACGGCTCTTTCGTCGCGTAGTTTGCGAAGCGGCTCCAGTTTGCATCCTTTGCAAAACAGAAGACAGTCTTAGCAAGATCTTACTTATAGCAATCTGGCCAGTTTTTTTCGCGCATGATCCTATGGCCCAGATGTCCGACGGACAACGAGCCGGAAATACTTCAAGCGATTGTGGAGTGCGTCATGCCGATCAGAAGAATTCTGAGAGCGAAGGGAAGTGAGGTGGTCACGGTCAAGATGTTCGCGAAGGTGGGCTACATCGCCAACCTGCTCGCCGAACGCCGGATCGGGGTCGTATTGGTTGTCGACGAGGCATCCGAACTCGTCGGCATTTTAAGCGAACGCGATCTTGTCCATGGAATGGCACGTCGGGGGGCGTCCGTGCTCGACATGACGGCCCGTAACCTGATGACCGGCGTCCGCAGTGCCGCATCTTATTCCACCAGCCTCCTGGACGCCATGCGGATCATGACGGAACAGCACATACGACATCTTCCGGTCATCGAGAGCGGCAAGCTTGTCGGTCTGGTCAGCATCGGCGATATCGTGAAAGCAAGGTTGGATGAACAGGAAGACGAAGCCCACAGCATGCGCACCTACATCGCCGGCCAGCACTGATCCGGCTGATGTCCGGACGGATCAGGGGCCGGTTTCGTCCTGCGACCGGGTGCCAAACTGGATCCGATAGGGAATCAGTCCGCGTTCAGCGGTGCTGATATCCAGCGCCTGGCCGACCGGCGGAACGGCGCGGTGGCGGCAGTCGTTGCGCGGGCAGGCGCGGCATCCGGGCCCGATCGGATCAGCATTCTCGAGCCGTTGCAGATCGAGGCCTGCCGCGTACACAAGTTGCGACGCATACTGGATTTCGCATCCGAGCACGACCGCCACCGTGCGTGGACGGCTCAGATAGGCGCCTCCTGACCGGCCAACCGTGCGTGCGATGTTGAGGTAGGTCACGTCGTCTGGCGTGCGTGCAACCTGCACCGAGATCTGTCCCGGCTGACTGAACGCGCGATAAACGTTCCAGAGCGGGCATGGCCCGCCGAACTGGGTGAACTGGAAGCGGGTCGCGGAGGATCGCTTCAGCACGTTGCCCGCGACGTCCGTTTTAACGAAATAGAACGGGATCCCCGGCATCGACGGCCGTTGCAGGGTCGAGAGACGGTGGCAGACCTGCTCGAACGAGGTGGTGAATTGCCGTTGCAACCGCTGGATGTCGTAGCGTGCCGCCTGGGCTGCGGCAAGAAAGCGCTCATACGGCATCATCACTGCGCCGGCGAAGTAGTTTGCAAGGCTGACACGGGCCAGCGTCCGGGCCTCCTCGGTCGAGAAACGGGCCGCTTCCACCACGCGGTCAATCGTCCGGCGCTGCTCGATCAGGCCGAGATGATGCGCCATCCAGAACACGCGGCTTTCGGCGCTGGCGTCTTCGGCCAGCTGGAGCCGGCGCGTCTTCCGCTCGAACCGCCAGACCAGGCCCTGTTCCAGCAGGCCGGGCTCCTCGGTTACGATGATCCCGTGAGCATCCCGAAGATACCGCGGTAGCCCGTCGCGCAGTCCGGGTGAGAAGAGCTTCTCCCGTTCCGTGAGCTGCTCCGCCGCCCGATCCAGTGCGTTGAAGTGGTTGTTGTGAGACTGCACCCAGTCCCGCACTTCATCGTAGGGAAAATTGGAGAGAGTGCTCCCCGGGAAGCTCAGGCTGGTTACGCGCTGCGCCTCGTTCTGCTCCTCGCGCTCCAGACGATGGCGGTAGAGGGTCATGACCCGGCTCGCGATGCCCGGAGCCACACGCACCATGGCCTGAAGTTCCGCCAGATCGACCGGCGTCTCGCCGAAAATCGGATCGGCCATCACCTCGCGCAGCGCGTTGCTGAGATACAGCCCTTCCGTGCCGTCGAAATAAGAGCGGTCGATGGAGAAGTAGCTGCACAGCCGCTGCAGGACCGGCTCCGGCAGGGGCCGCTGGTCGTGCTCGATCTGGTTGAAGTAGGATGGCGACAGTCCGAGCAGGGTCGCCAGCGCCGCCTGGCTGAGACGATGCTGGTTGCGAAGACGCCGCAGGCGTTCGCCTGCGAACAATTTCTGGGGGCGTAGCTCCCGTCGCATCACCATCACTGCGGCTCCGGGGTGCCCTCAGGCCTGTGGTCCCAGTCGGTCTGCTACCGCGTCAACAGCGGCGCTCACCGAAACGATGTCGGCCATGCCGGGAATAGCCGACAGTATCCTCTGCTCCTGGAAGCGCGGCAAGTTGATTGCCGTGGGACAGCGAAAGGCTTCGGAATATGCCGCCTCCCGTCTGCGCGGTGGGCGATCAATTCGTCACCGCACAGGCCGCGGACGGCGCTTTACTTGCAGCAGGTAAGCCAACCCGCGATCGCCGCCTCGATCCCGCGGCTACGACGAGAACTCAGGGACGATCGTCTTGATGATGGAGGCATCGAGCGCCTCGTAATCGTGGAGCCCGATCATGTCGTAGAGTTCCTGGCGGGTCTGCATCCGCTCGACCATCTTGTGGGCTCCACCATGGAGGCGGATGGAGTCGTAAAGCTCCGCCTGCGCCTTATTGGCGACGCGCAGCGAGGAAACTGGCCAGATCACCATTCGATATCCCATGGCTTCGAACTCGGACGCCGTAAAGAACGGCGTGCGCCCGAATTCCGTCATGTTCGCGAGCAGCTTCACGCCCGGCATTCGCTGGGCGAAAGCCCTGAACATTTCGGCGGTATTCAATGCCTCGGGGAAAATAGCGTCCGCACCGGCCTCGATATACAGCTTGGCGCGAGCCACCGCGCCATCGAGTCCTTCGGACGCAGCCGCATCGGTACGTGCCACGATCACCAGCTCGCGCCGGGCCTTCGCAGCGGCCGCCACCTTGGCCGCCATGTCACGCGCATCGGCAAGCTTCTTGTCGTTTAGATGCCCACATTTCTTCGGCAGCAACTGGTCTTCCAGATGCACGGCGCCTGCACCGGCCTCCTCGAACGTACGCACCATATGCATTACGTTGAGTGCCTCGCCATAGCCGGTATCGCCATCCACCAGCACCGGGAGACCGGAGGCGCGCACCACTTGTCGGATGAAGAACGCAACCTCGTCGACGGTGATGATGCCGAGGTCGGGCAGCCCCATCGAGGCGGTCATCGCAGCGCCGGACAGGTAGCAGGCTTCGAAGCCCGCGCGAGCCGCCTGCAGCGCCGCCATCCCGTTATGGGCGCCGGGAATCTGCAAAATCGGACCGGCATCCAGCAGGCGACGGAAGCGGAGGCCCGCTGCTTCCGTCGGTATGGTCGAGGCAAGCAGATAGGGCATCTGACGTCGTTCCTTCAAGTACGCTGTTCGATCGGCGTGAAGGAGAGGTTCTCCGGGCCGACATAATTCGCGGACGGGCGGATGATCTTGCCGTCGATCCGCTGCTCGATGACGTGCGCGGCCCATCCGGCCGTACGCGCGATGACGAAGAGCGGCGTGAACATAGCCGTCGGCACGCCCATCTGCTGGTAGGAGACGGCTGAAAACCAGTCGAGGTTTGGGAACATGCGCTTGGCGTCGTCCATCACGCTCTCGATCCGTTCGGCGATGTCGAACCGGGTCGTGGAACCGTTCTCCTGCGAAAGGGAGCGTGCCACCTCCTTGATCACGACGTTTCGCGGATCGGAAATCGTATAGACCGGATGGCCAAATCCGATCACCACCTCTTTGGCTGCCACACGACGACGGATATCGATTTCCGCCTCGTCCGGCGTCGCATACCGCGCCTGGATCTCGAGTGCGACCTCGTTGGCGCCGCCATGCTTTGGCCCGCGCAGCGCGCCTATGCCGCCGACGATCGCCGAATACATGTCCGATCCCGTACCGGCAACGACACGCGCAGCGAAAGTCGAGGCGTTGAATTCATGTTCGGCATATAAATTGAGCGACGTGTGCATCGCCCGCACCCAGCTCTCGCGTGGCTCGACGCCATGCAGCAGATGCAGGAAGTGGCCGCCGATGCTGTCGTCATCGGTCTCGACGTCGATCCGCACGCCGTTATGCGAGTAGTGATACCAGACCAGCAGCATGGAACCGAGTGACGCCAGGAGCCGGTCGGCAATCTCGCATGCGCCGGGCTGGCCATGTTCGTCCTTCTCCGGCAGCATACAGCCCAGTGCAGAAACAGCGGTCCGCATCACGTCCATCGGGTGGGCCGCCGCCGGCAGAGTCTCGAGCACGGCACGCAGAGCAGCCGGGACGCCGCGCAGCCGCTTCAGCCGTAGCTTGTAGGCCGCAAGCTCGGCGCTGTTCGGAAGCGCCCCATGCACCAGGAGATGCGCGATCTCCTCGAACTCGCAGGTACTGGCGATGTCGATGATGTCGTAGCCGCGATAATGCAGATCGTTGCCGGTGCGCCCGACCGTGCAGAGCGCGGTATTGCCAGCGGCTACGCCGGACAACGCAACCGACTTTTTTGGCTTCGGCAGTGTCTGCGCCACTGCGTCGAGAGGGATCGTCGCACTCACGGCTCGTCTCCTGTGGGGGCGGCCATGATTGCGGCCGCATTTATGATCGCGGAAATCAGCCGAACAGGCCTGCCTTGCCGCGAGATAGATTCGAAGCCGGTATGGCCACGTTGAGCTGCTGCAATTCGTCCGAGTTCAGCTTCGGCAGGCGGTGCACCAAGTCGAGGAACCGGTCGCGTTCCGCGCTCTCCAGCACCCCGTCCGTCAGTATCTGGAACTTTCGGATATAGGCGTCGCGGCCCCAAGGCGTGGCACCGAGCGTATGAGCATTGGCGACGGCCAGTTCTCCTTCGATCACCCGGCCATTCTCTAAAGTGATGATGACCCGCCCGCCGAAGGCCTTTATCGCAGGGTCGGTCGAATGATAGCGCTCGGTCCAGCGAGGATCCTCGATAGTATGGATCTTGCTCCAGAGCGCCACCGTGTCGGGCCGCTGCGCGCGTGCCGGCTCATAGGAGCGCACGTGGTGCCATTCACCATCCTGCAGCGCTACCGCGACAATATACATGATCGAGTGATCGAGCGTCTCACGCGAGGCCTTGGGATCGAACTTCTGCGGATCGTTCGAGCCGGTGCCGATCACGTAATGTGTGTGATGCGACGTCTCGATCAAAATATTCTTCACCTCGTCCCAGTTCTGGACTTCCCTGCCCAGGCGGAAGCACAGGTCGATCAGGGCCTGGCTCTGATATTCGGCCGAATGCTCCTTGGTGTAGGTGTCGAGAATGGCACGCTTCGGCTCACCTTTTTCCGGCAGCGGCACTCTGTAGCGCGCGGTTTTTCCGCCGAGCATCCAGGCGATGACGCTATCCTCGCCTTCGTATATCGGCGACGGGGCGCTTTCGCCACGCATCGCCCGGTCTACCGCCTCGACCGCCAGCTTGCCGGCATGCGATGGCGCGAACGCCTTCCAGGATGAGATCTCGCCCTTGCGCGACTGCCGGGTCGCGGTAGTCACGTGGAGCGCCTGCTGCACCGCCTGATAGATGATCTCGGCCGGCAGCCCGAGCAACGTGCCGACTCCAGCCGCGACGGACGGCCCGAGATGCGCGACGTGGTCGATCTTGTGCTCGTGCAGGCAGATCGCCTTAACCAGATCGACCTGAATCTCATAGCCAGTGGCGATCGCGCGAACGAGATCGGCGCCGTTACGGCCGGTTTGCTGTGCTACCGCCAGGATCGGCGGGATGTTGTCGCCGGGATGGGAGTATTCGGCTGCGAGAAAGGTGTCGTGATAGTCGAGCTCGCGCACTGCGGTGCCGTTCGCCCAGGCTGCCCACTCGGCATGCACGCGCACATCGGAGCCGCAGCCGAACACTGCGGCTCCATCCGGACGCATGTGCGTCAGCGCCTGGTCGCGCGCTGTGACCACAGCGTGGCGATTGACCGAAGCGATCGCCACCGAAGCGTTGTCGATGATCCGGTTGATAATCATTTCGGAGACCTCGGCCTCGACGGCGACCGGGTCTGCGGCGACCTCAGCGATTTTCCAGGCCAACTGGTCATGGCGGGGCAGCCGGTCGCTCTCGGGATGGAAACGGACATCGTGGAGGATCATGGCGAGCCGATCTCAATTGAACTGGTGAATGGCGCGGACCATGCCGCAGGGATCGGCGGGGCATAAGCCGGGCTTTGGTATAATCTCGCGAAGCGGCAGCGCCTGGTGCAAAGTCTGCGAACTCTTGCGCAGGGTATTCTGATAGCGACCTCGCCCCCGGGTAAACTTGACACCGGTAAGGCCTGCGCGGCCGCAGCGCCTTGTTCCAGATCAGCAGATGAACGGTATCCGATAGCAGGATTCAGCCGCGTTCGGCTGGTGCAATCTCTGATAAAAGCGAATGTCGAATTCTCCGCAGCTTTCTTTGCGGATCATGGAGCAGACCATACCGGCATGCATCGGCTCTATGACCTCCAGGCGAAGCTTGCCCAGGAGCCACCGCCAGTGCGCAACCCGCTCACCGGAAACCAGAATGGAATGTCACACCATCTGCGCCCGGCCCGCATGCATCGGAACCTGTCGTTCGATAGTGTGCTGACCTAAATTCGTCATAGTCAACATTCTATAGAAAAGAGATTGTCGCGACGGCTGTGGTTGGATAGCTTGCTCGTTCCGACCGCCCGATGGCGAAATAGGACTCATTCGCGATGCTGTCCGTGCCGAAACTTGAACCTGTGCCCTGTGGTACGCTGGTTCTGCAGCCACTCGGTATCCCGGTAACGTTGCGCGGTATGGTCGTCGAACACCTGCGTAGGGCGATCGTGTCGGGAGACCTGCGGCCGGGTCTGTTACTGAGAGAGGTCGAGATCGCCAAGCGCCTCGGCGTGAGCGCAACTCCGGTACGGGAGGCATTTGCCGAGCTGGCGGCCGAAGGGCTGGTCGAGATCGAGCCGAACCGCCTGAAACGGGTTGCGCCGATCGATGTCGTCACAATGATGGACCTGCTTCGTGTACAGACCGCGTTGTGGCGGCTGGGCTATCAATGGAGCCTGGAAACACCGGACTCCATCGATATCGGGTCTCTAGAAACCACGCTTGTGGACTTCGAGGCGGCGCTGGATGTGGGCAATCGGCTATGGGCGATGCGCGCCGCACATGAGTTCCACACCCTGATCGTCCGGGGAGCCGGAAGCTCGGAGCTGTTGCGGGTCACGCTCGATCGGCGTTCTCTGATGGCGCGGTTCATCGTGCTTCATGCGGCTCCGCTGATCTCGACCTCCGCACTGCGAGAGCATCGGGCGATCCTTGCATCGTTGAAGGAGGGCGATGCCGACAAAACCCTCGGTCTGTTCGACCAGCTCTCCGACACCCTGACCGAGCTCGTTCTCTACAGGGCGACCTGACATCAAGAAGATACCGGACGGGTGCTACACCCGCCAAAGGTATCCGGACGAAGCCGAAACAAAATAGTCTTTGGGAGAAGACCCAGGTGAAGACCGCCTACGACTACATCATCATCGGCGCCGGCTCGTCGGGCTGCGTGCTGGCGAACAAGCTCTCCGCCGATCCCACCGTTTCGGTCCTCCTGGTAGAAAGCGGCCCGGCCGATACCAGCGCGTTGATCCAAATGCCGCGCGGGATCGGCAAGATGCTGACCCCCGGCAACGCGCACGTCTGGGACTACAAAGTAGTTCCACGGGGCAACATGCCGGAGGAGGTCTGGCTCAAGGGGAAAACCATCGGCGGCTCGAGTTCCGTCAATGGCATGGTCTATGTTCGCGGGGCGCCCGCCGACTACGACAACTGGGAAGCGCTCGGCTGCACCGGATGGGGCTGGAGCGAGATGGGCCGACATTTCGTCGCACTCGAGGATCACGAACTGGGTGCCGATACATGGCGCGGCACCGGCGGGCCTCTGCATGTCAGCATGCAGAAATCCGGCAACCCGCTTTGCGAAGCGGTGCTGGGAGCCGCAGGCGAGATGGGAACGCCACGCGTTGCCGACATGAACCACGTCGACACCGTGCTCAACGGTGGAATGGGCTATCAGGCCAACACGATCTGGAAGGGCAGGCGGTTCAGCGCGGCAAAAGCGTTCCTCGAGCCCGTGCGCGGCCGGGCCAATCTCGACGTGCTGACCGACACCGATGTTTTGCGCATCGATATCACCGATTTTCGCGCAACCGGCGTCACGGTGCACAACGCGACCGGCGAGCATAACATGACTGCCGCGCGCGAGGTCATTGTGTCGGCGGGTGCGATTCATTCGCCCAAATTGCTGCAGCTGGCCGGCATCGGCCCGGCGCATCTGCTGCAGGCGCACGGAATTCCGGTCGTGGTGGACGCGCCCGACGTAGGCCGTAACCTGCGTGATCATCGCTATCTGTCCACGCAGTATCGCGTGACCGGCGGCAGTCTCAACAAGGCGTTCTCGGGCCTGGGACTGCTTGGTTCGATTGCCAACTACACGATCCGCTCAAAGGGACCGCTGACCCATTCGGCGCACGAGGTGGGCGGCTTCGTGAAGACCCGGCCGGGACTGGATCATACCGACGCGCAGATCGGCGTCGGCCTGTATTCGATGAAGATTGGCGACAAGGGCGTGGAGATCGAGAAGGAGCCCGGGCTCAGCATCATCGGCTATTTTACCCGGCCCGAAAGCACCGGCGAAATCCGTATCCGTTCTGCCGATCCGGCCGCGCCCCCGATCATCGAGGCCAACCATTTTTCGGCCGAGATCGACCGTATTTCGGCGATATCGCTGTTTCGCTGGTTGCGCCGCCTCGCAAAGCAGCCAGCGCTGGCAAAGTGGATCGTCAACGAGACGGCGCCGGGGCCGCGTATCGAGACGGATGACGACATCCTGCAGAATGCGGTCGGACTGGGTGGCACCTCCTATCATGTCTGCGGCACCTGCCGGATGGGAGTCGACGAGACGTCGGTGCTCGATCCGCAACTGCGGGTACGCGGTATCGAGGGGCTCCGCGTCGTGGATACCTCCATCATGCCGACCATCGTTTCCGGCAATACCAATGCGCCGGCGATGGCGCTTGCGTTGCGCGCCGCCGAGTTGATCCTGCAGACGCAAAGAAGCACATCGGGTCCGCACTGAACCCGTCAATATCGTTTTCGAACCAGCTACTCCGTCCGCCGAGATCGACGGGTCGCCGGATAATGATCTGGAACAATCAGAGAGTGTTTCGTGGGCCGAGGCGCACGAAACAACTCCAGACGTCGGGACAACACGCATCATGGGTATTCCCTTCACCAATATAGACGGCGTCTACATCAATGGACGCTGGGAACAGGTTGCCGCCAACAGCCGCGAGGACGTGCTGAATCCCGCGACAGAGGAGGTCATCGGCCGCGCACCGGTCGCCGATGCCGCTGCCGCCGAAGCCGCGATCGCGGCTGCAAGGCATGCCTTCGACCATGGTTCCTGGCCGATGCTGACCATGGGCGATCGGATCGACATGATGCGCCGCATGCATGCGGCTCTTCATGCCCGACGCGATCAGATCGCGGCGCTGATCGTGGCAGAGGTCGGCTGCGCGCAGGGCATCACCAACATGATGCAGGTCAGTGCGCCGCTGGATCATTTCCTGTCCGCACTCGATCATGCGCAGCGCGACCCGACGGTGCAGCTGCCGATCGAAGCGACGCCCAATATGTTCAATCCGGCTGGACCGATGGTGCTGGGTGGCACCACGGTGGTGCGCGAGCCGGTCGGCGTGGTGGCCGGGATTACCGGCTATAACTTTCCGTTCCTGCTGAATTTGTCCAAGATCGTTCCGGCGCTGCTGGCGGGCAACACGCTCGTGCTGAAGCCGTCGCCGTTCACGCCATATTCGGCGCTGCTGTTCGGCGAGGTCGCGGACGAAATCGGCTTGCCGCCCGGCGTGCTGAACATCGTGAATGGCGGCATGGAGGTAGGCACATTGCTGACGACGCATCCGGACGTCGATCTTGTCACGTTCACCGGTTCCGAGGGCGTCGGTGCCGCGATCATGGCGCAGGCGGCGCCGACGCTGAAGCGGGTGCATCTCGAGCTCGGTGGCAAGTCGGCAATGATCGTGCGCGGCGACGCCGACATCCAGCGTGCGGCGACCAGCGCGGTTGCGATCCTGTCGGTGAATGCCGGCCAGGGCTGCGCAATCCTGACCCGCCTGGTGGTGCACAACTCGGTGCGCAAGCAGTTCGTCGAGATCGCGAAAGCTGTGGCGTCGCATTGGAAGATAGGAAATCCGGCCGATCCGACCGTGATGATGGGGCCGCTGATCCGCGCCTCGCAGCGCAGCAAGGTCGAACATTTCATCGAGCTGGGCCATCAGGCGGGAGCGACGCTGGTGCATGGCGGCGGCCGGCCGGCCGGCCTGACGAAAGGCTTCTTTACCGAGATCACCCTGTTCGACGACGTCGACAACAGGATGGCCATCGCGCAGGAGGAGATTTTCGGGCCGGTCGGATCGATCATTGGCTTCGACACCGACGACGAGGCTGTCGCGATCGCCAACGACTCCCGCTACGGGCTCAACGGCGCGATCGAGACGGCGGATGCCGCTACCGCCTTCGCGATGGCCAAGCGGATCCGCACGGGCAGCGTCTCGATCAATGGCGGTACCGGCAAGATGAGCTACGCGCCGCTCGGCGGTTACAAGCGGTCCGGCATCGGTCGTGAATATGGCCCGGACTGGCTGCGGGAGTATCAGCAGGAGAAGTCGATCTTCTATCCCGTCGGGCGTGCCTGAACAAAACGCGGTGCGCGCAAGAGGGTAGTCCGGGGCCTATTCGACTTCGATCCGGACCGGGAAGCGGGCGAAATAGAAGTCGAACGAGCTCCGGACCGTGGCGGCGTCGAGGCCGAAATCCCGGTGCAGATCGTAGACGAGCTTGACGGGCTGTCCGTTGTCGTGGGCGTGGCGTCGGGCGTGGATCTCGGCGAGTGTGGCATCGGTCAAGGGCAGGCCGGCCTTCCGGTAGATCTCCCGCAGGATGAGGTCCGGGTTCTTGATCCACTCATGGAAATATATGTCGAGGGTCTGAGCTTCGGGCAGGCAATCCCGATCGCGCACGCAGGCGCGCAGCAGGCGCTGGTATCGGTCGATCCAGTAGTCGGCGGGCTCGGCCGGATCCACCCGGCGGCGTAGTACGCGCGCGGCATAGAGGGCCATGGTCATGGCCGAGCGAACCGAGCCGACCGGATCGCGATGGGTCAGGACGAAGGTCGCATCGGGAAATGTCCTGTAGAGGACCGGAAGCTGTTCCATGTGCTGCGGACACTTGATGACCCAGCGGTTCGGACCGCGCAGATGGGTCAGGACCTGCAGCCCCTTTTTCAGATAGGCGTAGGAGCCGGCCTGATCGTGCGACAGGTAGTAGTCGCGCCAGCGCGGAACATAGGCCAGCCATTCGATCAGATAGGACGAGAAGTCGAGCGCCTGCAGTTCGATGTCCTCGCTGATGTGATCGGCCGAGAACTCGTGCATCACCTTCATGTAGGGAAGCACCGCCTCGAAGCCCTGCCATCCGGCTTCGGCGCGGGTATGGCGCGGATTGGCATCCAGCTCTCCGGGCTCGTCGCCCGGCGCCGGCACCGGAGCGATGGCTTCCCACCATGGCAGTGAGCGGAGACGGTTGTCGGCGCTCAGCAGGTCCAGCAGATGGGTCGTGCCGGAGCGCGGCAGTCCGGCCACGATGATCGGACGGTCGATGACGATGTCCAGGATCTCCGGATGGCGCCGGACGATGTCCTCGACCCTGAGGCGAGTGGCGGCATAGCGTATCGTCATCTGGAACAGGTTGAGGCGGGTCAGCGCGGACGCGTTCTCGTCCTCGTCGATCGCCTGCAGCCAGATATCCAGACGCTCGAGAAAATCCTCGTTGCCGAAGTCGGAAAGACCGGTCTCCACTGTCGCCGCATCGAGAATGGCGGCCCGGGTGAACGTCACCGGGATGGCGGCGGCGGCCTGCAAGGCGCCGCGCTGGATGTCCGTCAGCACGGGGGTGCGCAGATCGGTGATGTCGATGATCTGCGCCGTCGGGCGTGTGCTGTCGGCCACCATATTTTCCTCGTCTGCAACCGCCAAGCCCGGTGGCTGCGGCTTCCGTTCCGAGCAGACCGGGTTGCTCCGCGACGGGCAACCGACATCGCTGTCGCCATCGCGCCAAAACCCCGACGTTCGTGCCGGTCACGCGCCGCTTTGCTGCAATCGCCGGCGGGCGTATTGTCGGTTGCCCGAAGGCTGCCGGTCAGTGCGGCTGGGGCATGGAGGATGGGAGATGTCCGTGGAAACGGTGCTCGATCGGGCCGCATTGCCCGAAACGTTCGAATGTGTCGTGAAGGCCGAGATGGAGCTGCCCGCAGCCCGGATCGAAATCCATGACTATCGTTTTCACCAGCCGCAGCAGGCGTTGTTCCGGTCCAGCGGCAGCTTCCTGGATCTCGCTCTCTCGCACCGGCCCGGGCATGCGCTCGGCCGCTATCTCGACCTGCCCGGACACGTGGCTCGGCCGATGGGCGACGTGATCTTCATTCCCGATGGCCAGCGCCTGAGCAGCCGCTGGGGTGCGGGCATCCAGAGCTCGATCTGCTGCCGGTTCGAACCGGAACTGGTGTCGAAGGTGGTCGAGGATCGTCGCTGGACCGGGACCGAACTGGATGCCAGCCTCGACATCCGCAGCAGCGTGGTGCGGGACGTGCTGGTGCGGCTGGCGCGCGAGGTCGAGGCGCCCGGCTTCTGTGCCGCTCTCCTGGCGGAGTCGCTCTGCACCCAGCTCCTGATCGAACTCGGCCGGTATTTCCAGGGGGCCGGAGAGACCGTCGATACCGGCGCTGCCCGGCTCAGCATCGGCCAGATGCGTCATATCGAGGAGCGGCTCGAGGCGCCGGGCAAGGCGCCGAGCATTGCCATGTTGGCGGCCGAAAGCGGTCTCAGCACCCGGCATTTCTTCCGTATGTTCAAGCTGACCACCGGCACCACGGTATCGGAGTTCGCAATTGCGCGACGGATCGCCCGCGCCAAGGCCCTGCTGGCGGATCGGGCGCCGCGGGTCAAGGAAGTGGCGTATCGCTGCGGGTTCGAGACGCCGGCAGCATTCTCGGCCGCGTTCCGCCGCGTGACCGGCGTCACACCGCGGCAATATCGGCGAGAGATAGCCGCCTGAGAGACCGTTCGATAATGCTACTAGGCTGGCGATCCGACGCGGTTGTCTGCGCTTGCCGAGTGCTCACGGCCCAACGGCCGCTCCGCTCCGGTTCTCGACAACCACGACGGGCGCTCCCAAAGGGGGAGCTCTCACTCAGCCTAGCGCATTCTTAAACGGTCTCTGAGCGACGTAGGTGCCAGAGAGCGACCTGACCGCGGCTGATCGTGGCAAACGCAGGCGACACGGCACGAACGCAATCGTCTTGGCGTGACGACGGGTCTATTGCCCGTTGCCGGCGCGGTCATCCTGTCTCAGCTTGTGGTTGGAATTCGGGCCCGGCGGTCATTGAGCGTACCGTGTCCGAAGACCAGTGCGCGACCGCACCCGCAGAACAAGGACGGCGATGGCAGACAATCCCTTCGATCTGACCGGCAAGGTGGCGCTGGTCACCGGTGGCAATTCCGGCCTCGGTTTCGCGTTTGCCCGCGGCCTGGCTCGAGCTGGTGCGACCGTGGTGATCTGGAGCCGGAGGGCGGAGCGCAATCGCGAGGCGGTCGGCAAGCTCGAAGCCTATGGGGCGGTCAGTGCGCAGGAAATCGATGTCGCCGTCGAGGCGGAAATCGTCGATGGCATGCAGGTGCTGCTCCAGCGTTTCGGCCGCCTCGATTGCGTCGTCGCCAATGCCGGGATCGCGACTCAGGTGCCGTTCGCGGCGATGGATGCCGCGAGCTACCACGGCCTGCTGGACGTGAACCTGCATGGCGCCGTGTTCCTGCTGCGCGAGGCGGCGAAGCACATGATCGCGCGTGCCGAAGCAGGCGACCCTGGCGGCACGATGATCCTGTGCGGAAGCGGCTCGATCTACCAGGGCGTGCCGACGATGGCGCATTACGGGATCGCCAAGGGTGGCCTGAATTCGCTGGCGAAGGCGCTGGCCGCCGAACTCGGTCCGTATGGCGTACGGGCCAACGTGATCGCGCCCGGCTTCATCATTACCGAGATGACCCAGGCCGACCCGGAAATCGGGGCCGCGATCGCGGCTTCCGTCGCGTTGAAGGCGCCGCTCGGACGGGCGGGGCAGCCGGAAGATCTCGAGGGTGCGGTCGTATATCTCGCAAGCGACGCATCGCGCTACCACACCGGCGACACGCTGATCATCGATGGCGGAAAAATTGCAGCCAACTGAAAATACACACGGCGCAGCTGACGCCGGGCTTCCGATCCGGCTGACGCATCTGCAGCGTCTCGAGGCCGAGAGCATCCACATCATGCGGGAGGTGGTGTCGGAGGTGGAGCGTCCGGTGATGCTTTATTCGGTCGGCAAGGATAGCGCCGTGATGCTGCATCTGGCGCGCAAGGCGTTCTACCCAAGCAGGCCGCCGTTTCCGCTGCTGCATGTCGATACGACCTGGAAGTTCCAGGCGATGTACGCGTTGCGCAACCGGATGGCGACCGAAAGCGGCATGGAGCTGCTGGTCCATCACAATCCGGATGCCATGCAGCGCGGCATCAATCCGTTCGACCACGGCTCGCTGCATACCGACCTGTGGAAGACCGAGGGCCTGAAACAGGCTTTGAACAAATATGGGTTCGACGCGGCCTTCGGCGGTGCGCGTCGCGACGAGGAAAAGAGCCGGGCCAAGGAGCGGGTGTTCTCGTTCCGATCGGCGGCGCATCGGTGGGATCCGAAGAACCAGCGGCCGGAACTCTGGAACCTCTACAATGCCCGCAAGGCGAAGGGCGAGAGCATCCGGATATTCCCGATCTCCAACTGGACCGAGCTCGATATCTGGCAGTACATCCAGCTCGAGAACATCCCGATCGTGCCGCTGTATTTTTCGAAGCCACGTCCGACCGTCGAGCGTGACGGGCTGATCCTGATGGTCGACGATGATCGCTTCCGGCTCGATCCGGGCGAGGTTCCGGTGCAGCGCTCGATCCGCTTCCGTACGCTCGGCGACTATCCGTTGACCGGCGCGGTCGAGAGCACGGCCGCTACCCTGTCCGAAGTGATCCAGGAAATGCTGCTGACCACCACCAGCGAGCGCCAGGGCCGCGCCATCGACCATGACCAGACGGCGTCGATGGAAAAGAAGAAGCAGGAAGGATACTTCTGATGGCGCTCCCGACCAACGAGGGCAGCCGAACTTCCTATCAGGCAGCCGACCTGGTCACCCAGGATATCGACGCCTATCTGGACCAGCACCAGCACAAGTCGCTGCTGCGGTTCATCGCCTGTGGCTCGGTCGACGACGGCAAGTCGACGCTGATCGGCCGGCTGCTCTACGACAGCAAGATGATCTTCGACGACCAGCTCAGCCAGCTGGAGGCCGACAGCAAGCGGATCGGCACGCAAGGCCAGAACATCGATTTTGCGTTGCTGGTCGACGGGCTTGCCGCCGAACGCGAACAGGGCATCACCATCGATGTCGCCTACAGGTTCTTCTCGACCGAGAAACGCAAGTTCATCGTCGCCGACACGCCGGGCCACGAGCAGTATACGCGCAACATGGTCACCGGAGCCTCGACCGCGGACCTCGCGATCATCCTGATCGACGCACGCAAGGGGGTGCTGACGCAGACGCGCCGGCACAGCTATCTCGCCCACCTGATCGGCATCCGCAACCTGGTGCTGGCGGTGAACAAGATGGACCTGATCGGCTACGATCAGACACGCTACGACGCGATCATCGCCGATTACCGTTCGTTCGCCGAAGAGATCGGCATCACCGCGTTCACTCCCATTCCGGTATCCGGCCTGGCCGGGGACAATATCGCCAGCCATTCCGATGCGATGCCCTGGTACGACGGGCCGGCATTGATCGCGCACCTGGAAACGGTCGAGATCGATGCGGTGCTGAACCAGTCGCAGCCGTTCCGGATGCCGGTGCAGTGGGTCAACCGGCCCAACCTCGATTTCCGTGGTTTCGCTGGACTGATCGCCGCAGGCACCGTCCGGCCGGGCGATGCGATCCGCGTGCTGCCGAGCGGGCGGACCTCGACGGTGCGACGCATCGTGACGCTCGGCGCCGACCTGGAGGTGGCGGTGGCGGGCCAGTCCGTCACCCTGACGCTCGCGGACGAAATCGACTGCTCACGGGGCGACGTGATCTCGTTGGCCGATGCGCCGCCGCAGGTCGCGGACCAGTTCGAGGCGAGTATCGTCTGGCTGGCCAACGAGGCGATGCTGCCCGGTCGTTCCTACTGGCTGAAGCTCGCGACGCAGACTGTCACTGCAACGATCAATGCACCGAAATACCAGGTCAACGTCAACACGATGGAGCATCTGGCGGCGAAAACGCTGGAGTTGAATGCGATCGGGGTCACGACGCTGTCGACCGACCGGCCGATCGTGTTCGAGCCGTATGCCGAGAACCGGACGCTCGGCGGCTTCGTGCTGATCGACAAGATCAACAACGCCACGGTCGCTGCCGGCATGATCCATTTCTCGTTGCGCCGTGCGCAGAACGTGCATTGGCAGGCGATCGACATCACCCGCGAAAGCCATGCGCAGCAGAAACAGCAGAGTCCGGCGCTGGTATGGTTCACGGGATTGTCGGGTGCCGGAAAATCGACGATCGCCAATCTCGTGCAGAAGCGGCTGCATGCGCTGGGCAAGCACAGCTTCCTGCTCGACGGCGACAACGTGCGCCACGGGTTGAACCGCGACCTCGGCTTTACCGATGCCGACCGGGTGGAAAATATCCGCCGTGTCGGCGAGGTGGCAAAGCTGATGACCGATGCGGGGCTGATCGTACTGACCGCGTTCATCTCGCCGTTCCGGGCGGAGCGCCGGATGGTGCGCGACATGATGCCCGACGGCGAGTTCGTCGAGGTCTTTATCGATACGACGCTGGCCGACGCCGAACAGCGCGATGTAAAGGGCCTGTATGCGAAGGCGCGGGCCGGGAACTTGACTAATTTCACCGGCATCGACAGCCCGTACGAGCCTCCGGAGCATTCCGAAATCCATATCGCGACCGCGGAGATGACGCCGGAAGAGGCGGCCGAGCGGGTGGTCGGTTTTATTCTGCGGAGGCAGGATCATGCAGTCTGAGACCGACGCCGCACTCGCGCGCCGCATCGCGGTTGCGGCCGGAACATTGTTGATCGGCGTTCGTGACTCGGGCCTGTTCGCGGGCAAGAGCCTGGGAGCGGCCGGCGATCGGGTAGCCAACGCGTTCATCATGGAAGCGCTGAAGGCGAACCGTCCGGACGACGCGGTCCTGTCCGAGGAGGAGGCCGCTGACCCGGTGCGGCTCACGCGCAGCCGGGTGTGGATCGTCGACCCGCTCGATGGAACCCGGGAATACGGCGAGGGCCGGGGCGACTGGGCGGTGCATATCGGACTCGCGATCGACGGTGTCGCGCAGACCGGCGCGGTGACGTTGCCGGGTCTGCCGGATACATTCTGCAA
>JBPBQO010000022.1:0-21187 GCA_050954785.1 Janthinobacterium lividum | reverse complement strand
CTCCTCGTATGTGACGCGGACACGATCGGCGGCCTGGGTGTTGCGAAGCCTGGTCAGCATCCGATCGATCGCCCAGCGTAGGTTGATCGCGGTCGGACGCGTCGAGGCGAGCCGCGCGGCGTCGCGTTCCATCGCCTCGCTGCTGCTGTCGACGCGCAGCGCGAGTGCCAGTCCATAGGCTGCGACTGCGCCGATCAAAGGCGCACCGCGCACCTGCATGCTGACGATCGCTTCGGCGACCTCGTCGCATCCGGTGAGACGCAGCACGTCGAGCGACCACGGAAGCCTGGTCTGATCAAAGATGTGCACGGAAAATCCATCGTCTGGATCCACCCAGACGCTGCGATAGGCGACACCCTGGATCTTCATGAACAGGAACTCCGACGGGATGGAACGCGGTGTCGGCCAGCTTCCACTGTCGACCGGTCGCTCGTAGCAGTGTTCGGCGTCTTCCGGCACCTCCCGCCTTCATGCGGGCCCGACTCGGGAATGCATCGTGTGCCGGCTGTGTACCGGACCCGGCTGGCTGTCATCCGGCGCATGCGACCGGTTTTCGGTCCGTCAGGACACAATTCGTATCCTGTCCCGAAAACCGTAGATGCCAGAAGGATCGATAGAGTTTCATCCGCTTGTCGGAGCTGTGCTGCCGGTTGATCCGGATCGACGCCGCGATCAACTCGTCGACGGAACCTTGATGTAACGGTTGCTTTTCATTGACAGACGCTTGCGAGTTTAGGAAGAGCATCATTGATCGTGCACTTCCGAATCGCGGTCTGCACCGTCGAGTCAGGTTAAACGGCGACGCCACACGTTGGTAACCACGTTGATGACAAAGCAGAAGCGGTTTTCGGCAAGTACCCCAAGCGTTGCACCGTTGTTCCGGACGTGGCGCCAGGGTGTTGCTCCGTCGGATGATCGATGTCTGCCTTGGTGCCACACAGGTGTTTCGTGGCTCGGCCTAACCTGCCAACGACGCCTGCGGTGTCGCGCAGACACTCCATCTCCGTTTTTCGAAAGAGGATCCCAGTTATGAGCAGCGACGATAGTTCAGACATCGGGCGCACACGCGCCATGGCCATTCGTGCCGGCGGACGACGCACGGCCGGCACAAGCGCCCGTGCGGCCACGACGCGTACGACCCGCACCGGTACGGCAGCAGGCACACGGTCGGCTGTTGCAAAAAAGCCGGGCCCCAAGGCTGCCAAGGCCGCGCCGAAGTCGCCTCGCGTCGCCAAGGCGCCGACGTCACGCGCCAAGACCGCCAGTGCACCGGCCAAACGTGCGCCCGCAACGCGCGGCAAGGCGATAGGCGCCAAGACGAGTGCCAAGCCGGGTCCCAAGACAGGTGTCAGGACCGGAACGAAGGCTGCTTCCGTCAAGACGACACGCGCCAAGACGGCCGCACCTGCGAAACGTAACGTAGGCGGTCGGTCGGCTGCGCGTGCCGGAACCGGCCGTGCCGCACCGGCTCGCGCAGCATCGACGCGTGCACCTGCCGCACGTGCGGCATCGACCCGTACGCCGTCGACCAGAACCCCGGCGACCCGTACGCCAGCGACCCGAGCCAAAGCACCGACCAGCACACGCAAGACGCCGGTTCGCGCTGCCAAGTCGGCCACCACCCGTTCGCCAAAATCCGCGACGGCCGCGCGTGCCACCAAGCGCAGTGATTCCGGAACGACTCGCAAGACCGGCACCAAGACGGCGGCAGCACGCACCATGCGTACTGCGAAAAGCCCGGCGACCCGTTCGGCGGCCGCGAAGTCGCTTGGCACGTCCGGTAGCCGCAAGACCGGCGCAGCACGTGCGGACGCGCCGACATCACGCAAGACTGCAACCACCTCCAAGCCAGCGACACGCAAGCCGGTCAGCTCGCGCAGCGAAGCTGCGGTCAAGATGCGTCGTGCGCCGAGTGCCACCGATCGTCGTGCCGCCGCCGAACAGCTTCGCGAGGCATCGGTCCCCAAGGGCCGTCGCAAGAAGTCGGCCGTTGCGTCGGACACCAACATGACACCGTCCTCGGGCGACGATCATGGTGGCGAGTCTGCCGGTCACGAGGACCACGACGAGGGCTGATCCTCCGCGATCGGTCCCTCGATTTTCAGAAACCGGATCGGCGTCACGCGCCGGTCCGGTTTTTTTCGACCATGTCTCTACGCACGAACCACGAGCGCATAGGCGCCAGCCGATCCGGCGTTCGTTTGCCTGCCACGCGCTCCATAGGTTTTCGGAAGCTGCGCATGACGTGCCGCTTCCGCCAGCACCGCCATGATCCGGTTCTGTACGGTCATCGCCTGTTCCAGCAGATGCTTATTGGTGGCCGCGAGGGTCTGCAGTCGTTCCGCCAGGGCAAGATCGGCCGGCGATCGCGTTTCCGTCGAAGAGGCGGTGCCATCGAGTGCCAGTGCTCCCAGTGCCTCCAGGGCCGATCGTTTCTCGTCGATGAACGTGCCGACGGCCCCGAAATCGAGCGATGCCAGCGCCGCGTTCTCGCGTGTCAGGATGGCTGCGAGCCGCTCCGCCGCCTCCGCCAGATCCGGTCTCATCGGTGCTTCTCCTGCATCTTCAGCATCTGGGCATAGATGCCGTTGGCGAGGCCGAGGCCGCCACGCTGCTCGACCTGCTTTGCCATCTCGGTAATCAGCATCGGCTTGAAGGTCTCTTCCGCGGTACCGCCCCCGAGCAGACCTTTCGCGGTATCGACCGTGTCGAACATCGGCTCAAGCATTTGCCCGATCGCCATGGCCTCGAAATCCTGTGCCGCCTTCATGATCTTCGGGTCCGGCGGCGTTGTCGCCGGCAGGCTGGGCAGCCCGAGTGCATCCGGTGTGGCAGCGAGGATCGTCATCGCACGACCAGATTGGCCTGCAGCGCGCCGGCTGCCTTGATCGTCTGCAGGATGCTGATCATGTCGCGCGGGCCGACGCCGAGCGAGTTCAGTCCGCCGACCAGATCGCGCAGGCTCGGCCCCTCGGTCAGGATGCCGAGGCGCTTGCCGGCATCGGTATCGACCTTGATCGTAGTTCGTGGGAGCACGACGGTACTCCCGTTCGAAAGTGGTCCAGGTTGCGATGCCACCGGTGCCTCGCTGACCTGGATGGTGAGGTTGCCCTGCGCGATCGCGACCGTGCTGATGCGCACGTTGTCGCCCATGACGATGGTGCCGCTGGCCTCGTCGATGACGACGGTGGCCGGAGTGTCCGGCTGCACGAGCAGATCCTCGACCCGTTCCAGCGTATCGATCACGTTGTGACCGCCGAGCGTGAGGATGACGGTGCGCGGGTCGCTGACATGTGCGATCTCGCCGAGGCTTGCGTTGATCGCCGATGCCATTCGTTCCGCCGTGGTGAGATCGGGATTGCGCAACGACAGATGCAGCTCGTTGCGCGTTCGCAGGTCTACGGCCACTTCTTTTTCCACGATTGCTCCGTTGGCGATGTGCGCGCTGGTCGGGATGTTGCGGGTGATCGAGGAGGCGGCGCCCTTGGCCGAGAAGGCGCTGCTGACCAGTTGTCCCTGCGCCACGGCATAGACGTCGCCGTCGGCGGCCAGCAGCGGCGTTACCAGCAAGGTGCCGCCGGACAGATCGGTGGCATCGCCGGTCGCCGACACGACCACGTCGATGCGGCTGCCGTCATGCGAGAATGGCGGCAGTTCGGCGGTGACCATGACCGCCGCGATGTCGCGGGTTTGCAATTTCGCTTCCTGATCGCGAATATTGACGCCCAGCCGCTCCAGCATGCTGATCAGCGACTCCCTGGTGAAGAGCGAGTTGTTCAATCGGTCGCCGGTGCCGTTCAGGCCGACCACCAGGCCATAGCCGATCAACTGGTTGCTGCGGATGCCCTCGACGTCGGCGATGTCCTTGATCCGCACGGCTTCGGCATGCGCGGCTCGGGGCCAGGGCAGGGTCATCGCCAGCAAAAGGATCATCAGGAGGAGCGCGCGCATCGGGTCCGTTCAAGTGTCGTCAAGGTTTCGCCTCTACAGTGTGAGGCGAAAGGACGAACAATGTCTGAACGGCGGAATGAATTTTACGAACCCCGACAGCGCCTGTCCCGGATGAGCCAGGCATGAGCGTGTCCTCCATCCTGTATGCCGGCCTGGCGACGGCAGCCGCCCCGGTCCGGACGTCGGAATCGACCGGCTTCGTCGTGGCGCCGTCCGCCGCTGCGACGCCTGCAGCCGGCCCATCCCCAGCCGGGGTCGGCCGTACCGCCTCGGTGAGTGCCGCCATGATCCTGGCCCTGCAGGAGCACGCGACCGCCGAAACCGGCGACCGCGAGGCGCGGCAGCACGGCAGGCAGCTCCTCGACGCGCTGGCGGACCTGCAGCGAGCCCTGCTGTCGAATGGCGGGGGAGACGCGCTCCAGCGTCTCGCGGCGTTGGCCGACCTGCCGCTGCCGGTGGCGGACCCGGTACTGGCCCGGGTGATCGTTGCGATCCGGCTGCGGGCAAGGGTAGAAGCCGCCCGGGCCGAAGCCGCTTCCGCGCGCGGGACGGCCGGGCCTTCTTGAAGGTTATGTCTCGGCAGGACTTGGTGCTTGGCTCGCCGGGCGCCCATGGGTATAAGCCGGCGGATTCCTCCACGGTGGCGCCCGCCGTCGCTCCAGGAAAAGGCGCTCATGATCACCTTGCCCTCCGACTACCGACCGGCTGACGAAGACGAGTTCATGAATCCCCGTCAGGCGGAGTATTTCCGCCTCAAGTTGCTGAGATGGCGATCGGAACTTCTGAAGGAAGCCGACGGCACGCTGGCCAGCCTGTCGGAAGGCGGTATCCACGAGGCGGATATCACCGACCGGGCGAGTGTCGAGACCGATCGTGCCCTGGAGCTGCGAACCCGGGACCGTGCGCGAAAGCTGATCGCCAAGATCGGCCAGGCGATGCTGCGGATCGAGAACGGAAGCTATGGGTTCTGTGAGGAAACCGGGGAGCCGATCGGCTTGAAGCGCCTCGAAGCGCGGCCGATCGCGACCCTGTCGATCGAGGCGCAGGAGCGTCACGAGCGCATGGAAAAAGTCCACCGCGACGACTGAGCACGTCAGAACGGCAGCAGCACGTCCAGGAGCTGCTGTCCGTAGCGCGGCGTCTGCAGGTCGGTGAGCTGGCCCTTGCCGCCATAGGAAATGCGGGCTTCGGCCATCCGGTCGTGGGTGATGGTGTTGTCGCCGGTGATGTCCTGCGGCCGGACGATACCGCTGACCTGCAATACCCTGAGCTCGCTGTTCACCCGCACCTCCTGGCGCGCGCTGACAACGAAATTTCCGTTCGGCAGGACCTGGGTGATCGTGCCCGCCAGTCGCAGGGTCACGCTTTCGTTTCGCTTGATCTGGCCTGTCGATGCGTTGCTGTTGGCGCTGTTGGTTGCCAGCGAATTTGCGCCGGTTACGGCCTGGACAAGCTGCTGCTTCAGGCCGAACAGGTTCGGAATGCCCATGTTTTCGCTTCCGGTCCGGGTGGCGGTGGTATTGTCCTCCATGTCCGCATTGTCGGTGATGTCGACCAGAACCGTCAGCAGGTCGCCGACCTGGGCTGCCCGCTGGTCCTTGAAGAAAGCCCGGCTGCCCGGACGCCACAGGCTGGCAAGATCGGCTGGAACCGGCTCCAGCGGCGGCATCGGCATGGTCAGGGGCCGGTAGGTCCGGGCGAGGGTCGGGTCCGTGATCGGGGTCATGGTCGGGGGACGGCCGAGGTCCGATAGACGCGATAGCGCGCCACACCCGGTTAGCAAAAACGGTAATGCAAGCACAGCCGAAACAAAGGTCGGGCGCATCAGTTCGATGCCTCCTGCAGGCCGCTGGGCCAGCCACGGGCGGCGACGGATGCGCCGGGCAGAATGCGCGGCAGCGAGCTGGTCTGCCCGTTCGCCTGGGCGATCAGTGGCGCGGTTCCGGCATCGATCTGGATATCGGCGCTGTCGATGATCCGACCCACCAGTATGGCATGCGACAGGCTGTTGACGACATGGATGCTGTCGCCGGCGGCGCCTGCTTCGAGGGCGGTGCCCGCTGCAGTCAGCGCAAGGCCGCCACTCTGCAGCCGCAGCACCACCGGCCGCCCACGATCGACCAGCATCGCCTTGACCAGCATGTCGCGCATCAGGGGCACGTTGTCGCCAAGTGGCCGTCTCAGAGACAGTCCGCTGGCCTCCGCGATCGATGTCAGCGGCACACCGCGAAGGCCGGCGATCGGAACGCGGACCATCTGCACATCGGCCGCAGATACCAGGGAGCCGGCGGGCATTGGGTGGGACAGCGCGAGCACGCTGACGCGCTGTTCGAGCCTGCCCACCACCCGTAGGCTGACAGGCTCCGTATCGGCAGCCGCGAACAGCAGAACCGCCGAGAAGCGACCGCTCTGCGGGTCGCGATCCAGCGACTGGATTTCCGGAGCCGCAGTCATTTCGGCCGGCAGCAGGGGCGTGGCGAACGCGCCCAGCGAGACATCGCTACCGGCCGGAACGCCATCGGCCAGGAGTGCCGGCTTCAGGATCGAGAGGATCTCCTCGCGTGTCACCGGCCGTGCCTGCCGCTCGAGCACCGCCGCCGCATAGCCGGCACCTGCCTGCCAGTCGACGCCGAATTCCGATGCTATGGCCGCAAGCTGGACAGGCGGCACCACGATCCGCTTGCCCGGGGCCGGCGACGGCCCGATCTCGCAATCCTGCCCGGGAGACAGGCCGCTGAACAGATCCGACAGCTTGATCGCGTTGCCATGGACCATGACATGGTTCCGAAGGCTGACGGCACGAGCGCGATGCAGCGAACCGTCCAGAGACACGACGAGCATTGCCGCCACGAGCAGACCTGTCGCCTGGCGCAGGGGCTTCCTCATTTGAGGTTGGTCAGCGTCTGCATCATGTCGTCCGAGGCGGTGATGACCTTGCTGTTCATCTCGTACGCACGCTGCGCGGTGATGAGGTTGGTCATTTCGCTGACGACGTTGACGTTCGAGCTCTCGACGAACCCCTGCATGACGCTGCCGAAGCCGGCGGCCCCCGGATTTCCGGTGGTCGGATTGCCCGACGCGGCGGTCTGCAGCAGCAGGTTGTCGCCCTGTGCGTCGAGACCGGCCTCGTTCGGAAAGGTGGCGAGCTGGATCTGCCCGACCGTTTGTGGCGCAGTTTGTCCGGACAACGTCACCTGGATCTGGCCGGAGGCATTGATCGTAATGCTCTGCGCATTGGTGGGCACGGTGATCCCCGGTGCGACCGCATAGCCGTCCGACGTGACGATCGTTCCGTCCGCGGCCAGTGCGAGAGTGCCGTCCCTCGTATAGGCGGTATCGCCCGACGGCAGCGTCACCTGAAGATAACCGATCCCCTGGATCGCAAGATCGAGACTGTTGCTGGTCTGCTGGAGACTGCCCTGCTCGTTGATGCGATAGATCGCGGCGGTCTTGACGCCAAGTCCGACCTGGGCGCCGGACGGCACTACGGATCCGCTATCGGAGCTGTTGGAGCCGACCCGTCTGAGGTCCTGGTAGATCAGGTCCTGGAACTCGGCGCGACGTCGCTTGAATCCGGTCGTGGTCATGTTGGCGATGTTGTTCGAGATCACCTCGACATTGGTCTGTTGTGCCTGCATCCCGGTGCCGGCGATATCAAGTGAGCGCATGTCGCCCTCCCGTCAGCTTGAGTGAAGTTGCGGCAGGTTAGCCCTGCTGTGGCACGATCTTGTCGATGGCACTCTGCTGCCGTTGCCCCTCGCTCTCGATGAACTGGGACACGAACTGGAATTCCTTCTCGGTCTGCATCATCCTGGTGAGCTCGGTGATCGGCTGCACATTGCTGGATTCGACGACGCCCTGGGTGACTTTCGGAAGGGCGACCGGCGTCGTTCCAGCCGCGGCGCGGTAGAGCTTTCCGCCTTCGGGCATGAGCTGGTTGGTATCGTCCACCGTCACCACGCCAAGCTTTCCGACCGGCCCGTTTTCGGTGCTGATGGTGCCATCGCCGGCAATGCGTATTTGTGTGTCCGATGGCGAGAGCTGCAGCGGGTTTCCACCGGTATCGAGCAGAAGGTTGCCCGATGCATCGGCAATCCGCCCGTCCGCCAGCATCCCGAAGCGTCCGGATCGGGTCAGGCGTGGACCTGCTGCCGTCGAGACCGTGAAGAAGCCGGGTCCGGTCAATGCCACGTCCAGTGGATTGCCGGTCTGGCTCAGGCTTCCGTCCTGCTGGTCGAGGTAGGTCGCACGGTCCTGGGTGTAGGACAGGGTCGTGCCACCCGTGGGTGCGTCCACCCCATGCTGCTTGGACAGGTAATCGCTGAACAGGACGCGCTGCGCCTTGTAGCCGTCGGTATTGGCGTTCGCGATGTTGTTGGCGATGACGTCCATGGCCCGCTGCTGCGTATCGAGCCGGGACAACGCGATGTAGGTGGTGTTTTCCATCTGAATGCCCCGTGCACGTCCTCATGATCGCGGCGAATGCTTAACGGCTGCTTAAGCATGCTCGCCGATCGGTGCCGGCCGGCATCGTCGACGCGATTAAGCCTCCCTTAATCACTCGGGCTCATCCTCGGGGAGAGCCAGGATGGTTCGCAGCGGGAGCAACGGCATGAGCGCGGAGGCAACGGTCGAAAGTCGCGGCGGCGGAAACCGCAAGCCGATCGTGATGATCGGAGCGGTGGTGGTTCTCCTGGCAGCGGTCGGAGCCGGATTGTGGTTCAGCGGCGTCCTGACGCATCTGACCCACCATGGGGTCAAGGCCGGCAGCGCCGCAATCGTCGAGAAGCCGGTCTTCGTCGATCTGCCTGACGTCGTTTCCAACCTCGATACGGGCGGACGTCGTGCCAGCTTCATCAAGCTGCATGCCAAGCTCCAGGTGGCCCATGCCGCGGACGTCGTCGCGTTGCAGGCAGCCATTCCGCAGATACTCGATATTTTCCAAACATATCTCCGGAGCATGCGACCGGAAGAACTGCGTGGAGGCGAGGGCACCTACCGTCTGCGCGAGGCGCTGATGAACCGTATCGATATCGTCCTGGCACCGGTCCAGTTGACCGACATGCTGTTCACCGAAGTCCTCGTGCAGTGAACGCCGTCATTGAAGATCCGAACGACGAGGATCTGGCCTCCGCCTGGGCGGCGTCGATCGACGATGTCGATGAGGCAGCCGATCCGTTCGATACCGTCGCACAGCCCGATGCCACCCGGATTCTCAACCAGGCCGAGATCGACAGCCTGCTGGGTTTCGACAATGGCGGTTCGGACGACGTCGATACCAACGGGATGCAGCGCATCATCAGCTCCGGCCTCGTTTCATACGAGCGCCTGCCGATGCTGGAGATCGTGTTCGACCGCCTGGTTCGCATCATGTCCACCAGCCTGCGCAATTTCACCAACGACAATGTCGAGGTGTCGATCGACAACGTCGTGTCGCTCCGGTTCGGCGACTATCTGGATTCGGTACCCCTTCCGGCCATGTTCGCGGTCTTCAAGGCCGAGGAATGGGAAAACTATGGCCTGATGGTTATCGACTCCGCGATGATCTACTCGATTGTGGACGTGCTGCTCGGCGGCCGCAGAGGCACCGCTGCGATGCGGATCGAAGGTCGGCCCTATACGACGATCGAGCGGACGCTGGTCGAGCGGCTGATCAGGGTGGTGCTGGCGGACCTGTCGTCGAGTTTCGATCCGCTCTGTGCGATCACGTTCCGGTTCGAGCGCCTCGAGGTCAATCCACGCTTCGCGGCGATCTCGCGCCTGTCCAACGCGACCGTGCTGGCAAGGATGCACGTGGATATGGAGGATCGCGGCGGCCGCATGGACCTGGTGCTGCCGTACGCCACTCTCGAGCCGGTGCGCGAGCTGCTTCTGCAGCAATTCATGGGCGAGAAGTTCGGTCGCGACGCGATCTGGGAAACCCATCTGGCCGAGGAGTTGTGGAACACCGAGGTCGATCTGGACGTGGTGCTGGACGAGCAGCCGATGCGGCTTTCCGACATCATCGCGCTCAAGCCGGGAAGCCAGTTCATCCTTCGCCAGGGTCGCGAGGCGCCGGTCAAGCTTCGGTGCGGCCAGGTAATTCTGTTCGAGGGGCGCGTCGGCCGTCGCAAGAACCGTGTCGCCGTCAGGATCGAACAGGTCGTGGGGCGGCTGCCCGGAGGACCGGACACCTCCGGTCCGAGGAGAGGCTGATGACCGGCAGCAGCCTGAGCGGCACGGACTGGCTGCTCGAGGTCGGCCTCATGGTTCTTCTGCTGGCGACCATGTTTCATGCGTTCAGGCTGGAACGCGCCCTCGGCGTTTTGCGGCGCGACCGGGCTGCCCTGGAAGAGCTGGTCGTCGGCTTCAACGACAGTACCCGGCAGGCCGAGGACGGCATTGCGCGGCTGCATGCGGCAGCGGACGGCGCGGGGCGGCAGATCGCGCGTCATGTGGACCAGGCACGCAGCCTCAAGAGCGACCTCGAGTTCCTGAGCGAACGGGGCGAGAAAATCGCCGACCGGCTTGCGGAGGTCATTCGGCAGGCAAAGCCCTACGAGACGCCGGGATCGGTGGCGGATCCGATACACGACGCGACGACCCTGCGCTCGCTGGTCCCGGCCCCTTCGCTGAGCCTCGCCAATCGGGAGCAGTCGAACGACCAGGATCCGCGACTTCGGAGCCAGGCCGAGAAAGATCTTCTGCGCGCCCTCCGGCTGGCAAGGTAGCGAAGATGCGCTCGTTCTCATGGCACAGCCGTGTCCTGCCGCTGACGATGGTGGCCATCGCATTGCTCTTCGCGGACAAGGCGGTCGGCCTCGTTCGGGATGCGACCGCCGAGGGCGCTAGCCAACCGCCGGCGGTGGCTGCCCTGGCGGGTCCGGTCCCGGCGGGACAGCCCGCACAATCCTCGATGCCGGCGACATCGAACGCACCGCCTCTGCCATCGGTGCCGGACGTGGCGCCGGTCACGCCGGCCGAACTGCAACTGCTCCAGGATCTGCGCAAGCGACGCGGCGCGCTCGACGATCGCGAGCATCAGATGGATCAGCGGAACGAGCTCCTGCAGTCGGCCGAGCTCAAGCTCCAGTCAAGGCTGGACGAGTTGACCGCCCTGCAGCAGCGGCTGGAGCAGCTCGACGACCAGCGCCGCAAGCGGGGCAGCGCGAACTGGTCGGGTCTCGTCAAGATGTACGAGGACATGAAGCCGCGCGATGCCGCGACGATCTTCAACGTGCTCGACGTGTCCGTCCTGCTGGAGGTCCTCGACCGGATGGACGAGCGAAAAGCGGCTTTCATCCTGGCCGGCATGCTCCCGGAGCGGGCGCGGCTCGCGACCCAGATGCTTGCCCAGAAAAGAACCCGTCAGGATGTCGTCGCACCTGCGATCACGCCTGACCCACCAGGCTAGAAAAGGCAGAAAAACAGCATGTCCATCAACCATTCGATGAATGTCCTTATCGTCGACGACTACAAGACGATGCTGAGGATCATCCGCAATCTGCTGAAGCAGATCGAATTCGACAATGTCGACGAGGCGACCGACGGAACCGAGGCACTGGCGAAACTTCGCGCCGGTAACTACGGCCTTGTCATCAGCGACTGGAACATGGTGCCGATGACCGGCCTCGAGCTGCTGCAGGAGGTTCGCCGGGACGCCAAGCTGAAGACCTTGCCGTTCATCATGATCACTGCCGAAAGCAAGGCGGAAAACGTGGTCGCCGCCAAACAGGCCGGCGTTTCCAATTACATCGTGAAGCCGTTCAACGCTGAGACCCTGAAGGGCAAGATCGAAAAGGTGCTTGGAAATGCATGAGGTATCCGATCTGCCGAAGCGGCTTCTCGAACTCGGCCGCCGCTATCCCGATGCCAAATCGGAGGTCGTTGCCGAGGTGGTCGTGTCCATCCTGTCCAGCATGAGTGGCGATTTGAGCTCGCGGGAAGCAGCGCTGCTGCATGAAATCGGCAGTCTAGGCCAGGCGGTCGCCACGACCAGGCTCGAGATCGCGGCTCTGGGCGTCGACGATATTACCGTCAGCTATATCCCGTGTGCCAACGACGAGCTCGACGCGATCGTCGCGCACACAGCGTCCGCCACCGAATCCATTCTCGAGGTCTGCGAGACGCTCGATGCGCTCGGCAGCGCGATGGATGGGGCTGCCGCCCGGCAGCTGCAGGATGCCACGATGAAGATCTACGAGGCCTGCAGCTTCCAGGACATTACCGGCCAGCGCATCACCAAGGTGGTCCACACGCTCAAGACCATCGAGACGACGATCGCCCGGATCGTACAGACGTTCGGCGTCACGCCCGGCATCCTGGAGCCGGTCGCCCGCGCTCCCGACGTCACGCTTCTCAATGGGCCGCAACTGCCTGCCGCTGCGATGGATCAGTCGGATATCGATGCGCTGCTGGCAAGCTTCGACTGATGTGCCTGCCGTGTCGCCTGGTCATGCTGGCAGGCCTGTTCTGGGCGCTGGGGCCTGTGCCGGCACTGGCCATACCTGTTCCGACGGTGTCGTTCCGGACCGGGGACCACTCGTCGTTCGGCCGGCTGGTCGTTCTGCTTCCAGCCGGATTGTCCTGCGTTCCATCCCGGGATGGTGACGTCGAGACGCTCCGCTTCGGGCAGGCGGTCAAGCTCGTCGGTCCTTCTAAGGGGGGCGGGGCCGGCATCCTGTCGGTGGTTGCGGGTGTCGATGGGCTGACCGTTCGGCTGCGCCCGTCGGCTACGGTTCATACGATGCGGATCGGGCAACGCCTGGTGGTCGATGTATTCCCACAGGCAAAGGTGGCGGCTCGGGCAGTCGCTCCGACCGACAAGATCGTTGTGGCAACCAAGGTCGTGCCGGCTATCGCAGCGGCACTGCTGCCGGGGCTGCCATCACCTCTCATCGCCGTTGTCGAACAGCCGCTCGTTACAATCTCGAATAGCAAGCCAGCCGTGAAACCCGTGCCTCCGGCCGCGTCGCCCGCACCCGCACCCGCACCCGTACCCGTACCCGCATCGCAATCCGCTCGTCCGGTGTTGGGACCAGCTGCGCCGATACTCGCGGGCGTGGGTCCCGTGTCGATAGCGGCGTCTATCGTGTCTGCCGACAAGGACGGTCCGGGCGGCCTCTTGCTGCCGTTCGATGGACATGTCGGCGCGGCAGCCTATCGCCGTGGCGACGCGGTGTTCGTCGTTCTCGACAGCACCAAACCCGTCGATCTCAGTGCGGTGACAGGCGATCCCGCGTTCGGCCGGGCGCTCTACACGCTGCTGCCATCGGGCGCGGTGCTGGCGATGAAGCTCGATGCCGGGGTGCAGCCCGGCCTGCGTCGCACGCCGGACGGGTGGGTCGTAACCATCCAGGGCCCTGTGGCGGGCGGAGCGACGATCGTGCCGAGGATCGACGATGGTGCAGTACAGCTCCCCGTGCTCGAGCCGGGCCATGTCGTCACCGTTCCCGACCCGGCGGCCGGAGTGGACCTGCTGGTTGGAACCACGCGGCATGACGGTCAGAACCTGGCACCGTCCCGTCATGGGGTCGGCTATGTCCTAGTGCCGACTTTTCTGGGTGTCGCCGTCGAACGTCTGTCCGACCAGCTCGAGCTTCGTGCGACATCGCGGGGTTTCGTGCTGGGCGCCCCGCATGGGCTGGAGCCGCTCCAGCAGGGACTTACTCGAGCCGCCGGCAGTTTTTCGCGAAGTCTGGATCTGCCCGGGGTCGACGCTGCCGAGTTGCAAAGGCGCTACAAGACCGCACTTGCATCCGCAGCGTCATTGCCGGCCGCGGACCGGCGTGCACGCCGGCTCGATGCGGCGGAAGCGGCACTGGCACTGGATCGTGGCCGCGAGGCCGGAATCATTGCCTCGGTCGCGGACCAGGATGCGCCCAGCGGGCCGGATCAGACTCGATCGCGCTTTCTCCAGGCCGCCGCCGCCGTCCTGACGGATGATCCGGCTGCGACGGAGCGCCTCGCCGATACGCGTATCGATAATTCCGACGAGGTGGTGCTGTGGCGAGCCATCGATCTGGCGCGCACGCATCCGGACAGTGCCGACGCCGCTCACGCTATCGCTGCGCGTTTGCCGCTGGTCCAGGCCTACCCGCAGCGTCTTCGCCGGCACCTTCTCGGCGCGGCCGCCCTGGCCCTGGTATCCGGGGGAGACGATCATGAGGCCGGCCTTGTCGATGCGCTCGACGGCAACGGGCAGGTAGGGCTTGCCAAGGCGATGCTGGCAAAGCGGCTCGGTCACGATGCACCGGCTCTTGCCGCGTTCGATCGGCTTGTCGGGGACGATGATCCGTCTGTCGCCGAGCGCGCCGCGGAACAGGCGATCGGGTTACGCCTCGACACCCACCTGCTCGATCCCCGGCATGCGGCCGACCGGCTCGAAGCGCGTGTCCTGGATGCGCGCATGGCAGGCGACGAGCTTGCGGTCAGGCTCAGGGTCGCGGATCTGCGGGCGCTGCAGCAGGACTGGCCGGCGGCCCTGAAAGAGTTGCGGTTGGTCGCACACGATTTTCCGGACGCCGCCAGGGACGTGGCTTCGCGCGTTGCCACGATCATGACCAAGGCGGCGCAACAGAATGCGGTGCCGCCGGTCGATGCTGCCACGGCAACCACCGCCGGACCGGTTGCCCAGGTCACGCTGCTCGAAACCAGTCTCGATCTGCTTCCCCCCGGTGACGACAGTGCCACCCTGTCGATCGCACTCGCGGCCCGGCTGTCCGAGCTGGATCTCCCCGACCGTGCCGCGGCGCTGCTTCGCAAGGCGATGGCGGCGACGCCCCGGGGACCAGGTCTGGCGAAGCTCGGGCTCGAGCTTGCTCGTCTCGATCTCGATCAGGATAATGGGGCCGGCGCAGCGACGGCCCTCGATGACAGCGCCGTCGCGGACCTTCCTGCCGATCTGGTCGCGGCGCGTTCGTTCATGCGCGCCCGGGCCGCCGCTGCGGGTGGCAACGTGGAGGCGGCCCTGGCTCAGCTCGCTCCGCTGCATGGCGCGGATGTGGAAGACCTGCGGGCGCGCGAGCAGGCCGCCAAGCAGGACTGGACCGGTCAGCAAGCCTCGATAGCAGCCCTTGCGGCCCTGCGCCTTCCAGCGTCCGGGCTACTCGATTCCGCCGGGGAGGACCTCGTCCTTCGCCTGGCCAGCGCCACGCTGCGCGCCGGCGACCAGGCCGGGGTGGATCGGTTGGGCCTTGCATGGTCGCAGCGCTTTTCCGACCCGGCCAAACTTCGCATGCTCGGGCTCTTCACCTCCCAGAAGGTGGCGACCGTCGCCGATCTGCCCCGGTCCGCACTTGAACTGACGTCGGCGCGAGCAGCCTTTCCGACAGCCGGTGTGCAGCCTTCCAAGGGCGGCAGTTGATGGAGCCGTCGAGGTTTTTGAGCCATTTCCAGCAAAATCGCTTGCGTTGCAACGCAGCAGGACCTATCTCCCGCGACCTTGGCCCAAGGGGGCGATACCCGCCCAACAGGCCGTCTACTGGTTTTGGGGTACGTGATGAACGCACTTGCTCAACTGGGGATGGTCTCGGACTCTCCGAGAAATATCCAGATGTCGCCCGTTTCCTCCGCAGTCCTGGAGGATATCAAGGACTACTTCGTCGAGAAGGACGGCATGAAGTTTGCCGGTACTCATCTCCTCGTCGATTTATGGGATGCCACGAACCTCGCCGATCCGGATCTGATCGACCGCACGCTGTGCGAAGCAGCTCTTGCTGCCGGGGCTACGATTTTGCATAGCCATTTTCATCACTTTACGCCGAATGGCGGAGTGTCCGGCGTGGTTGTGCTCGCCGAGAGTCATATCTCGATCCACACGTGGCCGGAACGCGATTTCGCGGCGGTCGATATCTTCATGTGCGGCGCCTGTGATCCGCATCTGGCGATTCCGGTGATGCAACGCACGTTCCAGGCGGCTCGGGTCGAACTGGACGAGCAACGTCGCGGCCGCGTCGGCTGAACGGCCTGCGCTGAACGGTTCGGAAGAAAGGCCGGGTAATCCCCGGCTTTTTTTTCGTGCGGTTCAAGCCAAGACCATCTCCGTTTCCTTCGAGGGCTTCCGGACCATTCGGAAGCGGTGACCGATCATGACCGACGAGACCTGGATCAACGAGACGCTCTATCCTGGCTGGGGCCAGCGCTTCCGCGTCAAGCGCGAGTTGGCGCACGTCCAAAGCGAGTTTCAGGATATCGTGGTGTTCGAGAGCGAGACGCATGGCGGCGTGCTCGTGCTCGATGGTGCCATCCAGATCACCGAACGCGACGAATTCGTCTACCAGGAGATGCTGACGCACGTTCCGCTGCTCAAGCATGGCCGGGCAAAGAGCGTGCTCATCATCGGTGCCGGCGACGGCGGCGTATTGCGTCGCGTGCTTCAGCATCGAACCGTCGAGCGCGCGGTCATGGTCGAGATCGATGGCGAGGTGATCCGGCTATCGAAGGAGTTCCTGCCGGGCATCGGTGGCGATGCCTGGTCCGATCCGCGTGCGGACGTAATCGTCGGTGATGGCATCGAGTATGTTCGCAAAGCGGCCAGCGCCACCTTCGACGTCATCATCGTCGATAGTACCGATCCGGTTGGTGTCGGCGAGGTGCTGTTCACCGATGAGTTTTACGAGAACTGCGCACGCATCCTGACTGGGAACGGCCTGATCGTGAACCAGTGCGGCGTGCCGTTCATGCAGGCCGACGAGTTGCACGAGACCAGCCTGCGACGCGCCAAGTTCTTTGCCCACGTGTCCGCCTACGTGGCAGCGGTGCCGACCTATGTCGGCGGCTTCATGACGCTCGGCCTTGCCGGCAAGGGCGGGTCACTCGTCGGGCGGCCCACGCTGTCCGAGATCACCGAGGCCGCGGAACGCGCAGGCATCCTCGGCCTCACCCGCTACTGGACGCCGGCGATCCAGAACGGCGCGTTCGACCTGCCGCCCTACATTGCAGAGCATCTGCCGACTACCTGGTCCGGGACGATGGATCGATCGTCGGGCCAGGTTCCGGCGATCGGATAGGGGCCAGTGCGGTGTCGTTCGGCGGCGTGGTGCCGAACCACTTCTCGTGCACGCGATGGTAATGAACGGCCGGATCGTACGGCCGCACCGACGGCAGCAGCGTGGCGGCATCCAGTTGTCCGGTGGCACCCAGCAGGACCAGCTCGGCCAGCAGCACGTCATGCCGGGCCGACACCGCGCTCACCATGCTCGACAACGTCTCCTGCTCGGCATTGAGCAGGTCGACCGTGGTACGCGCACCCACCGCCTGCTGCTGTCCGAGGCCGATTTCCGCGACCCGGTCCGCGCGTATCGCCGCATCGGCGTCCATGACCCGGTCGCGTGAGGAGGTCAGCCCGGACCAGGCGGTCACGATGATGCGCCTGGCCTGCCGTTCCGCCTGCTCGACCAGGTCCTGGGCCTGCACGTTGCCCTCCTTGGCGGCGCGGATGCGCGCATATTCGGCGCCGCCCTGGTAGAGCGGCACGATGATCTGCAGCAGCGTCTGAACCGCGTTCGCACGCTGGTTGTACATTAGGTATTCGTACTCGCGCTGGTGCTCGACAAGCCCGCTGATCGAGATGATCGGCAGGAGCTGGTCGCGTGCGATGTCGACGCCGAGCCGGGTCGCTTCCATCGAACGTCGTGCCGCCTGCAGTTCGGGGTTGGACTGCAGCGCCTGTGCCATCACCTGTTCGCGCGTGCCGGCCAGCGGGAAATGGTCGTCCGGCAGAGTGAGCGGGCCCGGCCTCTCGCCCACCGCCGCCTCGAATGACGCTTCCGAGGCGACCAGTTGCGTCGCAGCCAGGCTGGTCGTGGCCTTCTGGCGGGCGAGTCGCGCCTCGGACTGCGCCAGGTCGGCCTGGGTGATGGCGCCGGCTGCGAGCTCGGTACGGTTCGCGGTTACCGTCCGCGCCACCACGACCTCCTGGTTCCGGTCCAGTGCCAGGATGTCGCGGTCGCGCACGACGTCGAGATATGCGCTCCCGGCCGTCAACAGCACCAGTGCCTCCGACGCGGAGAGGGTGGCCCGGCCGGCCAGGACCCGCACCTTGGCCTGCGCCACTTCGTCGTGCACGCGGCCGCTGGTGTAGAGGTTCTGCGTCAGCCGCAGCTCGTAATCCTGCGGCACGCGTCGCTCGGGATAGTATTTCGTGTCGGTGTTGGTCTGGTAGATGGCCGGGCCGCCCTGGGCGATCACCGAGACGTGCGGTCGCCATCCGGACAGTGCCTCGGGCACGCCCTCGTCCATCTGTCGCAACTGCGCACGCGCCGCCAGCAATTGCGGATTGGTCTGGTCCGCTTCGGTCAGGGCCTCTTCAAAGGACATGGCCGGCGCCGGTACGACCGGCGCATCCTCGGCGATGGCGGGCGACGATGCGATCACCAGGCTTGCGAGCCAAAGCGGATGCGCCAGAGCAGAGAAGTGCCGGTTGCCGGGGTCGCGCCCTTTGAAGCTGGCCTGTAGAACCTTAAATGACTGGCCGACCAGACCGAACAGGATGAAGCCGCTCATGCCTCGCGTCGCCCGCTCTTTTCCGACCGCGCGTGATGCGGCTCGATCGACCGCCTTGTCTGCCGCGTCGTCTGCTGCGTCTTCTGGCGCTTCTGGCATCGTGTCCGGGGGCTCCGAGCTTCCGCACTGGGACCTGTCCGATCTCTACGGCGGCCAGGACAGCGAGGAGCTGCGGCGTGATCTGGACGAGGCGGAGGCTGCCGCGCAAGCGTTCGGCGGACACTATGCCGGGAGATTGACCACGCTGGACGGCGCCACGCTTGGCCGTGCCATCGCCGAGTACGAACGGATCGACGAGCTGCTGGGCCGGGCCGCCTCCTATGCCGGCCTCACCTTCGCCGGCAACTCCGACGATCCGGCGATCGGGCGGTTCTACCAGTCGATCAACGAGCGGGTGACGTCGATCTCGACGCACCTGATCTTCTTCACTCTCGAACTGAACCAGCTCGACGACGACACGCTGGCGCGCCTGCTCCAGGATGCCGGCTTGGTCCGATGGCAGCCGTTCCTGCGCGATTTGCGCGTGTTCCGTCCGCACCAGTTGTCGGAGGAGGTCGAGCGGGTCCTGCACGAGAAGTCGGTGACCGGCGCCAGCGCCTGGAGTCGGCTGTTCGATGAAACCATGACGTCGCTCCGGGTCGAGCTGGATGGCCGGTCGCTGACAGTCGGCGACGCGCTGAACAAGCTGTCCGACCGTGACCGTCCGACTCGCGAGCGTGCCGCGAAGGCGATCGGCGAGACCTTCGGCCGCAATGTCAGGCTGTTTTCGCTGATCACCAACACGTTGGCCAAGGACAAGGAGATCGGCGACGGGCTGCGCCATTATCCGCGCCCCGGCAGTGCCCGCAACCGCGGCAACATGGTCGAGGACGAGGTGGTCGACGCCCTGGTCGTGGCGGTCACCTCCGATTACAGCCGCCTGTCGCATCGTTACTACGCAATGAAGGCACGCTGGCTGGGCCTGGAGAAGCTGGAGCATTGGGACCGCAACGCGCCGTTGCCGGCCGATGACGACCGCTTGGTGTCCTGGGACGATGCTCGGACCCATGTGCTCGGCGCTTACACGGGCTTTGCACCGGAACTCGGCGAGATCGGCCAGCGCTTTTTCGACCGTCCCTGGATCGATGCACCGCCGCGTCCGGGCAAGTCAAGCGGGGCGTTCGCGCACCCGACCGTGCCGGCTGCGCATCCATACATCCTGATGAACTATCATGGCCGTACGCGCGACGTGATGACGCTGGCGCACGAGCTCGGCCACGGCATCCATCAGGTGCTGGCGGCCGACCAGGGCTACCTGATGTCCTCGACGCCGCTGACCCTGGCAGAGACCGCCAGCGTGTTCGGCGAGATGCTGACTTTCCGTGCGCTGCTCGATGCCGAGACCGACCCGAAGCGCCGTCGCCGCATGCTGGCCGGCAAGGTCGAGGACATGCTGAACACGGTGGTGCGCCAGGTCGCGTTCTACCGGTTCGAGACACTGGTACATGACGAGCGCCGCACCGGCGAGTTGCTGCCCGAACGCATCGGTGAGCTATGGCGTCAGGTGCAGACGGAGAGCCTGGGACCGGCCTTCAACTTTACGTCCGATTACGATGTGTTCTGGGCCTACGTGCCGCATTTCGTGCACTCGCCGTTCTACGTCTATGCCTACGCATTCGGGGATTGTCTGGTGAATGCGTTGTATGGCGTGTTCGCCGACGGGCATCCGGGCTTCCAGCAGAAATATGTCGAGATGCTCCGTGCCGGCGGCACCAAGCGGCATAAGGAATTGTTGGCGCCGTTCGGCCTCGATGCCAGCGACCCGGCGTTCTGGCGCAAGGGCCTGGACGTTATTTCAGGCTTCATCGACGAGCTGGAGCAGGATTGAGCCGTGGCAAATGAGCGCGACCTGGACCGGGGCAGCAGCGTATTCGGCGAGATACGCCGGATGGCCCGGACATCCGGTGCGGTCGGCGGCATAGCCGCCCGGCTGGCCGGCGCACGCCTCGGCATACGATCAGACAAGGCGGCCCATGCGGAGGATCTGCGTGCGGTGCTGGGCGGGCTCAAGGGCCCGCTCATGAAGGTGGCGCAACTGCTGTCTACCATTCCCGATGCGCTACCGGCGGAATACGCGTCCGAGCTGGCGCATCTGCAGGCAAATGCGCCGGCGATGGGCTGGTCGTTCGTGCGCCGGCGCATGTCCGCCGAACTCGGGCCGGACTGGGAGAAGCGGTTCGCGTCGTTCGAGCACGAGGCCGCCGCGGCCGCCAGCCTCGGCCAGGTGCACCGGGCGACGCTGCATGACGGCCGCCATGTCGCAGCCAAGCTGCAATATCCTGACATGGTGTCGACGGTGGAAGCCGACCTGCGCCAGCTCCGTCTGGCGATGGCGCTGTATCACCGCATGGATAATGCGATCCAGCACGAGGAAGTCTACAAGGAGCTGGCCGAACGCCTGCGCGAGGAACTCGATTATACCCGCGAGGCGTCGCATCTGCGGCTGTATCGGCACATGCTGGCGGACAATCCCGAGGTCAGCGTCCCGGAGCCGGTCGAGGAACTATCCAGCGCCCGGCTGCTGACGATGAGCTGGCTCGACGGCGTGTCGCTGCAATCCTATGTCGATAGCAATCCGTCCATCGAGGATCGGAACGAGACGGCGCGTGCATTGTTCGGCGCCTGGTATCTGCCGCTGTATCGCTATGGGGTGATTCATGGCGACCCGCATCTCGGCAATTTTCAGGTCAGGCCGGATCATGGTCTCAACCTG
>JBPBQO010000021.1:0-25230 GCA_050954785.1 Janthinobacterium lividum | reverse complement strand
GCCGGCGTCCCGGTGTTCGCCTGGAAGGGCCTCAGCGAGGAGGAGTTCTGGTGGTGCATCGAGCAGACCGTGCGCGGACCGGACGGGTGGGTCCCGAACATGATCCTCGACGACGGCGGCGACCTGACCGTGCTGATGCACGACAAGTATCCGGACCTGCTCGAGGGCGTGCGGGGCATCTCCGAGGAGACCACCACCGGCGTGCATCGCCTGTGGGAGATGGCGAAAAAGGGCACGCTCAAGGTGCCGGCGATCAACGTCAATGACAGCGTGACCAAGTCGAAGTTCGACAACCTGTATGGCTGCCGCGAGAGCCTGGTGGACGCGATCCGTCGCGGCACCGACGTCATGATGGCCGGCAAGGTCGCGGTCGTCGCCGGCTACGGCGATGTCGGCAAGGGCTCGTCGGCGTCGCTGCGCAATGCCGGTTGCCGCGTGCTGGTGACCGAGGCCGACCCGATTTGCGCACTGCAGGCGGCGATGGAAGGCTACGAGGTCGTGACGATGGAGAAGGCCGCATCGCGCGGCGACATCTTCGTCACCTGCACCGGCAACATCGACGTCATCACCATCGAGCACATGCGCGAGATGAAGCACCGCGCCATCGTCTGCAACATCGGGCACTTCGACAGCGAGATCCAGATCGAGGCGCTGCGCAACTACGTGTGGGACAACGTCAAGCCGCAGGTGGACGAGGTCGTGTTCCCGGACGGCAAGCGGCTGATCCTGTTGTCCGAGGGCCGGCTGGTCAATCTCGGCAACGCGACCGGGCATCCGTCCTTCGTGATGTCGGCATCGTTCACCAATCAGACCCTGGCGCAGATCGAGCTGTGGACTGCGCCTCCGGGCAAGTACGAGGCGCAGGTCTACACGTTGCCGAAGCATCTCGACGAGAAGGTGGCCCGGCTGCATCTCGCCAAGGTCGGCGCCGAGCTGACCACGCTGTCCGGCAAGCAGGCCGAGTATATCGGCATCGAGACCACCGGCCCGTTCAAGCACGAGCTGTATCGCTACTGATCCTCAAGGAAGCACGCCGGTCGGTCCGTCCGGCCGGCGTGCTTCATGAGGATTGTGGCCTGAGCCTTGTCGCCTCGTCCAGGCTCAGGATTGTGTGGGCATTGGCGAACGAGGTCGCCAGCGTGTTGATCGCGCCGGTTCGCAGTGCGCCGAGAATGGCCGGCGCCTTGGTATTTTCCGACGCGATTGCGATCACGTCCGGGATGCGATCCAGATCCTCGCGCGCCAGGCCGATCACCCTGCCCTGCATGCTGGTGATCGCCGGACGGCCGTGAATGTCGATGAAGTCGTAGCCCATCGTGTCGCCAATGGTGCCGCCTAGCCTGGCTTCGGCAATCTCCTGCGGCGAGAACCAGCCCATCCGCACCATGTTGCTGTCCTCCGACAGATCGCCGATGCCGATCAGCGCGATATCCGCCCGGCGCGCCCGGTCCAGCGTCAGCTTGACGGTGTCGTTGCGATAAAGCTCGTCCCGCACCGCAATGTTGGTGACCAGCGCCGGCGCGTAAAGCGTTTCGCTCTCGCCGCCGAACCGGGCAGCCAGCCTGCGGCAGATATGGTCCGGGTTCATGTGTTCGCCGGCGCGCAGTGAACCACCGATTGCGCAGACGAAGGTGACTCCGCCACAGGGCGGCGTGACCAGCGCATCGGCGACCGCGGCGACATTGCGGCCCATGCCGACCGCGACGGTCTTGCCTGGAGACAGAGTTTTTTCCAAATGGGCGGCAACCAGACGGGCAACCGCGTTGCGCTGCGCATCCGGATCGCGAATGTCGATCGACACCAGCAACCGGTCGATCCGGAACCGATCGATGAAGATCTTTTCCAGTTCGGTACCCACCGAGCTGGATTGATGCACCCGTATTTCGACCAGTCCATCGCTACGGGCGCGTTGCAACAACCGACTGATCTTGGCGCGCGACAGTGAGAACCGGCGTGAGAGTTCCTCCTGCGTTACGTCCTCATAGTAGTACAGAGTCGCGATCTCGATCAGAGTCTCGACCCTGACGTCGCCACGCTCCTGGTAACGCGGGGCCGGCTGATCCGGGATCACGCCGCGGAGCGCTCACCGCGCCCGTAGCCCGAGATCGCGTCGGGAACAAGCAAGGCGCGTAAGACGAATGCCGCCGTCTTCGATACGGCCCGATCGCCGCTGATCCCAGTCATCATGGTGGCTTCCTCTTTTTTTGCACCGCACAATATTCAAGGTAGTGAACAGAATTTCACAACCAGAAGGGCGGTTTCTTATAGTCTTATGAAGATACACACTAAAATACGTCCGCATCATGTGCGCAAGTGATCTCGAGTTTGACATTCGTGCACGGACAAGAGCAGTGTCCGATCGCCAGCGCGCACGGCATCTGCTTATGCCGCGGGGATTGTTCGAGCAGAGGAGCGGCCATGAACCGCGTGATCAATGACCCGGATCGGGTCACCGAAGACAGCCTTGCCGGTGTGCTGGCAGCACACCCGGATTTGCTGGCTGCGACGGAACATCCTCGTGTGCTGCGCCGTGCGGATAAAGGCGGCACGCCGCGTGTCGGCATAGTGACGGGCGGTGGATCGGGTCACGAGCCGGCGTTTCTAGGTTATGTCGGTCCAGGCCTGTGCGATGCCGTAGCGATCGGCGAGGTGTTCGCGTCGCCGACCGCAAAGAGTTTCCATGCCGCATTCCGCGAGGCCGACCAGGGCCGCGGTGTTGCATGCCTGTATGGCAACTATGCCGGCGACAACATGAACGTGAAGATGGCGGTCAAGCTCGCAGCCAAGGATGGGCTCCGTGTCGAAACCGTCGTAGCCAACGACGATTGCGCGTCCGCGCCTGCCGACCAGCTCGAGAACCGCCGCGGCGTCGCCGGCGAGATCATGATGTGGAAAGCCGGCGGCGCACTCTCCGCCGAAGGTGCCGACCTGGAGCAAGTGATTGCCGTCTCGCGCAAGGCAATCGACAGCACCCGCTCGATCGGCATCGGCCTGTCCGCCTGTACTATCCCGGCCAACGGCAAGCCGAACTTCACCATCGAAGCCGGTACCATGGAAGTCGGCATCGGCCATCATGGCGAACACGGAATCGCAGTGCTGCCGGTGGCGCCTGCCCGCGAGATGGCCGCCATCATGCTCGAGAAAATCCTGGCCGACATGGAGTTCGGCGGCGAGAACGTCGCTGTCCTGGTCTCGGGACTTGGCGCCACGCCGCTGATGGAACTGTATGTGCTGTATGGCCATGTCGACGAGATGCTGCGCGCGCGCAACATCACGCCCACGCACCGCTTCGTCGGCAACTACTTCACGTCGCTGGAAATGATGGGCGTCTCCCTGACCCTGACCAGGCTCGATGGCGAACTCGACCGGTTGCTGCGTGCGCCGGCCCGCTCCATCGGCCTTACCGTGCTGGGAAGCTGAGCATGACCGGCACCATTTCGCTAAACGACGCCGCCCCCGTCACGATCGAGATCGCCCGCGCGGTGATCGAGGCCCGCGACCATCTGTCGGAGATCGACGGCGCGACCGGCGATGGCGACCACGGCGTCAACATGGCCAAGGGCTTCCGCCTGGTCATCGAGCGCCTCGACGGCAAGGATTTCGATATCCGCGAGGGCTTCGCTACCATCGGCGACACGCTTCTGTCCGATATCGGCGGTTCGATGGGACCGCTGTACGGGTCGCTCTTCACCGAGATGGCGGACGCGCTCGATGGCAAGGCTGCCATCGATCCGGCAACCCTCGCCGCGATGCTGACGGCGGGCGAAGCGGCGATCGTCGATCTCGGCGAGGCCAAGGTCGGCGACAAGACGCTGATCGACGTACTGACGCCGTCGCGTATCGCGGTGGAACAGGCGGCTGCGTCCGGCAAGAGTCTATCGGACACCCTCACGGCACTTCGCGAGGCAGCCGCCACCGGCCTGGAGTCCACCCGCGACCTCGTCGCCAAGCGTGGCCGCGCCGCCCGCCTCGGCGAGCGTTCGCGCGGCGTGCTCGATGCAGGCGCCGCCTCCTGCGAACTCATTCTGCGCACGCTGGCCAACGGGCTGAGCGACCGTCTCTCCTAACCGCAAACCGGCGCAGGCCGGAAACCAGAGGAAGCGTTTCATGGACACGCTGAACACCAGCCGCCTTCCGTCTTCCGTCGAGTTGCCCGAGAAGATGCTCGCCGTGGTCGCCTACGAGCCCGGCGACTACCGGCTCGAGCAGGTCGACGTGCCACGCGCCGGACCGGACGACATCATCATCGAAGTCGAAGCCTGCGGCATCTGCGCCAGCGACATCAAGACGTTCCAGGGCGCGCCGTCCTTCTGGGGCGACAACAAGGGACAGGCCCGCTACGTCAAGGCGCCGATGATCCCCGGCCATGAGTTCCTCGGTCGCGCAGTCGAAATCGGCGAGAACGTTGCCCGTGCAGGCAAGTTCAAGGTGGGCGACCGGCTGATTTCCGAGCAGATCGTGCCGTGCGAGAAATGCCGCTACTGCACGCGCGGCGAATACTGGATGTGCGAGAAGCACGACGTCTATGGCTTCCAGAACAACGTCAATGGCGGCATGGCCAAGTACATGCGGTTCCCGAAAGAGAGCCGCACATATCATGTCCCCGATAGCGTACCGCTGGAGAAAGCCGTACTGGTCGAGCCGTATGCCTGCTCGGTACATGCGGTCAATCGCGGGTTGATCCAGCTCGACGACGTGGTGGTGCTCTCGGGCGCTGGACCGCTCGGTCTCGGCATGGTCGGCGCCGCACGGCTCAAGAACCCGTCCAAGCTGATCGTGCTCGATACCAAGCAGGATCGGCTGGACCTGGCAAAAAAGTTCGGCGCCGATATCGTGATGAACCCGCTCGAGATGGATGTGGTCACCGCGGTCAAGGACCTGACCGAAGGCTATGGCTGCGATGTCTATATCGAGGCGACCGGCCACGAATCCAGCGTCACCCAGGGCCTGAACATGATCCGCAAGCTCGGGCGCTTCGTCGAGTTCTCGGTATTCGGGCACGAGGTCACCGCGGACTGGTCGATCATCAGCGATCGCAAGCAGCTCGACCTGTATGGCGCGCATCTCGGCCCATACTGCTACCCGCTGACCATCGCCGCGATCGCCGACGGACGCCTGCCGACCGAGGGCGTGGTGACCCACAAGCTGCCGCTGTCCGAATTCGCAAAGGGTTTCGAGCTGATGAAGAAGGGCGAAGGCTCGATCAAGATCATCCTCATTCCGGAGTAGGCGTTCACCGGTAAATTCAGTCCCGCGAAGCAGCAACACGCGCATGACGACTCATGTTTTCGATCCGGCGGCATAATGACAAGTAGACGCATCACATCACGTGCCCGGGTCGCCATGGCTTCGAGTGCCGCTTTCGTTCTGGTCGCCGCAATGGTGCTCGATACCAGGGTCGTCAGGATCGGTTCTACCGCGGATGTTCCGTCCAACGTGTTCTCGCCGGAAAACTACGGTAAATCCGAGTTTCCGAAAGTGGCAGCCGGCGTGGAAAGCCGTGCGGTCGATGCCGCTACCCTGGCGGCTGCGGTGGCTCAGGATCAGACGGCGGCCGAGACCAAGTATGGTATCGCCGCCGATGCAGGCGCGGAATTTTCGGTCAAGTTCACAGGGAAAGTCGGCAAGCAGGATTCCGGTGTCTATGACGTCGCGGTCGCCGGGATTCCGGACACGGTCCATATCAGCGTGCAGACCGGGCCCGCGATTACCGGCACCGATCTGCGCGATGGCACCGGCCTGATCAGTTTCGGACAGTTCAGCAACCAGATCGAGTACCAGAACGCCGGATCGGCGCTGAACAAGGAAATGAAGAAACAGGTGCTGTCGAAAATCAACGCGGCCGACCTGACCGGGAAGACGATCTCGGTCGTGGGCGTGTTCCAGTTGACCGATCCCACAGTCTGGGTCGTCGCCCCGGTGAAGCTGGACGTCCAGTGAGCATGTCATCGGCCACGGAAACCACCGTCGCAAAGCCCGTGCTGTCGGCGTTCAACATCGTCAAGACCTATGGCAGCACGCAGGCCCTCAAGGGGGTGAACTTCGATATCCACCGCGGAAAAGTCACCACGCTGTTCGGCGAGAACGGTGCCGGCAAGTCGACGCTCATGAAGATCCTGTCCGGGGTCACGACACCGACGTCCGGGGCGATCGAACTCGACGGTCACCGTATTACCTTCTCGTCGACGGTGGATGCGCGGAACCACGGTATCTCGATCATCCACCAGGAACTGAGCCTGGCGCCCAACCTGAGCGTTCGGGACAATATCTTTCTCGGACGAGAACTGCATCACTCGTCCGGCGTCGATTTCGCCGAGGAGGCGCGTCAGACCCAGACGCTGATGACGGAACTCGAGGAGGACATCGAGCCGATGACCCTGGTCGAGGATCTGCGCCTCGGGCAGCAACAGATCGTCGAGATCGCCCGCGCGCTTTCGGTCGATGCCCGCATCCTGATCATGGACGAGCCGACATCGGCGCTGAGCGCCACCGAGGTCGAAGTTCTGTTCAAGGTGATTCGTGACCTGACCAGCCGCGGGGTCTCGATCGTCTATATATCGCATCATCTCGAGGAAGCCTTGCAGATCACCGATTATGCGGTGGTCCTGCGCGACGGAGCGATCACCGCGACGGCCGAGGCGAAGGACATCGATCTGCAATGGATCGTGCAGAACATGGTCGGCGACCATTTCGATCGCGGCTCCCCGCCCACCGGCTACGAATTCGGTGAGGTTGCCTTGTCGATCGAGGATGTCTGCGTCGAGGATACGACCAGATCGGGCAACCTGGTCGTGGACCATCTGTCGCTCGACGTCCGGGCCGGCGAGATCGTCTGCATCTATGGGCTGATGGGTTCGGGACGCACGGAACTGCTGGAGTCGATTGCCGGGCGCGTGCCGATGGCGAGCGGCCGGGTGCTGCTCGAGAACCAGCCGCTCGCCGGACTGAGCATCGCCGGCCGGATCGCCAAGGGTCTGGTTCTGGTCCCGGAAGATCGCCAACGCGACGGTCTGGTGCAGACGATGTCGGTGGGCGAGAATCTCTCGCTCGCCAGCATCGGTGCGTTCATCAAGCGGGTGCTGACGTCGCGCTCGCAGGAACAGACGCTGGTCGATGCGTCGATCCGCAACGTCCACATCAAGACGGCGGGAGGCAGCGCGCCGATCGGCTCGTTGTCGGGTGGCAACCAGCAGAAGGTCGTCATCGGTAAGATGTTGGCAACCAATCCCAGGGTAATCCTGCTCGACGAGCCCAGTCGCGGCATCGATATCGGCGCCAAGGCGGAAGTGTTCAGGCTGCTCGGCGAAAAGGCGGCGCAAGGACTCGCAGTGATTTATTCGACGTCGGAAGTCCAGGAGTGTCTGAGCATCGCGCACAGGATCGTCGTGATGCGCAGGGGACGGATATCGGCGCAATTCGGCCCGGACGTCCTGAAGGAGGACATCATGGCGGCCTCCGGCGAAGCCGTCGTTAGCTGACAACACGATTAGCAGAGTCTTCTGATCATGACAGATACAAACCTATCGTCCGGACGGCGTGGCCTCAGCGGGCTCCGCGACATCGAGCTCGGCAGGCTGCTGCTGGAAGGCCGCGCCTTCTTTGCACTGATCCTGATCATCGTCGTGTTTTCGACGTTGTCGCCGTACTATTTCTCCCTCGGCAATTTCCTGACGATGTCCTCCCATGTGGCCATTTTCGGCATCCTGGCGATCGGCATGCTGCTGGTCATTCTCAATGGCGGGATAGACCTGTCGGTCGGATCGACACTCGGCCTGTCCGGCGTGATTGCCGGCTTTCTGATGCAGGGCGTGACGTTCGCGTCGCTCGGCGTCACCTTGTTTCCGCCTGTCTGGGTGGTGGTGATCCTGACCTGCCTGCTCGGCGGTCTGGTCGGGCTAATCAACGGCGTGCTGGTCGCGCGCTTCAAGGTCCCCGCCTTCGTGGCCACCCTCGGCGTCATGTATGTGGCGCGTGGTGCCGCGCTGCTGATCACCAATGGCCTGACCTACAACAGCCTCGGTGGCCGCCCGGACCTCGGGAACTCCGGCTTCAACTGGCTCGGGTTCAACCATCTGTTCGGGATGCCGATCGGTGTACTGGTCCTGATTGTCGTTGCCTTCTTCGGCAACCTTGTGCTGAGCCGGACTGCGTTCGGTCGATGGCTCTATGCGTCCGGCGGCAATGAGCGCGCGGCGGAACTCTCCGGCGTCCCGGTCAAGAGGGTGCAGGTCTCAGTCTATGTGTTGTCGGGCGTGTGCGCCGCGGTAGCCGGCCTGATCCTGTCGTCGCAGCTCACATCGGCCGGGCCGACGGCGGGTCTGTCCTATGAATTGACCGCCATCGCCGCGGTCGTCATCGGCGGCGCCGCACTGACCGGCGGTCGCGGCAACGTTCGCGGAACGTTGCTCGGCGCCTTCGTCATCGGATTCCTGTCCGATGGGCTGGTTATCATCGGAATCTCGTCCTACTGGCAGACGGTTTTTACCGGTGCCGTGATCGTTCTGGCGGTGTTGCTGAACGCCGTGCAATACCGCCGCCGGCCCAAGCGCTAGGCCGGCGCCACCGGCTCTCCGACACCGGCGCTACAGCCGGGCTGAGATCGGCCGAACACTATCGCCTGCAAAAAAGAGGGAATAACACCATGTCCAAGACAAGAAACTTCCTGACCATGACGGCCTTAACACTGGTCGCCCCGGCGATCGCGGCGTCTGTGACGCCAGCAGTGGCCGCACCGTCCAAGGGCGGTCTGATGTCGATCATCGTGAACGATCCCTCGAACCCGTACTGGCTCACCGAAGGCAAGGTGGCCTCCGCCGAGGCGGAGAAGCTCGGCTATACCGCCACCGTCGGCGCGTCGAAGGGCGACACCAATACCGAGAGCAACCTGATCGACACGGCAATCACCAACCGGTCGGTGGCAATTATTCTCGACCCGGCCAATGCCAGCGGTTCGCTCGGCGCGGTGAAGAAGGCGATTGCCGCGAACATCCCGGTGTTCCTGGTCAATGCCGAGATCAACGAGTCTGGCTTCGCCAAGGCACAGCTGGTCTCCAACAATGCCCAGGGTGCCGCTCTCGGCGCACAGCGCTGGGTGAAGGATGTCGGTCAGAAGGCCAGCTACGTCGAGTTGCTCGGTTCGCCGTCCGATAACAACGCGGCGACCCGATCCAATGGCTACGAGACGGTGCTCACTCAGTACCCTGGGCTCGTCAAGGCCGGCTCTCAGGTTGCCAACTGGGATCGGACGCAGGGGCACGACAAGATGCAGAACCTGCTCCAGGCGCATCCCAACATCACCGGCGTCATCGCCGGCAATGACGAGATGGCGCTCGGCGCGATCGCAGCACTCAAGGAAGCGGGAAAGCTGTCCAGCATCAAGGTCGGCGGCTTCGACGGATCTCCGGACGCGGTCGCGGCGATCAAGGCCGGTGAGCTGCAATATACCGTGCTTCAGCCGGTGGCCGTGTTCTCGGCCAAGGCGGTGGACGAGGCAGACTCCTTCCTGAGGACCGGCAAGACCGGCGTTGCCAAGGAGAAGCAGTTGTTCAACTGCGTCCTCATCACCAAGGCCAACGTAGCGAACTACGTCTCGGCCTTCACGATGAAGAAGTAGGATTTCAGGGCGGCTCCGGGAGCCGCCCAACCTTTGTTGTCGATCGCTCGGTCGTAGCGGGCAGATCGTGATAAACTCGAACCATGCAGGTCTTTCTTCCTCGTTTCCGATCGCCGGCCGTATCGCCCACCCCTGCCGGACGCCGATACCCATGACGCCGCTGGGCTTGTTCGCGCTGCTGCTGACCCTTGCAGCGGTATTCGGGGTCATCAACGATCGCACCCTGAAGTTGCCGATGACGATCGGCGTGCTGGTGATGTCGCTCGTGGTCTCGCTGCTGCTGCTGGCTATCGATCCGCTGGTTACCGCCTACGATCTGCACGCGCTGTCGCGGAACCTCCTGCGTACGATAGACCTGCCGCAGACGCTGCTCGGCGGTGCATTGTCGTTTCTGTTGTTCGCCGGTGCGCTACAGGTCGATCTGGGCCATCTGCGTTCGCAGTGGATCGCGGTGACGGCACTGGCGCTGGTCGGAACGCTGCTGGCCGTCGGGTTGTTCGGGGTCGGCATGTGGCTGGTGTTCCCGCTCGTCGACATGCCGGTACCGCTGATCTGGTGCATCGTGCTCGGCGCGATCCTGGCTCCGACCGATCCGGTATCGGTCGTCGGCATGTTGCGTCGCGTGGGCTTGCCGGCGCCGCTGCAGGCGCTGTTTGCCGGCGAGAGCCTGTTCAACGACGGGGTCGGCGTCGTGGTGTTCGGGGTGGCACTAGGCGTCGCAGTCGGCGGCGGGCCGATGGTAACGGTGAGCGAAGTCCTTGCCCGCTTCGGTCTCGAGGCGGTCGGCGGCAGCCTGCTGGGCCTGGCGCTGGGCTTCGTGGCGATGGGGTTCATGCGGGCGACCCGCGATCCGCATCTGGAGCTGATCGTCTCGCTGGCACTGGCCACGGGGGCCTATAGCCTGGCCAGCGCGCTGCATATGTCCGGCCCGATCGCGGTCGTAGTTGCCGGCCTGACCATGGGCAGCCGCCGGACCCGGTCGGCGATCTCGGATCATGGGCACAGTGAACTGATGGCGTTCTGGTCGCTGGTCGACGAGGTGTTGAACGCACTGCTGTTCCTGCTGATCGGCTTCGAAGTGCTGGCGCTCGGGTTCCATCTGTCGCACCTGACAGCGGTCCTGATCGCGATCCCGCTATCGATTGGTGTGCGGGCGCTCAGCGTGTTCCTGGCGGCGATTCCGCTGCATCTGCGTCGTAAGGATCGTGGCGGCAGCCTGATCCTACTGACTTGGGGTGGCCTGCGTGGAGGCATCTCGGTCGCGCTGGCGCTGGAACTGCCGGCAACGGCACTGCGGCCCGCGCTGCTGGCGGTATGCTACGGTGTCGTGGTGTTCAGCATCATCGTCCAGGGACTGACCATCGAGCGGGTCGCGCGCAGGATCCATCCGATTTCGCAGAGCTGATATCCCGGCACCGACATGAACCGGTCACAGCAACGCCTTTGTTTCGACCCGATCTTCCCTATCTTCTGGGTGTCAGCAAATTGCCAAGGAGGCGACGATGCGTAGACCCCTGATAATTGCGACCGCGGCACTTGGCCTGGTCGGCGCGATGGCAGCAACCCAGCCGGCCGAGGCACGCTGGGGCGGCGGATACGGCGGTGGATATGGTGGCTATCACGGTGGCTACGGCTATCGTGGCGGTGGTTACGGATACCGTGGAGGCTACGGTCGTGGCGGTTATGGCGGTGGCTTAGGCCTGGGCGTTGGTCTGCTGGCTGGCGCGGCGCTGGGAGCGGCAGTTGCAGGGCCGTATGGCGGTTATGGCTATGGCTATGGCTATCCGCGCTATGCCTATCCGCAGCCGGTTTATCCTGCATATGGATATGCTCCTGGTACTGTCGTTTATGCGGCACCAAGCTACGGCTATTCCGGTTACTGAAAGTTCCCCTTATCCGGATATTTGATATGAATATCCGGATAAGGGCGTTCGGGTAACAGATACCCGGTATTGCCGAATACCGCAGCATTGTTCCGAAACTTTAATCCGGTTCCATTATTGTCAATCTGCTCGACAGTAATGGACAAAATTTATGGATTCCTCAAGTTGGCTCTGGCTAACGGCCGTCATTATGCTGATAGGCGGTCTCGGTATACTCCTGACCGGTAAACGGCGAACCAAGTCGGAAGAACTGCACACGGTTCTTCACGGCATCGTTCCCATCATTGCCGCATGCTCGTATTTTGCGATGGCTACCAGCCAGGGCAGCATTCTCCTGCCTTTCCATACGGCATCGAATGCCGATGGTACGCGCATCTTCTATTTCGCACGTTATATTGACTGGTTTTTCACCACGCCGTTGTTGCTGATCTCGCTTTCGATGACGGCCATGCATGCAGGCATCAAGCGTAATGGCGCCATCGCCGGCATCGTGCTTGCAGATGTCATCATGATCGTCACATCGTTCTTCTTCGGTGCATCCGAGGTTTCCTCGCTCAAGTGGACGTGGTTCATCATTTCGTGCGTCGCCTTCCTCGGCGTCTACTACGTGATCTGGGTATCGCTGATGCAGGCTAATCGTGAAGAGCGCGATGACGTGCAGATGACCTATCGCCGCAATGCGACGATCCTGTCGGTGCTGTGGCTGATCTATCCGCTGGTGCTTCTGCTGTCTCCGGACGGCATGTACGCCATCGGCGACACGGTTGCCGTGGTCTGCATCCTGATCCTCGATATATTGGCCAAGGTGGTGTACGGGTTCATGTCCACCGCATCCGACACCAAGATCACCGATCGCGACCTGTCGGAGGGTTACACCGCTTCGGCGACGGCACGCACGGCTCGCTAGACGTGCCTCGGGGTGCTCTTGCCGTTCCGTCCGCGGCGGGGCGCACCCTGAGTGGCTTCAATCCGCTTCTGCTTGCAGGAGCGGGCATTGCCATGAGCGGATGGCTACCGGGAGGGCAACCGACGATCGTAGCTTTGCTGGCCATCATCGTTTTGGGGGTACCGCATGGGGCCCTCGACGGCGAATTGGCTCGCTCGGCACTCCGGACGCGGTTCAACCGATCCTGGTTCCTGATTTTTGCCATACCTTATCTCGTACTGGCGGCCAGCGTTCTGCTCGCCTGGCATCTGGCACCGGTACCGACGCTTATCGTCTTCCTTGCGATGTCCGTCCTGCATTTCGGTACTGAGGAATGCGATAACGGCCATCGTCTCGACGTGATCGTTCATGGCGGCCTGCCGATCGCAATGGCGGTGCTGGCGCATCCTGCAGCAACCGCTCTGTTGTTCGGCACGATCTCCCGGACGGTCATGATGCAGCCTCCTGCCTGGCTATGGGCCGGCTCGCTGCTCTGGCTGGCCTGTGCCGCGACATGGGTGATCAAACGTCTGCAGGCGGGCGAAGCGTCACGGCTCAAGTGGCCGGGCCTGCTGGTTGGCGTGTTCATCGTCCTGCCGCCGCTCACGGCGTTCGCGATCTATTTCGTCTGTATTCATGCACCGGCCCATACGCGATCGCTGATCTGCGACCATCCCGGCGCCCCCCGCATTCGCGATGCCGGCAGTGCTGCGTTGCTGTCGCTACCGGTTACCGGCCTGACGCTGCTGATCGGCGCTGCCTTGTGGCCGCTTTACGACGGCCCGACCGACCAGCGCCTGCTGTGCCTGACGATCCAGGGCCTCGCCGCGCTGACGGTTCCGCACATGCTGTTCGAGACCTGGCTCAGCCGGCGCCTGCTGACCTGACGAACCGGTGGATCAGCGCCGGATCCTTGCATCCGGGGCTGCTTTCCACGCCCGATGAAACGTCGACGGCCGATGCACCGCTCTGCGCGATCGCTCCGCCGACATTGTCCGGCGTCAGGCCACCGGCGAGCAGCCAGGGAGCCGGTGCGTGCCAGCCCTGCAGGATCGACCAGTCGAACGACAGGCCATTGCCGCCGGGACGCGACGCGTCATCCGGCGCCCGCGATTCGATAACCAGGCCGTCCAGACTATGGGTGGTCGGCAACTGGTCCCGCCGGCTCACGCCATACGCCAGCCAGACCGGCCGTCCAAATCTGGAACGGAAAAAACCGGCGCGTTCGGGCGTGGTGTAGAGCTGCAGGATGTCGAGCGGCACCTGCTGCAGAACACGTTCGATGTCCGCCTCGTCCGGTTCGACGAACAGGCCGACGGCGGATGCTTTTCCATCCAGCCGCCGATACAGGACCGCGGCGTCCTGCGGGGCGATGCAGCGCGGCGAGCGGGCAAAGAACACAAACCCGATCCAGTCGGCACCGGCATCGGTTGCCGCATCCAAGGCGGGCTCGTCCCGGATGCCGCAGATCTTGACCTTGGTCCGGCCGGAGCGGTCGTCGCTCATCCGGAAATTCCGGCCGCCAGTTCGCCGGTAATGGAAGCGGCCATCGCACCCGGATCGGCCGCCCGGGTGATCGGCCGGCCGACCACGATCCAGTCGGCACCGGCCTGCTGTGCCTCGGCGGGTGTCATGATGCGTTTCTGGTCGTCGGTCGCCGCGCCGGCCGGGCGGATGCCGGGCACGACCAGGCAGGGATCGCTGCCAAGCGCATCGCGAAGGGGCGCCACTTCGTGCGGACTGCAGACTAGGCCGTGCGCGCCTGCCGCGAGCGCCAGTCTGCCGAGCCGAAGCACCTGCTGGCGCGGTCCGCCGGCAATACCGGTCGAATGCAGCGCCTCGGCATCCAGGCTGGTCAATACCGTCACTGCCAGCAGGATCGGATGCTCGCCCGACGGAAAGCTGTCCTCGACGGCGTTGCGCGCGGCGGCGATCATGGCCGGGCCTCCGGCAGCATGGATGGTCAGCATCGCCGGTCGGATCGGAGCCAGGGCGCGGATAGCAGCGGCCACGGTGTTCGGGATGTCGTGCAGCTTGAGATCGAGAAACAACCGGTGCCCCGCGGCCAGCCGCCTCACCGCATCGAAACCGTTCGCGTAGGTGAATTCCAGTCCAAGCTTGATCGCGTCGCAGAATGGCCCGGCCGTCTCGATCCAGTGCCCGGCCTGTACCGGATCGGTTGTGTCCAGCGCCAGGATCAGACGGGTCGGCACGGTTCGGCGATCGGACATCGACGTCTCAGTAGGCGGCCGGCGGCAGGCTCGACGACGAGCCGGCGCCGGTGTGCAGCGACGGTATGCTGCCCTGGTGGGTCACGTTCTGGGCGACCAACTGGGCTAGTTGCGCGCGCAGCTCGGTGACCTGGATTTCCAGCGCACGCACCTGCTGCTCGGCGCGGCGCGCCCGGCGGCGCTGGCGCAATTCGGAGAACCAGACCACCAGAGCACCGACCAGGAAGAACAGGACCGCGGCGATCAGGGCGACCACACCCGGCGACGATTGCCAGGAATACCCGGGCAACAGCATGGCCTGCGGCGTTTCGTTGAACAGCACGAAGATAACCAGGAGGATCAGGAAGGGTAGTGCAATGATCAGGCGCAGCATGACTGGCTCCTAACGGTCGGCTGCCTGTCCCGCAAGCTCAAGCACACGGGAGACCGCCGGCGCGAGCCGCTTCTCGACGCGCCATCGAAACGGGGGCAGGTGGCCGGAGGTTCCGGCCGACACCGATGACGCTCCCGCACTCTGCGGCGACGATGCACTTGCACAATGGGCGAACGTCATGGTCTCGTCCTCGTTGATGGTACGGTCCACCTCGATGCATGGGTTACCGCAGCATGAGTGACGTCGTTCCTTTCCAGCGCATACGTGACGGCAGGTCGGGCGAAGACGGCCTGTGGGCGGTGATGGCGGAGGCCGGGCGCACCAGCCGCATCGCCGAGATATTTCCGAACCGCGACGCGGCGCTGGCCGACCGGGCATGGCGCGAGCAGCAGGTGAAGGCTTACGCCCACTTCCTGCGCAGCACGCGCCAGCCGATCCCGCGCTACAGCGTGGCACCGATCCGTCGCACCGACCTGCCGAAAAGCTGGACCCCGCTGCCGGCGCTCGGCTTCCTGCGCAGCCGCCTGAGCTGACGCTCCTGCTGGGACCGGTCGTCAGGCCCGATCGGTACCTGCGATCAACGCCAACGTTCCACCGACGATGAACACACGGTTGCGGCGATTGCTCGAATAGGGCGTCAGGATGCCGAGCCTCTGCAGTGTCGCCACAGCCGCATTGGCGGTCTGGAACGAGACGCCGAGCATGGTCTGTGCCGTGCCGACCGTCAGCACGGGCACCCCGAGCGCCAACTCGGCCAACCGGCGTGCGGTCGAGTCGGAGCGCAGTGACAGGAGCTCGGCCTCGCGAGCCTGCTGCAAGTTCGCCAGACGCTCCAGCCGGTCGATGGAAACATCCGCCGCGTTCGTCATTTTGTTCAGGAAGAAGCAGATCCAGGCTTCCCAGTCGTGGCTGACCCGCAGCTCGACCAGGGCGGTCTCGTAGTTCGCCAGGACTGCCGCAAGTGTCTGCCCGAGGAACAGCGGCAGCCGGCCTTCCGCTGCCATCATCATCGGCGGCAGCAGCCAGGCAAGCTGGCGGTTGCCAGGCCCGAACGGAAGCACGCACTCGACCAGGGCCACCGCGATCGCAATCCGCACCGGCAACGGCAGCGCCGGCGAATCGACTAGGAAGCTTTCGAGATCCCGCAGCATCGGATCGGCAGCCAGGGTTGCCTGGCCGGTCTCATCCGAAATGGCTGGATCATACAGCCCGGCGCAGAACAGGTGATGCATGTCGTGCAGCAGGCCGATGGTGAGCGCCGACGCACCGTTCGCATGGACCCGCACCAGGCCATGATCGAGAGCCTCGGCTGCGTTCGCGGCCTGGCGCATCGCTTGCGGCGCAGGCCGTTCCTCCGATGCTTCCAGGACCAGCAGGCGTAGAAGGTCGTCCGGACCGCTGCCGGGAATTTCGAGTGCCAGGGCGTCGAACCGGCTTTCAGCGCGGATCAGGCAGTCTCCGAACGACGCCGCCCGCCCGCGTGTCTGCAGCCTGCAAATCGCGTCGACCGTGGATTCGAGCGGCAGGAGCGCATATGAGAGGGCAACGCCGCGCGGTAGATCGAGACTAACGATACTGGACCGCTCCAGCATGTCCCCGGCAGGATCAAGTCCGTTGCGGGGTTCGGTGAAGCGCCGTGACAGGCTTGCCGGGTCGTCCATGATCGACACGATGGTCGGTTCCAACCAGTGAATGTCTTATACGATCGGCAAGGCATTTCGGATGCATCGAAATCGAAATGATTGGTGTCATGTTTCGAGTCTTGAACGGCTTTTGTCCGGCTGGAGCGGCTCCTGTAAATCTTTGTTACAACGGGAACCTCGACGAGCATCATGTCAGACACCCCTACCTCCGGCATCGTATCCCCCATGCACATCCCGGCCGGCAGCCTCGCGACCGGTAGTCCGGTCCTGCCGCCGACCACGTTTCTGGTGGAACTGGCCTATTACGGCATCTTCTCCCCGCAGAACGTGGTGTAGTTGGGAGGCATGAGGCGAGCTACTCAGTTATGAATTCCAAAAACTTCAATTTTCGCCGGATAGTGCAACAAAGTATTTAATTCTGGATAAAACATCCGTTCCGCGGAAGGCGTTCTGTTCGTTTAAAAATGACCGTGTCAACTGGCCATTCCAGATCAAGTATTGCCTATACTTGCTTCCAAACAGATCACCGTTGTCCGTCTGGCCTACAATGATGGGCGAACGTTACGGCACATCGTCGACGAGATTCCGTGCGACATTATTAACCACGCGAGCACGCTGGGCCTGCACCGCCCCCGCTTTATACGAGCGAACCAAACCGATGCCAGCAGGATTCAATTTGAGACGAAGCCAGCGAGATCGAACGCTGCTGCCGGTTCTGCTCGTGCTGTTGCTCGGCATCCTGAGGATCGGCCACGGCTTGATTTGGTTGCCGGCGGAAGCCCGTTCGGTTGGCCCATCTGGCCGGATCTGTCATGGGTGGCAGGTTTCGACCAGGAATGATGCCCGATTTGATCAGGCGCCCGCATTCACGGACTGTGGCATTCCAAGCTGTCCTGTTGCTGTTCGTAGCGCTCATCTGCGCCCATTCTACGGCGGTACCGAAGCATGGTGTCGATGGCATGAATAAAATTATGGGCGGGAGTAGTCGAACTTGATGATGCGGCATCCCATACCGGGACTTGCCGCCGTGATTCTTGTGGTCTTCATCGTCCTATATGCGAGCGACAGATCAGTTTATTTTATGATCCTGAACGTGATTTACGAACACCCCTTCGCGAAGCCGTTCCTCGATACGCGGTTGGTAACGGCGCAGGTGGAATGCTGGTCGCGCGGATTGACGTGTATGCCGGCAATCCATGTGATCCGCTGGAGCGGAAACAGGATTATTCGCCGCTGGCTGCGATTGCCATTTCTGGCGCGGTCGGACAGTTGGACCCCGCTTTTCGGGTTCCTGGGGGCACTGTTCCTGATGCCCTGGGGCTGGCAGGCCTCTTCAGCAACATGGTGGCGGTATGTGCGGTGGTGTCATGGGCGACCTTGTTTGCAGCGGAGCCCAGCAATACCGATCTGCTGATATTCACGGCCGCGACTCTGTTCGTGCATTTGCTGATGCGCTCAGCAATCGCCTGGAGCGCCGGATATGCTCTGGTTTTAGGCATCGAGCTTTTGAAGTTCTATCCGCTCACCGTGCTGGCGTTCATCGTCCACGAGCCATGGCGGCGAATGTGGCTGGTCGGTGGCCTGTGCGGTTTAGTGTTGGCGGTGTTCTTGGCGGAATTCCATGCTGAGCTGTCACGGATCGGCGCCAATATGGGCACGGGCCTGTTTAGCGACATGTTCGGTGCGCGCAGTATGCCGCTTGGCTTGATATTACTCTGAAGTTTGTCAGTCGGACGTGATGCCGGCGGCCCCGGGATGATGCTGTTGCCGTGGATATTGTTCATCGTTATGGCCGGTGGCTGCATGCTGCAAGCCATGGCGCGTGAACGGGACCCGATGCTGCGGAGCATGCTCGACAGGATCGGGACGACCGAGCGGTCGCTTCTGCTGGTCGGTGCGATACTATGCGCCGACTCCTTCTTCGGCCATCAGAATATCGGGTATCGGGCGGTGCTACTGCTACTTGTGGTGCCAGGCCTGCTCGCGCTGGTCCGTGTGGCACCACAGGCGCAAGCGCGACGGGTCTATCGATTGACCTGTCTGCTGGTCGTGCTTGTGCTGTGGGACGGCGTTGCGGATGTCATGCTGATGGGTAGCTGGCGGTGCAACTGGCATGGTGGTGGATCGTCAGCTTGCCGGGCGGGGGGTCGCGCAACGATTTGGCCGGGAGGATTGGTTCTACAATAATCGGCTGAGTGTCGGTCCGGTACGGAGACCGCCCTTGCCACCGCGTCGAGGGTGTCGGGCGTTTCGATATGCCAGCGTTGAATACCATGGTTAAGCCCAAATCCGATCCAGACACCCGGCTGACAAGCGGCGGCGGGGGGTGCAAACTGGCTCGATGAACGCACCCTTCCCTCGCGCCGCCGGTTCCAACCCCGGCCCGGCGCTCGATCACGTCGACAGCCAGCTCGATGCAAGCCTCGAGCGGCTGTTCGCCCTGCTCCGAATTCCCAGCATCTCCACCCAGCCGGATCATGCGCCGGATTGTCGTCGTGCCGCCGAGTGGCTGCGCGACGACCTGGCCTCACTCGGTTTCGAGGCGAGCGTGCGGGACACGCCGGGCCTGCCGATCGTGGTGGCGCACGATCGTTCGCCGGGCGCCGCCGCGCTGAACGCGCCGCATGTCCTGTTCTATGGGCATTACGACGTGCAGCCGGTGGACCCGCTCGAGCTATGGGTGCGCGACCCGTTCGACCCGATCCTGGTGGATGCGCCGGCTCGCGAGGGCCATGCGCCCGATCGCTGGATCACCGCACGCGGCGCGTCCGACGACAAGGGACAGGTGATGACGTTCCTGGAGGCGTTGCGGGCAATCCGGGCAGCGGACGGCAGCTACCCGGTACGGATCTCCGTGCTGCTGGAAGGCGAGGAGGAAAGCGGCGGCGCCAGCCTGCGGCCGTTCCTGGACGCGCATGCGGACGAGCTGAAGGCCGACTTCGCGCTGATCTGCGATACCGACATGCTGGGCGACGATGTCCCCGCCATCACCACGATGCTGCGCGGGCTGGTCGGCGAGGAAATCACCATCACCTGCGCCGATCGCGACCTGCATTCCGGCCTGTACGGCAATGCTGCGCGCAATCCGCTGCACCTGCTGGTCGAGATCCTGTCCTCGCTGCGCGATGCCGAAGGGCGTGTCACCCTGCCCGGCTTCTATGATGGGGTATCGCCACTACCGGAGACGGTGAAGGCGAGCTGGGCCCGAATCGGCTTCTCGGATGCCGAGCTGCTCGGGCCGGTCGGCCTGTCGATCCCGGCAGGCGAGCCGGGCTTTTCGGCACTGGAACAGACCTGGGCGCGGCCGACCTACGAGATCAACGGCATCACCGGCGGCTACGGTGGCGAGGGGTTCAAGACCGTCCTGCCCGGCAAGGCGTCCGCCAAGGTCTCGTTCCGGATGGTGGCCGGGCAGGACCCCGAGACGATCCGGACCGCGTTCCGGGCGCATGTGCAGGCGCATATCCCCGCCGATTGCAGCGTCGCGTTCCGGTCGCATGGCGGATCGACCGCAAGCAGCCTGCCGATCGAAGGCCCCTCCCTGCGAGCGGCGCTGACGGCGCTGACCGAGGAATGGGGCACCGAGGCGGCCGTGGTCGGCAGCGGCGGCTCGATCCCGGTGGTGCGCGAGCTGCAGGAGGCGCTCGGCATGGACAGCCTGCTGATCGGCTTCGCACGCGCCGACAACCGCATCCACTCGCCGAACGAGAAATACGACCTGTCGAGCTTCCATCGCGGCACCCGCTCCTGGGTGCGGGTGCTCTACGCCCTCGCCGCGATCTGAAGAAAAACCGGGGCTGTGATCAGCCCCGGGCCTCTGCCAGCAATGCGTCGACATCGCGCGCTTCGGTATCGAGACCCGTGACCAGACGCACCGGCGCAGTGCCGGGAGCCGAGGTCTCGCCGCCCGGCAGGTACCAGCGATAGAACGTGAAGCCTGCCGCTTCCAGCCGGCCGATCACCGGCTCGGGAAGCACCGCGAACACTTCGTTCGACTGCACCTCGTGCAGCAGGCCGACCCCGTCGAGCTCGAGCAGTCCCTGGGCCAGGCGTGTCGCCATGGCGTTTGCCTGGCGTGCGTTGTGGAGCCACAGATCGTCGGTCAGGTAGGCGATGAGCTGGGCGCTCAGGAACCGCGACTTCGACCAGAGATGACCGGCCCGCTTGCGACGGCGCGCGAACTCCTCGGCGAGGTCGCGCCGGAAGAACACCACCGCTTCCGCCGCCATGGCACCGTTCTTGGTGGCGCCGAGCGACAGCACGTCGATGCCGGCCTTCCAGGTGATGTCAGCGGGCGAGCAGCCGAGCGTTGCCATCGCATTGGCGAAACGGGCCCCATCCATGTGCAGCGACAGGCCGAGATCGCGCGCGGTCTCGCCGATCGCCCGAACGTCGTCGAGCCCGTAGATGGTGCCCCATTCGGTCGCCTGGGTGATGCTGAGCGCGGTAGGACGACTTTTGTGCACGCCGATGCCACGGCTGGCTTCGAGATGCGCGGCAAGAGCGGCGGGCGAGAGGCGGCCATCGCGGCTGGGCAGGCCGAGCAGCTTGGCGCCGCCGGTAAAGAACTCCGGCGCACCGCACTCGTCGGTATCGATATGTGCGGAGGCATCACAATAGACCGCGCCGTAGGGCGGCACCATCGCCGACAAGGCAAGGGCGTTCGCCGCGGTGCCGGTGGCGACCGCGAACACCTCGACCTCGGTCTCGAAGATGTCGCGCACGACGGTTTGCAGCCGTGCGGTCCAGGCGTCGCCTCCGTAGGATGGCACCGCCCCTTCGTTCGCCTCGATCATGGCATTCAGGATGGCTGGACTGACAGGACCGACATTGTCGCTGCCGAAGTTCTTTCGTATGGGCTTCATCGGCCGCATCCTGCCTGCATCGACATCGCGTTTCCAGTCGGTGTCTTGGCCGGGACCGCCCAAGTGCACCAGGAGAGGCGCCCATGACACGCTCCGATACCATCGCGGCGGCAGCCATCCCTGTTCCAGCCGGGACTATCCAGACACGACTCATCGACGGGAAGGCGTATGCCGCCCGCCTGACCACGGAAATCGAGCTCGAGGTGGCACAGCTCGCCGAGACGCATGGCGTCGTGCCGGGGCTGGCGGTGGTCCTGGTCGGCAACAACCCGGCCAGCGAGGTCTATGTCCGCTCCAAGATCGCTCATACCGGGCAGGTCGGCATGCGGTCGATCGCCCATGTGCTGCCGGGTTCGACCACGCAGCGGGAGCTGCTGTCGCTGGTCGCCGATCTCAATGCGGATCCGACGATACACGGCATCCTGGTGCAGCTTCCGCTTCCAAGAGGAATCGATGCCGCCCTCGTCACCGGCGCCATCGACCCGGCCAAGGACGTGGATGGGCTGGGTCCGATGAATGTCGGCCTGACCACGCTCGGGCTGCCCGGGCTGGTTCCCTGCACGCCGCTCGGCTGCCTGCTCCTCCTGCGCGGGGAGCTCGGCAGCCTGAAGGGCCTGCATGCGGTGGTGGTCGGCAAGTCCAACCTGGTCGGGCGTCCCATGGCCCAGTTGCTGCTGCAGGAGGAATGCACGGTCACCGTCTGCCACGTGGCGACCGCGGACGTGGGCTCATTCGCATGCCAGGCGGATATCCTGGTGGTGGCGACCGGGCACAAGGGGCTGGTCAGGCGGGAATGGATCAAGCCGGGCGCCACGGTCATCGATGTCGGCATCAACCGCGTGACGACGCCCGAAGGCCGCACCCGGCTGGTCGGCGACGTGGTGTTCGAGGAAGCGATGGGCCGCGCCGGCCGGCTTACCCCGGTGCCCGGGGGCGTCGGGCCGATGACGATCGCCTGCCTGCTGCGCAACACCCTGACGGCGGCGCAGCGGTCGCTCGGCTAGGCGTCAAGCAGCCGGCGGGAGCACGGGATCCGGCGCATTCGCGTGCCTCGAAACCGCCTTGAAACGATCCGCGCGTAAAGCCGTTGTCACGCGTACTGCACCACGCAGCGAGACAATGAGGAACGTCACATGAAGTCCGCGACCCTCTTCGCCGCCATCGCCTTCACGGCACTGGTCGGCGGAACGTATGCACAGACTGCCAGAGCCCAGACCGCCGGCAACACAACCAACACGACCGGAACCACGGCAACCGGCGCGGTAACGAACGGCGTGGCAGCCACCGGCGCTGCCGCAAGCGACGCGGCGGCCGGCACCGCTAAGGCGACCGGGATGAGCAACAACCCGACCGACCACAACCAGGCTGTCGCAACCACGAACGCCAGCACCACGATGCCGGCAAAGGGTGCCAACAGCTTCACCAAGAAGCAGGCCGGCCACCGCATCATGAAGCATGGCTTCACCCAGGTGAAAGAGCTGACCAAGGACGATAACGGCGTCTGGCACGGCACCGCCATGCATGACGGCGCAACCGTCAAGGTCTGGGAAGATTACAAGGGCAGCGTCGGCACCGAGTGATCGGACAGGCGTTTAAACGAACCACAACCCGTTTAAAAACAGGAGCCATCCCATGGTACAGCGCACCATCACGCGCGCCTACGACAGCTATGCCGATGCACGCAGCGTCGTCACTGCGCTCGAAGATGCCGGCATTCCGCACAGCGACATCAGCCTGATCGGCAACGAGGGTAAGAATACCGGCACCACCACCGGTACGACCAACTCCACGCTCGCCCATGACGAAAAAGCCGAAGATGCCGAGCAGGGTGCCGGAACCGGTGCCTCGATCGGCACCATCCTCGGCGGCGGCGTCGGACTGCTGGCTGGTATCGGCTCGCTGGCGATCCCCGGTGTGGGTCCGGTTATCGCAGCCGGCTGGCTGATCGCGACCCTCACCGGCGCCGGCGTCGGCGCAGCGGTCGGCGGCGGTGCCGGCGGACTGGTCGGCATGCTGACTGGTGCCGGCGTTCCGGACGAGGACGCGCATGTCTACGCCGAGACCGTGCGTCGCGGTGGCAACCTGGTCACGGTTCGCGCCGATGAGTCACAGGCTGCGCTGGTCGAAAGCGTACTCGACCGTCACACGGCGATCGATACCACCACCCGTCGCGGCGAATATCAGGCCGGCGGCTGGACCAAGCATGACGAGGCAGCCCAGCCGTGGGTGCCTGCTACGACCACTGCGACTACCGGCGTGACCGGCACGAGCCTGCCACCCCGCACCAACGTTCCCTGATACCAATGACGGTCCGGAAGGCTCAGGCTTTCCGGACCTGTCTTTCGGTCAGGAAACTGTGAAAGCGCCGTGCCACTTCGTGCGGCGCGATCGTCGGCCGGCCCAGCACCTTCATCGAACCCGGCGTGATCCGGGCGTGGATGAGAGTGGGTCCCGGATTTGCCAGTGCTTGTGTGATGGCCTGGGCAAAACCCGTTTCGTCATCCACCGAAATTGCCAATCGATAGCCGCACGCCAGAGCGACCGCCGCGAAATCGACCGACGCGGAAACGGTGCTTTGTCCACCTGTCGAGTCGTGCACGCCGTTATCCAGCAGCACATGAATCAGGTTGCCCGGCTGCCTCGCGCCGATGGTGGCGAGCGAGCCCAGCTTCATCAACGCCGCACCGTCGCCATCCAGCACAACGATCGGCCGGTCCGGCACGGTCAGTGCCACGCCTAATGCCATGCCTGATGCGCCGCCCATCGAGCCGACCTGATAAAGGTGCTGCTCCCGGTCGGACAGGGTGAACAGCTCGCGTCCGCTCTTGCCCGTGGTGGCGATGATTGCCGCCTCGTCCGGCAGCAACGACAGCAGCCGCTCAAGCAGCGCGACCCGGCTGGGACGGCTGGAATGACGACGTAGATCCGACCATGTGCCGGGCGCCGGCGCTTTGGACATGGTTTCGGGCAAGCTCTCCTCGGCGACGCTGCCCTGCTCCATCACCAGCCCGAACGGCAGGCTTTCGGTCTCGAAGCGAGTGAAGGCCGCATCCAGGACCGGGCCGATCTCCCGATCCTGTTTCGGGAAGGGCCGGTTCGGCACGGCGCAAAGGTCGAGCATCGCCTGGGTGATCTGGCCCATCAGCACATGCTGCGGCTCGTCGGCGAGGCCGGGCTGGCCGCGCCAGGTGGTGATCAGCAACAGCGGAATGCGGAATGGCACGTTCAGCGAGGTGAGCGGATTGATGCAGTTGCCGAGCCCGGAATTCTGACAGATGACGACGCCGCCGCGACCGCCTAGCCAGGCGCCGGCCACGATCGCCACCGCCTCGCCCTCGCTCGCAGCACCGACATAGTCGAGCCGCCCTCCCTCGCCGCCGGCGCCGATCACCCGGTTGATCATCGGCGTGAGGAACGAGCACGGTACGCCGCTATAGAAGTCGAGGCCCCGCGCGGCGGCGGCATCGATGAAGGTCTGGGCCTGGATCATGTGGCCGGCTTAGACCGATCGGATGCCAGGGAAAACCCTTCTCAGCGCAAGGACACCTGCGGCGGTGGCGGCTGGTCGGTCGGTTGCGGGATGCGGCTGCCGGTCAGCACGATGCTGCTGTCATGCTTCGGGTTGCGGTCGATGAACGGGACATTGAAGCTGCTGGCGAGCACCTGGAAATACGGATCGCCGGTCAGGTCGACCGTC
>JBPBQO010000020.1:0-27895 GCA_050954785.1 Janthinobacterium lividum | reverse complement strand
CGTGGCGCACGAGAATATCGGCGGTCCGACCATGAGAGACGGGATCCTCGACCGCCTCGTTCATAACGCCGGATCTTCTGGTCAGCTGGATCAAGGTGCCGACCTACGAATAATCCAGTGCGGACAGACCTCAAGCCCGGCGAGAGCTGGAGCGAAACCAGTCGTTAAACTTTCAAGCCTATCGTCGTCATGCGCGGGATCGAACCATGCGTCGAAAGGTGCGGAAGATGCGGGTGGATGGGGCCTGCAAGAGAGCCACAAACGCCTGGATCGTCCCAGGTCTGCTTCTGTTCGGGAGCGTGGCCGGAGCAGCCTGGCTCGAGCTCGCACCACGACCCGACCGGCCGCTTGTCGCCATATTTCCACCGTGGTGGTGGACCAGCCGGGCAATCGACGCCGTCACCCGCGCAGACGGTAATCTGGTCGGTCTGGGACGATGGCCCAACATGGTGGTGACCCGGTCGTCTACGCCCAATTTTGGGCACCGGCTGCATCGAGCCGGTGCCTGGTTGCTGATCGATGCCCGCAGCCTCGCCGGTTGCATGACCCGGAGCTGATGGAACGCCGACATGGAAACGAACCCGGGCCTGATCAAACTTCGCGAACAGGCGAGCAGAGGCTTGCTGGTCCTGCTCTGGCTTCATGTCCCGTTTAATTTCATCGTTGCCCTGTGGCTGAATAATTCATGGCAGGGTCCTGGCCTTCTGGCAGTCGCGATCACGGCGATTGCGACCGGTTCCTGGTGGTTGAGCGGAAGCGGATTGAGCACCCGGCTGACCATCGGCATCGCGGTAATCGGCATGGTGTCGCTGATCGTCGACCAGCTATCCGGGCATTCCTGGCAGCTTGATGCGCACATGTATTTCTTCGCGAGCCTCGCAGTCTTGAGCGTCTATTGCGACTGGCGTGTGCTGCTGCTGTCTGCCGGCGCGATCGCCGCGCATCACTTGCTGCTGAATTTTCTGCTTCCCGCAGCGATCTATCCGGGCGGCCCATCGCTTGAGCGCGTCGTATTGCATGCAATCATAGTGGTGCTCGAAACCTGTGTGCTGGTCTGGCTGACCCATACGCTTACAACATTATTCGCCGTTTCGCAGGCAGCCATCGAGGCAGCCCAAAACGCGCAAGCCGGTGAGGCCGAAGCACATGCGCGACAGACAGAAGTCGCAATCCAGGCCGCGGGGGAAAAACGGAAGACCGCGCAGACCTTGTCCCTGAGGTTCGAGGAAACCGTTGGAAATCTGGTGCGGCAAGCAACGGATGCAGCGAACGGTGTACGTGACAGCTCGGCCGGTCTCTCGGCAACGGTAACCTATGCTTCTGCAAAAACCGCCCTGATCGTATCGGCGTCCGAGCAGACCTCCGCAAGTGTGCAGCGCGTCGCTGCAGCGACGGAACAACTGTCCATCTGCGTGGGCGAGATCGATCGTCAGATGACGCTGGCGGAGACGGTGGCCAGCCGCGCGAGCGCAGAAGCCGATCGGGCGCGCACGACCATGATGCGTCTTTCCGAGACGAGCGCGCGCATCGACGATGTCGTGCAACTGATCAACGCGGTTGCCACCCAGACCAACCTGCTTGCGCTTAACGCAACCATCGAAGCGGCCCGTGCCGGCGATATGGGAAAGGGATTTAGTGTAGTCGCCGGCGAGGTAAAAGGCTTGGCGAAACGGACGGCAGATGCCACGACGGAGATTAACGGACAGATCATGGCAATCCAGAAGGAAAGCCGCGATGCGGTCGCTGCGATTACCGGCATCGCACGGATCATCTCCGACCTTGGCCAGGTTACGACCGCGGTCGCGGCGGCAGTAAGGGAGCAAGATGCTGCGACACGGGAAATAGCGCATGCGGCGGTGGCGGCGGCTGTCTCCACCGAAACGATCTCGACCAACCTGGAAAGCCTGGCGAACATGGCCAACGAGACTGGAAAAGCCGCCAGTTCCGGATTTGAAGCGTCCACGATGCTGACGATCAACTGCCACCGTATGGAAGAGGCCATTCGCGATTTTGTAGTCACGCTTGGAACGGCGTGAGAGAGTCGGTTCGAATATTCTCGCGATATGGCCGTTGCCACCCGTTGCCCAGGCCGGCTGTAGCGTGAACCGCGGCACCTGCTCTCCGCTTATGGTCTGCCGGAGCGTGTTGCGGCATTCATACGGCACCAGCGGAGGGTCAAGGGATGCGTGGTTCATGGGGGATCTGGATCGGCGGGACGCTGGTGGCGCTCAATGCGCTGGTTTTTGGGCAGGATCTGGTTGCCTACCACCATGCCGCACCCGGTTCCGCGACGGCCGGGTTTCCGTTGTGGCCGCTGGTCACGCTGATTGTCACGGTCGGCTATACGGCGGTTGCGACCACCATGTTCGTGCGCGATCGCCGGACGAAGCGGTAGTCGCGGTCAAGGCGGGATCTAGGCCGCCTGGTCCAGGAGCAGGGCGGCGCCGAGGAGGGCGGCGTCCGCATGATGCTGGGCCGGGACGACCAGCGGGCGATCGGTGTGTCGCAGGATACGGGCACGGACCGACCGGTCGAGCAGCGCGATCAGCGGCGTTACCGTGCCGAGGCCGCCGCCGACCGGGATGATGCCGGCACCGACGGTGTTCGCGATCAGAGCCAGAAAGCGCGATACCAAGTCGATATGGAGCGCGATCGTGCGACCGGCGTGGATGTCGCCGGCGATCCATGCCTCGACGATATGCTCGCTGGGCTCGGGTCGGCCGTGAAGAAAAACGTGCAGGCGCTCCAGGCCGCGGGCGCCGCCGATCGTGTCGATGCAGCCGTTCTGGCCGCAGCCGCATGGGAAGCACGGGAATCGTCCGGGCAGGTCCGGCAGGTCGGGCACCACCGGGGCATGGCCCCACTCACCGCCGAAGCCGCCCTCGCCCACCACCAGGCGCTGGTCCACGACGAGGCCGCCGCCGACGCCGGAGCCTAGGATCACCCCGAACACGATCCGATGGCCGCGCCCGGCGCCCCAGTTCGCTTCGGCGATCGCAAAGCAATCGGCATCGTTGGCGACGGCGACCGGGCGGTGCAGCAGGGTCGCGAGTTCCAGGGCCAGCGAGCGGCCGGTCAGGCAGGGAATGTTGGCGCACGTGGCGCGACCGCTGACCGGGTCGAAGATGCCGGCCAGGGACAGGCCGAAGGCGAGCTGGCCGGCTGGATCGTGGTGACGGGCGAACGCGTCGAGAGCCTGCGCGAATGCTGCGAAATCATGGGCCGGTGTCGGCACGCGCTCGCGGGCCAGGATGCTGCCCTCGCCGTCCAGCAGCGCCATCTTGATCGTCGAGCCGCCGATGTCGGCACAGAGCGTGGTGGTACGGGTCACGGGTATCGGCTCCTCGGGTCGAGCAGGTCGCGCACGCCTTCGCCGAGCCGGTCGAAACCGAAAACTGTCAAAGCGATGGCGAGGCCGGGAAACAGTGCGGGATAAATGTCGGCGCCGACATAGTTGCGGCCGTCGCTCATCATAGCACCCCATTCGGCCAGTGGCGGCTGCGCGCCGAGCCCCAGGAAGGACAGGCTCGCGGCAGCCAGCACGACGGTTCCGGCGGTGAGTGTCGCCTGCAACAGCAAGAGTGGCAGGATCGCCGGCAGGATGTGGTGGAGGATGATGTGGACCGGTCCGGCGCCGAGCGCACCGGCAGCCTTCACGTAGCCGACGTCCCGCAGTTCGAGGGTGAGATTGCGGCTCAGACGCGCATAGACCGGCAGCGAAAATAACGAGATGGCGAGGATCGTGTTGAACAGTCCCTCCCCCATTACACTGACTGCCAGGATGGCCAGGATCAGCCCTGGGAAGGCGAACAGCACGTCCATCACCCACATCGCGGCACCATCCAACAGGCCGCCGGCAAAGCCCGCGGCCATGCCGAGGGGCACGCCGGCCAGGCAGGTGATCGAGATGCTGGCGACGATCTCGATCAGCGACAGTCGGGCGCCGGACGCGACGCGGGACAGGATGTCGCGGCCGAAGGCATCGGTGCCGAACGGGTGGGCGAACGAGGGCGATTGGAGCGTGTGGTAAAAGTCCTGGGCATATGGGCTGGACGGCAGCCAGGCAGTCGGGACGATGGCGAGCAGGAACACCAGCCCGACCATGGCCAGCCCGGCGCTGAGGCTCGGGCGGCGGCGGAGCGGGTCGATGAACGCAAGCCTGGCTTCCATGGTCAGGCCTCCCGGAGCTGCGGATTGAGCAGCAGGATCGCGAGTTCGCCGACGAGGTTGGCAAGCACCACCGCAAGCACGGCGAGCAGGGTCATGGCCTGGATGATCGGGTAGTCGCGCATGCGGACCGCATCGACCAGCAGCCGGCCGAGGCCGGGCCAGTCGAACACCGTCTCGGTGATCACCGCGCCGCCGATCAGGCTGCCGAGATTGAGCGCCACCACGGTGACGATCGGCGACAGGACGCTGCGCAGCGCGTGGCGCAGATAGACCGCCGTTCGGGACAGGCCCTTGGCATGCGCAGTGCGGATGTAGTCCTGGGCCAGCACCTCGATCATGCCGGCGCGGGTCATGCGCAGGATCAACGCCGCCGGAAGCACGGCAAGCACGATCGCCGGCAGGACGTAATGGGTCCAGTCGCCGGCGCCGAGCAGCGGCAGCCACCGCAGCCGAACCGCGAACAGCTCCATCAGCATCAGGGCGAGCCAGAAGTTGGCGACCGAGGCGCCGATCGCGGAGAGGAAGACGACCGTACGGTCGAACAGGCCGCCACGGCCGATCCCGGCGAGCATCCCGAGCGGGATGCCGAGTGCGATGGCCAGCAGTTCGCTGATCGTGGCCAGCGCCAGGGTGGGCGGCAGGTGGTCGGCAATCTCCCGCGTGACCGGGAGCTTCGAGGCCAGGGAGATTCCGAAATCGCCGTGCAAGGCATGGGCGAGGAAGGCGAAATATTGGACCGGGAGAGGCTGGTCGAGGCCGAGACGGGCGCGCATGGCGTCGACGGCCGGGGTGGTGGCCTGCGGGCCGGCCATAAGCCGCGCGGGGTCGCCGGGCATGGCATGTACGGCGGCGAAGATCAGCAGCGACACGGCCAGCAGCAATGGCGGCAGCATGGCGAGGCGGCGCAGCAGGATGCGGTCCATCAGGGCGGAGCAGTTATGGTGACACGGTCGAGCTGGAGCTCGCCGCCCGGCAGGACTGCCAGGCCGGAGACGCGGCTCGTATGCGCGACCAGGTCGGACGGGGTGTAGAGCGAGATGTGCGGCGCGGCAGCGTCGAGACGCCGGGCGATGTCGCGGTAGAGGGCGTTCCGGGCGGTGGCGTCCAGGGTCTGGGCGGCGCGGTCCATGGCCTGATCCAGGGCCGGATCGGAGAAGAAGCCGAGGTTGGCGCCGGCGGGCGCCTCGTTGCGGCTGGCGAATAGGGAGCGGAGCTGCAGGTCGGGCACGAACGGCGATGCCCAGGAGGTAATGACGGCACCGAGCCGGGCGCGCTGCTTGGCAGCCGGTCCGGCAAAGGCGGCGTCCACCCAGACCCCGGCTTCGAGGCGGCGGATCGAGAGATGGATGCCGGCCTGGGCCCACATCGCCTGCAGCGCCTCGGCGATCGGCTCCTCGGGTTCCTGCACGGCGACCGATAGGGTGAAGCCGTGGGGCAAGCCGGCCTTGGCAAGCAGCGCGCGGGCACCGGCGGGATCGTAGGGGAGTGCCGGTGTTGCATGGCCACAGCCGAGGGCGGCGGGCGGAAGCGGTCCGCAATCGGGCTCGCCGAAGCCGTGCAACAGGGCGGCAACCAGGGCTGGACGGTCGGTGGCGAGGCTCATGGCGTGGCGGACACGGGGGTCGTCCAGCGGCGGGAGCCGGGTGTTCAGGGCGATGAAAAAGATGGCGGCGCCGCTCTGCTGCTGCAGTCGGAGGGATGGAGCATCGCCCAGGCGGGCGGCAAACAACGGCGGGAACGGGACGGCGACGTCGATCTCGCCGGTGCGCAGGGCCATGTTCATGACCGACGCTTCCGGGGACCAGCTCCAGCGCAACCGGTCGATCGCGGGTTTGGGCCCCCAGTAGTCCGGGAAGCGCTCCTCCTCGACGTAGTCGCTGCTCTTCCAGGCGACGAACCGGTAGGGGCCGGTGCCGACGGCGATGCGGCCGATCGTGCCGGCCTGGGCGGCGGCGGGCGAGATCAGACTGGCCTGGGGCTCGGCCAGGAGTTGCAGCAGGAATGCGTAGGGCTGGGCCAGATGGATCAGGAGGGCGGGCCCGTCCGGGCGAACGCTGGCGATGGTGGCGGCGTAATGGCCGGCGCCGACGAGGCCGCTGGTGGCGGAGAGCAGGCGGGCGAAGGACTGCGCGGCAATGGCGGGGGTCAGTTCGGTGCCGTCATGGAAGCGGACACCGGGGCGCAGGAGGAAACGCCAGTCGAGGCCGTCCGGACTGGTGGTCCAGCTCAGGGCGAGCCTTGGGACGACCTGGCCGTCGGGGAGCATCCGGACCAGGCCCTCGTACATCGGGTCGAGTACGGAAGCAGTGAAGGTCGCGGTCTGGTCGGCGGGGTCCATGCTGCGGGGAGGCTCCGACTGCATGATGCGCAGGGTCGCGGCACCGGCATGACCGGTCAGGGCCAGCAGCAGGACGAGGCAGCGAAGGGTCGGAAATGCCATCGAAAACAGTGTTCAGCGGTTGAACCCTTGACGTCAAGCGAGTTCAGGAACTGAACTGAGTTCGATGTTGACGTCGACCCAAACCCAAATGCTCCAGTTGCTCGCGCGCTCGGGGCCGATGAGCCGGACGATGCTCGCGGAGGGCTCGGGTCTCAGCAAGCCGGCGATCACGGTGGTGATGCGCGAACTGGTCGGGCTCGGGTTCGTCGAGGACGCGGCGCGGCCGGAGGGGGCCAGGGGGACGTCGCGGCCGATGACGCTGCGAGGCGGTGCGGCGTGTTTTGTCGGGGTGTCGATGGCGGAGCGCGACGCGGTGCTGGTGCTGTCGGACCTGGTGGGCAAGACGCTGGGGCAGATGACGGTGTCGGCCGGTGCGCGGACCGGGGGATGGACTCCGGACATGCTGGTCGAGGCGGTCGCGAGGGCGATGCCGGAGCTGATGGCGGGACATGCGACGGGGCCGTCCGGTGTCGGCGTGGCGGTGCCGGGGTTCGTGGATCTTGCAGGCAGGCGTTGCAGGCAGTCGACGCGGCTCGGCTGGACCAATGTGCCGCTGGCAGCCTTGTTGCAGGAACGGCTCGGGTTGCCGGTGCGGCTCGAGAACGACGCGCATGCGTTGGCGCGCGGGATGCAGATGTCGACCCGGATGTCGAGCTTCAGCCTGGTGTCGGTGGATCAGGGGATCGGCTGCGGTCATGTCGTCGATGGGCGATTGTTGCGCGGGCGGCATGGCGGCGCGGGCGAGATCGCGCACGTGACGTTGCGGCCGGGCGGCCTGCCCTGCCGGTGCGGCAAACGCGGGTGCCTCGATACCCTGTCGTCGCTGCGGGCGCTGGCGGATGTGGCTCGGGCCGGAAGGATGGCGACGAGCCCTGCCCCGTTGCAGCGCCTGGCGGATGCCGGATTCGGTGCGGCGGTACGATTGCTGCAGGACGGAGGCTCGGCGCTGGGACTGGCGATCGCGCAGATGATCCAGTGCCTCGATCCTGGGAAGGTGCTGATCGGACTGGATCCGGCGCTTGCAACCGGGGTGTACGGGGTGACTGCCTGCCGGGCGATCGCGGCGAACGTGCTGGATGGTTTTGCAGGGTCGGCGACGGGCGAGCCGATCGGGTTCGTGACGATCGCGCCGTCGGCCTGGGCGGAAGGTGCGGCCGGGGTCGCAGCGCATCGCTACCTCTGGGGTGCGGATGAATGACAGGGAGACCGGGCACGATGCGGATCGCAGTTGGCGGAATTCATATAGAGTGCAGCACGTATAATCCGGTCGAGACGGCATACGACGTGTTCCGGGTGGCACGCGGGACCTCGCAGTTCGCGTCACCGATGTTCGGGTTTCTGGAGGATTATCCGGCGACGTTCCTGCCGACGCTGCATGCGCGCGCGATACCGGGTGGGCCGGTGACGGCCGCGGCGTATACCGCGTTGGTGAACGAGTTCCTGGACCGGCTGCGGGCGCATGGGCCGGTCGACGGGCTTTACCTGGCGATGCATGGAGCGATGTTCGTGACCGGCATGGAAGATGCCGAGGGCGACTGGATTTCCCGGGCACGCGCGGTGGTGGGGCCGGATTGTCCGATCGCGGTGAGCTACGACCTGCATGGGAACGTGACGCAGAAGATCGTCGATTGTATCGACATGTTCTCGACGTATCGCACGGCGCCGCATATCGATGTCGAGGAAACAATGCGCCGGTCGGTGTCGATGCTGGTGCGTTCGATCGAGACCGGCGTGCGGCCGTTCGTGGTGTGGACCCCGGTGCCGGTGGTGCTGCCGGGCGAACGGACCAGCACGGTGGATGAACCGGCGCGCGGGCTGTATGCGGGACTGCCGGATATCCAGATGGCTGACGGGATCTGGGACGCTTCGTTGATGGTAGGGTACGTGTGGGCGGACGAACCGCGCGCGACGGCGGCTGCGGTGATGACCGGGACCGACCAGGGCGTGCTGGCGGCGGCGGGCGATGCGTTGGCAGCGCGCTACTGGGCCGCGCGGGAGGCGTTCGCGTTCGGGAGCAGGACGGGCACGATCGCGGACTGCGTGGCGCTGGCACGGGAAAACGCTCGTGGGCTGACGATCCTGGCGGACTCTGGAGATAATCCGACCGGCGGCGGGGTCGGGGATCGTGCGGATGTGCTGCGCGAGTTGCTGGCGCAGGGCGCGGATGGGGTGATCCTGGCATCGATCGCGAATCGGCCGACGACGGATGCGGCGTATGCGGCGGGGGTTGGGGCGACGGTGTCGCTATCGGTCGGTGGGACGCTGGATGTGAGCGGAAGCAAGCCGGTGCTGGTGTCAGGCACGGTGACGGTGCTGGCGCCGGCGACGGACGCGCGGGACCGGGAGGCGGTGCTGGAACTGGACGGAACGCCGGGTGGTTTCCGGCTGGTGCTGGCAGCGCGGCGGCGGCCGTATCACGACATCGCGGATTTCGAGCGGCTCGGGCTCGATGTGTCGGGGTGCCGGATCCTGGTGGTCAAGTCGGGGTATCTGTCGCCAGAGCTCGCACCGCTGGCGGAGCTGTCGCTCATGGCGCTGTCACCGGGATCAGTGGACCAGGACGTGGCGCGGCTGCCCCGGCACAGGAAGATGCGTGCGACGTTCCCGTTCGATGCGGATTTTGACTGGACGCCGGAAGCGGTGGTTTCAGCACGGGCGGAGGCCTGGGCCGGGGAGCATGCTGTGGGAGGGTAAAAGCGTATTGTTGTAATGGCATTCAATCCTGGAGAAATATCAGGTGACTGCAGCCGGTCGTTGCATCGTGGCCCCGATTGCGGGACAGATCATTTGCGAGCGCTCTGTGCTGGTATCTCGACTGTCTCGGTTCGATGAACTGCTGCCGTAGGCCATATCGGCATGCCGTCCTGCCATGGTCTGTCAAGCAAGGGCTTCTCGCTACAGCCGATGAGCCGTATCGGACATGTCGCAAATTTGGCTGACGGGTGGGGACAACGCGATGTAGATCGCTCACGCTCAAGGCCACCAAGCCGATGCCCTATATCGCCAACGCCCTCAAGGACCAGAGTTTTAAAGGAAAGTTGGTCGGAAACGGCAGTGCGCGTGCCCTTAACAACGCATCCCTTTCCGACGGTCCTCCATCCAATCGGGTCGACTCTTATCTCGTCTGCCGATACGCCGAAACGACAAAAACCATAGCACTGCATACAAACGGTGCGAATACCTGTACCCTGTTGGGACATCCCTTTCGAGCATATCGTGAATAGACTGTCGGCCTTACAGCCGGCTGCTGATCACGCGACCTTATCGTAGCGTGCATCGCCCCAAGGCCATCGGTCGGATCCATCCTGCCAGCTTCGAAGATAATTCCGCCTTTTGATCAGCTATGAGTGTATCCCGGTAACGGCTGAAACCAGGCGGGATATTGTCGGCGTCCTCTCCTTCACTCCTCCGGATCCAGACCCAGGACTCATCGATCACAGCAAGAAGATAACGGTTGTGGCGATGCAGATGGCGGACATGACCTTGGAAAGACATAACGCCGAGCCTTAATGATTCGAGCGTTTATCGATCAACCCGATCAGACAGTCGTGCAAGCAGTGGGGCGATAATCATTCCAAACATCTCGGGGTCACCGTAAGCCCTCGCCGAAAGCATCGCGCCATGAACAGTTGCCATGAACGCTTCCGCTTCCACCCGAGCAGGACCGGTGAGACGGACCTGCCCTTGGCGCGCTCCACGCTCCAGCACCGACGTCAGCCAAGCGGACAAATAGCGGAAATGCGCTTTGACCTCGAGCGAGACCTCTTCCGGCAACGCAGGGAGCTCGGCTGCCAATAGAACGCAAACACAGAAGGGAGCAGTGGCATCAATGATGCAGGCTTGCCAGTAACCAACATATTTTCGAAGCTGTTCGAGCGGACTGGCAGTTTTTCGTTCAAGTTCCGTAATACTTGCTTCGACTTCCTCGCGGTAGCGGAGGACCAGCGTGCGAACGAGATCCACCTTGCTGGGAAAGTGATGATGGATGCTTGGCTTCCGGATCCCTACCTCGACGGCAATGTCGGCGTAGCTGAACCCGTTATAGCCGCCACCGACGATCAGGGAACGGGCGCACGCTAAAATACTGTCGGACGTAGAGGATCGATTTGGCACACTTTTACCTACCTTTCGATTGGTAGGATGTCAAGTATTGTGTGCACAGTTCCCTGGCGGTTCCCGCTGCGGGATTGGCTCGGGTCGATGCCGTAAGCATTCGGTTCATTCCCCTCACCTTCCCTGCGTTTGTTGAAGGATGAGTCTTCCATGCCGCATCTGTGATCAGGGCTTTACAAGCGTATTGTCTACCTTTTAGTAGGTAGCTTCTTGAATGGAGATCTCACATGCGACCTCATACGGCCGGATATCGTTCCCCCGAGGCATCCTCCAACTGGCTCACGACCTACTATTTCATCCGCTTTCTCGTCGCCGCAGCGTGGGCTGCCATGGCGCTCCTCGTCGCGAAGAACATGCCGGTGCTGGCGGCGGTCATGCTGATCGCTTATCCCGCATGGGATGCCCTCGCAAACATGACCGACGCCCGCCGCAATGGCGGACTAAGCCAAAATAAGACCCAGATGCTGAACGTCGTCATCAGCGCTTTCACTGCACTGGCCATTGCGTTCGCACTTCGCAAATCCTTGAATGCCATGTTGATGGTCTTTGGCGCGTGGGCGGTTCTTGCCGGATTGCTGCAACTCGCGACCGCGGTGCGGCGATGGGGAATGTTCGGAGCACAGTGGGCAATGATCCTCAGCGGTGCTCAGTCCGCGCTGGCCGGCTTGTTCTTCGTGAAGATGGCTGGCGCATCCGAACAGGTCGGCATCGCCGTCGTCGCTCCATATGCCGCGTTCGGCGCCTTTTACTTCCTCGCCTCCGCGATTTGGCTGGGAGTACGGGATGTTCAAGGGCGCTCGCAAGCCCGGAGCGAGCTTGCCGCGCTAGCCGACGCTACGGTCGCGACGACTGCAATGTTGCCCTGCTGGCTTCAGCCACTTATCCGGTTATACAATCGGGAATGCTTCTCCACGATTCCATCGGTCGGACGTAAGCGTACGAGCGCCGCGCCTTGACACGTGGATCAGACGGCGTCGCAGCAGCCTTGCTGTCGGACGTACGCTGGCTTGATCAGGATGTTCCCGCGTCACGCAGCCTCAGCGCGGTCTTGGGACAGGCTATGATGGGAGGCGATCGCGCAGCAGGAGCAGCCTCTTGGACCAAGGCCGGCTTCCCTTCACCATGAACGCCACGGTGAGCTACGGCACCTCGCCGCCGGAGCCGTTGCCGGACCAGCTGCCACCAGGGTGGGTGCGCATCCCCGGTCTCGTTTCAGGTCATGCTGCCGGCGGAAGTGATGGAGGGCGCGAGGCAGGGCGGCGCCTCGTCAGCCGGATCGGGTCACGGTCCGGGAGCCTCGGTCTCAATCGTGCCACATTCACTCCGGCTGGGGGCGGGGACGCATGCGGATGAGGGGCGAACATGGCAGGACTTCGACGCGCTGCTTCAGGACCTGAAGGACGAACCGTTGCCACCTGCCGCGGCACAGGCGAGCCGGAATAACGCTCGGCCGATCAGCGCCGGCGTGCTGAACTCTCTCGGTCTTGATGCAGCGTTCGGCCAGCAGAGCGGCACCCGGCCTGTCGATCCGGTGAGCTTCAGCAGCTTCAGGGTTCCCCCGGCTCCGACACCCCCGGATGCAGGGAACCCGAGCGGAGCCGCGGATGGCGGTAGCCAGCCGGTGGCTGGAACCGGCCAGACCTCTGGCACCACCGGCAACCGCTCGCTCGACGTGGTGTTCAACGCCGGCAGGATCCCGACCCTGCACCGGGCGCCACCGGCGTCGCCGGCCCCAGCCACGGCTGCCTATGCTGGGGAAGATCGGGCCTCGTTCCAGCCTGCCGTCGATCGCCAGATTATAACGGCAATCCCACCGGACGGGTTGGCCAGGGACACGCCACGGGCATTGGTCGAGCCGGTCATCCCGGTTGGGCTGCGCGGATCAACCCCGGTCGTGGTGCCAAGCCCGATCCCGTTCGCTCCGATCATGAGCGACAAGGATGCGAACGCCCTCGCCCGTCAGCTGACGAGCCTGCCGCACGGGCTGCGCGAGCGCGCTGCCAAGGCCAATGACGTGGCGCTGAAGGCCTTCGGGTTTGAGAACCCTGTAGTCGCTGCTGAGGTCCGTCTGTTGGCAAGCCTGTCCCAGGAGCTGCACGAGCGCCTGGCCAAGGCGACGGGCGAAGCGCAAGCGGCCATCGAGAAGGACATCCAGGCGGTCGCCGATGAGATCCATGCTCTGGAGTATCGCGGCCAACTCAGAAACAACACGCTAAAGCTGCTGTCCCAGGTTCAGCCCGACCTCAAGGATAGTCTGAACCAGGATCCCGAGCAGAGCAGGCTAGAGATGCACCACACGGTTCCATACAAGGATCCCAAAGCAGACGAGGCTCGCAAACTGCTCGGGAAATGGGGCTTGAGCATTCATGATCCGGCCGATGCGGCCATCGTCCCGAGCAGCTACCATCGCGGCGAGGACATCCACGGCATGGCGGACCAGGGATACAGCCCGATGGTCGTTGCGGCGCTAGAAGAAGCCGATGGAAAGGCTACGGCAGCAGCAGTAAAGAGCGGTCGCAAGGCCGGCCGCACGGTGATGCTGGATGCCCTCCGTGCCCTGTCGGACAATCTGGTCGACGGCTCAGGGGATTTAAGAGCGATCGGTCTGGAGCAGACGCTGCGGAAGCTGGAACGGCCGCTACCGCGTCCCGATCTTACCGATCCACTCGATTGGAAGGGATACGGCCCATGAACGTTTACAAAGTGGGACCTGATCTCGCCTATGGCCAGCTCGTCTATGCGAGCGACAACATCGACGACGCTCAGGCGATGCGTTGGCTGGAAGCAGCCGGCACGTCGCGCGCCGCCGATTGGCAACCTCCCTCGCTAGAGAGCCCTCGAGGCGGGCCAAAGGTTCTGCCACTCGACTGCATCGGCGCAGCCGCATTTGCCGGTCACGGCGCGCTCCTAAGCACACGTGCCCGTAAGTTGTTGGCCCCGCTGCTGCTGCCGTGCGGTGAGTATCTGCCGGTGCAGCTAGATGGGCTGGACTACTGCTGGTTCAACTGCACGACCATGGCCGACGTTGCCGACCAAGATCTAATCGAGGGGAAGCGTGCAACGGAGTCTTACATGCCCCCAGGTTCGTGGGACTGCATCACCCGGTGGTCCTTCCACCCCGAGCGGGTGGCGATTGCACCGTCTGTGTTCACCGTGCCGCAGAAGCGGCGCCCCCTGATGTGCACGGACGTGCTGCGGCAGGCGGTGGAGGCGCACGACCTACTGGGCTTCCAGTTCGACCTGCTGTGGTCGCTGGAGAATGGCGGGGTGGAGATCAACAACTCGATCGCCCAGTTCTTTGGTGAGTCCGGGCGCCAAAGGAACATTGCTGCCAAGGCGCGCCGCAAGGCGATGCAGGCGCGGTTGAAAGGTCGCCCGGCGAACGCCGCGCCGACGCAGGCATGAGCCTCGTCCCAGGTTTGTGCTCACCGCGACTGCAGACGCCATTGGCGCGACCATGGCAGCAGGTCATCGAGACGGTTGCCCGGGTGACCGTTGGCCATCATCGTCAGGCTGTCGCGCAGCCATGCGAACGGCTCGACGCCGTTAAGCTTGGCCGTCTCGACTAGGGACGCGACGATCGCCCAGCGCTTGGCTCCGCCCTCGCTACCCGCGAACAGGCTGTTCTTGCGGCCCAGGCTGATAGGCCGGATCGCTTGCTCCACGGGATTGTTGTCGAGATCGATGCGCCCGTCGTCAAGGAACCGGATCAGCGCCGACCACCGCCCGAACGCGTAGCGGATCGCCTCGGCCAATCGCGAGCGGCCGGGTAAACGCGACAGCTGCAGGTCCAGCCAGGCGCGAAGGGCCTCAAGGAGAGGCTTCGATCGTTCCACACGCACAGCGCGCCGCTCGTCCGGCGGCCAACCCCGGATCTCGGCCTCGATCCGGTAAAACTCGCCGATCCGGCGCACCGCCTCGGTGGCAACCGGAGAGCCTGCCTCGTGCAGTTCGAAGAACCGCCGTCGGGCGTGCGCCCAACACGCGGCGAGGGTGACAGCGCCCTTATCCGCCAGCGCCTCGAACCCCGCATAGCCGTCGACCTGCAGGATGCCGCGGAACGTCTTGAGATGCTCGGCCGGGCGGGTACTGGTGCGATCGGGCTCGTAGTGGAAGACAACGGCCGGCGGCACGTTGCCGCCATAAGACCGGTCGTCCCGGGTGTAGGCCCACAGCCGCCCGGTCTTGGTGCGGCCGCGCCCGAGATCGAGCACCGGCAGCGGCGTGTCGTCGGCAAAGACCCGGTCGCTCGACATGACGTGGGCAACCAGCCGCTCGTGCAGCGCCTCAAGCCACCAGCAGGCGGCGCCGATCCAGCCGGACAGGGTGGAGCGGCTGATCTCCAGCCCGTGCCGGGCGAAGATCCTGCTCTGGCGATACAGCGGCAGGTGGTCGCAGTAGCGGCTGACCAGCACGTGGGCGATCAGCCCGGGCGTGGCGAGGCCGCCAGCCAGCACCCGCTCCGGAGCTGGCGCCTGATGCAGGATGCCGCAGCAGCGGCAGGCTCGCTTGGGCCGGGTAATACGGACCACCCGGATCTGCGCCGGGATCCAGTCGAGCATCTTGCTGCTGGTGGCGCCGGCGTCGTGCAGTGCACCGCCGCAGTCCGGGCAGGCGTCGTGCGGGGTCGGGATGACGGCCTCGATGCGCGGCAGATGAGCTGGCAGCGGTGCCCGATGCGGAGGTTCGGCAGGCGCTGCCGGGACAGGATCAGCCGATGCTGGCGGCATCGAAGCTGCTCGCCGCGCCTCTGCCCGCGCTAGGTCGGCCTCCAGCTCCTCGAGGCCGAAGGACATCTGGTCGGGATCAAGCCGCTCGGCGCTGCGTCCGAACTGCGCACGTTGGAACTGCTTGATGATCAGGCGCAGCCGGTCGATCTCGACCTGTCCCTCGTCCAGGGCCGCCGCCACGTCGCGCACCAGCTGCTGCAGCATGGCGGCGTCAGTTGGCAGGCTGTCGAGCGCGATCCGCATGTGCGAAGGCTAGCCGTCCAGCGGCATCCTGTACATCGAAAACCGCCTCAGCCGGCGATCATCAGCCGCCGCGTCTGCACTGGCGCCCGCCACTCCAGGCCCTCAAGCAGCATCGACAACTGCGCCGGCGTCAGTGTCACCGACACGGTGCCGTCTGCCTGCGGCTGCGTTGCTGGCCAGGTGAACGCACCCTGATCCAGCCGCTTGGCGAACAGGCACATGCCGGTGCCGTCGTGGAACAGGATCTTGACGGCGGAAGCCCGCTTGCCACGAAAAAGGAAGAGGTGGCCGCTGAACGGATCCGCCCGCAGCACCTCCTGCACCAGCAGGGCCAGCCCGTCGAACCCCTTGCGCATGTCCGTCGGGCCCAGCGCCAAGTGGATGCGGATGCCCGCCGGCACGGTCATCATGCCGGTGTTTCCAGCACGACGATCAACCGCCGCAGGAGATCGATGTCGACGTCATGTCCGACGCGGATCCGACGACCGCCAACCAGGTCGATCTCGATCTGGCCGCTAGGAACTTGATGTGCGGGTGGTGGTGGCGCTGACGTCTGGAACACGACCGCCGGCTCAGTGATCTGCACCGCAGCGAATCCGGCTGGCGGTTCGGCCTGGGGAGCAGTCAACATCGGTCGGGCAAAGGCACGAAGCCAGCGATGGACCACGCTGGCGTGGATGCCTTGGTGCCGAGCGTATCGGGCAAGAGGCTGGCCCGAGTTGAGCCCGTCCCAAACCAGCTGGCGTTTCTGCTCGTCGGACCAGCGACGCCGGATGACTGGTGTCGCGGCGGTCAGGTCTGCGGAGACAGCACCAGGCCCCGACGGGGCGGCATAAGAGAATTCGCTTATGCCCGCCTCTGTCGGAGCTGCGCCTGGCTCCGATGCGGGCCGATGCCGAACCGGCCCATAGAACCGCGTCCGCCACTTGCGTAGCTCCCGTGCCGGGATCCCATGCTGCTGACAATAATTCCGCTGTGAGCCATGCTGCCGCAGGAACGCGTCAACGTGCTCGCGCCAAAACTCGTCCTGCTCCAACCCAGTGCTCCCGAACGTGAGTCACTGGCAAAGCAGAACACGACCGCGGCGTCAGCGTGTCGAAACCGGACGCATACGGTCGGACAGAGCCAGTTCGACGGCAGCAGCGGCATGGATGGCCGCAGTGTCGTAAAGAGGAACGATGCTGTCCTCCGGCTGGACCAGCAGCATGATCTCCGTGCAGCCTAGAATCACGGCCTCCGCACCGCGCTCCACCAGCCGCGCGATCACCTTACGATAGGCTTGCCGAGACGAAGGCTCGATCCGACCGCGAACCAGTTCGTCATAGATGATCCGATGCACCGTGGCGCGATCTTCGTCACCAGGCACCAACACCTCGAGCCCATGGCGGTCGGTGAGCCGTCCCTTATAGAACGCCTGCTCCATGGTGAAGGCCGTGCCGAGCAGTCCGACCCTCCGTTGCCCGGCCGATTTGATGCGCTCCGCAGTCGGATCGGCGATGTGCAGCAACGGCAGGCTGATGGCCGCCTGAACCTGATCGGCCATCCGGTGCATGGTGTTGGTGCAGATCACTACGAAGTCTGCCCCGCCCCGCTCCAAACGCAATGCGGCGGCAATCAATTCGGCGGCCGCTTCGTCCCATCGTCCGGCATGCTGCAGCGCCTCGATCTCACCGAAGTCGAAGGACCACATAAGGCATCGGGCAGAGTGGAGGCCGCCTAACCGAGCGCGCACAAGTTCGTTGATGATACGATAATATTCAGCCGAACTTTCCCAGCTCATCCCGCCGATGAGGCCGATCACCTTTCGCGACACCTTCATTTCCTTCTATGGACGGTGCAAAGAGCTGTAAAAAGAAGAACAGCAAAACCGCTTCGCGCTCGGCAATGGCCGAGGTTGGTGCAGAACCGACCGGCAGCTACTTGGACCTGGCTCAAAAATAGCTGCCGCTGACAGGGGTTGTTTCCGTCACACTGTATCAGCGCCGGATCATGCCGCGAAGCTGGTCGAGCGCGAGAGCGACTCCCAGGTTGCGATCTCGGCCTTCATGCTATCCAGCTTCTGGTCGACCAGTCCTAGCGCGTCGTCGCCGAGGAACAGCCGCACCGGTGGATTCTCGGCTTCGACCAGTGCCAACAACGCCATTGCGGCCTTCGCAGGATTGCCTGGTTGGTTGCCGCTCTTGGTTTGCCGGGCAGTGCGGATCGGGTCCATGACGGCGTCATAGTCAGCAATGCTGCGGGGTGTACGGTCCATCGAGCGTCCGGCCCAATCCGTCCTGAACTGGCCGGGCGCAAGCGCCGTTACCCGGATGCCGAGGCTTGCCACCTCCTTGCCGAGCGCCTCCGAGATACCTTCAAGGGCAAACTTGCTGCCGCAGTAGAAGCTGATCCCCGGCATGGTGATGAAGCCACCCATGGAGGTGACGTTGACGATATGCCCCCGGCGACGCTCGCGCATCCCCGGCAACACCGCCTTCACCATCGCGACCGGACCGAACACGTTGGCTGCAAACTGGCGCTGCACGTCGTCAAGCGAGGACTCTTCGAGCACGCCCTCGTGGCCGTAGCCGGCATTGTTCACCAGCACGTCGATCGGGCCGGCCTGCCGCTCGGCATCCGCCACAGCAGCGGGAATAGCGTCGAAATCGGTCACATCGAGCACAAGCAGGTGGGCGCGATCCGGCGCGAGCGCGGCGAAGGCTTCGGCATCGCCAGCCTGCCGCACCGTCCCGATCACGCGATGGCCGGCTGCCAGCGCGCCTTCGGCGAACGCCCGGCCCAAGCCCGAACTGACGCCGGTAATAAGGAAAGTTTTAGAAGCGATTGCCGCCATGGTCTAACTCCGCACCTACATTTTACGTATATCATGATATAGATATGGACATGGCAGACAGCAAGATTAGACCTCCTCCCTCCGGCAGCAGAGGCGAACCGCTTCGGCAGCGCGTGATCGACGCGGCCGAGCGGCTGCTCCGCCAGGGAAAAGCCGATTTCGCGATGCGCGACCTCGCCGCCGAGGCCGGCGTCAGTTTCGCGACGCCGTTCAACCAGTTCGGCAGCAAGGCCGCGATCATGCAGGCCCTGTCCCATCGGCGGATCGACACGATGGAGGCACGCTTCGCGACCGCGCAGCAATTAGAGCATCATCCGATCGTCTTGCTTTCTCGATCGAATAAAGATGCTCGCCAAAACAAAGACCTAGAGGTTTCTTCCGATCTGCTTCGATCGGAAAAAGCTCTAGGTGACGCAGCCGATCGCGTGGTGCTGGCGATCGATATCGCGACGACGGTGATGCTGGATGAGCCGGCTGTAAATCGGGCGGTGATGGGGTGGCTCGGCACCGCCGGCCCTGCGCCCGGACAGGTCTGGGCGCGTTCGACGGCTCTATGGGCGCTTGCGTTAAGAGAGGGCGAAGGCCTGGTTGCGGAAAGGCGGGAACAGGCGTTGCGCTGCCTCCCCGGACATCTTGCCTACGGCTTCCGCGGCGTGCTGTCGTTTTGGACAGCGGGCGAACTGCCGGATGCACAGCTCGCCCGGAGTGCTCGAGAGGTAGCGAACAGCTTGTTGCTCGGCTTTATCGACTAGCTGTTCGTGGAGCGGCCCATCCCGCGCTTGCCTTTGGCATCGTCAAACAGCCGCTCGATGCAGCGATGCAGGCGTATCGAGCGCTCGAACAAGAGCGTCCGCAACTCACCGCCTGCCGGTTCGCGTACGTCCTCATGCAGCGCCGCAATAAGGGAGCGCCTTTCCAGCGGGGTATCGGTCCTGCTTCCGTTCGTCGCGGAACGCTTTGCGGGGAACCTGTTTTTGGTCCGCTTCGATCGTTGCAGTACCGTAATATAAGAAAGTTGCGCCTGCACTCTCGGAGTTCGACATCGGAGCATTGGAGCCAGCACCTTGACCGTCCCAGGCTAACCGACGACGATCGCGACATGGCACCAGATCGGCCGGCGGGCACGCTGCACATCCGAAGCGGCAGACAGATGGGTCCCGCGTCAGGTAACGATGTTTTACAAGAGGCCGCTCAACGCGCTCTTGCCTATATGCGGACGATACGTGACCGGCCAATCACCGTGTCCGCGGCTGCGCTGCAACGCCTCGACGAGCTGAAGCATTCCTTGCCCCGGACGGGCCTCGACCCATCCGAGGTCGTGCGTCGCCTCGACGAGATCGGCTCCCCGGCAACCGTTGCGACGACGGGTGGCCGATATTTTGGCCTCGTCATCGGCGGAGCCTTGCCGGCTGCCATTGCCGCGAGCTGGATTGCTGCTGCGTGGGATCAGAACGCCTGCTTTCGATGGACATCCCCGATCGCTGCGGCTCTGGAGGACGTGTCGTTGCAATGGCTGGGCGAATTGTTCGGGTTGCCGAGCGATGTGGGAGGGGCATTTGTGACCGGCGCCTCAATGGCAAACATGGCAGCGCTGGCTTCCGCCCGACATGCGCTTTTCCATCGACAGGGCTGGGACGTGGAGGCCAAAGGACTTTATGGCGCACCCGAGCTCAGGGTCATCGTCAGTGGGGAAATCCACGTCAGCATATCGAAGGCGCTTTCGCTCCTAGGTCTCGGGCGAGATCGAGTTATTCGGGTTCCGACTGACAGCCAGGGCCGACTGCGGATCGATAATCTGCCGGCGCTCGATGATCGCACGATCATCTGCATCCAGGCGGGAAACGTGAACACCGGCGATTTCGATCCTGCGGCTGAGGTCTGTCGCCGCGCGAAGGAGGCCGGGGCCTGGGTGCATGTCGATGGCGCTTTCGGCCTCTGGGCGCTTGCGAATCCCGAATTTTCCGCTTTGACCGAGGGCTTCGCCGAGGCGGATTCCTGGGCGACGGATGGGCATAAATGGCTCAACGTTCCCTATGACAGCGGCATCGTGCTTGTCCGCAATGCCGCCCATCTCCGTGCGGCCATGTCGGCTAGCGCCGCGTATCTGGCCGAGGGCGTCGCAGGCGATCGCGAACCATCACATTATACGCCCGAGTCTTCGCGACGTGCGCGCGGCATCGAGATATGGGCCGCACTTCTCACACTTGGTCGGGATGGCATCGCAGATCTCGTCGAACGCACATGCCGCCATGCCCGAACCTTTGCCCACGGCTTGAAGGATCACGGATTCGATGTCCTCAACGATGTCGTGCTGAACCAGGTGCTCGTCTCGTTCGGACCGGCCGAGGTGACGCGTGCCGTCATCGGCCATCTCCAGGGCGGCGGTATCTGCTGGTGTGGCGGCACGGTATGGCAGGGCCGTACGGCCATGCGTATCAGCGTCTCCAACTGGGCGACCACTGAAGCTGATGTGCAGGTCAGCATCGAGGCAATGGTTCGGGCTGCCGAGCGAGCGCGCATGGAGTTCCAGGCTTAAACGACATCAGCTTACCGAAACGGAACGGATGTGACTGCAGAGAGCAATTCTGCGCCGCGTCAAGCGTAGCGAGGTATCGGTCAGGCGGATTTGCTCGCGCAGACGCGCCTGGACCACAATACCTGACATCTTCAAGCTCAATTCCCGTCGCTTCATCCCGGGATCAAACAGCTAGGCCGTCGCGACATACGCCCCGAAACCATCCCGGGCGCGGCGTTGCAGGATCGCGGCCGAACGAATGCGGTCCAGCATCCATTGCGCAGCCGGGCCCGGCAGAACGTCGGCCTTGTATATTGCCTGCATCGGCAGGATGCCGGGGCCAGGGCCTTCGAACAGGATCTGGACAAGCTTCCCTGCCGCCAGATCGGCACTGACCGTCGGCAGCGGCATGTGGCCCCAGCCAAGGCCCGCAACCAGGAACGAGTGTTTCGCGCCAAGGTCGGAAAGCCGCCAACTGTTGCTGCTCAGGACACCGAGGTCGATGCCTTTGGTCAGTTTCGATCGATCGGTCAGCACGAGCTGGGTTTCAGTCTGCGCATGGTCGAGCGGTATGGGTCCCCGCCACTTGGCGAAGGCATGGGTGGGTGCCACCACGGTCACCATCTCGACCGACAGGAGACGTTCGGACACCAGCGATAGCGGTATCATCGGATAGGTTCCCATCACGCCGACACTGCATCGCCCGTCCATGACCAGTTCAGCGACAGCGCCCAGCGCCTCGATATGCAACTGCAACGGTGTGGCGGGATAGAGTGCCGCGAATGCACTCGCCACCTCGGTCAGCAGACATTGCGGAAACAACACGTCGATCACGATCGACAGGACCGGTTCCAGGCCCGTGGAAAGGCTGTGCGCTCTTGCTTTCAGCCCATCGGCTTCGCGCACGATCTGCCGCGCCGACGGCAGCAGGGCTTTTCCACCGGCAGTGAGCTGGGGAAAGCGACCTATCCGCTCGAAGAGCGGCAGCCCTAGCTGCTCCTCCAGCTTGGCAATGCTTTGGCTGATGACCGATTGGGCCCGTCCCTGCTTGCGGCCGGCTGCCGAGAAACTGCCCTCGTCGACGGCCGTGACGAAGGTGCGCAAGTGGTCGAGCGAGACGCCGTCGAGCATGTATCTTCCTGAACGATAGATAGTATCGGCTTAAATAGGCTTACCAGATGGATCAACAGGTTCATATCGCTTCGAACGATAGATCAACCGTCGCTGGCAAGGTTAGTCACTATGAGCACACATCAGGACAAGATCGCGATCGTAACCGGTAGCCGGCTCGGCATCGGTTACGGTATCGCCAAGCTGCTGGCCGAGCGCGGGGCGAAGATCGTCCTCGTCAACCGTCAGGATGCTTCGAAGGAAGCGGCGGAAATCGGCAACGGTGCCATCGCGATCACCGCGGACGTGGCGCAGGAAGCGGACTGGGCGCGTGTCGCAACGGAAGTGGAACGGACCTTCGGCCGCGCCGACATCCTCGTTCATGCCGCCGGCATCTATCCGATGGCCGGGCTCGACCAGATGACCCTGGAAGAATGGCGCCGCGTCATGGCGGTGAACCTGGAGGCCCATTTCATCGGCGCGCGCACGATCGTGCCGCTGATGCGCAAGGCAGGCGGCGGTTCCATCGTCGCGATCGGCTCGGATGCGGTCAACTTCGTAACGCCGCCGGGAATGGGCTTCTCGCATTATGTCGCATCGAAAATGGGCGTGATCGGCCTCGTTCGTGCGCTCGCCAACGAACTTGCCGCCGACAACATAATCGTCAACGCGGTTCACCCTGGCATTACCGACACCGAGGGCACGAGCGGCATGCCGAACGACATGAAGGCGACGGTCTATATGACGCAGGCGATCAAGCGGCTCGGTACGCCCGCCGATATCGCCGGCCCGGTGGCCTTCCTCACCAGCGATGACGCCCGCTTCGTCACCGGCCAGACGCTCGTGGTCGATGGCGGCCTGATGCGCCTCTGATCACGGCATAGGCCGACCGCGGCAGCATTCACATTCCGATCGAAGGCGCAGGATTTCATGACGAACGTACTTAAGGACAAGGTGGCGCTGGTGACGGGCGCCAGCAGTGGCATGGGTTTGGCTACTGCAAAAGCGTTCGTCGAAGCCGGCGCCTTCGTATTTGCCACCGCGCGCGGCAAGACGAAGCTCGACGCGGCCTTTGCGGGACTGGCGGACAGTGTCGTCACGATCGAGGCCGATGCGAGCAACATGGAGGATCTGGATACAGTCTTCCGGATCATCGGAGAACGGATAGGACGCCTCGATATTATTTTCGCCAATGCGGGCGGCGGCCCCATCGGTTCCCTGGCAATGGCCACCGAGGCGCAGTACCGCCAGACGTTCGATCTCATCGTGAAAAGCACGGTGTTCACCGTCCAGAAAGCTCTTCCGCTTCTTACCGATGGCGCATCGATCATTCTCAACTCGTCCACGACAACGGGACGCGGCGCTCCAGGCTTCAGCCTGTATGCCGGAGCCAAGGCCGCGGTCCGGCACTTCGCACGCTCGTGGGCGGTGGAGCTTCGTGACCGCAGGATCAGAGTCAACGTGATCACGCCGGGACCGATCGAAACACCCGGCATGCGTGACGTGCTGGGCGACCATGCCGACGCGGCCATCAAGAGCATGCCGGAGAAGATCCCGGCGGGCCGGATGGGCCGGGGCGAGGATATTGCCGGCGCAGCCCTCTTCCTGGCCAGCGATGCGGCGGCTTTCATCAATGGCGCGGAACTGGTGGTCGATGGCGGGATCTCGCAAATCTGATGTCGCCGGCCCTCCCCTTTCGATCCGCACTGCATCTGGAGTGACGTCATGAATTTGTTCGACGCCTATGACCTGGCTGGTAACCTCCTGAGCAACCGGATCGTGATGGCGCCGATGACGCGTGCGCGAAATGCCGATACCGTCGCCAACGAACAGACGGCGCTTTATTATGCGCAGCGTGCGACGGCAGGGCTGATCATCACCGAGGGGACGACGATCTCCCCGGAGGCCCAGGCCGCCATCATGGTGCCGGGCATCTGGTCCGAACCACAGGTTGCGGGATGGTCGAAAGTGACGCGCGCAGTGCACGACGCAGGCGGCACGATCTTCGCGCAGCTATGGCATGCCGGTCGGATGTCGCACAGTTCCTTGCAGCCCGGCCGGGGCCAGCCGGTCAGTGCGAGCGCGGTTCCGGTCGCACCCAACCCGACGAGCACCGCTTTCGTCACTCTTGAAGACGGCACGCCGGGCATGACCGCCCCGACGCCGCCACGCGCCCTGGCGACCAACGAGGTCGCGCGGGTCGTGCAGGATTTTGCCGCAGCCGCAGGTCATGCGCGTGCCGCCGGTTTCGACGGTGTCGAGGTCCATGGTGCAACCGGGTATCTGTTCGAACAATTCCTCAATCCGCACGTCAATCTTCGTACCGACCGTTATGGTGGGTCGATGGAAGGTCGGGCGCGCTTCACCCTTGATGTCCTCGATGCGATCTCCGCACGGATCGGTGCCGACAGGGTGGGAATCAGATTGTCGCCGCGCAGCACGAATGGCGATATGGCGGACTATCCGGAGCGCGCGGACACCTATCGCTATCTGGCACGGGAGTTCGGCAAGTGCTGCATTGCCTACGTCCATCTGCACGACCTCGGCTATGCTCAGAACGATGGGGTTCCTCTCGTTTCCGACGATGATCTGCGCGACCTGAAGGCCGCATTCGGGGGCGCCCTCATTCTTAACGGCGCACTGACAAAAGCGCGCGCGATGGATTTGATCGAACGCGGCATCATCGATCTGGCAGCGTTCGGTCAGGCCTATATCGCCAATCCGGATCTCGTCGAGCGCTTCCGGCAGGACATCCAGCTCGCTTCGCCGAACCAGGAGACGTACTATGGCGGTGGTGCAAGCGGGTATACCGATTATCCGGTCGCTGCGCTTCATCCTTGATAATGCAGCAGCATGCGTATGCGCCGATGGCGGGGACACCAGAGTTTATGCTGGTCGCCGCGCGCGGGCAGAAGCGATCTCGCGGTAGACGGTTGCGTGACCAAGGCCTACCTGCCGGCGGTATCCGTCGGCGACATGCCCGCTTGGACCAGGCTTAACATCGCTCCAGCTGCAGGTGGGGTTTTGGAAGCGGACATAGGTTTCAGGCCCGGCTCATGGCGAACAATGATGGATAATGCACCGCCGGCTTTACAGACGACAGCCTGCCGAAGCGGAGATCGGCGACGGCTGGAGACTGTCGACGGCTTTGCTAATGACCTCTGGTCACCCTATATGACTGCAGGTCATTAAGGGAACGTTATGGGGTCCAGAAAGATTGCGCTCATCACGGGAGCGTCGAGTGGGCTCGGGATCGCGTTCGCGGAAGAACTCGCCCGACGAGGCTATGATCTCGTTTTGACGGCGCGAGGCGCAGCCGCCATGGAGGCGCTGGCCAAGCGGATCCACGATGGTCATGGCGTCGATGTCGTGGTTCAACCCGCCGACCTTTCCAAGCCCGAGGGGGTGAGAGAACTGACCGCGACGCTCGCAGCCCGTGGTCTCTCACCATCAATCGTCGTGAACAATGCAGGGTTTGGTCTTAACGAGCGTTTCGCGGAGCAGGATGCCGATCGCCTGGCATCGATGCTGCAGCTAAATATCCTTGCGCTAACCGAGCTCACACGCTTTTACGGGCAGCGCATGATGGCGGAGAACGGTGGCGATATCCTGCTGGTGGCAAGCGTCGCCGCCTATGTGCCGGCGCCACTCATGGCCGCGTACGGGGCATCGAAGGCCTATGTTCTTTCCCTCGGTGAGGCTCTCCACGTTGAGCTTGCTCCAAAAGTCGGTGTGACTGTTCTGTCGCCCGGCTACATGGACACTGGCTTTGACGCGGCCTCGGGATTCCAACCGACACCGGCAACGCAGCGGACAGCTCTCACCCCCAAAACGGTCGCCGGAATTGGGCTGGATGCCTTGTTCAATGGCAGGCCTTCTGTAGTCGCGGGCAGCGTGAACAAAGTTGTAGTGGCAATCGGTAGGCTGTTTCCGCGCATGTTCATGGCGCGGCAGGTCTACAAGTCGGCGGGCGGGCGGTACCGCGACCGATGAAACGGGCGTATGGTGACGCTGGCAAGGACCAACGGCGCAAGTCGATTCTGGACGCAGCCGCTTTGCTTCTTAGGCGGCCAGATGGAGGGCTTCCATCCGCAGCAGAAATCGCGGCTGCCAGTGGGCTCGCCAAAGGAACGCTCTACATCTACTTTCGGACCAAGGAAGAGATCTTCGCGGCACTTCTTCTGCACCTGTGGGAACCGGCCCTTGCAGCGTTGGAGGAAGAATTCATGCGTACCGATCGGCCCGTGCCGGTTCGTGTCGAAGCGTTCGTTTTACGCTTTGTGGCGTATGTCGATGAGCGGCCCTTTCTTCTCCGCCTCGATGCGCTTGCTAAGGAGGTGATCGAGCGCAACATGAGTGTTTCGGCGCTGATCGCTCACAAGGAAGCGTTTCTCGCAAGCATCGAGGTTGTCAGTGCCCGTCTTGAGAATGCGTTGATGCTACAACCCGGACGAGGATTTAAGCTACTCACCCGCACCCATGCCATGATGCGCGGCCTCTGGCAGTCGTTCGGCGACCCGATTCCGGAATTGCAGGCCCGTCACCATCATGCGTTTGCGACTGAACTGAGCGAGGCGCTCCTGGAATATTGGAAGGGAGCGCTTTCGAGCTGATGCAATGACTCAATCTGGTTGTTTCAGTCATACCTATAGCTCATTGACCCGATCAACGAATGGCGGGTTAGAGGTACGAGATAAGCAATGTTGAACGGCTGCAACGGCGGTCGCTGCAGAATTACAGGCTGATCGTCGTGTCCACCTTAGTGCGTTCGCGTCCGAAATCGGAATGGCGGTTATCGGCCAAAACCGGCGATCCTCCATGGTGGCATGAAATTCGTTGCTTGAATTGAAACGGCTATTCCGACGGCGTTCGGAGACAGGCTCTAAGCATTTGGACGCTTCGAGCTCTGCAACGTGGAGGTTCCCGTGTCAGGCGCGGAAGGTCCGGGATGCGATAATTCCGGCGCGGCGTTGATAGCCTGAGCAAATTTGCTCATCAGCCGCACCAGATCGGACACCTCTTGCGGCTCCCAATTCGTGAAAATTGCCTGCCCAAGTCGCTCACGCGCGGCATCCACTGCGTCCGTCATCGCCTTGCCCTTCGGCGTCACGACGGTTTCCCGGACGCGTGCGTCTCTCGCTCCGGCCTGACGCGTCACGAGCCCGAGTTCGTCCAGCTTGGCGACCTGCCGGCTCACCGTCGTGTAGTCGCGGCCGGCACGTCCGGCGAGATCGACGATGCCGATCGGGCCGAAGCGCTCGATGCCGACCAGAAGCGGAAACAGGGCACGGTCGAGGGGAATGCCGGCAGCGCGCACCATCGCTTCGTCGCGCTGCGGGCTGTTCATCACGCTGACGATATCCAGCAACGCCGTATGCAATTGCCGGATCTGTCCACTGATATGTGTATTATGCACTTTTTTCGTTGACACCGAACGCTACTCCTTATTATGTGCATTTTACACACATAAGGGTCCCCATGACAAAGCTTTCCTCACCCGACGTGCTGATCTGTGGAGCCGGCGCTGCCGGCCTGACACTCGCCATCGACCTGGCGCGGCGTGGTGTCGCCTTTCGCCTGATCGAGAAGATGAACGGGCCATTCCCGGGCTCTCGCGGCAAAGGTATCCAGCCGCGCAGCCAGGAAGTGCTCGAGGATCTGGGCGTGCTCGACCGCATCGTCGCCGTCGGCGGCGAGTATCCGGTTCAGCGGGAATACCTCGCCGATGGCTCGTATCGGGA
>JBPBQO010000019.1:0-1643 GCA_050954785.1 Janthinobacterium lividum | reverse complement strand
GTCGCCGTTGAGGCGGAAATTGACTGCCGGCACCCGCATCGTCTCGGGAACTGCCGAGGCAGCATGATCATCGTCATCTCGGAAGCTGAGTGAGCTGCCGCCAAGCGGTAGGCCGAGACTGCCACCAAGGGCCGTGCTGTCGAACAAGCCGAGGGTGAGCTGGGAGGCGCTGTAGCTGGCCATGGTAATGCTCCGGACATGCGGCAGCGCCCGGCGCCTGAAGGCAGCCGGGGGACCGAACGGTTGATGTGGAAGCGGCCGCGCTCCTGCTGGAGCCGGCTGCGGTAGGCTCAGGGCTGGCGGAAAGAAGTCAGATCGGCCCGAACACCGTTTCGATCAGGGTTCGCTCGAGCGCGCTGACACGGGCGAGCGCATCACGGTGAATGGCGGATCCCGCACGCGCGCCGATCACGACCAGGTCCCAGGCCGCACGGTCGGACGGCAGCAGCGTGGCGAACCCCGATGGCACGGCATGCTGGTCGAGCGCCTGCAGCTGCACCAGAGGCTTGCCGGTCAGGTCGCACGTTTCGGACAGGGTCCATCCCTCCCGCTGTGCAGCCTCGTAATCGAAGCCGATGAGCGGATCTGGCGGAAGCGCTGCCATGGTCGCGAACATCGTCTGATTTCCTCTTCTTGACCCCTCCCGGCGACCGCGCCTCCGTGGCCGGTGCAAGCGCGGCGCTCGCGCCGGGATCAGAGCCACGCACAAGGCCGGCTTGCCGGGCGAGCATGGCGAGGACCCACCGCTTGCGCTGGACGCGGTGGTGTGGTGCGAACCCCCCATTTCTCATTCCAAGTCCCTCCCCCACATTTTTCGTTTCATCATGTGCAGGGACGGATCAGTCCAACCGCTCCGGCGACGGGTGCGCCAGGTGCTTCTGACCGTGCTATGCTGATTCGTTTCTTGTTCCGACCTTCGATGAAGCGTTCGCGTCCGCCCGGCTCATGCTTGCTCTCATGAGGTCGGAGCGTGTACATGAATGCATTGCAGCAGCAGGTCGTCGGCTATCGCGTGCATCGCGCGCCAGCACACACCGCTCCCGTCACGACATCGAACGAGCGCTGTGTACAAAACGTACACATGACGCCGGTCAATCTCTCCCCGGCGCGAATTAGAATTTGTCTCGCGACGATCGGTTGGTCCGAACGTGAGTTATCCCGCCGAACAGGAAACCATCACAACACAGTTCGGCGTTGGCTCGAAGACGGGCTGACAGACCCCGGCATGATCGGGTGGCTGCTCTCCCTCGAGCAGTTGCACCGCGAAAACCCTTGCCCTGCGCTCAGCCGGCCAAACATCGTTCGCAGCATGGCGTCAGGGCGGGCTTAAATCGTTTCTGAAGGCTTATCTATGCACCTTGCTCGGAATCCCGGCGTGTCTGCGCGGGTGATTCGAGGCGCCGATCAGACCGCCTTCTTGAGGTTGGGGCTTGCCTTAAAGCGAACTGTCTTGCCGGACTTTACCTTCACCGGCTCACCGGTGCGCGGATTAAGCGCCTTCCGGGCTTTCGTCTTAACAACCTTGAAGGTTCCGAACGATGGCAGCGTGAAGCCACCTTCCTTCTTCAACTCCTGCACGATGGCGGCGATCAACTCGGCCGCGCCCTGGTTCGCGGCAACTCCGGTGCAGCCGATCGACTCTT
>JBPBQO010000018.1:0-1966 GCA_050954785.1 Janthinobacterium lividum | reverse complement strand
TCCTAGGGCTCTTCCGCGCTTTGTGTGGTCTGCACGGCACGGAAGCTCGATCTCTGATCACGTGACAACGCGATGGAGGATCGATGCTGCAGTCATTCATGGTTCCTGGATGCCACGTCGAGGGGCTTCGGCGCGAGAGCCGGTCACTGGTCGTGCTGTCGGCACGGCACCGTCGCAATGACGCACGTTGTCCGGACTGCAGCTGGCTGTCGAATGCGGTCCACGGCTACTACGGGCGCCATCCAGCTGATTTGCCACTCTGCGGCCGGCAAGTCCGCCTGGACCTTCGACTTCGCCGCTACGTCTGCATCAACCCGGCGTGTCGGCGCCGGACGTTTGCCGAGCGCGTGCCGATGCTGCTCGCGCCCCGGTCGAGACGCACACGGCGGCTCGCCCGGGCACAGACGCAGGTCGGCGTGGCGCTCGGTGGCGAGGCGGGGAGTCGCCTGGCGCACCGGCTCTGCATGCCTACCAGCGGCGACACGCTGCTCCGGCTGATCCGGGCAACACTCGTCCCCACCACGGACGCGCCGACGATCATCGGCGTCGATGACTGGGCGCTGAGGAAACGCACGCGCTACGGCACGATCATCGTCGATCTCGAGCACCGGCGGCCGATCGACCTGCTGCCTGATCGCAATTCCGAAACGATGGCTGCCTGGCTGCAGGCCCGGCCGGGGATCAGCCTCGTCGCACGGGACCGCTGGGCCGAGTATCGGCGCGCGATCACCGCAGGTGCGCCGTCCGCGATCCAGGTCGTTGATCGATGGCACCTGCTCTGCAACGCGCGGCAGATGGCCGAGCGATGGGCGGCAGGCGCGTATGCGCGGCTGCAAAAGCTCCCGCCTGTTCCGAATGTCGACGTCTCCGTCGCCGGTCGAACCAGGGCGTTCGTGCGGACCCGCTCTGCTGGCGAGGTCGCCGCCAGCAGCCGTGCCCGGCGCCGGGCCACATACGACGAGGTACGTCGACGTCATCTCGCTGGCGAGGGACTGCGCAGCATCAGCAGGGCAACCGGCCTTGCCCGCGCCACCGTGGGCAAGTTCGCCCGTGCCGGGATGTTTCCCGAGCGCGTTCTGCGCGCACCGGCGCCGAGCATCATCGATCCGTATCTGCCGCATCTCGAGATGCGGGTCGGCGAGGGCTGCGACAACGGAATGCAGCTGTGGCGCGAGGTCCGGGATCTGGGCTTTGCCGGCACGGCAAAACAGGTGCGGCGCTGGCTCCACGCGAGACGGACCGTGCCCCACAAGCATACGCCCTACCGCTGGCGTGACGTGGTCCTGCCAGGCGCCACGGCCTCGTTGCCGGCAGCACGGAAGCTGTTTGCGCCCATCCAGCTTGCCTGGCTCATCGTCAAGGCAGCCGGGACGCGGTCGGCCGAGGAAGCCGGGACGATCACGCGCATCGAGCAGGACAGCGAGGCGGCGACACTCGTCCGGCTCGTCCGCCGGTTCGTCGATCTTGTCCGTGACCCAGGGATCACCGAGAAGCGGCCGTCCAATAGTGCTGATGCATTCGATGCCTGGCTCACCGACGCGCGCGACTGCGGCCTCCGCGCCGTCCAGACTTTTGCCGCAGGCCTCGAGCATGACGGTGCTGCTGTCCGCGCCGCACTCACCCTGCCGTGGAGCAACGGTCAGACCGAAGGGCAGGTCAACAAGCTGAAGCTGCTCAAACGATCCATGTACGGCCGCGCCAAGCTCGACCTGCTCCGCCTACGCCTGCTGCTCGCAGCGTAGCAACCACACAAAGCGCGGAAGAGCCCTAGGAGTGAGCCGCCGGTTATGTATGGCCGGTGAGCAAACGGAGGGGTTGGATGGCGCGCAAGCATCACAAGCCGGAGGAGATTGTCGGCAAGCTGCGGCAGGTCGAGGTCCTGGTTGGCCAGGGCAAGCCGGTGGCGGAGGCGATCCGGGTGACGGAGCTGACGTACTACCGCTGGCGAGCCGAGTATGACGGGCTG
>JBPBQO010000017.1:0-2102 GCA_050954785.1 Janthinobacterium lividum | reverse complement strand
GTCGACAAGAGCTTCGTGCAGGGCATGGCCACACAGTCCGAGGATGGCGCCATCATCCGTGCCATCCTCTACCTCGCCCGCAATCTCGGCTTTTCGGCGATTGCCGAAGGCATCGAAACCCAAGACCAAGCCGAACGCCTGCGCAAGAAGGGTTGTGAGGAAGTCCAAGGCTACCTGTTCGGCCACCCCGTACCAGCAGCAGAGTTTACGGCACTCATTGCGCAGCATTCTGAAAAGCAGACAAACCAGTCCAACTCCCTTCTGCGCAAATTGAACATGCTGTAGAGTTAAAATCTAACACCTAACTATTATTTATCTTTAATAAGCACATGATTTCTTGTTTTTGCCAAAACTATCAGGTGTTTTCCGTCACCTGTGTGGCGAGGCTACTTGTAGCCGTCAAAACCCTTGCTTAAGCACACGATAAACCCTGTCGCATTGCTGCAGCATGCGGGAACCCCGGATTGGAGGTTTTCCGCATGCTGGTTGGCTACATGAGAATTCCTTAGTCGATGACTACCAATTTATCAGCTTCCAGGAGGACGCTGTGGCCGCCTTCGGCGTCGATGAGCGTCGCATGCCATGAGCCGCCTGCGGGTACGGTACTCGCCCACCCTGCGCTCATGGCCATCGCGTGCGAGGGGGCCGTGCACCTTGCGTGCACGGCTTGAGGCACGTCGTCCGGAAGGATCTGCCACGAAGCGGCAGGCGGTTCCTGGCCTATTTGCCGCCCTCGGCGAGCATGCCCGTGTTCTCCTGCCCGGTCAGGACGTTGAACACCTCGTTGACCGGGGAGGGCCCGAACGATGCGTTGGGATCCACGGGCCGCTGCTCGACACCGGACCGGGACCAGTCGCACACGCCACCGGCGAACACCGTCTGCAGCCGTTGCTTCTCCGCGACGCTGAACCTCACCTTGTAGTCCGCATGGTCGACAGCCTTCAGCTGGCACTTGAAGATGTTGTTGGCGAGCGGGATGCCTGCCACATGGCGCGGCCAGGAGAACGCCGGGTAGAGGGTGTTGCACCGCGACGTGCCAGGGCCGCCGTAGAACTGCGTCTCGGCGATGAACTGCGGCGCCGTGTCCACCGTCCAGCAGCCGTCGGTGATCGCGGCGGGCTTGTCGTGCACGACCTTGAAGGCCTGCGGCTCGCGCGACGTGTCCTGCGCGATCGCGGTCAGCCAGGCATCCATGGCCGCCGTGGTCTGCAGGTTCAGGGTGGATAGGAACGTCGCCTGGGCCGCCGTCGGGCCGGTCAGCAGGGCGCCCAGCGGCACGCCGCCGCTCCACAGGACGACGTTGTCGGCGTTGCCGTTGGCTTGGCGGATGCGCTCGCGCATCTCGAAGGCGTGGTAGTGGAGGTGGTACTCCCCGGTCGGGTCGGTGTCGGTGTAGAGCTGGTTCCAGCCGAGCACCGGGATCGAGCTCAGCCCGCCGGCGCCGCTCATGATCAGGCCGCCCTCGTAGGCCCGGCGCATGGCGCCGGTGTCGCCGGTCGTCCTTGCGGCGATGTAGTTGTCGTCGATGTCGTAGCCGCCGATCTTCTGGTTGAGATCGAGGAACTGCGTCGGCGTGATGCTGCCGGCGTTGAGCGCGGCCAGGCCGTACTGCACGCCGACGTTGTCGTAGGGACGCAGGGCGAAGCCGGTCTTGCGGTCGACGCCGTAGATGTTGCGGGCCTCGTCGAACATCGTCGGCCGCGCGCCGCGCGGGTTGGTGTTCGGGTCGTAGCGCAGGTCGACCGGCACGACAGGGTTCCAATACGCCCCGGTGGGCGAGGCGGCATAGACCGGCGGCAGGCCGGCGATTGCAGGCCGGTTCGCGATCGGATCGGTGCGGTCCGCCGTGACCGCGTTGACGGGGATCTGCGCCGGCTCCCCGTAGCCCGCGACGGCGAGCTGCTGGGCGGCCGTGAGGGCGCCGGGCGCGGTGGCGAGGAAGTAGTTCAGCAGCAGCCGCGTATCCATGCCCGCGGTGGCGATCGAGGTCGGGTCGGGGAAGATGCAGGAGACGATGATGCCGTTGTACAGCCCGGGATGGTTGTCGGCGAGAAGCTCGCTGTCGTAGGAGCCGCCGGAGCAGCCGATGCTCAGCGTGTACA
>JBPBQO010000016.1:0-2415 GCA_050954785.1 Janthinobacterium lividum | reverse complement strand
AAGGATGCCGACCGATTGATGGACCATGCCCGCGTGCTCGGCGCCGCCTTGATGGTGTCATGGGACAGTGGCTTCACCAGCGATGCGGCAGTGCCGCCGCTCCCGCAGCTTATCGATGTTCCGGAGACGGTGACCATCAAGCAGCCCGAGGGATACGCGCTTTACGCGTTGTATCCCGAAGCTTATGCGGTCGCGGCGCGGCGGCTGAAGCTCGACGGTCCGCCCCGGGTCGTCGGCATTCGCAGCATCGGCACGGCCCTGTCAGCGCTGGTCGCCGCCACGCTCGGCGCTCCGGCCCCGTTCACCGTCCGTCCCGTCGGTCACCCCTTCGCACGCCACTTGCGAATGTCGCCTGCAGCGTTGGCGGCGTTGATCGTGCCAGACGCCCATTACATCGTCGTCGACGAAGGGCCCGGCCTGTCCGGCAGTTCCTTCGCTGCCGTCGCAGACTTTCTCGCCGGAAACGGCGTGCCACGCGCACGGATCGCCTTCCTGCCGAGCCATGCCGGCGATCCCGGAGCCGAGGCGAGCGACGCTTGTCATCTACTTTGGCGCGAGGTCCAGAGGGTCTCGATTCCATTCGAGGAAGTGCTGCCTGTCGATCAGCTCGGCAAATGGGTGGAGACGTTGGTGGGCCCATTGGCGAAACCCTTGGAGGTTGTTTCCGGCGGCAGGTGGCGAATGCTCGTGGGCCACGAGGACTGGCCTGCAGATCCTGGCCGAGAACCGCTCAAATATCTGGCGCAGGCGGCTGGGCAGCGTTGGCTCATCAAGTTCGCCGGCCTTGGTGGCATTGGCCAGCGCAAGCTGGAGCGCGCCGAGTACTTGGCGGCGGCGGGGCTAATCCCAAAGCCTGCCGGGCTCGCGTACGGTTTCGTCGTGCAGCAATGGGTCGATGCCCAAACTGGAATCGTCCCGACCGTCGCCCAAGTGGCGCATTACCTTGCCGCCCGCCGACGCGCGCTGCCGCCGCCACGACAGCAGGGAGCATCCTCCGCTACCCTGTTCGACATGGCCCGGATCAACATTGCCGAGGCACTCGGAGACGCTGCAGGGTTGCACTATCAGCTTAACTTCGCGCCCCGGGAGTGGCGCATCATTCCGATGTCCATCGATGGCCGGATGGACCGCTACAAATGGCTGCGCCTGCCGGATGGTACGGTCCTGAAGGCCGATGCGCTAGACCATGATGGCGACCACGACCTGATCGGCCCGCAGGACATCACTTGGGACGTGGTTGGTGCAACGGTTGAACTCGACCTCGACGAACAAGCCCTCGTCACTTCGCTCGGAATAGCGGGAGTACCGTTGGACGGCGGGCTGCTTCGCTTCCTCAAGCCTTGCTACCTCGCCTACCGCATCGGCCACGCCGATCGTGCCGCCAGATCGGCAGGCACCGACAGCGATCGCGCCTCGCAGGCAAGCCGGCTGGCACGCTATTGCCTGCTGCTGGAAGAAGTGCTGGCCTCAGCCTGAGGCGAGCCGTCCCACGGCCGCACAGGTGCTTCCCGGGTTCGTGATGGTTAGCCGCCGAGGCGTACGCGGACGCCGATCGAGGCGACGCTTTCGTCGTAGCGGATGTAGCGGATGAACTCGGCCCGCGGTGCTCCATCGCGTGCCGAGCTTTCGTACTGCTTGAACGGCGCGCCGGTGACGTTGGTCCAGTCGCCGAAGATCGTCACCGACGGCCGGACTTCGTAGTTGATCGACAGGTCGAGCCGCGGTGCCGGCTTGCCGTATTCATAATAGACATCGTCGCCGCGGAACTGCTGCGTCGCGAGGAAGCTCGATCGCCCATTCAGCGTCGCGCGAGCCGATAGCGGCCCCTGCTCGTACAGCGCGACGATATTGTAGAGGAAGCGGGACGAGCCGCTGAGCTGGTCGATCAACGGCTGATAGTAGAGGCCGCCGGCACCGCCGTTGAGCGTCGGGTTGAACACCTGCGTCTTGGCGTTAAGGAACGTAACGCTCGCTTGCAGGCCGAAACCCTGCGCCCACTTGGGCAGGCCGGCAATATCGAGGAAGCTCTGCCCCTGCAGCTCCCAGCCGTCGATGTGGCCCTTGCCGGTGTTGAACGGCGTCGTGATCTCGGTGTAGCCGTGGACCGGATCGTTCGGGATGATCGTCGTTCCCGACTGGATGAAGCCGTCGAGCTCGCGGTGGAAATAGGCTGCCGAGGCGAACGCCGTGCGCGAGACGTAGAACTCGAGGCTCGCGTCGAAATTGTCCGACTTGTACGGCTTGAGAAACGGATTGCCACCTTGGCCGGTCTGCGGATTGCCGGGCGTGCCTCTCTGGTCGGGCGTCGACGGCGGCGCGTTCAGCGTCAGGTTGGGATTGAGGTCGGAGAAGTTCGGCAGAGTCCGCGTCTGCGAATAGGCCAGACGGAACTGCACTTGCGGCGCGAAATGGATG
>JBPBQO010000015.1:0-4416 GCA_050954785.1 Janthinobacterium lividum | reverse complement strand
TCTTAATCGATGAAGCGGTTTATCCCGCTCATCGATACAGTCCTGTTCACGTCGCTGCAGGAGGATGCCCAAGGGCCATGGCCACGGTCGGTTCCCATGGCTTTCCGACGTCGCCCTGACGGTCCAATAGCCTGCATCAGATGGTGATATATCGGAGGAGACGCAGGAGGCGGTTACTCGAGCTACCGCATACCGCTTATTATTTTAGAAGTGGCTGGGGGACCTGGATTCGAACCAAGGCTGTCCGAGTCAGAGTCGGAAGTTCTACCGCTAAACTATCCCCCAAGCGGGCACGCTCGGTGCGGTCGAGGAGGTAGCACTCAGTCGCAGCGCTGGCAACCGCCATCGGGTCGATCCGGCCGCTGGCCCGAATATGACTTGCTCCCTGTGCTGGGGCAGTCGAAGAATGGTCTGGTCACGAGCGGTGGAGGGCACTTGGCGATGGTCGAGCATGCCGTTTCCCCGGAGCCGGTCGAGCATGGCCAATGCCTGCCGGGCCCGAACACCCTGCTGTTTCGTGGCAACGGGCCACCGACCTATGCGGCGCTCGATCTCGGCACCAACAACTGCCGCCTGCTGATCGCGGCACCCACACGTCAGGGGTTCAGGGTGATCGACAGCTTCAGCCGCATCGTCAGGCTGGGCGAGGGGCTGCATAGCTCCGGACGCCTGAGCGACGAAGCCATGGACCGGACTATCGGCGCGCTGCATGCCTGTGCCACCCGGCTCGGCCGCCGCCGGCTGCGGGGCCTGCGTGCGGTCGCCACCGAGGCCTGCCGCCGTGCGGAAAACGGCCAGTCGTTCCTCGATCGCGTCCGTCAGGAAACCGGCCTGTCGATCGACGTGATCTCCACCCGCGAGGAGGCGGAACTCGCGCTCGAAAGCTGCGCGGCCCTCCTGCAGGCCGATCTGCCCGATCGCGCAAGCGTGCCGCCTGCCGACCCCGAGCGGCCGGACCAGGCGGAATGCCACCCATTCATCCCCCACCATGCCGATGAGGCCGATCGCGCGCGCAGCCGTGCCTTGTTGTTCGACATCGGCGGCGGATCGACCGAGATCGCCTGGATCCGCGTCGGCGATTGCAGCCGGACGACCGGGGCTGCGGTGCGTGCCCGACCCGAGCTGGTTGGTTACCAAAGCCTGCCGCTCGGTGTGATTACCCTCTCCGAACTGTTCGGCGACAATGCCTATACCCCGGGCGGATACGAAGCGATGGTCGAGCATGTCGGCGCCCAGCTCAGGCGGTTCGAGGCGGTGCATTGCATCGGCCGCGAAGTCCGTAGAGGTACCGTCAGGCTGCTCGGCACCAGCGGGACGGTCACTACGCTCGCCAGCATGGCGCTCGGGCTGCGCCGTTACCGGCGCGCCCTGGTCGATGGCGTGGTCCTGTCGCGGCAGGCGGCGCACGACGCAATTGCTCAGCTTCGCGCACTCGGGCCCGAGGGGCTGCGTCTGCATGGCTGCGTCGGCAGCGAACGCTCGGCGTATGTCCTGCCCGGCTGCGCCATTTTCGACGCGATCCACCGCCTCTGGCCGACCGACAACGTGGTGGTGGCGGACCGTGGCCTCAGGGATGGTATGTTGCTGCGTATGATGCGAGACCGCAGCCCGATGGACAGACCCTTGCCTAATGACAGATCCGAAGCGGCCGCGCCGACCGCTTTCCGCCCGCCATCCGCCTCGTCTTTTCCGGCGCTGTCCTGATGGCCAAGCGTCCCGGCGGCGGTTCCGCCAAAGGCTCCGCCGGTGGTTCCGGCAGTTCGCCCACGGTTCCGGGCCGCGGCCCCGGCAAGACCGGCGAGAACCGTCCGGGCGCCGCCACGACGAAGGGCGATGCCGCGACGGCACAGACCGCACGATCCAAGGCGGTCTCGCTGCGCACCGCGCGCGGGCGCACCACCGCCCAGCAACGCTGGTTGAGCCGGCAGCTCAACGACCCCTATGTCGTGGCTGCACGCAAGCAGGGTTGGCGGTCTCGCGCCGCCTTCAAGCTGATCGAGCTTGACGACAAGTACAAGCTGATCCGCCCCGGCATGCGGGTGATCGACCTCGGAACTGCACCTGGTGGCTGGGCGCAGGTCGCGGTCAAGCGCGGCGCCACGCATGTCGTCGGCGTCGACCTGCTGCCGGTCGAGCCGGTACGCGGCGCCCAGATCATCCAGGGCGACTTCAACGATCCCGAGTTGCCGTCGAAGCTCCGGGACATGCTCGGCGGCCCTGCCGACCTCGTGCTGTCCGACATGGCGCCGAACACCACCGGCCACTCGCCGACCGATCACATGCGCATCATCGACCTGGCCGAGCTGGCGCTGTTCTTTGCGATGGAAGTGCTGGTCGAGGGTGGCAGCTTTATCGCCAAGGTGTTCCAGGGCGGTTCCGAGAAGCAGATGCTGGTCCCGATGAAGCAGGCCTTCACCGTCGTGCGTCATGCCAAGCCGCCGGCCAGCCGCAAGGAATCCAGCGAACTATACGTCGTGGCGACCGGTTTCCGACCGGATCGCGCCCAGGTCCTGCGCGACGCGTTCGCAGCATCCCGGGAATAGCATGCCGTTCGTCAGGCCAGTCGATACGCGGTCCCGCGATGCCGAGCGGCGCCGGCTCGAGGAACAGAGCTACGGGATGCGCAACTGGCGTCTCTGGGGCCCGTATCTCGGCGACCGCCAGTGGGGCACGGTTCGTGAGGACTACAGCGAAAGCGGCGACGCGTGGGGTCACCTGCCGCATGACCTCGCGCGGTCCAAGGCATATCGCTGGGGCGAAGACGGCCTTGCCGGCATCAGCGACGAATGCCAGCGCCTGTGCCTGTCGCTGGCCTTGTGGAATGGCCGCGACGATATCCTCAAGGAGCGGCTGTTCGGCCTGACCGGCCCGCAAGGAACGCACGGCGAGGACGTCAAGGAGCTGTACTGGCACCTCGACGCGTTGCCGTCGCATGCCTATCTGCGCATGCTCTACAAATACCCGCAGGCCGCTTATCCGTACGACCGGCTGGTCGAGGAAAGCCGCAAGCGATCGCGCGACGAAGGCGAGTTCGAGCTGCTGGATACCGGCCTGTTCGAGGAAGATCGCTACTTCGACGTGATGATCGAGTACGCCAAGGCCGCCGAAGCGGACATCCTGATGCGCGTGACCGCAACCAATCGCGGCGCCGAGCCGGCCGAGCTGCATCTGCTGCCGCAACTGTTCTTCGCCAATCATTGGTCCTGGCGCGAGAACCATCCGAAGCCGTCGATGCGCAACTACGGCCCGAACCGCGTCGTCGCCGAACATCGCATGCTCGGCCATTATACATTCCATCTCGAGGACGGCGCCGAAGTGCTGTTCTGCGAGAACGAGACCAATCCGCGCATCATGGGCCAGGACCCGGGCGAGGGGGTCTACAAGGACGGCTTCCACGACCGCATCGTGCACGGCCTCGAAAACGCGGTCCGGACCGAAGGGCCAGCGACGAAATGCGCCGTCTGGCACAAGCGGATGCTGGAACCCGGCGAAAGCTGGACCGTCCGCGTCCGGCTGGTGCGGGGCGAGCCGATCATCCCGCCGTTCGCCGGCTTCGACGCGATCGTGGATGCACGGCGCGGCGAGGCGGACCGCTTCTATTCCGCGCTTCAGAAGGACATCCCCGACGCCGACGTGCGGCTGGTACAGCGCCAGGCGCTCGCCGGAATGATCTGGAACAAGCAGTTCTACGCGATCGATGTGTATCGCTGGCTACGCGGCGATCCGGCTCTTCCGCCGCCGCCAGCAAACCGCAAGCGCGGCCGCAACAGCGACTGGCGGCACATGAATGCGGCCGACATCATCTCGATGCCGGACAAGTGGGAATATCCCTGGTTCGCGGCCTGGGACCTTGCATTCCATTGCGTGACCTTCGCGATGATCGATAGTGCCTTCGCCAAGGATCAGCTTCTGCTGCTGTCCTCGGAGGCCTACATGCATCCGAACGGTCAGATCCCGGCCTACGAATGGAACTTCGGCGACGCCAATCCGCCCGTGCAGGCGTGGGGCGCGTGGCGTGTCTACCAGATCGAGAAGGAACAGAACGGCGTCGGCGATCGCGGCTTCCTGGAGCAGATTTTCCACAAGCTGCTGCTGAATTTCGCCTGGTGGGTCAATCGCAAGGACAACCAGGGCCGCAACGTGTTCCAGGGCGGCTTCCTCGGGCTCGACAATATCGGCGTGTTCGACCGTTCGCGGCCACTGCCGATGGGCGGCTATCTCGACCAGACCGACGGCACCGCCTGGATGGCGATGTTCGCCCTGAACATGATGCGGATTTCACTCGAACTTGCCCTGGAAGACAGCGCGTTCGAGGATATAGCGTCGAAGTTTTTCGAGCATTTTCTCTATATCGCTCAGGCCATCAACGATATCGGCGAGCGAGGCGTCGGCCTCTGGAGCGAGAGCGACAAATTC
>JBPBQO010000014.1:0-4558 GCA_050954785.1 Janthinobacterium lividum | reverse complement strand
GTCGGCGCGGGGCGGACCGAGCTGATGGAGGGCATCGTCGGCCTGCGACCGGGCCGGGGCGGCGTCCGCCTGGACGGCAGGCCCGTGGCGTTCGGCGCGGTCGATGCCAGCCAGGCCGCGGGCATCGTCTATCTCAGCGAGGACCGGAAGGGCAAAGGCCTGCTGCTCGACCGCAACCTGAAGGTGAACCTCACGCTGGCGTCGCTCCCCCGTTTCAGGCGCGGCCTCGGAATTCATCACGCAGCGGAGACGGCGGCGCTCGACAAGGCGTTCCGGGACTTCGAGATACGCGCGGGCAGCCGGGATGCGCTGGCCGGCCAGCTCTCCGGCGGCAACCAGCAGAAGCTGCTGCTCGCCAAGATGATGCTGCTCGACCCGAGGATCGTGATCATCGACGAGCCGACCCGCGGCATCGACATCGGCGCGAAGGAGCAGATCTACGCCTTCATCGTCGAGCTCGCCGGACAGGGTCGGTCAATCATCGTCGTCTCGTCCGAAATGCCGGAGCTGATCGGCATCTGCGACCGCATCCTGGTGATGCGCGACGGCGAGATCGTCGGCGAGGTGGCGGACGAGCGCATGACCGAGACGGAGATCGTGGTCCTGGCCACGGGCGCGGATGCCAAGATCGCCGCGAGGATGACCACATTGGGGAACGTCGAGTGACGATGGAACTCACCGTCCGGAACGCGGAGGGACGAGGCCGGCTGCGACGCTGGTCGCAGGTCGACCTCAGGGCCGTCGCCCCGTTCGTGGCCCTGGCCTGTCTCGCCGTCCTCGGGGCGGTCTCCAGCGACCGGTTCCTGACGCTGGGGAACCTGCTGAACGTCGCCACCCAGAGCGGCTTCATCGCCATCATCGCCGTCGGCGCGACGTTCGTGATCACGGCCAGCGGGCTCGACCTTTCCGTCGGCGCCATGGTGGCGTTCGTCGCCAGCCTCGCCATCCTGTTCCTCAACAGCGGCGCCCTCGCGGACCCGGTGGCCATGCTGGCGGCCGCGATCCTGCTCATCGTCGCGATGGGTGCTGCGTGCGGCTTCGCGAACGGCCTGATCGTGACGAAAGGCGGCATCGAGCCCTTCATCGCGACGCTCGGCACCATGGGCATCTTCCGCGGCCTGACCACCTGGCTGTCGCAGGGTGGCGCGATCTCCGTGGGGTCAGCCGATCTGCAGAACCTGACCCGGCCCATCTATTTCGGCCGCGTCCTCGGCCTTCCGGTGCCGCTGGTCCTGATCCTGGTCGTGGGGGCGGCAGGGGCGTTCCTGCTGAACCGGACCCGCTTCGGACGCCACGTCGCGGCCGTCGGCTCGAACGAGGAGGTCGCGCGGTACTCCGGTATCCGGGTCGGGCGGGTCCGCACGGTCACCTACGTCCTGCAGGGGCTGTGCGTCGCGGTGGCGGTCGTCCTCTACGTTCCCCGGCTCGGCTCCACCACGGCCACGACGGGCATCATGTGGGAGCTGCAGGCGATCACCGCGGTCATCATCGGCGGCACCGCCCTGACCGGCGGGGTGGGGCGGATCTGGGGCTCGATCTGCGGCGCGTTCCTGCTGGGGGCCGTCGGCAACATCATGATCCTGTCGAACTACGCGAGCGAGTACCTCATCGGCGCCATACAGGGAGCGATCATCATCGCCGCCATGCTGGTGCAGCGCTCGCTGATCCGGAAGTCGTGAATCACCGCCGGGCGCAGCAGGGCGCCCGACGGCTGCCAATCAACCTGCACCAGGGGAGAACCATCTTGAAGAAACACGTGACGATCGCTGTGCTTGCGGCACTGACGGCAGCGGGTGCGACCGCCAGCGCCAGCGCAAAGGACTACACGATCGGCGTATCCGTGCCCACCGCGGACCACAGCTGGGCCGGCGGGATCATCTACCAAGCGGACCGCGTCGCCAAACTGCTCAAGGCCGCGCACCCGGGCATCAAGGTCATCATCAAGACATCGTCGGATCCGGTCAGCCAGGCCAACGCGGTTCAGGACCTGACGACCCAGGGCATCGACGCGCTCGTGATCCTGCCCATCGATCCCAATCCCCTCGTCAACGCCATGAAGGAGGTGAAGTCGCAGGGCACGTTCGTGGCGCTGGTGGATCGTTCACCGGCGGTCAACGACAGCTCGGTGCGCGACGTCTACATCGCCGGCGACAACTACGATCTCGGCGCCGTCGCTGGTCGCTACATCAAGACGCAGACTCCGGATGCCAAGGTCGTGGTGATCCGCGGGCTTCCCATCCCGATCGACCAGGAGCGCCAGAACGGCTTCGACAACTCGATCAAGGGAAGCGGCGTCTCTGTCCTGGGAAAGCAGTACGGCAACTGGAGCCGTGACGACGCCTTCAAGGTGATGCAGGATTTCCTCACCAAGTTCAGCCAGATCGACGTCGTCTGGTGCCAGGACGATGACATGGGTGTCGGCGTCCTTCAGGCCATCAACCAGGCCCATCGGACCGACGTCAAGTACATCGTCGGCGGCGCCGGTTCGAAGGCGTTCATCAAGATGGTCATGGACGGCGACAAGATGGTTCCGATCGACGTCCTCTATCCCGACACCATGGTCGCAACAGCGATGGAGATCACCGCCGCTCACCTCTATGACAATGTCACGGTTGCTGGACAATACACCCTGGATGCAACGCTCGTCACAAAGCAGAACGCTAAGAACTATTACTTTCCAGACTCCCCCTTCTAAGGCCGTTCGCCGGACGCTGTGCTGTATGATATCTTCACGACAGCATGGCGTCGTGTGTTAGGGCTCTGAATGATGTCTGCTGCTGGTGTATGACGCCTTAAGGTGATGGTCACGACAGGAGCACTTCATGGCAGCCCGGTTCGGTCTCGCGCCGCGAAACCTGCCTGGGCTGGCGGTGGACGGTGTCGATTGCGGCGAGAGCACGCTGGTCGGAATCGCTCCCTGCCCAGGCGGCAAGCCCGCCCAGATAGCCGCCGCGCCGCGCATCAGGCCGAGGGCAAAGCCGGCCTGGCTCGACGCCGGCCCGGGCAGGAGCTGACACAGGCCCACCAGGTCGGCGTAGGCCTGCTCGTCGATCCAACGCTTTCGCTCCACGATCTCGGCCCGGAAGTAGCCGAGATGCGCGACCGGGCCGCCAAAGCTGGTCACGCCCAGTTTGGCGAAAGTCGCCAGCACCTCCAGCGCAGGGTCGGCGCCGCGGCGCTCGCCGCCGGCCGTTCCGATGCTCTCCGACAGGCTCGTGTTTCCTCATGTCCATGGCTGGACGAGATCACGCGCCGTTCCTGTAAGACTCGCCGCCTGCGCACGTCGCGCGATTGGTTCGCCTCGTGCTAGGCTTCAGCATCTTCACGGCAGAGCAGAGCCCTGCATCCCCGCTCGACACCCTCAAAGCAGCGCACTGCGAACAGGTGTTCACCAGGGCCGCCTCAGGCGCGTGGCGCAAAGAACCAGAACTGCCACCGGATACTAGAATATATGCGCAAGGGTAACGTGTTCGTTGTGTGGCACCTGGACCGGATGCCCGATGGGATCAGCAACGTCCACGTTCAATCCGGTCTGGTGCTGCCTGCATGACAACCGAGGCCATGCCCTCAGCGTCAGGCATGCCCATCATCTCGCCCTCGACCCGATCGCGACCCCTGTGCTTGGCCCTGTAGAGCGCATCATCAGCCTCCAGCAGGAACGCCTCCTCGTTGTGCAGTTGCGTTGAGAGGGCGAAGCCGATGCTCACCGTGACTGGAGCGGAAACACCCGAACGGTTCACCAGGTCGAGCGACGCGATTGCCTGGCGGGCATGCAGCGCCGTGGCAAGAGCAGCCTGCCCCGAGGTGGCCGGCAGCAGCACGGCAAACTCCTCCCCACCATACCGCGCGACAAGGCCATGCTGCGGACGGGCTAGCTCCCGAAGCACCTCGGCCACACGGACAAGGCATTTATCACCCATGGGGTGCCCGTGCCTGTCGTTGTACTTCTTGAAAAAATCCACATCGACGAAGAGGACCGCGAGGGGCGTGTCGGCCTGCTTCGCCTCTGCCCACAGGGTTGACAGTACACCGTCAAAGGCACGCCGGTTTCCAACCCCGGTCAGTCCGTCCTCCAGGCTAAGCCGCTCGAGCCGGTCCTTCGCCTGCCGCAGGTCCTGCTGCGTGACGAGGCAGCGGGCATGGAGAAGCGATACCCGGAGCGCGTATATGGCGACGGCAACAAGGATGCTCGTGATGCCAGCGACAACCTGCTGCCGCGCGATCCAGGCACCGACGACTAGCAGCGCCGCTGTCAGGAACACCGGTCCAATGCTGTCGACAAACGCGGCGAACGGCGTCCGCAATCTGTCGGGTTCCGACAAGCTGCGCATTCCAAGCCCTGCTGCGCCTGCCACGACAAGGAAGGCAGGATCAAGCATGACGTCCAGCGCGGAGGCATCGGGCGGCGCTATGTGGTCGTACACGCTTCCCATGACGCCAAAGGTCAGGGTGAACAGGAGCATGGTGCGATCGAAGTGGTGACGCGAAGGAGAACGGTTGCCGCCTAAGAACCGAAGCGAGGCGAGTGCCGCCATGCAGACGTTCTCGACGTCGTAGA
>JBPBQO010000013.1:0-7198 GCA_050954785.1 Janthinobacterium lividum | reverse complement strand
AGGTTGTCGTACCCGAACCCCGGATCGAGACCGAACCAGCCGGTTTCGGCATGCACCCGCAGGAACCGACTCTCGTGGAAGCTGTAGCCGGAGGTGCCGCTGGCAACGACTCCGCTCGGGAACCGCAGGGTGAACATCGCGATGTCCTCGATCTCGCGAAAGCGCGGATCGTTGGCGGGGCGGGTCAACTGGCCGGTCACCTCGATCGGCTCCTCGCCGGTGATGTAGCGAAACGCGTTCAGGCAATAGAGACCGACATCGGGCAGCGACCCGCCACCGGCGAGCGCCTTGATCTGGCGCCACTGGCCATTGGGCGCGTCGTTCTGCCCGTTCACCGCCTCGATCATGCGAACCGCGCCAAAGGCCCTAGACCGTGCCAGATCGATGACGGTGCGGTGCTCGGGCGTATATTGCAGGCGGTAGGCGATCATCAGCCTGCGGTTGGCCTGGGCGCAGGCATCGACCATCGATTGTGCCTCGGCCACGGTCGCCGCCATGGGCTTCTCGCACAGGACATGCTTGCCGGCCTTGGCGGCACGGATGGTAAACTCGGCGTGCAGCGCGTTGGGCAGCACTATGTAGACGATGTCGATATCCGGGTTGTTTTTGATCTGGTCGAAGGTGTCGTAGCTGTAGAGGTTCTTTTCCGGCACGCCGTACTGGGCGGCTACCGCGCGTGCCTTGGCCGGATTGCCGCTGACCAGGCCGGTCAGGCGCACATGCTTGGCTTCTCCAAAACCCGGAATGATGTTCTCGAGCGCCAGGGTGCCAAGTCCGACCACGGCGATGCCGAGCCGCCTGCCCGGCGGCATCGGATTGGGTGGCTCGGCATTCTGTTCGCTCGACTGGTGCAGGGGCGGCAGGCTCACCTTGCCGTCCGTCACGGTGCCGCGCATGGATTGCGGCTCCTGCCCGGGTGACCCGCCGCCCGGCAGCGAAGCGCCCAACGCGGGAGCGATCAGCCCGATGCCGGCGGCCATTCCGGCAGCACTTCCGAACAGGGTGCGGCGCGTGAGATCTGTCATGGCAGGGGCTCCGGTATCGACGCACCTGTGAACCCGACCACGGCGAATGGGTTCCGCACACACACGACAGCGAAGCCGGACCGCTTTTACGAAATCGAACAGGATTTACGAAGTCGGCAGATGCCGAGATGGCCCTTCTTTTCCTACCCCGGGCCGGCGCAAACGAGCGGCTGGAGACTTTCGGATCGAATAGCGAGACGATCGCACGATGCTCTAGCGATAACGCTTCCGCATTGCCTCAAGCGGCACCTGGGGCGGCGCCCTGAGCGGATCGAGCGTCGGCATCTGGCCGGTATGAACCGCTTCCACCGCACGCAATTGCGCCACATTGCGCAGATGCTCCGGCAGCGTCGCCGAGAAAGCGTGGCCGCCGGTTCCGGTAGCTACGAAATAGAGTAGGTCGCCCTGTGCCGGGTGTGCCACCGCCTGCAGCGACGCGAGTCCGGGCGCGCTGATCGGTCCCGGCGGCAGGCCCGGGATCACATAAGTGTTGTAAGGGTTCGGCTGCATCAGGTCGGATCGGGTCAGCGGGCGCGGCAGGCTGCCCAGGCCGCCGCCGGCGCCGTAGGCAACGGTCGGATCGGATTGCAGCTTCATGCCCTGGCGGATTCGGTTGACGAACACCTCGGCCACCTGGGAGCGCTCGGTGCCGAGCCCGGTTTCGCGCTCGACGATGCTGGCCAGCGTGAGCAACTGGGCCCGGTCGGTCAAAGGCACGGACGTATCGCGGGACGCCCACGTAGCAGCCAGCGCCTTCTGCATCGCCGCCTGCATGCGTGCCAGCAGCACCGGACGCGACGTGTCGAGCTCGTACGCATAGGTCTCGGGCAGCACCGAGCCCTCAGCCGGTACGTCGAGCGCACCGGTCAGCGCCGGCGCATGGTCGATCAGGCCGGCAATCTGCGCCGAGGTCAGGCCTTCGGGAATCGTGAGTTCGTGCTGCACCGGGCGTGCATGACGCAGCACCTGCAGCACATCGGCGATCGAGGCATGCGCCGAAATCCGGAACTCGCCCGCATGCAGAGGTCCGCTGCGGTCGGTAAGCCCGGCCAGCCCCATGAACAGCAGGCGCCCGGCATCTCCGGCAGGCAGCACGCGGTCAGCTTGTAGCGCAGTGGCCACCGTTCGCAGATGACCGTGCGGGATGAGCAGGTCGGTCGCCTGTGGCAGCGGCCCGGGACGCTGCCACAGCATACGCAGGCCGAAGGCACCGGCACCCGCCAGGATCAGCAGCACGATCAGCAGTGTCAGAAAGCGGCGCATCATTCAGCCATAAGCGAACGAAGGAACAGCGACCGTCTCAGACGCCGCGCACCAGCAGGCTCGCATTGGTGCCACCGAAGCCGAAGCTGTTCGACAGCGCGATCTTGATCGGGCGCGGCTGCGCCTGATGCGCCACGCGGTCGATCACGCTCTCCCGCATCGGATTATCCAGGTTGAGCGTCGGCGGAGCCACATTGTCACGAATCGCCAGCAGGGAGAAAATCGCCTCGATGGCCCCGGCCGCGCCGAGCAGATGGCCGGTCGCCGACTTGGTGGACGACATCGCCAGCCCGCGCGCATCGGCGCCGAACAGCCTCTCGACCGCCTCCAGCTCGAGATCGTCGGCCATGGTCGAGGTACCGTGGGCGTTGACGTACTGAATGTCGGCCGGAGTAACGCCGGCACTTTTCAGCGTCTTGACCATGGCGCGGTAGGCGCCGGCATGGCCTTCCGCCGGAGCGGTGATGTGGTGGGCATCGCCGGACAGGCCGTAGCCGATGATCTCGCCATAGATCTTGGCGCCGCGGGCCTTGGCATGCTCGTACTCTTCGAGCACGACGATGCCGGCACCCTCCCCCATGACGAAGCCGTCGCGATCGCGGTCCCAGGGACGCGAAGCGCGGGCGGGCGTATCGTTGAAGCTGGTCGACAGGGCACGCGAGGCACAGAACCCGGCGATTCCGAGCGCGCAGACTGCCGCCTCGGCACCCCCGGCGATCATGACGTCGGCATCCTCGAGCATGATGAGGCGGGCCGCGTCGCCGATCGCATGCACGCCGGTGGCGCAGGCGGTAACCGCCGAATGGTTCGGACCCTTGAAGCCGTACCGGATCGAGACGTGGCCTGAAATCAGGTTGATCAGCGCCGACGGAATAAAGAACGGCGAGATGCGCCGCGCCTTGCCCTCATGCACCTGGATCGAGGCCTCGTAGATGGTCTGCAGTCCGCCGATACCGGACCCGATCATGACGCCGGTGGCTTCCTGATCAGCTTCGGTCTTCGGCACCCAGCCGCTATCGGCCACGGCTTCGGCCGCGGCGACCAGTCCGAGATGGATGAACCGATCCATCTTTTTCTGGTCCTTGTGGGGAATCCACTCGTCGAGAGTGAGCCCACCGGTCTCCTTGTGGCCAACCGGCACCTGACCGCCGACCTGAGCCGGCAGATCCGACGGATCGAACGCATCGATCCGGATGATTCCGGACTCGGCCTCGAGCAGTCGTTTCCAGACTGTCTCGATGCCGATGCCCAGCGGGCTGGCGATGCCCATTCCGGTGACGACGACGCGTCGCCTGCCGGATGTGGACGAAGAAAGAGCGGGACCGGCCATGCCGACCGTATCGTGGCTATCAGTCGCCATGCGTCCAGTTCCCAGTCACGCCAAAGCCCAGACCTGAAGAGTTCAGGCGGCCTTCTGCTTCTCGATGTAGTCGATCGCATCCTTGACGGTGCTGATCTTCTCGGCGGCATCCTCGGGGATCTCGACGCCGAAAGCCTCCTCGAAGGCCATGACCAGCTCGACCGTATCCAGGCTGTCCGCGCCCAGGTCGTCGATGAACGAAGCCTCGGGGGTTACCTTGCTCTCCTCGACTCCGAGGTGCTCGACCACGATCTTCTTAACCTTGTCGGCGATTTCGCTCATCTGCTTCTGCTTCCTGTCTGCCCTTGGTGAACGGGCGGTTCGAAACTCGTTCGTCCTGTCTTGCATTCCGGTCCCGCGGCCATAGTAGAGCCACAGTGGCAGATGCGACTACCCGCTCCGGACGAAGCAGCGGGCGATTAGCATGGTTCCCTCATAGCCGCCAAGACGGCCTGCAATACCACGCCATGACCTCAAATCATTGCCATGCCGCCGTTGACATGAATGGTGGCTCCGGTGACCCACGCGGCCTCGGCCGAAGCCAGATAGACCACTGCTGCCGCGATGTCCTCAGGCGTGCCCATCCGGCCCAGTGGGATGGCCGCATTGAGCTTCGCCTTCTGCTCGTCTGCAAGGCCATCGGTCATGGCGGTGGCGACGAAGCCGGGCGCCACCACGTTCACCGTGATGCCGCGTGAACCGACTTCCTGGGCCAGCGACTTGCTCATGCCGATCAGCCCGGCCTTGGCAGCGGCATAGTTGGCCTGGCCGCCATTGCCGGTCACGCCGACGATGCTGGCAATCGACACGATACGGCCCGCACGCCGGCGGACCATGCCCTTCAGCGCCGCCCTGGCCAGCCGGAACGGAGCTGCCAGATCGACGTCGAGCACGGCGTTCCAGTCGGCGTCCTTCATGCGCAGCGCCAGCATGTCGCGGGTCAGCCCGGCATTGTTCACCAGGATGGTCAGCGGCATCCCGGCAAGAGCCTCCACGCTGGCCACCAGCGCGTCGGGGGCGGCCGGATCGGAGAGGTCGGCCGGGCTTGCGAAGGCGCGTCCCGGAGCGATCGCGTCCAGCTCGGCCGCCAGCGCATCGAGCGCCTCGCGACGGGTGCCGGACAACACCACCGTGGCGCCCTGGGCGTGCAGCGAGCGGGCAATGGCGGCACCGATGCCGCCGGAGGCGCCGGTGACCAGGGCGGTCTGACCGTCGAGCCTGAACATAAGACGTTTATCCTGCAGCAAAGGGGAACAAGTCAGATCGTCTTCAGCAAGGCTTCGATATCTTCCGGCGTGCCGGCCGACCGGGTCGCGGCATCCGGCGAGATCCGCTTGATCAGCCCGGACAGCACCTTGCCGGCGCCGAGCTCGATGAAGCTGTCGATACCGATCGCAGTCATGGCGAGCACGCTTTCGCGCCAGCGCACCGTTCCGGTCACCTGGGCGACCAGCAGCTCGCGAATCCGGTCCGGGGCGGTCACCTTGGCAGCGGTGACATTGGCGATGATCGGCACCGACGGAGACCGTACAGCCGCCTCGGCGAGGGCCTCGCGCATCGTGTCCGCGGCGGGCGCCATCAGCGAGCAATGGAACGGCGCCGAGACCGGCAGCGGCATGGCCCGCTTCACGCCGCGCGCCTTGGCGATGTCGATCGCGCGGGCCACCGCTCCTGCGGCACCGGAAATTACCACCTGGCCACCGCCATTGTCGTTGGCGATCTCGATCACCTCGCGGCGCGGCTTCTCGCCGGCCTCGACCGGCACCTCGGCAGCGGCTTTGCAGATCTCGCGGGCCTGATCGAGCTCGACGCCGAGCAGCGCCGCCATGCCCCCCTCGCCTGCCGGCACGGCCTTCTGCATGGCGTTGCCGCGCACCCGCAGCAGTCGCGCAGTGTCGGCGATGCCGAGGCTCGCCGCTGCCGCAAGGGCTGAATATTCGCCGAGCGAGTGGCCGGCCACCAGCGTCGCACGGTCGGCCAGCTTGAGTCCGCCCTCGCTCTCCAGCACCCGCAGCACCGCCAGCGACACCGCCATCAGGGCCGGCTGAGTATTCTGGGTGAGGGTCAGCTCCTCGATCGGCCCGCTGAACATCAGCTTGGACAGCTTTTCGCCGAGTGCATCGTCCACTTCCTGGAACACCTCGCGAGCAGGCGCGAAGGCGGCGGCCAGATCCCGGCCCATGCCGGCGAACTGGCTTCCCTGGCCTGGGAAGATGAAGGCGTGCACGGGCATCGATACGTGTTCCGGCTGTTGACGGGCACCGTCGCGGCGAACCACTCCGACACCGGCCCCCGACGCGACAGGCGCTCGGGGTATTGGCCGTGAGATGAGGGACGAGGTTACCGGATGTCAATCTCACGGCCTGCGACGCCCGCTCCTTACGGCCAGCGACGCCCTGTCGGCACGTCCATGTCACGCGCCCATGGTCGCGAACATTCCGATCGCGGCCGCGGTCATCGCGGCGGTGGCGATCCAGCCGACGGCGCGCAATACGGGCGGCAGAACGAAGCGCCCCATGATGTCCTGGCGCGACGACAGGTGCATCATCAGCACCATGATCGGCACGGCCGCGACGCCGTTGATGACGGCGCTCCAGAACAGCGCCTTTACCGGATCGATATGGATAATGTTCATGCCGCAGCCGAGCAGGATCGAAACACACAACACGGCGTAGAACGACTTGGCGCGACCGACGCGATATGCGAGTCCGACGGTCCAGCCGAGCGTCTCGCCGATCGCATAGGCCGTCGATCCCGCCAGCACCGGAATCGCCAGCAGGCCGGTGCCGATGATGCCGATCGCGAACAGCCCGAACGCGAACCGCCCGGCGATCGGCTTCAGCGCAAGTGCTGCCTGCGACGAGGTCTGGATGTCGGTGATGCCATGGGCATTCAGGACGGCGGCGGCCGTCGTCATGATGAACAGCGCCACGACGTTCGACAGGCCCATGCCGATCCAGGTGTCGAGGCGGATGCGCCGGAACTCCTGGTCGGCGTTCGCAGGGTCGCTGCGCAGGGGCCGCGTACCGGGGCGCTCGCCGATTTCCTCGACCTCCTCCTCGGCCTGCCAGAAAAACAGATAGGGGCTGATGGTGGTGCCGAGCACGGCCACCACGACGGTCAGGTAGCCCGCGTTCAGCACGATGTGCGGCGCGACCATGCGATAGAGCACGGTGCCCCAGGGCACATGCACCACCAGTGCCACGGCCACGTAGCTGAACAGCGACAGCGACAGCCATTTCAGGATCGACACGTAGCGCGAATAACGGACGAACACCTCGAGCACGATCGAGAGCAGGCCGAAGCCCAGCACGTACAGGAACAGCGGGCCGCCGATCACCAGGTTCAGCGCCGCGCCCATCGCGCCGAGGTCCGCACCCAGATTGATGACGTTGGCGACCACCAGGGCGGCGAGCATCGCGACGACGATCCACGGCGGGTAGAAGCGGCGCAGGTTGCCGGCGATGCCGCGTCCGGTGACGCGGCCGATGCGGGCGCTGATCTCCTGGATCGCGCACATCAGCGGCCAGGTGAGCAGCAGGGTCCAGCC
>JBPBQO010000012.1:0-9455 GCA_050954785.1 Janthinobacterium lividum | reverse complement strand
TGCAGGCGCTGGAGGCGTTGCGCAACGGCAAGGCGTTTGCCGACCTGGCCGATTTCGCGCAGCGGGCCGACCCGAAGCAACTGAACAAGATGCAGATCGAGAACCTGGCCAAGGCGGGGGCCTTCGATAGTCTGGATGACAACCGGGCCCGGGTGTTCGGGGCGGCGGAAACCATCCTGCGGCGGGCGCAGGCGCAGGCGGAGGAAGTCTCGAGCGGGCAGATCGGGTTGTTCGGCGGCACCGCACGGCGGGAGACATTGCGCTTGCCAACCGGGCCGGACTGGCCGGGGATCGAGCGGCTCGGGCTGGAGGCCGACGCGATCGGCTTTCACCTGACGGCGCATCCACTCGATGGCTATGCCTCGTTGCTGCGGCGGCTGGGTGCGGTGAAGGCAAACGCGATCGAGGCGGCGGGGCAGGCCGGGATCGGCCGGGTCAAGATCGCCGGGTGCGTGATCGACCGGAAGGAACGGCCGACCCGCACCGGGACCAAGATGGCCTGGGTCCGGCTGTCGGATGCATCGGGTAGTTGCGAGGTGACGTTCTTCAGCGAGGTGCTGGCCAGAACCCGCGACGTGCTGGTGACCGGGCAGCCGGTGCTGGTGACGGCCGATATCCGCATGGAAGGCGAGATGCTGCGGGTAACCGCGCAGGACGCAATCTCGCTGGACAAGGCAGCCGCCGAGGACAAGGCGGAGATGCGGATCTGGGTGGATCGGCCAGCGGCGATCGACGAGATCCGCGTGCTGCTCGGCAAGGTGAGGGGCGGTCGCGGCAAGGTCGTGGTCCTGCCGTGCCTCGACGACACCCAGGACGTCGAGCTGACCTTGCCGGATCCCTACATGGTCACGCCGAAATTGGCGGAAACGCTGAAGCTGGTTGTCGGCGTGAGGTATGTCGAAGAGCGGTAGCAGTAGGCGACGGAACCGGAATTTCGATTTAGATAGATGAGGCCCGAGACCGGGACCCAATCTGGATGATTTCGAGTCCGCAGACCACCGCCACTGTCCCCTCACTTGCTTGCTGATGTGTCTGGATCGTTCGATCGGCCCGGGTTGGCAGTTCGGCGACAATATATGGTGATTCCGGCGCATGGCCATCGCACGGCCTTCATCATTCTATGAACGGACCGGATGACGTTCGTTTTGATTATGCCGGACAGCCCATGGCCATCACGGCGACATGGGGAAATCCGGGTCGGTCGTCCCGCCCAATCGACTTCGGTCGCGACGGTCATCCAAACTTCACTCGTCAGCATCATGGCTGGACGCCACAACCCGGGCCGTAACGATAACGGACCGATCATGCCTCACGTGCCGGTAAAGACCACACTGCCTCTTGTCGTCGCTCTGTCCATCGGAACGATGTTCTCCTGTCCTGTCCGGGCAATGGCGCAGGTCTCCGATCCCAACGCCAGCAACGGCATCGATCTACTGTCCGGCTTTCTGCGCTACTGGACGCCCGGTCCTGCCTGGAACAATGGCGCGCCGACCGCGCTTGGCAAAACACTATTACCGATCAATCTCGGCGAAGTCGCAGCGGTAGCGTTGCTGCGCAACCACAATGCCGAAATCGCTGCCTATTACGACGATCGTCGCAATCAGAGCTACAGCGTGATCGACGGCCTCGGGCCGCTCACCGCCCGCTATCTCCTGGAAAGCGGCGCGACGACCACGATCCCGATCTTCGATGCTTCGACCAGAACCATCGCTTATAGCGATGCCGGCACCGGGCCTGGCTCCACCGCGTCCATGCTGGGCAGCGTCGTGAAGCTGGTGAGCACGCTTCGTGGCAGCACATCGTCGACCACGCCGACGAAGAACTACTTTCTCTATCCACGCCCTTGGCGCCAGAACCTGTATGGCTACAGTCTCGCGTTCGTGGTGCCCGCCTCGCTGGTGCCGGCCGAAAGCCAGACGCCCGCGACAGACAGCGGATTTCCTTCCGGCCATACCAATGCAGCCTTCCTGACTGCCTATGCGATGGCCTACGCGGTACCCGAGCGCTTCCAGGAGATGCTGACGCGTGCTTCCGAACTCGGCCTGCACCGGATCGTCGCTGGCATGCATTCGCCGCTGGACGTGATCGGCGGCCGGGACTTCGCCACCTTTACCGCGATAAACACGCTCGGGGATCCGGCCAACGCGTCGCTCAAAGCCGCCGCGCGCGCCGACGTTGTTGCTGCGCTGGCGAAGTCCTGCCCGACCGAGGCCGCGACGTGTGCGCATCCGACGGCAGATGCCTACACGCCGAACCGTCGTCCGGACGCTTCGCAGATTAAGGCGGTTGTGGATCAGGCGATGCTGGCGCCGCCGGTCGCGTGCGCCAACACTTTGGGCGTCTGTTCTGACAATGGCTTCATCGCGTCGGCGGACCGGTTCGCGGATCGAACGGTCAACGAGATAAACTGGAACTGGAGGCTCACGTACGGCTTCCCGGCAGTCGAAGACGAGACCCTGCCGGCGATCGTGCCCGCCAACGCCGAAGTGTTGCTCGAGACGCGGCAGCCTTATCTTGGCGCGGACCAGCGCCGGGAGGTGCTGCGGACCACAGAGATCGCATCGGGCTCCGCGCTGCTCGACGATCCCGCCGGCTACGGGCGGATGGACCTTTTCCGCGCTGCGGACGGCTATGGTCGCTTCGACACGACAGTGACGGTGACCATGGACGCGAGCCGGGGCTCTTTCGGAGCACTGGACGCTTGGCGGAACGATATTGGTGGCGGTGGCGGCCTGGTGAAAAACGGCACCGGCACGCTCGTGCTGGCGGGGCAGAACAGCTTCACCGGCGGCATCGACGTGAAGGGCGGAACGCTTGCGGCGACCGATCCCGCTGCGCTTGGCAGGGGCGACGTGCTGGTCGAGTCCGGCACCCTGCACGTGGCGAGCCGATCGGCAGCGCGCATCGAGGGCGGGCTGGTGCTGAAGGATACCGCCACGCTGGCGATCGGTGGCGGCCATGCGAACGGACTGTCGACGCTGATCGTGCGCGGCGCGGCGCGGTTAGGCGGGACCCTGTCGGTGATGCTGCCGGCCGGGCAGCCGTGCGGCACGCTTCTGCTGCTGCAGACCGGAAGCCGTACCGGCCGCTTCGGCACGGTGCAGGTCTCGGGCCTGACCGAAGGCAGACAGGCGCGCCTGGTCTATTTCGGCAATGCCGCGCTGCTGGTCGTTGCGGCTCTGTCGCGCTGACGCTCCTATTCGTCGGCCCGCGTTGTCCGACCAACTGACAACGCGTTCCGGCGGTCCATCGAGGTGCGAGCGCGCTTTCGGCAAACTCCGACGGTTGATTACGTATCAGGCGGCGATCTGATCCTCGCTGCCCGATCGACAGCCAGCCTGAGGAACTCTGGCCCCTGGTTCAGGCGTCCTGGTCGGTCGAGAGGGCGATATCTTTTTGAGCCTCCAGCGCCTCGCGCCGTTCGATGAGTGCACCCAGGATCGAGCCGTAGGTGGTACTGCCCAAGGCCAGTCGCAACGGCATTGTCTCGGCATCCGCGGCGGCAATCATCGCGTCGACCATCTTGTTTGCGTCGCCCGTCAGCTTGAACGTCCCGTCGGCGATGGCCAGGCGTACGGCATTGGCGGGCGTGCGTTCATAAGCGGCCATCGGCTCGGGCCGTACCAGTCCGGCACCGAAGTTGGTTCCTGTCGCACCAGGTTCCACCAGCATGAACGAGATACCGAACGGCGCCGTTTCCTTGGCCACGGCTTCGATGAAGCCTTCGATGCCCCATTTGGTCGCGTGGTAGAGACTGAAACATGGGTACGCCATCTGCCCGCCTTCCGATGAGATTTGCAGGACCCGGCCGCCGCCTTGCGCGCGCAGATGCGGCAGGCTGGCGCGGATCACCGCGATCGAGCCCAGGAGATTGGTGTCGATCTGGTGGCGAACCTGCTCGTCGCTCGCTTCCTCGGCCGCGCCGAAGAGGCCGTAGCCAGCATTGTTGACGACCACGTCGATGCGTCCGAAGTCGCCGAACGCGCGGTCGACGACGTGCTTGACGGCCGACATGTCGGTGACGTCCAGGCTGGCGACCAGAAGCCTGTCGCCGTGCTGCTCCTTCAGGTCGTCCAGCGAAGCGGGCCTGCGTATGGTGGCCGCAACGCGATCGCCGCGGGCGAGCAGTTTCTCGCTCAGCAGGCGACCGAATCCGGAGGATGCACCGGTGATGAACCAGGTTTTGGTCATGCTCGAAGCCTTTCGGGCTGGTTGTTCGAACTGAACCTGGGCGTCGGCCATTGGTGAAACTATGCTGTTGGCTTTCGATGGCATGATGAAAAGTAACCATGAATGGCCCAGCCGACGCTCAACGACCTGAGGGCCTTCACGGCGGTCGTCACGCACCGCAGCTTCCGGCGCGCGGCTGACGAACTCGGGCTGTCACCATCGTCGCTGAGCCACACGCTGCGTACGTTGGAACGCAATCTCGGTGTTCGGCTGATCAACCGGACGACGCGGAGCGTTTCTCCCACCGAGGCCGGCGACCGGCTGCTTGCGCGCTTGCAACCGGTGCTGCGCGACATCGAGCTGGCACTCGGCGAGGTGGACGCGTTCCGTGAGATCCCGAGCGGCACTGTGCGCATCAATGCCCCGGAAACCGCCGCGCGGCTCCTGTTGCGGTTCGTGGTGCCGGTATTCCGCGACCGTTATCCGAACGTGGCCGTCGACATCGTGACCGAAGGCAGGCTGGTCGATATCGTTGCCGAAGGCTTCGATGCCGGCGTCCGTCTGGGCGAGACAGTCCCGCAGGACATGATCGCGGTGCATTTCGATGGCGAGACGCGCTTCCTTGCCGTGGCGGCGCCGTCCTATCTCGGACGAGCCGGGATGCCGCTGATGCCCGACGATCTGCAGCGGCATTCCTGTATTCGCCATCGGATGCCCAGCGGCAGGCTGTATCGATGGGAGTTCGAGCGGCATGGGCAGGAGATGGTGGTCGATGTTCCCGGCATGGTCACCCTCGATCATATCGGCCTGATGCTGGAGGCGGCGGTCGATGGGCTGGGCATCGCCTATGTGCCGGAGCGGGCAGCAAGAGAGTTTCTTCATGATGGCCGGCTGGCCGCCGTGCTGGAAGACTGGTGCCCGGCGATACCCGGTCTGTTTCTCTATTATCCAGGTCGTCGCCAGGTGCCGGCGAGCCTGCGTGTCTTTATCGAGACGCTGAAGAAGGCCATGCCATGAATGGCACCCCTGCAACATTGCGCGGTGCTGTCCAGGTTTTTCCTGTTCGACTTGCATTGGAAGGCGGTTGCGCGCATACGCGGGCCCGCTGGCTTATGGCCGGTAATTCGCACGCGGGGCTGACTTCTGGTGTCCGGAGACGGACCGAGACCCCGCGGAGGTTTAACCAGTAGGACAAGGGAGCACGCTTATGGCGATGCCCGATTTCACGTTGCGTCAGCTGCTCGAGGCCGGTGTCCATTTCGGTCACCATACTCGCCGCTGGAACCCGCGTATGGCGCCATACCTGTTCGGTATCCGCAACCAGGTTCACATCATCGACCTGCAGCAGACCGTGCCGATGCTCGATCGCGCCCTCAAGGCGGTGCGTGACACCGTTGCCGGCGGCGGACGCGTCCTGTTCGTCGGCACCAAGCGTGCAGCGGCAGAGCATGTTGCCGAGGCGGCCGCGCGTTGCGGCCAGTATTACGTCAACCATCGCTGGCTCGGCGGCATGCTGACCAACTGGAAGACCATCACCGGCTCGATCAAGCGCCTGCGCCAGATCGACGAGATGCTCTCCGGCGATACGCAGGGCCTGACCAAGAAGGAAATTCTCGAGATCACTCGCGATCGCGAGAAGCTCGAGCGGTCGCTCGGTGGGATCAAGGAGATGGGCGGCCTGCCCGATATCCTGTTCATCATCGACACCAACAAGGAGAAGCTCGCCGTCGAGGAAGCCAACAAGCTCGGCATTCCTGTGATCGCGATCCTCGACAGCAATTCCGATCCGGCCGGCGTGACCTACCCGATCCCCGGCAACGATGACGCGATCCGCGCCATCACCATGTATTGCGATCTGATCGCGTCCGCGGTGCTGGATGGTATCTCGGCAGAGCTGGGTGCGTCGGGCCAGGATTACGGCGCTGCCGAAGAGCTCCCGGTCGAGCTGATGCCGGAGATCGAGTCGGCCGAGATGCCGGCGGTAACCGGGCTGGCACCGACTGCCGAGTTGGTGTCGGCTGAGGAATTCATGCCGGCCGTTGCAGAGCCGGAAGCGCCTGCCGCACCAGCCGAGTAAAAACGACGCCGTTCGCCAGGGGATGATCCCCGGGCGAGCGGCTTTCAGGAACTGGACGAACAGGGACGCGCCCCATCTCCGGATGATGGGCGCCGATCTGCTTATGGAGAGCAAGATGGCGGAAATCACGGCTGCCCTCGTGAAAGAGCTGCGCGAGAAGACCGGCGCCGGCATGATGGACTGCAAGAAGGCGCTGAACGAGACGGCTGGCGAGATCGAGCCTGCGGTCGATTGGCTGCGCAAGAAGGGCCTGGCAGCGGCAGCGAAGAAGTCCGGTCGCGTCGCGGCCGAGGGTCTGGTCGCCGTGGCGTCCGGTCCGCGGATTGCGGCCATGGTCGAGGTGAATGCCGAGACCGACTTCGTGGCGCGCAACGACAGCTTTCAGGCGTTCGTTGCCGGCGTGGCGCAGGTTGCGCTGACGGTCGGCGAGGATGTCGAGGCGATCAAGGCGGCAAAGATCCCGGGCTCGGACAAGACCGTGGCCGAGGAACTGCAGCAGCTCATCGCCACCATCGGCGAGAACATGACGATCCGTCGGGCCCGCGTCCTGCGCGTAAGCTCGGGTGTGGTCGCGACCTACGTGCATTCGGCGCTGCGTCCGGGCATCGGCAAGATCGCCGTGCTGGCCGCGATCGAGGCACCGTCCGAGAGCGACGCGCTGGAACTGCTCGGTCGTCAGATCGGCATGCATGTCGCAGCGACACGTCCGGCGGCACTCGATGTCGATGCGGTCGATCCGGCGGCGCTGGAGCGCGAGCGCGCGGTCCTGAGCGAGCAGGCACGTGCATCCGGCAAGCCGGAAGCCATCATCGAGAAGATGGTCACGGGCCGGGTCCAGAAGTACTACGAGGAAGTGGTTCTGCTCGAGCAGGTCTGGGTTCATGACGGTGAGAGCCGCGTGAAGGCCGTCGTGCAGAAGGCCGGCGGCAAGCTGATCGGGTTCGACCGGTTCCAGCTCGGCGAGGGCATCGAGAAGGAGACCACCGATTTCGCCGCCGAAGTCGCCAAGGTCTCCGGCGTTCCGGCCGCACCTGCGCCCAAGGCCTGATACACGCCTGATGAGAGGAGCCTCCGATGGAATGGGAGGCTCCTGCGATTGTTCTGGCCGCGTCGTCCTATGGTGAGGGCGGCGCGGTCGCGCATGTACTAAGCGAAGAGTTCGGTGCCTATCGCGGGTTGGTTCGGGGCGGCAGTTCGCGGGCTCAGATCGCCAACTGGCAGGCCGGCAACCTGATCACCGCGCGCTGGTCGGCACGGCTGCCGGAGATGTTGGGCAACCTGACGGCGGAACTGGTGCATCCATCATCGGCGCGGCTGCTGCAATTCGCGCGGCCGCTGGCGATGCTGAGTTCGGCTTGCGCGGTCGCCGATGGCGCTTTGCCCGAACGCGAGGCGTACCCACGCTTGTTCCACGGGCTTACCCGGTTGCTGACGCTGTTGAGCCTGGATCCTGCCGAAGGCGAGCGCCTGGGTCCGGCAACGCTGGTGCGTTGGGAAACGACGCTGCTGTCGGAGCTAGGATACGGGTTGGACCTGACCGAATGCGCGGTCTGCGGCGGGGCCGACAATCTAGCATTCGTGTCGCCGCGGAGTGGACGCGCGGTATCGGAAGAGGGGGCGGGTCTGTGGCGGGAGCGCCTGCTGCGGCTGCCGCCATTCCTGCTCGACGACAACGATCCCGGCAACCCGGCGGACTGGCGCGACGGGCTCAGGCTGACCGGGCATTTCCTGAGGCGGGATGCATTCGGCCAGCGTCATCGGCCACTGCCGCAGGCACGGGGACGGCTCTACGACATGATGGTGACGCTGGCCGAGATGGACGACCGACCAAGTCCTTTCGCCTGATCAGTGGGTGATCGCTTTGGTCTTGAGCGCATCGGCGTAGATCTTGACCTGGGCCAAAAGATCGTCGGCCTTGTCGAAGCTGGCGTGCTGCAGATGCAGTCGAGCCTGCGCCATCTTGCTTTCCATGATGGCGAGTAGATGCGGATTGTCGTTCATCCTGTTTCTCCTTTATCTTATCTATTTAAATTGGAACGGAATATTTCGATGCAATGCCTCTGACGGCAGTTGGCAGGCATGCCTCCGGAACATTACTGATGGTTTTTACTGATTTTATTTATACAAATTGCAGGAATACTGTTTTCGAATTCGGTTCGGCGTCTTTACGCAGGAAATGGAACGGAGACTGCAATCCTGTCGATCAATCGTACGTGTCGAACGTGCGCCGGGGTTTTCCAGATTTTGGTTCGGCTAGCCCTGTTATAGCATTTTTGGCACATTTACTGCATGGCGAAGGGTGGCTTGCTGTTGTGAGATCACTGTGGATGGCCGTGATGTCCTGCTTTCCCTCGAGAATAAGAGATGAGTCATGACCAAGTATAAGCTCGAGTATCTTTGGCTCGACGGCTACATGCCGGTGCCGAATTTGCGAGGCAAAACGCAGATCAAGGAATTCGACACGTTCCCGACTTTGGACGAGCTTCCGTTCTGGGGTTTCGACGGGAGCTCGACCAGGCAGGCCGAGGGGCGAAGCTCGGATTGCGTTCTCAAGCCGGTTTCGTTGTTCCCGGACAGCACACGCAAGAACGGCGTGCTCGTCATGTGCGAAGTGATGATGCCCGACGGCGAGACGCCGCATCCCTCGAACGGCCGCGCGACCATCCTTGATGATCCAGGCGCCTGGTTCGGCTTCGAGCAGGAATATTTCTTCTATAAGGACGGACGGCCGATCGGCTTTCCGGACCGGGGCTTTCCGGCACCACAGGGGCCTTATTATACCGGCGTCGGCTACAGCAATGTCGGTAACATTGCCCGCCAGATCGTCGAGGAGCATCTCGACCTCTGCCTCGATGCCGGCATCAACCACGAAGGCATCAACGCCGAGGTGGCCAAGGGCCAGTGGGAGTTCCAGATCTTCGGCAAGGGGTCGAAGAAGGCCGCTGACGAGATGTGGGTGGCGCGCTACCTGCTGCAGCGCCTGACCGAGAAGTACGGGATCGACATCGAGTACCACTGCAAGCCGCTCGGCGACACCGACTGGAACGGCTCGGGCATGCACGCGAACTTCTCCACCACCTACCTGCGCGAGGTCGGCGGCAAGGCCTACTTCGAGGAGCTGATGGCGGCTTTCGAGAGCGCCAGGGAGGATCACATCGCCGTCTACGGTCCGGACAACCACCTGCGCCTGACCGGCCTGCACGAGACC
>JBPBQO010000011.1:0-9863 GCA_050954785.1 Janthinobacterium lividum | reverse complement strand
CCAGGTCAGCGACGTCTCCACGCAGACGGCGTCGATGCGCAAGCTGGTGTTGGCTCACTCGATGGTGGCCTACCTGTTCAACACCGCGGTGATTGCGCTGGGCGTCAATATTGCGGCCTCCCTCGCCAGTTGAACCACCCTGTTCAGGGTGGCACCACCTGCCCCGACCAATCCAGCACCCGCCCGTTATCCTCCACGCCGAGCCCGTCGATTACCGCAAGCAGCCGTTCGGCCGAGAAAGCCGGCGTGAACAGCCGATCCTCGGCGACGCCGCGCTGGAACGGCCGGCTCAGGCCGCTATCCACCGTGCCCGGATGCAGCCCGACGACCAGCGTCTCCGGTGCGCGCCGCCGTGTCTCGATGGCAAGGTTCAGCAGGATCATGTTGAGTGCCGCCTTCGATGCCCGGTAGCTGTGCCAGCCGCCGCTGCGGTTATCGCCGATGCTTCCGACCCGCGCCGAGAGTGCCGCGAACACGTTGCGGCCAGGCCGGGTCAGCAACGGCAGCATGTGCTTGGCAACCAAAGCGGGCCCGATCGCATTGATCCGATAGCTCTGCATCAGCGCGTCCGCATCGAGCGCTCGATAGCTTTTTTCCGGCTGGAGCCCCTGCCCGTGCAGCGTACCGGTTGCCACGATCACCAGTCGGACCGGACCCGCCCCACTCGCCATCTCGTTCGACAGGTGTTCGGCTGCGGCCGCGATGCTGAGCTCGTCCCCCACGTCGATGTGGCCATACCGAAGCTTGCCGTCGCGTCCGAGGCCGCCCGCACGCGACAGCGCCCATACCGAGGAAAATGCCGGCGTCTCCAGCAAGGCCGAGACCAGTGCCGCGCCGATGCCGCCACCGGCGCCGATCACGATCGCGCTACCTTCGGGTTCCAGGCTTCGCATCGCGGCTACCAGCCCATGCTGCCAGGTCCGCCCTTGAACGGCCCTTTGAGATTTCGGGTAACCCACCCGCCGTAAAAGCCGCCTGGCTGCGGCATCACCTGCTCGTCGCCGACGAAGCACGCCTGCATGGCCCCCGCATAGACCGCCACATGATCGCGCAAGGCCGCATAGGCTGGATCGGGTTCCGGGTAACTCCAGCCGGCCCGCTCGGCAAACTGCCCGCCCGAGCGGATGGACCAGTATCGAGCGAGGCCTTTCCATTCACAGAAGCTCGTCCCCTGTGCCAGCTCCAGTGCGCCCTCCACGAACGCCGACGGCGGCAGGTAATAGACCGGCGGGTGCGACGTCTCGAGCACGCGCCATGCGGCATCGGTCAGGGCAATGGTCTGTCCCCCGAACACGATCCGCACACGCTGCGCGACTGGTTGAAGTGCCGGCGGCCGCGGATAGGACCAGACATCCTCGATGATCGGGATACCGGCGAGGTTCTCAGTGGAGCCCATAGCCGCCACCGCCGCCAACATACGGCCCGCTCACCGCCGTGCCACGACCATCGTTCCGCATCTGCTGGTCGGAGGAGGCACAACCCGCCACGGCCAGCACGGCCAGGATCGTCGCGATCGACATCAACCGTTTCATCATTGGTTTCCCCCAGGATCGTGAACATGTGCCGCGGTCTGCTGTCAGGCAAACCTCGGTGCGACCAACCGCAGCCGTATATCCGATTTGGCCTGGAACCAGCTTTGGATAGCAATCTAACCTGGCGACGGCCGGTAACGTCTGGCTGCTCACATTCCGATCCAGCAGATCGATCCAGACGCAACTGCACATCTGCGCGATCGAAATGTTCCTGTCGCCATGCGCGACGAGTTCCAGACCGATTGTTCCAGGCGTGGATAATCGAGCGGATTTCGCTTCTGCTTGTCATGACATGCCGCCCACCCCGGCCACGGCAAACGTGAACAAAACGAAGCAGTACGGGTCAGGAACTCTCGCCCTGTTCAACGATTGCGACCACCTGTGACGTCCTGCGTCTGGGAGGTTTTTTGATCGATGCACTAATCCGTCCCGGTTTGCTTATGACGCTGCGGGAGTTGGGTGAACTCAAACGGGTCCGGACAGCACGGCGCTCAGGTTCGATCGCGGAACGTGCGTTTCGACGCGACTGGCATCAACTCGGTGCGAATCGATCCGTCGATCAAACAATGCGCGAGAGCGTATTCAAACTACTGGCGGCGGCGCGGCTCGGAGATCTCGATGTCACCACGTTGGGTGAACTGGGGTTGGGCCGGGTCGATGCAGCCACGGTACAACGCGCCGGTGTGGCGGAAATTTCTGCCGAGTTGCCCGATGCAATTGTCTCGTTGATCTCGGACGTCGATCCACAGCCGGATCAGGACGGTGCCGATGCGGACTTCGTCGATCGGCTGGCCTGCCAGCCACGAGCCGGTGTGACCTGCCCAGGCATCCAGCGCCTGTTGTTCGAACCGGCCGAGAACCACGCTGAGCATTGCGCGATCGTGGCTCTTTACGGTGTGCTTCTGTCACCCGTGTACGGTGCGGATCCTGAAACCGTGTGGCTGGCGTCGCTGTCGCACCATCTGCACAACGCATTCATGCCGGACTCCGGATTCAGCGGCGAGATCCTGCTCGGCGACCACCTGGAGCCTATGATGCAGCGGGCGACGGCACTTTGCCTGGACCAATTGCCCACGACACTCGCCGACAAAGTACGCACAGCGCGCCGGATCCTGCCCGACGTGGCATCTCCGGAAGGCCGGGCGTTCCATGCGGCCGATACCCTCGATCGCGTCTGGCAGATCGATCAGCACCTGCGTCCCGGACGAGTGACGCTGGACTTCGTGCTGAACGACATGGCGCTGGTCCATGCCGGCCCGGTCAAGACTTTTCAGGACGCGTTGCTTCGGGAAGCCGGGTTGCTCTCATGATGGCCCTGGTCTCGCCGGTCACCGGTCTCGCGTTGCGGCCCGACACTGCCCACTCTATTTCGGACGGCATCTCGCGATGGCCGGTAATCGACGGGATCCCGTTCCTGCGCACCGGGCGGGATGCGCTGGTTTCCAGCGTGCTGGCATGGCTCGATGCCGGCCAGCCCGATGAGGCGCTAGTACTTCTGCTTGCCGACCAGGACGCCTGGTGGACCGGACCTGTGGCCGAACCCGAGGCGTTGCACCGCCTGGTACAGGACCGGGCAACGCTGACGCTGCGCAAGGCGATGGCGCTGCTGAGCTGGGGTCCGGTCGCCGACTATTTTGCGCACCGCTGGAGCGATCCGAGTTTCATCGCCGGTCTGTCGCTGGTCGAAACCCACTGGCCCACACCGCATACCGGTTTCGAACTCGCCTGCGGCATCGGCCATCATTTGCGCGCCCTGGCGCAACACGGCGTTCGCACCACGGGCGCCGATATCGTGTTCGCCAAGCTGTGGCTGGCACGGCAATTCGTTTCACCAGACAGCACCCTGATCTGTTTCGATGCCGGAAGTCCCTGGCCGATCGACAGTCAGCACTTCGACCTCGTCTGCTGTCACGACGCGTTCTATTTCCTGGAACCGAAGCAGGAGATCCTGGACCGGCTGAATGCATTGGCAAATGGCGGCACGCTGCTGGTCGGGCACATCCATAACCGAAATTGGCCAAACCTGTCGGCGGGCTCGGCAATCACGGTCGATCAACTGGTGGCACTATTTCCGGATGGCACCTTCTACGACGATGCGGAACTGACCGATGCCGCCGCCGCCGGGCGGAAACCGCGCAGCGCGGAACCGGCTCAGCTCGACACGGTCGAGGCATTCGCGGTGATGCGCGGCAAGCCCGGTTTGGCATCGATCGGGCTGCTGACGACCCCTTCGAACGGCACGGATCTGCGTCGCAATCCGCTCTATCGTCCCGATGGATCGGTCACATGGCCTTCGCTGCGATACGAGGCCGAATATGCGCCCCGCGCGACCTATCCACTGCAGTCGCCTTGCCCACCGCATGCCAGGCTCGACGATGTCACCCGACCGTGGGCGAGACGCCGCGAACTGCTCGACCTGCCGGAGCGCTGGTAGTGCGTCCGGTCGGATGGGGCATCGTCGGCTTCGGCTGGGTCGCGCAGGATTTCGCGTTGCCGGCAATCATGGCTGCCGGACATCGGCTGGTTGCCGTGCATGACACCGGTCCGGTTGCGACCGACGCCGTTCAGCGAACCGGTGCAACCTGGCACGACACGCTGGACGCATTGCTGGCCGATCCAGCGGTCGACGCCGTGTATGTCGCCACCCCGAACTGGGCCCACGGTCCGGTGGTGGATGCCGCCGCCGCCGCCGGCAAGCCGGTGCTGTGCGAGAAGCCGATGGCCGCGACGCTGGAGCAGGCGGAAGCCATGGCCGCCTCGGTCGCTCGGGCCGGCGTGCTGTACGGCACCGCGTTCGACCAGCGTCATCATCCCGCACACCATGCGATCCGCGATGCGATACAGGCCGGCCGCATCGGTCGGGTGACCGCGATCCGCATTACCTACGCCTGCTGGCTGCCCCCGGACTGGTCGCCGACCGGCGCCGGCGATAACTGGCGGATCGACCAGGCACGCGCGGGTGGCGGAGCGCTGATGGATCTCGCCCCGCACGGGCTGGACCTGACCGACTTCCTGCTCGACGAGCCCATCCTGTCGGTCACCGCGATGACGCAGCGGCGTGTGCACGATTATCCGGTCGATGACGGCGCCGTGGTGGTCGGTTCGACCGCATCCGGCATCCTGGTGTCGTTGTCGGTCGCGTACAACCACCCGGACACGCTGCCGCGACGCCGGCTGGAGATCGTCGGCACCGGCGGGATGATCGTGGCCGAGAACACCATGGGCCAGGACGCCGGCGGCCGCGTCACCTGCCTGGATGCCCGAACCGGTTCCTGTACCGATCTCGTGATTTCCGATCTGGATGTCTCGCCCTTCACGCGTCAGATGGCGGCGTTCTCGGATGCTGTCCGGGGTTCCGCGCACACCTTCGACGCCGCGCGCGACCTGCACACGATGCGCCTGCTTCACCGATGCTACGAGAGTGCCGCATGCCACTGAGCTACTACGCGTGTTCGAATTGTGGACATTGGCAGCGCTATTTCGCGGTGCCGCCGGATTGCCCGGTCTGCACCGATACGCGCAACGACCTGCCCGAGGATGGCTGGGACTTCCGCACGGAAGCCGATGTCGCATCCCGGGTGACGGGAAGCTGGCGTGCCGTCGGTCGCGACGTCATGGCGTTCTCGACCGCGCCGCCATTCGGCCTGAACGGCACCGGCTGGCTGCTGCTGCATCCGGAGGGCAACGTCGCCTTCGAGGCGGCTCCCTACTACACGCCGGCGATGCTGGATGAGATACATCGTCTGGGTGGCATTCGTACTCTTGCAGCCAGCCACGTGCACGGATACGGCGCGCTCTGGCAGTTGCAGCAGGAGTTCGATCCGGAGATCGTCGCGATCCAGCGCGAGGATCTGTGGCTGACCAAGGCCTTCCGTGTCACCTGGCCATACGACGACACGCTGGAACTACCGACCGGACAGACATTGCGACAGGTCGGCGGCCATTACGAAGGCCAGTCGGTACTGCATGATCCCGCACGCAGGATGCTTTTCTGCGGTGATGCATTCAAGATCGATCAGAACGAAGCGGGTGAAAGCCTGGCCGTTTCCACGCACAAGGCGTTTCACAAGAACATCCCGCTCACGCCGCACGAGCTATCACGCTACCGGAACGTCATCGCGTCGCTCGATTTCGACACGATCTGCACGCCGTTCGAGCACGCGCCCGGGATCGATACCGAAATAGCTCTCGCCGTTCTCGACGATGGCATGCGCGGGCCACCGGGCGTGCGCCATATCCCGATCGACGAACTACGCGGCAGGAACTACGCATGACCGATACGCTCGAACAGGTCGCGGCAGCCTACCGCGCCGCCCTGCCGGCCGAAGGCACCCTGTCGATGATGCGGATCGACGGGCTGGATCGTACCGGTGTCCCGGTGGTGCAGGCCAACCTGCTGCTGCCGGGACTCCCGCTGATGACCGGCCACGGCTACGGCTTCGAGCCGATCGAAGGCGAAGTCGGTGCCGTGGGCGAGCTCTGCGAGGAAGTGCACTGCAACGCCTGGCTGGCACAGAACCGCGGCATCAGGGCCTCATACGCCGAGATGGTGGCGAGCCATGGCCGGGATGCCGTGGTCGATCCGTTGACGCTGTGCCTCCCCGCCGGATCCGACTATGCGCCGGACCGGACGCTGACCTGGGTCGAAGGCCGGCGCCTGTCGAAGGCTGCCGTCTGGCTGCCGATGGACTGGATCGCCTCGCACGGCTTCGACCTGGACCATGCGCCCGAACTGATTACGCCGATCACCAATGGCCTCGGCGCGGGCTTCGACCTGGACTACGCGATCGGCCACGGAATCATGGAGCTGCTCCAGCGCGACGGCAACGTGATCGGCTACCGGGCGCTCGACCAGGGGCTGGTGATCGAGCTCGATGCGGTGCCCGACCCGATGGTACGCGGGCTGCTCGACCATCTCGAAGCGCTCGGCATCCATGTCACCGCCAAACTAGCCGCGACCGATTTCGGCATGACCAACCTGTATGTGGTGGGCGATGACGACGCGCCCGGCTCGCCGCTGCAGGTGACCGCGTGCGGCGAGGCTTCGCATCCGGATCGCGACCGTGCGCTGCGCAAGGCGCTGCTCGAATTCTGCGGCTCGCGCGCGCGCAAGGTGGCGACGCACGGCACGATCGAGGAATGCCGTCGGGTGATGCCGGCGGCGCATGTCGACCAGCAACTCGACGACGTTCAGCTCGAACACGAGGAGCCGCGCGCGCTGCAGGCCATGGCGGAATGGCTGGACCAGGATGCCGCTTCCCTGCGGGCCCGTCTGACCGACACCGTGTTCTCGCACCGGCGCACGCTGCCGCTGTCGTCATTGCCGCAGACCGGCGCCGACACCGTGAGCAAGTCCACCGACCGGTTGCGGGTACTCGAGCGTCGGCTCGCCGACGATGGGCTCGAGGCACTCTACGTCGCGTTCCGGGCCTCGGAAGAAAAAGTGCAGACAGTCAAGGTCGTGGTGCCGGGTCTCGAGAGCGAAACGATGAGCTACCACCGCATCGGCTGGCGCGGCGTACGGCGGTTGCGCGACCGGAACGACCCGATGCTTCTCGACGCGCCGCGCGACGGCGCACTGCCGGTCAGGATGCGGCCCGAGGACGAAGTCCGTGCCGGCGGTCCAGCCTGGTTCGACGCAGCCCGCGCCGACCGGATCGTCGACCGGCTCTACCCGCTCTACCGCGAACCCGGCTGCTTCGCCGCCCAGATCCTGCGGTCACGACGCGCGGAAAATCACGCGTCCGGATCAGCGCAAACACCGACATTCATCGAGGACCGAGATGGCGCTCCGCTACGCATATAACACCAACGGCACCGTGCATCATCGCATGGCGGATGCCGTCGCCCTGATCGCCGACGCGGGCTATGACGGCGTCGCGCTGACCCTGGACCACGATTACCTCGACCCGATGAGCGCAGGCTGGGAAAAACGCACCGAGACGCTGGCCGCGGATCTCCAGGCGCGTGGCCTCGGCTGCGTGATCGAGTCCGGCGCCCGCTTCCTGCTCGACCCGCGCGACAAGCACCAGCCGACCCTGGTCAGCCCGACCGCGGACGGACGCGGCTATCGCCTGGCCTTCCTCGAACGCTCTCTCGATATCGGCCAGATGCTGCAGGCCGAGGTGATGTCGTTCTGGTCCGGCGCACCGAAACCGGGGGTCCAGGTCGACCAGGCGTGGGAATGGTTGCGCGATGGCGTCGAACAAGTACTGGCCCGTGCCGAACGCGTCGGCGTCTCGGCCGCGATGGAGCCGGAACCGGAGATGATGGTCGGCACCGTCGATCATTTCGCGCGGATCGCCGAGGCCTTTCCGACCCTGCAACTGGCGCTCGACCTCGGCCATGTGATGGTGACGCAGGAACGCGATCCGGCAGCGGCGATCCTGGAGTTCGATGGCCGGATCGGCAGCGTCTCGATCGAGGACATGAAGCGCGGCGACCATGTGCACCTGGCGTTCGGCGACGGCGACATGGATATTCCCGGCTGCCTGAACGCACTGGAACAGATCGGCTTCTCCCGCCTGGTCTGCGTCGAGCTGTCGTCGGATAGCGGCCGCGCCGACCGCATGGTGCCGGATGCCCGTCGCTGGCTGACCGGTTGCCGCCGATGAGAATCCTGTTCTGCTCGCGACGCTATTTTCCGGCGGTCAGCGGGATGAGCGTGTATGCGCAAAACCTGCTGCGCGAGTTGGTAGCGGCAGGCCACGACGTCACGATGGTGAGCCAGTATCGCGGCGATCCGGTCGGCACGCGCGTCTATGGCGGCGGCCCGCCACCTGAACTCGACGGCGTAAAGGTAATCGGCTGCCGTTCGCTGGGCGAGGAAAACGGCGGCGATTTCGAGCGCGACATAGACGACATGATCGGCACCATCCGTGCGGAACATGCGCGCGCACCGTTCGATATACTGCATGCGCAGTACGGATATCCGAACGGTTGGGCCGTGCTGCTTGCGGGCCGGGAACTCGGCATCCCCTGCGTGGTCTCGATCCAGGGTGGCGACGGACACTGGGTCGGATCGTGCTGCGAGACCCACAGGCTCGGCATGCTGCGCGTGCTGGAAAACGCGAACGCGGTGTTGATCGGCTGTGAAAGCTTTGCCCAGGAAGTGGTGGAGCGGCTTTCCGTACCGCGTTCGCTTTTCACGATCGTTCCGGGCGCAGTCGACGTGCATCGGTTCGCACCCGAGCTCGACCGTACGCTCGGCAATGCCGCGGACCCGGTCAGGCTGCTCTATCATGGCCGGGTGGACCGGCGGAAAGGCGCGCTCGACTTCATGGACGCCCTGTCGCTGCTTCACCGCGATGGAATCCCGTTCGCCGCCACGGTGTCCGGCATCGGGCCGGATCTGGATGCGACCCGCGAACGCGCGGCATCGCACGGCATCGACAAGCTGGTCTGCTTCAGCGGCTACGCAGAATACGACGACGCGCCGGCGATCTACCACCGCCAGGACGTGTTCGTGTCACCCACTTATGCGGAAGGCTTCTCGAACACCGTGCTGGAGGCGATGGCCAGCGGAGTGCCGGTGCTTTCCTGTGTTGCGGTCGGCGTGATGGACTGCATCCGCAACGACGAAAATGGGCTGCTGGTGCAGCCGGGCGACGTTCCGGCACAGGCCGAGGCGTTGCGCCGGCTGATTGCCGATGCCGCGCTGCGCCGTCGCCTTGCCAATGCAGCCCTGCAGGAATGCCGGCAGACCTACTCATGGGAGTCGGTCGGCCGGATCATCATGAATGTCTACGAGACCGTTCGCAGCCAGCCACCGGCACTCGATTTCGACCCGGTGTTGCCGGTGACACCCTGCCGCTACCGGGAGGCACCGCACCTGCTGTGACAGCCTCGCCCAACCCGGCCCCGATTGCGCTCGCCCTGTCGCCGCATCTCGACGACGCGATCTTTTCATGCGGCGGCACGCTGGCGCGGCTGTCCGCTGCCGGATGGCGGGTGGTGGTGGCGACCCTGTTCACGCGGTCGGTGGCATCCCCCACCGGCTTCGCGCTCGCCTGCCAACTGGATAAGGGCTTGCCGGCCAGCGCCGACTACATGGCGCTGCGTCGCGACGAGGATGCGGCAGCCTGCGCGATTCTTGGCGCAGACACACTCTGGCTCGATTTTGCCGAGGCACCGCATCGCGGCTACGCGTCGCCGCCCACGTTGTTCGGTCCCCTACTCGCGACCGACGATATCGGCGCGGCCATGCAGGACGCGATCGCGGGATTGCTGGAGGACACGGCACCTTTGCTGGTTCTGGCACCGCAGGCGATCGGCGGTCATGTCGATCACGTTGTGGTGGTGAACGCGTTGCGCCGGCTTTCGCGCAGCGTC
>JBPBQO010000010.1:0-14464 GCA_050954785.1 Janthinobacterium lividum | reverse complement strand
GATCCGCGCCTGTCCCGCCAGCAGGTCCGGCCTGCGCCCGAGCAGGTCGGCCGGCAGCAGGTCCGGGACCGCCGGCGGCCGGTCGAGCGCCAGCGCCGGCGGCGTGACGGCCGCATAGAAATCCGCACCCCGCCCGACGAGCCTGGCGAGGGCATGGACCAGCACGTCCCGCTGCGTGGTTGCAAGCACCCGGGCGCGCTGCGCCACCGCCAGCAACGTCTCGGCCGTGCTCAGGTCGAACCGGCTGGCGAGCTGGTTGTGGAACTGCGCATTGGTGTAGGCGAGTGCGCGTTCCCGGGTCGAAACGAAACTGTCCGCGACCCTGATCTGCTGGTACGCCTGTGCCAGGCCGACATAGGCCTGCGCGACCGAAGTCGAGATTGTCAGCCGCGCGGCTGCCGTGTCCAGCCTCGCTGCATCCGCTTGCGAACGGGCCTGGGCCAGCAAGGCACGCTGGCGACCGAACAGGTCGATATCCCAGCTGAAATTGACCTGCGCGGTCGGGACCCACTGGGTCGTGCCGCCATAGGGCGGCGGGATGATGTATCTCTCGCTGAAGCGCTCGTCGAGCACCTGCCCGTCGGCGCTCACCTGCGGCAACTGGCCCGCATGCTGCACCGAGACCGCCGCTTGTGCCGAACGCACCCGGGCCAGTGCGCTGTCCAGCGTCGGGTTGCCTGCGAGTCCCGCCTCGACCAGGCGATCGAGTTGCGGATCGCCGAACTCGGTCCACCACGCCGCGTCGATCGACACGGACCGGCTGTCGAGACCGAGCGTATTTCCCTTCAGCTCCACGACCTGCGGTGCGGAATGGGACATGCCCGCGCACCCCGCCAGCAACAGTGCCGTGAACACCGGCACGATTCTGGCACGGGTCACTCGGCTTGTCCTGGCGGCAGTGTCGGTTGCGGCAATGCGTGACGCTCGAACGAGCGCATCAGCCTGGTCAGCAACTGGACCATCTGATCCACTTCGTCCCTGTCGAAATCGACGAGGATCTCGTTCCAGGCACTCACCAGAATGGAGATCCTGTCCAGGTATCTGACGGTACCAGCTTCGGTCAGCTTGAGGCGCACCACACGCCGGTCGGCGCTGCCGCGATCGCGCACCAGCAGGCTCAGGGCTTCCAGTCCGTCGATCAGGCGCGTGGTGGCTCCGGTGGTCATGTCGAGCTCGCGCGCAAGCTCCCCTGCATTGGTGACGATGCCATCATGCAGGAGCTTCAACGCCAGCCAGGGCGTGAAACCGAAATCGGCGTCCGCGTAGCGCGCCTCGACCTGCGCCATCATCAGCTTGTTGATGCGGCGCAGTACCCGTCCGGGCGAACGACCCCCCACGCAATCCTCGACCGTCATCACGACCATCTATCTGCCACCGCATTGTCTGCTTCGGCAGCTATACTGTTAGAAGATAGTGGTCAAGCGTCGAGGCAGGATGGTTCAGCCTCTCACGAAGTCGGCGAGACGATTCCGGCTACCTCGCGCGCCGCCCGCTGGACGGCCCGCGCCATCGACGCGATGCCGTTGCCACGATTGGTCGAGAGTGCCTCCAGCAGGCCCAGCTCCTTGAGGAAGCTCGGGTCCGTCGCCAGGATCTCGTTTGCGCTGCGTCCCGAATAAACCCGCAGCAGCAGCGCCACGAGCCCGGAAACGATCACTGCGTCCGATGCCCCGGCAAACCGAACCAGCCCATCCGACACGGTGGATTCCATCCAGACCTGGCTCTGGCACCCCGGCACCCGGTGCGCGTCGTTCGCCCAGCCATCCGGGAACGGCGGCAGCTTCCGGCCCAGCTCGATGATGTACTGGTACCGCTCCATCCAGTCGTCGAACACATTCAGCTCCTCGCCGATGGCGGTGATGGCGTCCGCGGCACTCGCCTCTTCGGGAACGATGAAAGGATCGGGGGATGCTGTCTCCATAATCTGGATGTGCGCAGCCGGGTTGGGACAGTCAAGTTCGAGCCTCGAATCCGTGCTCTTGAACAAACTGCCAACTGGCAGCATATAGGGTGCCAGGAGGCATGATGCGCACCATCCAGGACAATCGACCGACGGTTGCCGCTGTTCCCGGCACCAGCGTCAATCTCTCCGACCCGGCGGTCAGGCTCCGCCTGACGCCGGCCGCGATCGACGGGATGATCCGGCTGGCCGATCTGTGGCGGCTGACGACCGAGGAGACCTGCCTGCTGCTGGGCGACATGTCCGAGCGCAGCTGGTTCCGCCTCAAGAAACAGGAAAGCCTTCGCTCCGACCGGGCACTTCGCCTGCCGCAGGACATGCTGACCCGGATCAGCGTTCTCATCGGTATATTCAAGGGTTTGCGGCTGCTGTTCTCCGATCCGCTGGCCGATGAGTGGATCCGGCTGCCGAACCGTGGCGCATTGTTCGGCGGACGCGCGCCGCTGGCCGTCGCGATCGAGCGCGGCATTCCGGGCCTGCTCGAGATCCGCCACCATGTCGACGCCCTGCGCGGCGGCCTGTAGCCATGGGGGCATCGGATGCAGGGGATGCCGGGGCCATCGACGCCGTTGCGGACGAACTGTTCGTGCCGCCCATCACCAACATCGCGCAGTGCGACACGATCCGGCTGATTCCGAGCGGCCGCCTCAAGCCGCCGGTGCTGGCGCCGCTCGCCGCAACCCCGCAGGCACTGGACGATCTGGCTGCCCTGGAAGGCGTCACCAACAGCCGCATCCAGGCTTCCGGCTCCGGGCTGGTCGGTCTCGATCCGCGTGAACTGGCGTTTGGCCGCCCGAACGACAGCTTCGTCAACGCGGCCTTCACCCATGTCCGCCCCGGCGGCAACCGCTTCAACGACGGGTCGAGGGGGGCTTGGTATTGCGGGTTCGACGTCGAGACGTCCCTTGGCGAGGTGTCCTACCACCTGACCCGCGAACTCGACGCGATCAATCGCTACGACAACATCACCGACTATGCCGAGATGATCGCCGACTTCATCGGGCCGTTCCACGATCTGACGAAGCCATCGCTGGCATCGAGGCCGTGCCTCGGTGAGGATGTGGGACAGGCCTATCCTTCAGGCCAGGCGCTGGCGAGGCATCTGCGCCAGCAAGGCAGCAACGGCCTGATCTATCCGTCCGTCCGTTATCCCGGCGGCGTCTGCCTGGCCGCCTTCAATCCCAGCCTGGTGCAGAACCTTCGCCAGGGCAGCCTGTGGCGCCTTACCTGGGCCGGCAACCGCATACCGGAGGTAAGCCGACCGGCCGGGGTGCCGCCGAACGCATTCTCATAATGGTCAAAACCTGACGCTTGGTGTGGACAGCGGTCTCTCAGCAGGCATATGGGATCGCTTCATGTTGAGGGTCGAGCCAGCGGATGCACGTGCAGGATAGGGGCGATTTCTTAATTCGAGCGGCTTATGCGCTCTGCCTTCTCGGCGCTACATACAATCACGCAGCAATTCTCATCAAACATGGCCTGTTTTGGACCTATGGTGGCGTGCCCCTGCCAAGCGCAATATTCTGGACTTCGCTTACGTTGGCAGATCCTGCGACCGCTCTTTGCCTGTTTCTCGTTCCACGGCTGGCTTATCTTTGACTGCCGTGATCATAGTCTCCGATGTGGTCCATAACCTATGGATCACAGCGCGATATATTTCTGCTTACGGTGCTCCGATTGGAATAGCACCATACGTGCCCTTGGCAGCACAGGTAGCGTTCATGATCTTCATGGGAACGACTATCCACATTCCCTGGGCCTTCAACGGCCTTCGTCAGCGATAGCAGTGAAGATCGCTATCGGCCGACGGCGGCCATAGCTCGGTGGGTGACAAGCGTCAGGTTTTATCCACCAGCCTGCGCGCCTGGATGGAACGGTGATTGCGCGGATCACCTCAGCAGCCGCACTATGCGAGACTCGTGGACGAGTAGCGTGCGGGCATCGGCTTAAGCCCTGAAGAGTATGAAACTTATTTGCTTCTTCGGACGAAGGTGTCGGTCATCTGAAAAACAACCGGCAACCTTCGCATCCTCCGGATTCTGCTCGGCCATACCAGAATCGGGATTACGATGCGCTACCGCGGCATCGACGTAGAAAAAGCTCGCGTCGGCAGTGAGCACTGAACGGGTTCGACCTCTTGCTGCTCGCAAGGTGTTGGACGGAAGACATTCTAGCCATGATAGTGGATAAATCTGACGTTTGGTATCTAAACGGTAAGCCAGCTTGGGGAGCTAACCGGACGTAACCTGCGCGGTCGCTGCTGACGGCTATGCGCCAACTGCAAACATTGAGTGAAGTTCACTCGCTCCTCCAAAGTGGATAGCGTCCATCGATGGACAGGCCTGTTTGACCGGCAGTTTGTCGTGCTCGTAAGCCACATGCCGTGCATTGTTACGAACGTGACATGGCGGCAAGATGTAGGAGATCGTATTGATGATTGGATCCGGTATCGAAATGGGGTGGTCATCACGGTATCTCCTGCCACCCTTGATAGTCCTCTTGCTCTACATGGCGATGAGCATGGGCATTAGTTCACTGAGCGTAAGCGACAGCTTTGGCGCAATCGCCCTTGCTATGCTGTTGGTTATCGCAGTGTGGCTTGTCATGCCGGCCGCGATTGTCATTTACATCGTATGGAAGATCTCCTCCAGGCAGTGGCGATCGGCTTCCTCCGGTCTCGCTGCGATCGGTTTTATCGTTGGTATAAACCCGTTATTGTCGATCATCGACTTCGAGATCAGGCTGGCACGGCGAATGCCGGATTACCTCAAGACACTTGCCGAGTTACCGCCAGCCGAGAACACCTTTCATGCCTTTGCGTGGGGAGGATGGGCTGGTGGAACGGATCAATTCTTTATCTACACCTCGAACCCGTCTGCCTTACTGCTCGGGAAGCCTGCTCCCATGGGAAACGTCCTCCAGTGGAGCAATAACGCGCAGATGGAGGCTGTGTGTGCCGGCCGCTCCCTCACGCTTCGTCCCAGATTCTTTTACTGCAATCCATTTGCAGGCCGGTCGGAATAGTTGCGGTTCGTATCGATGGCCTTCGAAACGCATCGTTCGGGATGTCTCGGGCCACGATCGTCCATCGAAACACTCGTTCGCCAGCGCTCCAAAGCGGACGGTTCGCTGTCGGCCAAATCCATTCGGCCGAACCGATGCCGCGACCGTCCGCTTCGTATCGAAAGCGGCCCAGGTGGCAGGGTATCGAACGTCTGATTTCATCCACGAGTCCCGTCGACCGGCGACGCCCGGCTCGCCACCCGTTGGGTCTGCTTCCGGCCCGAGCTAGCGTCATTCGTCGGTAACGTGGAAGAATCAGCGTCAGCATCGCGCAGATCAGCAAGCAGGCGGCGATCGCGACCAGAGCCGCCTCGTAGGAACCGGTCCGGTCGTAGACGAGATCCATCAGGAACGGTGTCCGGCCCAGCACGATCACATTGATGCTGTAGATCATGTCGCAGATCGCACCGAACGCACGTAGCCTGAATAATGCAGCTAACGTGAGCGTTGCGGTTCCCGACGGGATGCCGCCGTCCATCAGCATGGGAACGACATTCGCGAACAGGGCGGTGAGAGATCCCGCAGACCGGTGGTAACTGTAGAGCTGGAAATCTCAAACAACGCGGGGTATTTGCGTCAGCCTGCTTATCAAGCAAAGACACATCACCAGCGCTTCCGGAAGTTACGCCGCAGTGATAATTACCGGATATTCGCGAGAAATGCTTCTAAAGCGACGTTGAACGCCTCGGCCGCTGGCTTTGGCTTGATAAAGTGCCGCATCCGCTTTGCGTTGAAGATCAGCTCCGACGACGCCATCCTCGGGAGCACAAGCGAAACCGACACTGATCCCAATCTGGGCTGTAACAAGGTCCTCGATTATGTAGCGCTCACGAGTGACTTGATTGATGATCATGTCGGCGTAGGCTGCTCCGTCTGACGGCGACATTTCTGGTGCGACAATCACGAACTCGTCGCCGCCAAAGCGCGACACAATGTCGCCTTCGCGCGTAACGGCTTGGAGCCGCCGAGCAACTGCTTCCAAAACGCAATCACCAGCTCCATGACCGAACTCATCGTTGATCTGCTTGAAACCGTCCAAGTCGAGGTAGAATACGATAAAGCAGCGCGGCGGCATACCACACTGGGCGTCGAGCACCTCGGCCAGTCCGGAGCGATTGAGCAAACCTGTCAACGGGTCCTGCCGGGCTCGATCATAACTGTCCTGTTCCGCCTCTAAATTGGCGATGGCCATAGATTGAAACCGGCGGATGATCGTTACTATCCCAAAAAAGAACAGAGGGGTTTGCAGTATGAGTATCAACAACCAGGGATCTTTCGACATCGCTGCACCCGCCACGAAAGGTAAGTCGCAAAGACCGATCAGAGCCAGCGCGTATCGAGGAGCTGCATAATTCCGGGCGCAAATAGGTCCGACCAAGCCCATAACTGTTGTCGCGGACAGAAGCTGTAGTGCAAGTGAGTGAGTCTGTAGCGCGAAAAAAGCCATCGCTCCTTGTAATGCACACCAGCCCCCCGCCGTGGCCAGATACAGATCTGTCGGAGTCGGTAGATCACGCGAAGCGGCCTGGATTACGCGTCGGATAATGAGTAGGCGCGCCGAAACGAGTAAGATATCCGCCGCAATAAATGCGGCGAAGATCATTCCGTCCTGCATCAAGAGGGCAACGACGTTCAGGATAAGGCCGTTAAGTATGCCGGCGATGATGGCTTTCGGCGAAGCAAACAGTTCTCCGAGGAGCACTTTGCCAATTCGTGGCGACACATCACGCCCGGGGTCCGCCAACCAGCGTAACAGGGCAACCCGTGGCTGAGTGAATGAGTATCTATGGTCGATCATATCTATCTCAAGTCGCGGGAGCCAGCGCGAAATTCCGAGTTTTGTATCGTTTAATAAACGACGCAAACACGTCCGCCAGTAAAGGTCGGCTAATATAATAGTCCTGTATCGGGCCTGGCCCGATTTCATCTAATATCTTGCCGACGATGGTCGCCAGGTCGCCTGCGTATACGCCCACCGCGCATACGACGGCAGCGAGGCGCACCAAACGCTGGTCATGATTGTGCACGATGCACAAGGAAGTCGACCGGAGGAAGGTGCTCATGGCTACGTGTCTACCACAGAACTAAAGACGTTATAATAACGTTAAATTCATGGAGATAGCATCAGAACCATCGCTTCGCCAAGGGCATGATGCCGGTTCGGCTTCGGTCGTTCCATTATGTCGGACAACGGTTCTTGAAGATGCTGGTCGTGTTCGAAGCCAACCCGAAAACCCTGTTGCCCTTCAACCGTAAATATCAGGAACATTTTGTTTCAGCGTAGCCGGGCGGCGTCTGGTTCATGCCCGGTGCTACCCGGGGCAATCGCCCGACTGGTGGCTTCCATTCACCTCGTCGCCGCACTGCCCACGCGGAGCGCGGGTCGTCGTTGAGTTGATGCTGATGCTGATGCTGATGCTGATGCTCGGGCCAGCCGATCGCTGCGTCCAATTCCGCTTAGAGTTATCTGCGCTTGGTTCTTGTTGCCGGTCACGCGCTTCAGCACCGCGTTATAACGGTAGCAGAGTTCAGGACTCGCCGTGTCCTCATCTGCTCCAGCCAGGCGCGCGAGCGGATGTGGATCAGGACTGCCGCTACGGCCAGGTCCGGTGCATCCGGGCCGTCAGAGGCCCTGGCCACTGTTACTGTCGCCAGGATCGACGGCTTCGGCCCGAGCCGGAACCTGGCCAGGATCTGGTGTGCCCGCGGTGGGTCGGAGGTGGCCAGCTGCGCCGTCTCCCCCGCGTGGGCGGTCCGGATCCAGCGCCAACACCTGGAGCGTGCCGAGCCCACGGGCCGCGGCACCCGGTTGGAGGTCTTGCTCCTGCCGCCGGCGGGCGCGAATGGCGATGAACGCTTCGCGCAGCAGCGTCTCTCAAAGCCGGTGCGGAGTGCGGTGAACAGGGCAGGGCGGGTGGTCTCGTCGGGGTGCAGGTCGGCTAGCCGGCGCGGCCGATCTCGTTGTCGTCCTCGTCGCGGCAGCGTGCCTTTCCATCCAGCGCATCGAAGGTCACCGGCAGCACCGCACGCTCGAGTGGGATCATCGGGCGGTCAACCGAATGACCCGGCCGATGCTTGGCTTCAAGAGCTTCTGGCTAGCCGCCCAGCAACACCTGCAGCCGCGCTGCCAGCATCTCGCGGTCGCCTTCGACCCGCAGCAGCTTCTCCCGCGAGGTGCCGCCGCTGCGCAGGCTGACCCTGCTGGCAGCGACCCCGAACGCTTCGGCGACCGCGTCGCAGACCGCTCTGGTCGCGCGGCCATCCTCCGCCGGCGCCGTGACCGCGACCCGCAGCCGCATCCGGCCGGCTGCGTCCGCTACCCCGCCGGCCACCCCGGCCCGCTTGGCTCGCGGCTGGGCGCGCACGGCCACGAGAAGCATTCCGGCGTCCGGATCGGTCGACATTTGCCCCGGATCTCCTTGCCTCGGGCGATCGTGATCGCCACCTTCAGCCCATGTCAGTGACGCTCCAGAAGAAGCCTTCCCGCAAGCCCGAGCGGCCGGCTCGTCCGGCGATCGATCCGGCCAACCAGTTCGAGCCCGACCGGCAGGCGGCCAAGCCGAAGCTGCGCCAGCTCAAGGTGGTATCTCCCTACGAGCCGGCCGGCGACCAGCCGACCGCGATCCGCGAACTGGTGGCCGGCGTGCAGTCCGGCGAGCGCGACCAGGTGCTGCTTGGCGTCACCGGCTCCGGCAAGACCTTCACCATGGCCAAGGTGATCGAGGCGGTACAGAAGCCGACCCTGATCCTGGCGCCGAACAAGACGCTGGCGGCTCAGCTCTACGGCGAGATGAAGCAGTTCTTTCCCGAGAACGCGGTCGAGTATTTCGTCAGCTACTACGACTACTACCAGCCCGAAGCCTACGTGCCGCGCTCCGATACCTATATCGAGAAGGACAGCGCGATCAACGAGCAGATCGACCGGATGCGCCATGCGGCCACCCAGGCGCTGCTGGAACGCAACGACGTCATCATCGTGGCGTCGGTGTCCTGCATCTACGGTATCGGTTCGGTCGAGACCTACTCCCGCATGGTGGTCAAGATGCAGGTCGGCGGCGCGATCGCGCGTGACACGCTGGTCAAGGCGCTGGTCGAGCAGCAATACCGGCGCAACGACGCATCGTTCCAGCGCGGCACCTTCCGTGTGCGCGGCGAAACCGTTGATGTGTTCCCGGTGCAGAACGAGGACCGCGCCTGGCGGATCATGCTGTTCGGCGATGAGATCGAGAGCATCATCGAGTTCGATCCGTTGACCGGTGAAAAGACCGCCGACCTCGAGGAGGTGCATGTCTACGCCAATAGCCATTACGTCACGCCGCGTCCGACGCTGAACCAGGCGACCATCCTGATCAAGCAGGAGCTGCGCGAGCGGCTGATCGAGTTCACCGCGAATGGCAAGCTGCTCGAGGCCGAGCGGCTGCAGCAGCGCTGCACCTTCGATCTCGAAATGATCGAGACGACAGGCGCGTGCAAGGGAATCGAGAACTATTCGCGCTATCTGTCCGGCCGCAAGCCGGGCGATCCGCCGCCGACCCTGTTCGAATACCTGCCCGAAGATGCCTTGCTGATCGTGGACGAGAGCCACGTCACCGTGCCGCAGATCGGCGGCATGGAGCGCGGAGACCATGCCCGCAAGTCCATTCTTTCGGAATTCGGGTTCCGGCTGCCGTCGTGCCTGGATAATCGTCCGTTGCGTTTCGACGAGTGGGAGCGCTTCCGGCCGCAAACCATCCATGTCAGCGCCACGCCTGGCCCATGGGAGATGGACCGGGTCGAGGGCGTATTTGCCGAGCAGGTGATCCGGCCGACCGGGCTGATCGATCCGGTCACGGAAATTCGTCCGGTCGAGCATCAGGTCGACGACCTGCTCGCCGAATGCCGGATCGTGATCGGCCGCGGCGGCCGCATCCTGGTCACCACGCTGACCAAGCGCATGGCCGAGGACCTTACCGAATACATGACCGAGGCGGGCATCAAGGTCCGCTACCTGCATTCGGACGTCGACACGCTCGAGCGCATCGAGATCATTCGCGACCTGCGTCTTGGCGCGTTCGACGTGCTGATCGGCATCAACCTGCTGCGCGAGGGCCTGGATATTCCGGAGTGCCAGCTCGTGGCGATCCTGGATGCCGACAAGGAAGGGTTCCTGCGCAGCCGAACGTCGCTGATCCAGACCATAGGCCGCGCCGCCCGTAACATCGACGGTCGCGTGCTGCTGTACGCCGATCGCATGACCGACAGCCTGAAATACGCGATCGAGGAAACCGATCGCCGGCGTACCAGGCAGTCCGACTGGAACACCGTGCACGGCATCACGCCCCACTCGGTACGCACGCATATCGGTGATGCGATCAAGTCTGTGTTCGAGCAGGACTACGTGACGGTGGCGCCGATCAAGGATGGCGGCATCACCGACATGGTCGGCAAGGATCTGAAAGCGGCGATCGTCGATATCGAGAAGCGCATGCGCGCCGCCGCCGCCGACCTGGAGTTCGAAACCGCCGCCCGTCTGCGCGACGAGCTCAAGCGGCTGGAAGCGCTGGACCTTGGGCTCGAGCCGCCACCGCCGTCGCCGGCGTCGCGCGGCGGCAGGGTCGCCAAGTCCCGCACGCCCGAACCACTGGGTCCGGGCGGTGGCGGCTACGATCCGGCCCAACGCCGCGGCAAGCGGCGGGGCTGAACCAGGGGCTCCGCCCCTGCACCCCGCCAAAGGCTTGCCTTTGGAAACCTCCTGCTGAGTCGAATGGATTCTCAAGGCGAGCCTTGAGCGGGTGCAGGGCAGCGCCCTGGCCTTGCCGTGATGACATGCTCCAAAGCGCTGGGTGATGCTGCCGAGGGTCTAGCGTGGACGCTCCAGCTCCCACGCAAGGTGCGACCGGACCGTCGGCCATTCCGCGGCGATGATGCTGTAGACGCAACTGTCGCGCAGGGTGCCATCCTTCGACCGCGCATTATGGCGCAGCACGCCGTCGAGCTTGGCGCCGAGCCGCTCGATCGCGCGCCGGCTGCGGTGGTTCATGAAGTGCGTGCGAAGCTCTACAGCGACACACTCCAATGTTTCGAAAGCATGCGTCAGCAACAGTCGTTTCGCTTCGGTGTTGAGCGCGGTCCGCTGCACCCGGTCGGCATACCAGGTCCAGCCGATCTCCACCCGGCGCACCACCGGATCGATGCGGCCGAAGCTTGTCATGCCGACGATCCGGCCGGTGGCTGTCTCGACCACCGTGAACGGCAGCATGATGCCCTGGTCGTGCCAGGCCAGGCGGGTCGCGATGTCGTCCGCCATCCCGTCCGGACTGGGGACGCTGGTAAACCAGATCCCCCACAGCATGCCGTCCCTGGCCGCTTCGACCAGCCCGTCATGGTGCTGCGGCTCGAGCGGCAGCAGCGTCACGTGCCGCCCGACAAGCTGCACCGGTGTCGTCCAGCCCATCGATCGATCTTCCCCCGGTTCCCGGCGAGTGTAGGCCCGAACCGCGTTTAGGTTCACGATCGCCTGATCTGTGTTTGTCTGGGTGCGATGATGAAGCGGCGTTATGTCACGGTCGATGTGTTCACCGACCGGCTGTTCGGCGGCAACCCGCTGGCGATCGTGCTCGACGCGGAGGGTTTGTCGACCGCGCAGATGCAATCGATCGCCCGCGAGTTCAACTATTCAGAGACCAGCTTCGTGCTGCCGCCGAAGGATACGGCCCACGATGCCTGGGTGCGCATCTTCACGCCCGGCCAGGAACTTCCGTTCGCCGGCCATCCGAATGTCGGCACCGGCTTCGTGCTCGGGCGGCATCGGTCGGTGCCGTCCGGTTCGTTGGTGTTCGAGGAGCGGGCCGGACTGGTGGCGATCCGCCTGCTGCAAGAGGGAGCGCGGGTCATCGGTGCCGAGCTGACCGCACCGGAAGCGTTCAGCCGGCGTGGCCATGTCGATCCGGCGCTGGCGGCCGCCTGCCTGTCGCTGCGTCCGGAGGATATCGCAACCGAACGGCACCAGCCCGAAATCGCCTCGACCGGGCTGCCGTTCCTGATCGTGGAGTTGCGCAGCCGCGATGCGCTGCGCCGCGCCAGAGCCGATCACGCGGTCATGGCCGGCACCCTGCCGCCGCACGACGTCGATGGGATCTATCTCTACACGCGCGACATCCGGCCGTCCGACGGCGCCACACAGTTGCAGGCGCGGATGTTCGCACCCGCCGACGGTATCGAGGAAGATCCTGCCACCGGCAGCGCGACCTGCGCGATGGCGGGCCTCCAGGCTTCCCTGCTTCCCGGCAATGATATCGAGCTTTCTCTGGCGGTCGGGCAGGGGGTCGACATGGGCCGCCCGAGCCTGCTGCAGGCGCGCGTGATCAAGCGGAACGGCGAGGTCGTGCGCGTTCATGTCGGCGGAACCTGCGTGCCGGTGATGGAGGGAAGCTTCGAACTGGCCGGCGTTCCCGACGCCGACTGAACGGGTTCCGGCTGCATCCGTTGAGGCTTCGAACGAACCACGATCACAGGAGACCACGATGCTCGAACTGAAAGCCGGCCAGAGCGTACTCGGGCTCAGGCCGGATATCGGCGGCGCCGTCGGCTTCTGGGTCCGCGAAGGCAAGGATGTCCTGCATCCGGTGACCGACCCGAACCTGGTCGCGCAGAAAGGCCAGGCCGTGGCGGCCTATCCGTTGATCCCGTTCTCCAACCGGGTCGCATATGGCCGGTTCGAGTTCGGCGGCGAGCAGTTTCAACTGGATCAAAACTTTGGCGGCGAGCCGCATGCGATCCATGGCAACGCCTGGGAACGCGCCTGGGACGTGGTGTCGCAGGGCCCCGCACAGGCAACGCTGTCGCTCGACCATGCGCCGCCGCGCGATCCGGTCGGGCAATGGCCGTTCTGCTACCATGCCGAGATCGACTACGCGCTGCGCGACGACGGACTGACCGTCACCATCCGGGTGCGCAACACCGACCATCGTGCACAGCCGGTCGGGCTCGGCTTCCATCCGTTCTATCCGCGTGGGTCCGACCTCGAGATCGGCTTCAGTGCCGGCAGCGTCTGGAAGTCGGGACCGGACTCGCTGCCGGCGGAACGCCTGGCCGTCGAGGGCGACTGGAGCTTCGCACCGATGCGCGCCGTGGATGGCGCTGCCCTGGACAATTGCTATGCAGGCTGGAACGGATCGGTGTTTCTGCGCTGGCCGATACGCGGCCTGTCGCTGACGGTGAGTGCGGGCGCGCCGTTCGACCATCTGGTGGTCTATACGCCGCCCGGACGTCCCTACATCGCGGCCGAGCCGGCCAGCAACATGACCGATGCGATCAACCGGCCGGATATACCGGATCGCGGGCTGACGATCCTGCAGCCGGGTGAACTGTTGACCGGCGTCACCGAGTTCTCGCTGGCCCGGCTTTGAGTGCCGCGATCGTCGGTGCTGTCGCCGTATAGACACGGTTTCCCAACAATTCTCGCGTTGCAACAAATTCGGCATGATCCTGGCACTGCCGTTGCATTCTTTGGATGCGACGAACAGCAGCCAGGATGTCCGCCTCATGACCTTGCGTTTCGTAACCGCCATGCTTCTTTGCGGAACGGCTCTCTCGACGACGGCAATCGCCGGCTTTGCCGACAGTGCATTGGCCCAGGCAGTTCCGGCAGGGTCAGCCGAGGCCGTTACCGTCATCGGTAATGGCGGTCACAAGACTGCGGACGGGGTAACCGGTCTGCAGCCGGGCGGCGGGTTGATCAAGATCCAGGTTGCGCCGAAATCGATCAGTACGGTCACCAAGGACTACATCCTGAAGCAGGCGCCGGCATCGAGCCCGTTCGAGCTGGTACAGTTGCTGCCGGGCGCGAACGTCGCCGAGGTCGATCCCTGGGGCCTGTCCGGTGGCTCGATGTCGTTGCGCGGCCTCGACAACACCGAAATGGCGTTCATCTGGGAAGGCATGCCGATCGCCGATGTCGGCGTCTACACCACCTATCCGTCGGAGTTTGCCGACACCGAGAATCTCGACGAGCTGACCTTGCAGCAGGGCTCGTCCAACATCGATACGCCGACCATCAACGGCTCCGGCGGCCTGTTCACCTTCCATGACCGCGACCCGACCGACAAGTTCGGCGGCCTCGTCGATTACGGTTACGGCAGCTACAAATACAATCGCGAGTTCGCCCGTGTCGATACGGGACTGATCGGCAACAGCGGCATCAAGGCGTTCGTGTCGATTTCCAACCAGCACGATCGCTCCTGGCGCGGTCCGGGCGGACCCGACGACAAGCTTCATACCGACTGGAAGTTCGTGAAGGAGTGGGGCCAGGGCAACCGCGTCGCCCTGGTCGGCGCGTACCAGTCCTCGGTGCAGAACAGCTACACCAACCCGACGCTGGCGCAGTGGGGCGCACAAGGCCGCTCCTATAATTTCGACGGCACCTACACCTACGGCGATACCAACTACTGGAAGCTGAACCGC
>JBPBQO010000009.1:0-16639 GCA_050954785.1 Janthinobacterium lividum | reverse complement strand
GCTTCGGCGTCAGGTGCAGGGCCTGGCCGCGCAGCAGCAGTACCAGGTGCAAAGCCAGTGCTGCGATCAGCACCCGTCCCAGCACCAGCGTGAATGGCGGCAGCACCGGTGCCAGCAGCTTGTAGAAAAAGAACGATCCGCCCCAAAGGAACGACAGCAGCCCCAGCATCAACCAGTCGCGGCCCGGCAGCGGTGCCGCGTGCCCACGGAACGCCGTTGCAGAGTTCACGATGACAGGTGGAGCTGCTTCTGCGTCCGCACTCACGCGACGTCCTCCCTGATGTGACGAGGTAGCGAGCGCGCGACTGCCGAAAGCACCTCTTCCTGGTGGTCGAGTTCGCGTGCCAGTGCCCGCTCGGTCTCGTCGTTGATATCGGCCGACCGGCTCATCTTGATCAGCGCATCGCGCTCGACCCGCAAGATCCGCAACCGGAACGCCGTTTCCAGCCGATCGTGCCGCAACCTGAGCCGCCGTTCGTCATCGTCGTCCTCGAGACTGTTGGGATCCAGTGCCTCGCGCAGCCGCAGTTCGCGGACCTTGAGGCTTGCCAGAACCGATGAAACCATCGCCTCGCGCTCCTCGGAATACGTATCCTCGTCCGGCAATTCCAGCTCGCGTTCGACAGCTTCGACCGCCTTTTGCGCGATCGTCAGCCGGGCGCGATCCGCCTCCGCCTGCATCGGGTCGACGTCCGGCATCACCAGCCCGTTCAGCAACCCCGGAAGCATCGAAGCGGCAAGCACCAGTGACGCCATGATGACGCCGGCCGCCAACGTCACCAGCAGGTCCCGGTCGGGAAAGTCGGGAGCCAGCGAAAGCACCGCCGCCAGCGTGATCGCACCGCGAACGCCTGCCACCGACATTGCCACCACCAGCCGGGCGGACGGCATCGTCCGGGTGCGGGGCGGCTTCCCCGGCAGCGCCTTCTGCACATGCCGGACCACCTGCTGCAGCAGCAGCGAGGCACTGACCCAGACGAACCGCAGCAGCACCAGTGCCAGCGTGATCAGGACGATCGTCAGCAGCAGCCGCCATGCCGGCACGCCGGCGGCCCGGACCAGGGACAGGCCGCCGCGGATCAGCGCAGGCAGTTGCAGGCCGAGCAGCAAAAAGATCAGTCCGTTGAAACAGAATGTCAGGACGTTCCAGATCGCCGCGCCGGTCAGCCTGGTTTCGCTGCTCGTCACGTTGAACGCCCGCATCTGCTTCAGGGTCAGTCCCGCCGACACGGCTGCCAGGATGCCGGACCCACCCAGATGTTCCGCCGCGAGATAGGCGGCGAACGGCAGTAGCGCCGAAACGGTGATGAACGCCACGGCGTCATCGAGGCCGCGCCAATTCAACACGCGGATCATCAGCGACATGGCCGCAGCCAAGACCACGCCTGCCAGCAGGCCGATGCACGACATCAGGACAAACGAGCCGACTGCGTTTCCAAACGAGAACGACCCGGTGACCGCAGCCGCCACCGCGAACTTGAAGCACACAAGGCCGGATGCGTCGTTCAGCAACGCCTCGCCGGACAGGATGTGCATGAAGCGGCGCGGCACCTGCCGCCCTTCGAGCATCCCGGCCACCGCCACCGCATCCGTGGGCGACAGCACCGCGGCCAGGGCGAAGCAGGCGGCCAGCGGCACCGACGGGATCAGCCAGTGGATGAAATAGCCGCAGCCGATGGTGGTGAACAGCACCAGCCCCAGCGCCAGCATGAGGATCACCCGCTTGAGCGCCAGGAACTCGCGCATCGGCATCAGGTAAGCATCGGCGAACAGCAGTGGCGGGATGAACAGCAGCAGGAACACGTCCGGCTCGAAACTCACATGAATCCCGGCGAGTCCTGCCCCGACACCGAGCACGATCTGCAGCAGCGGCAGCGGTATCCGAACCACGCGAGCGAGCGGCAGACTGAGCGTGGTGATGAACAGCAGCAACAGAACAGTAGTGGCGACGTGCACGCGGCTCTCCCGGATCGTCGCATGAAGGTGTCAAACCGGCCGGCCGATGGCAAACTGGTCTCCAGGGCCCTCATCCAGGAACACGACCATGAGCCAGTCACATAATCCGCCGAGCCCCGGTCTTGCCCCGGCCGTCAAGGACCAGGTCGGACGCGATTTCGAAACGTTCACCGAGGCGGATGCAGCGGTCCAGCGAATCGTCGAACTCTACCAGGAGAGCGTGGCACTGCTCCGGCATGCCTTCCTGTCCCGGTCCGCCGACATCGACGCGTCGGGGGCGGTCTATCCCTACCTGGCGATCGAGGTCGACGGTGCAGCGCTGCTGACCGACGACCACTACCCCTATGGCGTGCTGCTCGAGCCCGGCTTCTACGGCACCACGCTGACCCGGCCATCGCTGTTCGCCAGCTATCTGCGCGAGCAGATCGGCCTGCTGCTGCAGCACTACAACCGGCCGGTGCTGGTCGGCCGCTCGCTCCGTCGCATCCCGTTGCCGTACGTGATCGAAGACAGCGTCACCGACATCACCGAGGATGATCTGCGCCGGCTCGGCGAGCGTTTCGCCCTGCCCGACCTGTCCAGCACCGACGACGTGATCGCCAACTGCCAGTTCCAGCCCAATCCCGGCCTGCCGCGACCGCTGTCGCTATTCACAGCCGAGCGCGTCGATTACGCGCTGGCTCGGCTGCACCACTATACCGGCACCCTGCCCGCGCACTTCCAGCGCTTCGTGCTGCTCACCAACTACCAGCGCTATGTCGACGAGTTTCGCGACTATGGCCGCGCGCAGGTGCAGGAAGGCGGCGAATACGAGGCGTTCGTCGAGCCGGGCGACATCGTGCATCGCAGGGACCAGCCGGGATTGGCGCCGACCGCCGGCCTGCCGCAGATGCCGGCCTACCATCTGGTCCGTCCCGACGGCGACGGCATCACCCTGATCAATATCGGCGTGGGCCCGTCGAACGCGAAGACCATCACCGACCATGTCGCGGTGCTGCGTCCGCATTGCTGGCTGATGGTTGGTCATTGCGCCGGCCTGCGCCGCACCCAGCGGCTCGGCGACTACGTGCTGGCGCACGGCTACGTCCGCGCGGACCATGTGCTCGACGACGATCTACCGCCCTGGGTGCCGGTGCCGCCGATCGCCGAGGTGCAGGTGGCGCTGCAGGAGACCACCACCCGGATCACCGGGCTATCGGGCGCCGAGCTGAAAACCCGGCTGCGCACCGGTACCGTGATGACCACAGACAACCGCAATTGGGAGCTGCGCTACAACGCGCTGTTCAGCCAGATCAACATGAGCCGGTCGATCGCGGTGGACATGGAGAGTGCCACCATCGCTGCCAACGGGTTCCGATTCCGGGTGCCGTACGGCACGCTGCTGTGCGTTTCGGATAAGCCGCTGCATGGCGAACTGAAGCTGCGTGGCATGGCCCGCAGCTTCTACCGTGAGCGCATCAACCAGCACCTCAAGATCGGCATCGAGACCATGCGGTCGTTGCGGGAGCAAGGCGTCGGCCGCCTCCACTCCCGCAAGCTGCGCGGCTTCGACGAGCCGCCGTTCCGGTAGGGACCGTTATGCCGCCTAGCCGGCGCCGAGCATCCCGTGCGGGTCGAGCACGAACTTCTTGGCCGCACCTTTGTCGAAGTCGGCATAGCCTTCCGCCGCATCCTCGAGCGAGATCACCGTTGCATTGACGATGTCGGCGATCGGCAACCGACCGTGCAGGATCGCTTGCATCAGTTGGCGATTATAGCGCAGCGTCGGGGTCTGCCCGGTGTGGAACGACTGGCTCTTCGCCCAGCCCTGGCCGAACCGGAGGCTGAGATTGCCGGTCTTACCGGCCTCGTCCGCGGCACCCGGATCCTCGGTCACATACAGTCCGGGAATTCCGATGGCGCCGGCGGCACGCGTGACCTCCATCGCCTGGTTCAGGATCACTGCCGGCTTTTCGGTGCCGCCATGGCCCTTGGCCTCAAAGCCGACCGCGTCGATGAAGCTGTCGACTTCCGGAATGCCGACGACCTGCTCGATCAGCTCGCCGAGCCGGTCATGCTGGGTCAGGTCGATCGGCTCGAACCCGACCTTCTTCGCGTGTGCCAGACGGGCCGGGTTCATGTCGCCGATCATGACGACCGCGGCCCCCAGGATGCGTGCTGACGCCGCCGCGGCCAGGCCGACCGGGCCGGCGCCGGCGATATAGACCGTCGAGCCTACGCCGACCTTGGCGGTTATCGCGCCATGGAAGCCGGTCGGCAGGATGTCGGTCAGCATGGTGAGGTCACGGATGCGCGCCATCGCCTGCGCCTTGTCGGGGAACCGCAGCAGGTTGAAGTCCGCATACGGCACCAGCACGTAGCGCGACTGGCCGCCGATCCAGCCGCCCATGTCGACATAGCCGTAGGCGCCACCGGGGCGCGACGGGTTCACCGTCAGGCAGACGCCGCTATTCTGTTCGCGGCAGGTGCGACAGCGGCCGCAGGCGACGTTGAACGGAACCGAGACCAGGTCGCCCTTCCGGACCATCTCGACGTCGCTGCCGATCTCGAACACCTCGCCGGTGATCTCGTGCCCGAGCACGAGGCCGGGTGCCGCGGTGGTGCGCCCACGTACCATGTGCTGATCGGAGCCGCAGATGTTGGTGGAGACGACCTTCAGGATGACGCCGTGCTCGATCTTCCTGCCGTCCGGCGACTGCATCTTCGGGTCGTCGATGTCCTGAACCTCGACCTTGTTCGGCCCGAGATAAACGACGCCTCTGTTATCGCCCATGCGATCCTCCCTCGGCGGCCCAATGCCGACCGCGTGCATGGAGAACACACCCGCCTCCAATACCACGCCACCCTGTATTCGACCACGAAGCCGTGAGCGAACGGTTCAAAACGTTACTGAACAGGGCAGCGCTAGCCGAGAACCGGATGCCAATGTCGAGATATCAAGGACCCCGCGCAGTCGTCATGGGAAACATGATTTCCCAAGAGTTGAGTTCAGGAAAATCTCGACCTCTGCTTTGAAATTACATGCGACTTCTGCCATTTCCTCAGCGCGCTCCGCCACGATCGAGCCGTCGAGTTGCTGCGCATAGCTGTGTCGTTCGCGATGGCGGAATGCACGCAGACTATTCATCCGATCGAACAGGTCGGTAGATATGACAGGGTCTCGTATATCCGCATAAGGCTGCGACATCCGCTTCAGGAGTTGAGCGTGCCAGCCGCCAGCGCCATGCCCGATTGGTTCCTTGTCGACGACACCGACAAGGATTTCCATCAGCTTCTCGCAACCGGTGTATAGTTTCGTTACGGTTGCAGCTAGGCCCGACTTACTTAATAGTTCACGAACGCGTTGCTGTGACGCAACATCGGCTTTGTAAAGTAATATCTGCTCTCGAAGAACAGAGGTTTCCTCGGCAAGATCACGAAGGTCCTCCCTGATATCAATCAAGGTCTTGGACACGACGAGCCTTGTCGACGAAACTATGCAGCTTCCTCGTCGGAATTTCCTCAACGTAGACTACATCGAAAGGAATTGGATCCAGGGCGTCCTCGACAATTCCTTCCAACGCATATTTCATTCTGCGGGGACATTTGACGATGAGGATATCCACATCCGACTGGAGAGAAAAACTGTCGTCGACCAGGGATCCGGTTACCAAAGCCTCTACGCCATGCCGCTCGAGCTCCTTGATAGCCAATCGTGTGGCAGTGATGGCAGCGGCGCGATACTGCGCAAGCTCCCCGATAGGGTTGGTCAGGTAGGTGCCGGTCATCCCAAGTCCCTTCCCCGATCGTTCAGTTCGGCTTCCGGACCAAATCCTATCACGATCGTTTTCGGTTCGCATCCGCGGATGAGCTGGATGCTAGCCGGCCTGCAGGTCCGGCATCGTCTGGCTCAGCGCGCCGCCGAGGCGCAGCGGGGCCACGGTGCGGGCCAAGCCGGTGCGGTCGTCGGTTTCGACGAACAGGCCGCATACCGTAGCCTCGCCGTCCGCAGGCTGCAGCCGTTCGCCCGGCATCTTGCGGACGAAGCGGGCCATCGCTCCTTCCTTCCCCATGCCGATTACGCTGTCATAGTCGCCACACATGCCGGCATCGGCCTGGAACGCGGTGCCGCCTGCCAGGATGCGATGATCCGAAGTCGGCGTGTGGGTGTGGGTGCCGACAACCAGCGACACACGGCCATCGAGGTAGTGCGCGAACGCGGCCTTCTCGCTGGTCGCCTCGGCATGGAAATCGACCACGATCGCCTGCACCGTGGTGCCGAGCCGCTGACGCGACAGCAGTTCCTGGGTGGCGCGGAACGGATCGTCGAGCGCGTCCATGAACAGCCGGCCCATGACGTTGGCAACCATCGCCTTGCGGCCATCGGCCAGGGTGATCATCACGCTGCCCTGGCCCGGCGTCCCCGGTGGAAAATTGAGCGGCCGGACGATCCTGGGCGCACCGCCTATATGGCCGATCATTTCCTTGCGGTCCCAGGCATGGTTGCCGAGAGTCAGCACGTCGCAGCCGGCGGCGAACAGGCTGTCGGCCATCGCTGGCGCCAGTCCGAAGCCGTGGCTGGCATTCTCAGCATTGATCACCGCAAGATCGACACGAAGCTGACGGCGCAGGTCCGGCAACCGCGCCTCGACGGCGTCACGGCCGCTGCGCCCGACGATGTCGCCCAGAAACAATATCCGCAAAATCCTGATCTCCCGCCGTCACGACGTCGCGGTCGGTGACCATCGCGTCGAGTGGCACGTCATAGGGCCCCGTCGGCACCGACGCGACCTCCTGCGATGCAAAGCCGAACCCGATCGCCACCGCGCCTGGCAAGCCGGCCAGCGTGCGGTCGTAGTAGCCGCCGCCATAGCCGATCCGCGCGAGACGCCGATCCCAGGCCAGCAATGGGACGAACACGATGTCGGGGACGATTTCGGTTCCGTCGGGATGAACGGTGCCGAACCGCCCCGCCAGCAGACTTGCGCCGGGTTGCCAGCGCCGGAACAGGAGGGCTTCGCCGGCCGGCGTAGTTTCGGGAAAGGCCACGACGTGGCCACGCCGATGAAGTTCATGCCACGCCGGCATGAGGTCGGGCTCGCGAGGCAATGGCACCACGCCGGCCACGATGGCATCCGCGGGAAGTGCCAGTGCCAGCAACGCGTCGACCAGTGCCCCGGCTTGGGCGACTGGCTGCAAGCGCAGCAACGCCCGCAGCGACCGTTTGGCGTCTCGCGGTTCAGTCAGAGACATGAGAAGGGGGAGAAGTGCGGAGCCACCATGGCCGTTGGACTGTCAGCCTCCCAGAACCCGCTAGTGCAGGTGGGAACCAGGTACCGTGACCAGGATCACGACAGTGCCAGTCCCCGAGAGAGTGCTTATCGGCTCAGGGGATGAATCGCCTGACGAACCGGGTAGCCCCGCCTCATCAACCTAGTCACGCTCGAGCGCCGCTGCAATGGCTTCCGCACGTTCCGCGAGGCCGATTACCATCTGCTCGCGCTGCAGGTTGAGGATTCGCGCCTGCTCGCCCTCGGCCAGTGCATCGGTGGTACCGGAAGGCAGCCGATCGGCCGCCAGGTCATGCAGCTCATCGGCCATCAATAATGCCGCCAGCGCCAGCAACCGCGCCTCGCCGCTCTGCCCGCCGATCGCCTTGATCCGTTCGATACGGCGTTCGACCTGCTGGGCCATTGATTGCAGATGCGGCTCCTGCCCATCCTCGCAACCGACCGCGTAGGCGTAGCCGTTGATCCGTACGGTTACCTGCGCCACCGCCACCTCCCAAATCAGTCCGGGACCAGAGTCCCGGTATCGTAGTTAGCCCCTAGGGCTGATCCGGCAATGGGCTGGCCGGCGCGGACTGCTCGTCGGCTGCCGCAAGCACTTCCGGGCCGATGACCGCCTGGACCGACGCGATCATCGCATCCAGCCGTGCCGACAAGGATTGCATCTCATCCAGCGACAGACCCGGAGCCGGCTGCGGCGGCCTGGAGGCCGCAGCGGCGAGCTTCGCTTCCGTCTCGACCTGGCTGCGTGCCAGCATATCCGCCTCGTGCTGGGCCGCCTGGGCTGTCAGCTCGGCCACACGGAGCTCGTCCTGCTTGCGTCCGACAGCCGCGGCGATTCGCGCGAGGGCCGCCTGGAGCCGGAAGATCCCGCCATCGGTCTGGTCCAACATGTCCTGCTGCCACTGGTCCTGTTGCGCCACCGGCATCCATGTCCCTGTTCAGATCGTACTTGAACTGTTCGCCCGCAACGACTTGAACGTCAAGCATGAACCCCGAGTCCAGCCTGTCCGATCGAATGCCCGAACCGCCTTGTATCGTGATCCACAGCCTGGCAGACGCGCGCATCGTGCTCGACGCCGCAACCGCGGCGGGCGACCGTCCCGTGCTGCTGCTCTCGGCGCCGGACGCCGCATGCTTCATGGGACCCGCCTGGTGGCTGGCACTCATGGACGCTGCGGGTGCCGGACATATCCGCGCGGTGCCGGACCTGCTGGATTGCGGCGATGCTGCGGGCCGGGCAATGCAGGCGCTGCGCATCGGCCAGAAAGGGCTGATCCTCGACCCAGCCTGTCCGCAATATGACGCGGTGCTGGAACGAGCCATCATGGCAGGTGCCGACATCCGGTCCACACGCCCGGCCGCGCTCGACCTGGCCGAGCATGGCGCGGAACGATTGCTGCACGCCTGGCTGACCAATACGTCCGCCGCCTCGCCGGGGCCGCGCCGTGACAAGACCCGGCCCGTCGGTTAATCCGGCAGCCTGTCACGCCGACTGCCGGACCGGAACCCATGTCGATCACCCTGCCCCACACGACCCTCGGCGATGACGATCATGGCTGACGCCTGTCGTCTCTACCTCGTGACGCCGCCCGCCTTCGAACGAGCGTCCTTTGCACCCCTGCTCGCGGAAGCACTCGATGCCGGAGATGTCGGCGCCGTGCAGCTGCGCCTCAAGCATGCCGGCGATGACGATATCCTGCGCGCGATCGACCTGCTCAGGCCGATCGTACAGTCCCGCGACGTCGCCTTCATCCTGAACGATCGTCCCGATCTCGCTGTGCGCTCGGGTTGTGACGGCGCACATATCGGCGCCGAGGACATGGATGTAGCCCAGGCCCGCACCGTGCTGGGCGACCTCCAGCTCGGGGTGTCCTGCTACGACAGCCGCGACGCCGCCATGGTGGCCGGCGAGGCGGGTGCCGACTACGTTGCCTACGGCGCCTTCTTCCCATCGAGCACCAAGGAAACCGAGATCCGCGCCGATCCGGACTTGCTGCGCTGGTGGTCGGAGATGATGGAACTGCCGGTCGTCGCGATCGGCGGAATTACCGCCGATAATTGCGGGACGCTGGTTGCCGCCGGTGCCGACTTTCTGGCGGTCGTTGGCGCCGTGTGGAACCACGCCGACGGTCCTGCCGCCGGCGTGAAGGCAATGAACGCGGCGATCGCGCGAGGCTGATGCCGCCTTCGGTCTAGCGCGTGACGACAGGCGCCGGCTGGCCGGCAGGAACGCCCGGCGTCAGCATCGACTGGGTTGCGTAGAGCACGCCATTCGACTGCGGCATGCTCGACAGCCAGATCCGGTTGGAATGCCCCTGTGCGTCGCTCAACAGCAATTGGCCGGTTGCCGCCTCCACCGAGACCGTCAACACGTCGCCGTCGATCGTGCGCAGACCAACGGGGCCTTGTTTAGCGATCATCTGCCGCAGCGCGGCCACAGGGTAGAATCCCGGCACGACGGTATATGCCATCAGGCGTCGAAGCGACGGCAGCGCAGCCGGATCGAGCAGACGGCCGCCCTGCGCCGACTGGGCCGCCTCGAGAGGCTCGTTCGGGATCGCGAACACAGTGTACGGGCCTGGCCGCTGAAGTTCGGTCAGCAGTCCGGTCAGGCTGAGCGCAGTGCTGTAATCGGCAAGCTCCAGCGACCCGCGCACGCTCTCGTCGATCGTACGATCGCGGAACAGTGCGGTATCGTGGAACACGAGCGTATCGGCGCTCGGCCTGACGAACAGAGGGTCCTGCCGCGCCGTGCTTTCGCAGCCGGCGAGCACGACCGGCATTACGACTGCCAGCACCAGCGGCCACACCGCACGCGTCCGTTGGTTCATCCGATCTCTCCTGCGGCCCGCCAGTCCCCAAGGACCGTCCGAACATCCTTCGTCTCGATATCGGCTGCATCCGGCCGGTGCAAGCCGGCAACGATCATCCGGCGATGATCACCCGATCAACATCCGTCCCCGCGAACGTTCCAGGAGGCCACCCGCCCGGCATCGACCTCGAACGTCGTGGTGCAACTGCTTTGATAGTAGCTCGGCCCGAAACCGCCGCCGTAGCCGCCGCCCCAGGGGCCACCGAATCCGCCGCCATAACCGCCACCGCCAAAGCCGCCACCGTAGCCGCCGCCGAACCCGCCGCCGCCCCAGCCCCAGCCGCCCCAGCCCCATCCCCAGCCGACACCGGGCGAGCCCGGCGAATAGCTGCTCTCGTTATCGACATAGGCCAGGAAGGTATGGCCGCCGGTGTTGAAGTTCCGGGTCGGTACACCGAGGCTGCGAACCAGATCGGTCTCGGATTTGCCGATCATCGAATCGAGCATCTTGCGCTGCGCTGGGCTGGGCACCTCGCATGCCGAAAGAGCTAGCAGGGCAGCCAGCGGAACCAATGTCTTGACGTTCATGAATCGGGTACCGGATGTTCGGGTGAAGCGCGATTATTCGATATAGGCGTCCATCGGCCCAGTTGGATGCCGCAACACACCACGTTACAAATTTTTAGTCCGGGTTTTCAAGGCTGGGGCAGCCACAGCACGTCGTCGATCCGCGGAGCGCCGGTCGCCAGCATCACCAACCGGTCGAAGCCGAGCGCAATTCCGGCGCAATCCGGCAAACGAGCAAGTGCCGCGATCAAGGCCTGATCCATAGGCCAGGCTGCGTCCGGATCGCCCGGGCGTATTGCAGACCGGCGCGCCCGGTCGGTCTCGAACCTCTCCCGCTGCTCGACCGGATCGGTCAGCTCGTCGAAGGCGTTCGCCAGTTCCAGCCCGGCGGCATAGAGCTCGAACCGCAGCGCTGCCCGGGGATCCGCGGGATCGCGACGCGCCAGCGCCGCCTGCGCTCGAGGCCAGTGCGTCAGGAAGGTCGGGCGGTCCCGGCCGAGATGCGGCTCGACCCGCTCTAGCAGCAGCCGGAAGAACAGATCCTCCCAATCCTCGCCGGACCGGAGCGCCACGCCGGCCTGCGATGCCAGTGCCGCGGCATTGCTGCCAGTCGCCAGCACGTCGGCTCCGACATAGCGCTGAAAGGCGTCCGCCATGCTGAGCCGCTCGAACGGCTGGTCGATCCGGACAGTGACGCCGTTCCATTGCACCACCGGCGATAGCAGCCGCTGCAGCAGCAGCTCGGTCTCGTCCATCAGCGATGCGAGGTCGGCTCCCGGCCGATACCATTCCAGCATGCTGAACTCCGGCGCATGCAACGCGCCCGCCTCGCCGTTGCGCCACACCCTGGCCAACTGGAATACCGGCAACCCGATATCGGCGACGATCCGCTTCATCGCGAATTCCGGACTGGTGTGCAGCCAGAGATCGCCATCATCCCGGTCCGGCCGCTCGATCCGGGTTCGGAACGGCCGCAGATGCACCTCCTCGCCGGGCGTTGGCACGAGAAAGGGGGTCTCCACTTCCAGGTAGCCGCGTGCCCCGAAGAAAGCCCGCATCCCACGCACCATCATGCCGCGTCGTCGTAGCAACGGCAGCCGGTCGGCGAGGCTTGCAGTCCGCTGGAGCATGAATGCTGGTTCCGATCGCGTGGAAGGCCGCGCTAGACATGTTGCGTGCGGGGCCACACAGGCAGTACAGCGCGGCAATGGACGGGTGCAACCATCAGCCGGAACAGGGCCCGATCCGCAGCGTCGATGCGTTGATCGACGCAGGTCTCGCCGTGGCAGCCGACGGCCCTGCGCTGGAGGCCGTGGCAGCCCGCTACGCTACCGCCATCCCTGCTGCGTTCCGCGCACTGATCGACCGTCCGGACGATCCGATCGGCCTGCAGGTGATCCCGCATCCGGCCGAACTCCACACCGCGCCGCACGAACTCGCCGATCCGATCGGCGACGATGCATTCTCGCCGGTACCCGGCATCGTGCATCGTTATGCGGACCGGGCGCTGCTCAAACCGCTACTGATCTGTCCGCTCTATTGCCGGTTCTGCTTCCGTCGCGAACATGTCGGCCCGGATGGCGGGCTGCTCGACGACGCGTCGCTCGCCCGCGCGCTCGATTGGCTCCACGCCCATCCCTCGATCGGCGAGGTGATCCTAACCGGCGGCGACCCGCTGATGCTGTCGCCGCGGCGTCTCGGCCATATCGTCTCCGCCCTGGACGCGATGCCGCATGTGCACACCATCCGCATCCACACACGCGTGCCGGTCGCCGATCCCGCCCGGATCACCGATGCGTTGCTCGATACGCTCGAAACCGACAAGGCGATGTGGCTGGTGGTGCACGCGAACCATGCCAGCGAAATGTCCGAGGCGGCCCGCACGGCAATTCGGCGCATTCAGTCGCGCGCCATTCCCGTGCTCGGCCAGTCGGTGCTGCTGCGCGGCGTGAACGACAGCAGCGAGGCGCTCGAAGCGTTGTTCCGGGCAATGGTCGCGGCGCGGGTGAAACCGTACTACCTGCACCAGCTCGATCCAGCCCCGGGCACTGCGCGTTTTCACGTGCCGATCGAGGAAGGCCGGCGGCTGATGGCGTTGCTTCGCGGCCGGGTGACCGGTCTCGCCTGGCCGACATACGTGCTGGATATTCCGGGCGGCCACGGCAAGGTCCCGATCGGACCGGACTATCTCGACCTGGCGGCCGGCACGATACGCGATCCCGATGGGCAGCCGCACGTTCTTGCTCGCCGGAACCTATAGGTCTAGAAGCCCGCTCTCTCCGGCCCCCACCCTCGGGTCCGACACAGCAAGGCGCGACGATGAAGCAGCAGGCCAACCTGATCCGTGCCGGCCAGGTAATCGAGCATGACGGCCGCCGCTGGACGATTCTGAAGCAGCAGATCATCACACCCGGCAAGGGTGGCGCCTTTATCCAGGTCGAGATGCGCGACCTGAAGACCGGCAACAAGACCAACGAGCGCTGGCGCACCGCCGATACCGTCGAGCGGCTGATGACCGAGGACAAGGAGTTCACATACTCCTATACCGATGGCGACAACCTGGTTCTGATGGACCCCGAGACCTTCGAGCAGGTCATGATCCCGACCGCCATCCTGGGCGACGGCGTGGCGTTCCTGCAGGACAACATGGTGGTCAACGTCAAGCTGGTCGAAGGCGACCCGGTCGGCATGGATCTGCCGCCGCACGTGACTTTGGAAATTATCGAGGCCGATCCGGTCGTGAAGGGCCAGACTGCCAGCTCCTCCTATAAGCCGGCCAAGCTGTCGAACGGCGTCAAGACGATGGTGCCGCCGTTCATCGAGGCCGGCGAACGGATCGTCGTGCGCACCGAAGACGCCAGCTACGTCGAGCGCGCCAAAAGCTGATCCGGCATACCGGGTTTCGCTTCAACCTCCTTTCTGATTGAGGCTTGCCTGTGGCTCTGCGTCTTTCCCCTGTGATGACGGTCATGCAGAACGCGGCGCAGAAGGCGGCGCGGCGGCTGTTGCGCGACTTCAATGAAGTCGAGCAGTTGCAGGTCAGCATCAAGGGCCCGGGCGACTTCGTCAGCCAGGCCGATCTGCGCGCCGAAGCGACGATCCGCGAGGAGCTGCTTCGCGCCCGTCCCGGCTATGCCTTCCTGATGGAGGAAAGCGGCGAGTCCGGCTCCGAGAACTGGACCTGGCGCTGGGTCGTCGATCCGCTCGACGGCACCACGAACTTCCTGCACGGGATTCCGCACTGGGCGATCAGCATCGGACTGCAGAAACGTACGCCCGACGGCAGCGTCGAGCTCGCTGCAGCGCTGGTTTATAATCCTGCCGGCAACGAGATGTTCTGGGCCGAAAAGGGCGCCGGAGCCTATCTCAACGAGCGCCGCCTGCGTGTTTCGGCACGGCGCGACATGCTGGACGCGCTGTTCGCCACCGGCATTCCGTTCGCCGCCGGCCCGGCACAGCGCCGCCTGCCGTTCGCCCGCACTCTCGGCGCGCTGATGCCGCAGGTCGCCGGCATCCGCCGCTTCGGCTCGGCGGCACTCGATCTCTCCTGGGTCGCGGCTGGCCGCTATGACGGTTTCTGGGAAATCGGCCTGAAGCCGTGGGATTGCGCCGCCGGCATCCTGATCGTCCGCGAGGCAGGCGGCTTCGTGACCGATCCGCAGAACAACGAGGTCCAGGCAATGGGCAGCGAGTGCAACATCGTAGCCGGAAATACCTACCTGCACCCGAAGCTGCGCGAGATCGTCCTCAACGGGATGTCGGCCAACTCGTCGCCGGCGCCCGTGTCACCGGCAGCCGAGCCCGACGCGGACGCGGCCGAAGCCCACCCGAGCTAGAGAGTCCAGCCAGGCCGCGCCGGCCCGGGCAGTTGAGCGCACCGCACTGCTCGTCTACGGTCCGGCGCAATGCGCATCCTTCCTGGTTTCCCCATCGTCGCGACCCTAACCCTTTTCTGCGCAGTGGCCGTTGAACCGGCCGCAGCCCAGGTGACGACCAACCAGGGCGCGCTCGACGCGCTCGGTTCCGGTCGTCCGGCACGGCACGTAACAGCCGCCCATCATGCCTCCAGGCCGGCGCATGCGACTGCCCGCACGACGACAAAGTCGACTGCTCATACCGCCCACAAGACAGCCGCGAGGCCGGCAGCAGCGTCTCACGTTCCCGCAGCGACAATTCCGGCCGGGCCGCCGCCGCCGCCGGTATTCAGGGCTCCGGTCATCAATGTGCCGCTGCACCCGCCACCGCCGCCACCGCCGGTCCCGGTGGTGCAGAATGCCGTCGGCACCGCCACCCCAATCGACAACGGTACGCGGATCACCTTCGGCAACGGCAGCGCCGACCTGAATCCTGCCACCATGTAGGCCCTTCAGGCTTTTGCCGACCGGCTCAAGGCCGATCCGCAGTCCCGCGCCGACCTCGGCGCCTATGGCGCCGGTACTGCGGACGATCCGTCGACGCCGAGGCGGATGGCCCTGTCGCGCGGGCTTGCCGCACGCGCCGTGCTGATCAACGAGGGTATCCCGTCGACGCGCATCTATGTGCGCGTCATCGGTCAGCCGACCGCGGCCATCCAGTCCGCAGACGCCGCCGGCCCGTCCGATCGGGTGGACATGCGCCTCTCGCAGTCGCCCGGAGCGGCGCCCGCTCCTGCACCCGCAAACGCGTCGGCCGAAGCCGCATCTCCGGCTCCTGCCGCCGCTCCCGCCGTATCCGGAGCTTCGGGCCAATGACCCGCCCCACCACCTATGTGCTGCGCATGCTGATCTTCCTGGTGTTCGTCGCCGGAGCGTCGGCTTTCCTGTTCCCGACCCTGGCGGCAGCGTTCCAGAACAACCCGGTACTCGACGGGCTGATCCTGGCGGTGCTGTTGCTCGGCATCGTCTGGAACCTGGTTATGGTGCTGCGGCTGTCGCCCGAGGTGCGTTGGATCGAGACGCTGCGCCAGCCCCGCGCCGGTCTCGCACCGCCGAGCCCGCCGCGTCTGCTGGCACCGATGGCCTCGATGCTCGCGACCCGCAACCGCGCCGACCGTCTGGTGCTGTCCACGCCGATGACCCGTTCGCTGCTGGACAGCCTGTCCTCGCGGCTCGACGAGAGCCGCGAGTTGTCGCGTTACATGACTGGCCTGCTGATATTCCTGGGCCTGCTCGGCACGTTCTGGGGCCTGCTGCGCACGGTCCATTCGATCGGTGGCGTGATCGAGAATCTTTCGGTCGGGTCCGGCGACGTCAACCAGATGTTCAACCAGCTCAAGGGCGGGCTGTCCGAGCCGCTGCGTGGCATGGGAACCGCATTTTCGGCGTCAATGTTCGGCCTGGCCGGTTCGCTGGTGCTGGGTTTCCTCGATCTGACGGCCGGCCAGGCGCAGAACCGCTTCTTCAACGAGCTCGAGGAATGGCTTGCCGGCATCACGCGCTTCTCGTCCGGCTATGCCAGCGGCGAAGGCGAGGCGCCGATTCCCGCATACGTGCAGGCGTTGCTCGAACAGACAGCCGAAAACCTGGACGGGTTGCAGACCGTGCTCTCCCGAGGCGAGGACGGGCGCCAGACCTACAACCACACCATGGAGACGCTGTCCGACCGGCTTGGGTCGTTGACCGAGATGCTGCGCGCCAACCAGCAGTTGATGCTGCGCGTGGCGGAGTCGCAGTCGGCGATGATGCCGGCCCTCAAGCGGATGGCCGACCAGGGCGGCATGGACGACAGCGGCCAGGATATCCGCGAGCCGCTCCGCGCGATCGAGCGGCTGCTCCAGCGCATGCTTAGCGAGAACGAGCAGGGTCGCAGCCAGGCCACCACCGAACTGCGCAACGAGCTCCGAGTGCTGACCCGGACCGTGGCAGCCACCTCGGGCAACCCGGCGACACCTTCGTTCAATACCCAGGGCGACCCATCGGGACGCTCGTCGCGATGAGGCGCCGTGGCGTCCGCAACAACGGACTGGATGCCTGGCCCGGCTATGTGGACGCGCTGTCCACGCTGCTCATGGTCATCATCTTCGTGCTGCTGGTGTTCGTGCTGGCGCAGGCGTTCC
>JBPBQO010000008.1:0-19802 GCA_050954785.1 Janthinobacterium lividum | reverse complement strand
ACCAGCGTCACCAGCCAAGTCGGATAATGGTGCAGCAGGTTGCCGGCGATGCCGCGCCCGGTCACCCGGCCGATCCGGGCGCTGACCTCCTGGATCGCGCACATCAGCGGCCAGGTGAGCAGCAGCGTCCAGCCGAGATTGTAGCCGAACTGCGCGCCGGCCTGGGAATAGGTGGCGATGCCGCTCGGATCGTCGTCCGAGGCGCCGGTGATGAGCCCGGGGCCCATGATCTGCAGCAGCTTCGGCCGTTCCGGCTGCTTGACGTGGTCGTGGTCGAATGGCGGTCCGGCAGGCACGTCGGTCATCGTCGGCTGGTTCCGCTCGCGATTGGTCACGCAGGTTCTATACGCGATCATCACGGCGGAGGATCGAGAAGATCGATCGGCTGATCCCTCGGATCCCGCGGGCTCGTCGGACGCCGCTCATCACCTGGATGTCGGCGTCGGACGGCATACGGTCCCGTCGCACGCATCCCGACCCACCGATCCCACAGGATCGACGGGTCGGACCAGCGTCCGTCGTTGCCGCCTGCTACTGGGCGGCTTTCGCTGCGGCCCGAATGAACGCAAGGCCGTTGGGCACGCCGTAGCCGGTGGCGTCGTCCCAGCCCGGCAGCGCCATGAGCGACGTGTCGGCGCCGAAGCTGAAGTCGAACGTCGCGCCGATGCCGGCAGTCGTCGAAGTGACCTGCGCGCCGATGCCGACGAACCCGTTCGGCTGGATCGCCGCGATGTCGAGCAGTGCGGCCGGAGAATAAAACTCCGTGTCGGCCACGGTGCCGATCGAGCCGGACAGATTGGACAGGCTCGCCTGGACCGGCACGATGTCGGTCAGCGCCGTCGATCCCATTCGGGAAATGATCGGCGCGGCCTGGCCCAGTTTCGTGCCGGCGGCCTGATCGGCCAGCGCCCAGATGCCGGAAAATACCGGGCTCGACAGGCTGGTACCACCGATCACCTCCACCACCGTCTGCGTGCCGTCATCGCTCGGAGTCACGATGATCCCTCCCGTGAACGGATCGGCGAAGGCAGAAATGTCCGGCAGCATCCGGCCGGTGCCGACCAGGTTCTTCTGCCACTTGGGTTTTTCGAGATAGGCGCTCTGCCCGCCGCCGCCGCCCTGCCTGAAGCCCTCGAAGCCTGGCGGGACGGGAATGCCGTTGATGTCGCCGAGGTAGGTGAACACGCTGCCCCACGCGGTCTCGACCGGCCCGTCGTCGCCGGGGATCCCGAGGCTGGTTCCGCCGACACCGGTCGCATATGGCGAGTCCGCGGGAATGGACGCGGCGCCATAGGGCCTCCCCAGGCCGAAATCGCCACTGTCGCCGGTGGAAACATTGACTGCGATGCCCTGCGCCGCCGCTTGCCGGATCACCGAATTGAACGCGCGAGCCGTGGCGGGACCATAACTGGCCTCTGCATATCCGTAACTGTTGGAGATCACCTCGCCCAGCTTGTGCGACACCGCATACTGCACCGCGTAGGCCAGTTCGTCCGCATCGTCGCTCGGTGCCACGACCAGCACCAGCTTCGCCTTCGGCGCGATCGCGTGCGCCCACTCGACATCCAGCGAGACCTCGACCGGCCAGCCGGTCGGATACGGGTTCGCGATCGGCGGTCCGTCCGGATAGACGATTTTGAAGTTGGAGGCTGTGAGAGCCGGCAGACCCATCATTTTCGAAAATGCGTTGGCATCCGACTGGATCGTCGGCGATCCATAGGCATCCACCAGAACGATCGTCTGGCCCTCGCCCTCATATCCCTTGTTGTAGACTGCGTTCAGGCCGTAATGCGCGCTGGCCTGCTTGGCCGTATAGCCGCATGTGGCGGTGGCCGGATTTACGCCGGTTGCAAGATAGCCCGGACCGGTAACGCTGAAATGCTCGGTGCCGCCATTCGGAATGAAGTGCGCCAGGGCCAGCGTCCGTTTGGCAACGAAGCACTGGTCGGTAAAGACGGTGCTGGGATCAGCGGCGGCCGCCAGCGAAAACTGGACCGGCTTGCCGGTCGCGAAATCGATCTGGCGGATGGCATAAGGTGTCATCCGCGCCGTGGCGAGCCCGGTAATGCCGGCCACCAATGCGTTGGTGCTGCCCGACAATCGTGGTTCAGCGACAGGCGCGCGATACTGCGCGTTGCCGACCTTGAACTGATGCAGCGTGGTATTGAAGGCAATCGCCATGGCTCCGGCGGTGCCGGTCACCCGCAATGCGCTCGTTCCGTCGCGCATCGAAACCTGCAAGCCGGACGCTTTCAAGGATGTCACCAGCGCATCCGCCTCGTCCGACGTCACGCCGTATGCCGCGACTTCGGTTTGCGTCATCCAGTGGTGATACTCCGGCGAACCGGGTTCCATCCGCCTGGCAATGGCGTTCTCGAGCGCCTGCTCACTGTGCGGCTTCAGCCAGATGGTCGCGCTGATCTGGCTGGCCGCTGCAACCTGCCCCAGGTCCTGCACGGCATCCGCCGAGGCGGCTGCGCGGGAGATGGAATAAATCCCGGTGGTAGATATAACTGACACGGACACAAGCAAAAACGCTCGCGTCAATCTGGTTGATCGTTGAAAAGCCATTTTAGCTCCTGAACATTCTGCCCTTTTGGGCAACCGTATCAGGAGCGTAATCAAACATTTCATAATGTCAAATTATCGTTATAACGTCGTATTTATTCCGCGGCGCGCGCTGTGCGGACCCGGTTTATGAAGTGCGACGAGGCGATGCGGTCATGTCCCCTTACGGTTTCTGCAGCACCATCAGCACCTGCGGCAGGCGCACCGGGTTGTCGAGGAAATCGATCATCCGGAACAGATGACCCCATTTCTTGACCACATAGCCGCGCGGGATCACCGCTTCGCCATAGTGCGACTGCGGATGCGGCGGCAGCGCGGATGCGGCATGCAGGAACTGGCCGGCCTCGTAACGCGCGTTTTCCAGCGTCTCGTCGACGAAGCTGTTGGCGCAGGCTTCGTACCACGGATGTTCGAGGCGGATGCCGGACGCGCGACGCAGCCGCATCTCGGCGCAGAAGGCGATAAAGCTGCGGCTCTGCGTGGTGATCAGCAACAGCCCGCCCGGCTTCAGCAGCCGAGAGAACTCCTCGATCCATCGCAGCGACAAAAACTCGTCGAGATGGCTGAACACCGACCAGGAAATCACATAATCCAGGCTCTCCGATGCCAGGATCATCGGCGGCGCGAGCTGGCATGACAGGAAATTGACGCTCGGGTTGCAGCGCCTTGCCTCCATCAGAAAACGCGAGGTGCTGTCGGCGCCGAACAGATTGGCCGGCTCGATGTCCTTCATGAACAGCCGGAGCATCCGGCCCCAGCCACAGCCGAAATCCAGCAGGGTCCGGTGCGGCGCGATCGGCCGTCCGGCATAGGCGCAGTACGATTTGACCTCGCGAAAGAACACGTGCGCCTCGTGCAGCGACACCTCGCCGGCGTGGCCGTGGATCTCGTGCTGCAAATCCTCGGACGGGAAGCCGGGCATCGGCACGCCATCGATGTCGGGAACACGCAGCGAGCTCAGCAGGATATCGAGCCAGCTCTGGTCGCTCCGGTTCTGGAACGTCCTGAACACTGCGTCGGCGCCGGCTGGATGAGACATGCGCAATCGCCGATCAGTTCGATTGCGCAATACTAACGTTTTGTCAGAGACCTGTCGATCATCCGCCGACCGAGCAGCAACAGCACGTCCCATGGCAGCGCCGGCACCTCGCGCAGCCGCCAGTGCCAGCGCCGCAGGACCTGCTGAGAGGCCGGCGGGCGGGGTGGAGGGACGGCGCGGGCGGGCATGCCGGCCAGCCGGAGCAGCACAAGGCATCGCGGCAGGTGATAGGCACTGGTGGCGGCGAACACCGGGCCGGCATGGACCCTCGCCCGCAGCAGCGCGGCGCAGGCATGCACCGAGTCCAGCGTGTCGGTCGCCGTCTCCTCCGGCAGGATGCGCGCCTGCGGGATGCCCTGGGCTTGCAGGAGTGCCGCCATCGCGGAGGCCTCGGACGGTCCGTGGCGGCCGATCCCGCCGGTCGGCACATAGAGCGGCGGCGTCTCGAGCCGCTCGCCGAACCGCCAGGCCGCCTCGGTCCTTCGGCTGAGCGTCGGGGTAGGCGAACCATCGGGACGCAGCGCCGCCCCGAAGATGATGATCGCCGCCTGCCCCGGGACCGTCATCGGAATCAGGCCGGCGGACGCAGCAGGATTCGGTTGACCCGCGACAAAGCGCGATAGGTTTCCGCCCAGGCGACGTCGAATTTCGGCCGCAGGATGCCGCGGCCGGCCAGCGCCTCGGCGATCGCGGCAATCGAGCGCTGGTCATCGACCAGCCCGAGGATGGCCTTCGCCAGCGGCGGCAGCGGTATCGGCACCATGAGCCGTCCGAACGCCATCGGCATGCTGCCGTCCGGTCCGATCTGGCGGATGATCTCGGCCGCCGGCATCTCGCGCACCACCGGAACCGCGTCCGGCGCCATCGGGTCGGGCGGCACCGGCACCGCGCCACGCCGCACGGCGTAGGCGATATGGGTGTTCATATTGCCGGCGAGCGATTCGGCCAGCGACGCACGGTCGATCGGCGACATCGAGGCGGTACGGGCGCGCAGGCGCGGATCGGGCAGCAGCAGGTCGGGATCGTAGCGCGCGGGCTCCATCAGGCAGGCCGCCTCGAGCCCGGCCCGGTCGAGCAGCCCCATGAAGCCGCGAATGTCGTAGGCTACATCGCGCGGGTTCAGCAGCAGATCATACAAGCCGGCATCGCCGCCTTCGAGATGGTCGCCGAAGTTCATGTTGGCGCGCAGCCAGGCGGTCGCCGGCAGATGCCGCATGACCCGCTTCGCGGTCTCGAGCCTCGTGTGCGGCGCCTCGTCGCTCGGCGCCAGCAGCGCCATCGCGTCCTGCAGCATGTACACGCCGGTCCGGCCATGCGGCGCATACACCATCAGGCCGATCCCGCCGCCCGGGGCCAGCGAGCGCTCCAGCCCGGTCAGCGCGCCGGCCGGGTCCGGCAGATGATGCAGCACGCCGCAGCAATCGATGTAGTCGAACAGCCCCAAATCCGCCGCCGGCAGGTCGAGCAGGGAGCGGCGCTGGAAGCCTATATTGGTGAGGCCCCTGACCGAGGCCCGTTCGCGGGCGATGCCCAGCGCGCGTTCGGAGCGGTCGATGCAGGTGACGCGGCCGGGCCGCCCGGCCTGCTGCAACTGGGTGGCAATCATGATCGCGCCGTCGCCGGTGCCGCAGCCGGCGACCAGCACGTTCAGAGGCCAGCTGACCGGCCGGGCGGCGCCGAACACCCAGTGGTCGATTTCGCGCAGATGGCTCGGGCTGCCGATGAACAGCCGCTTCGCCTCGTCGCGCGGGTCGCGCTCGGGATAGGGATAGGCCTCGTACTGGGCGGCGAGGTTGAGATCCTCGCGATCTTCGCAAGCCGACGCCGGACCGGTCGGGGCGTCACGCACGCGGGGTCAGCCGTCCGCGCTGCCAGGCCTCCGCCGCCTCGTCCGCGGTCATGCCGTCGTTGCGCATGGCATATTCCAGCGCGCTGACCACCGGGTTGCCGAGGGTGAGTTCCTCCAGTTCGTCCAGCAGGTGCGGATCGAGCGACGCACGCAGTCCGGCCCGCAGCAGCAGCTTCGCTTCCTGCTTGACCGGGAGCGCCGCCCTGGGGTCATCGAGCGGACGCAGTCGGCCACCATGTGCCAGTGCATGGGGTTGCCACAGCGGCAGCACCATGGCCGCCGTTGCATCGAGTGCTGCGGATGCATGGGCATAGGCCGCCTCGCCATCCAGCACACGAAGCCGGTAGCCGGCCTGCTCCAGCTCGTAGGCGGCGACCACGCGAGTCGCATAGGCCTCGAGCCGGCGTGGCAGCACGATCGTGTGGTCGATGACCGAGGCGATCTCCGGCTTCGACAGGTCGGCGATCGACACCAGCCCGGCAATGCCGAGCGACGCGGGCACCGCCCACATCAGGTACGGCCGATACAGCACGCTGCCGAGTATTTCCACGGTCGCGGGATCGGCCAGCATCGGGTCGATATCGGGGAGCCAGGCGGTGGCCAGCAGATCGATCCGGCCGCCGCGCAGATGCTTGCCCAGTGTCTCGCGATCGCCGGCCACCATCGCGACCTCGATGTCATGCGCCTCGAGCACCCGCAGCACCGCAGCGGCTGCCGCCTCGTGCTGCCGGCTGTCGAGATGGCCCAAAGTCAGGCTGGAGGTGAAGCTCATGGCGCGCGGTTCCTGGGACGGCCAGCGGTTGCAGCAGGTGCGGCCCGGTTCTGCAAGTGCGGAAGCTGTTGGCGCCGCCGTTCGGCAGGCGATGCGAAGAGGGTAATCCCGTCGACCGGGCCGCCTGCCGGATCGAGCGGGCCAGGTCACGCAACAGAGATATGGTCCAGGATCGATACGACCCGCCGGACGCCGGTCCGTTCGCCCGGTAGCGATGGCCGATCAGGCAGGCCGGATGTTTCGCGGCCATCGAAGGCGCAAATGGTTCGAACCATGCTTCAAGCGCCCATGCTTCCGGCGCGCCGTATTTTTCCCACGACGAATCACGCGGCACGAGTGGCAAACGATATCAAGCAGCCGAAATCGCGTCCAGCCTATAGTTCCATAGAATGCTGGCGGCATCGTTACAAAGCGTCTAGGATTATGATTACCAGCGAACTCAAGAACTTCCGATGGTCGAAGTGCGTATGAGTGCTTCAGCTTCGGTGGGCAAAAACTCACCGGGGATTACAGCCATCAACGTGCTCCATGGCCTTTTCCGAACACCGTCCTTTCTGCGCAATTCGTCCTGGAGACGCCAGGAGCCGGCCAGTTCAAACCTGGACGCATACGCGGCATTGGCTGCGACATCGTGTTCTGTTCTTGTCACCGACGCAACGCAGCCCGACGGTTCGATTATTTATGTAAACGCCGCCTTCAGCGCCCTCACTGGCTATTCACAAGCCGAAATCCTGGGCCACAATTGTCGTTTCCTGCAGGGCATCGATACGGACCCAGTTATCGTTGCAAAAAATATACGAGGCGGTCGCCTCGGGTTTGGCGATAAGCTGCAAGATATTGACCTACCGCAAGGACGGTACTCCCTTCTGGAACGACCTCACCATCGACCCCATTCACGATGTGTCCGGGCAGTTGACGGGTTTCATCGGCCTCCAACACCGATCGAACGTGGTCCACATCACCGATGAGGCAAAGGCGGAAGCAGAGTTAAAGCTGCGCAGCATCGCGACCGATATTCCGGGCTATATCTACAGACGCGTGATGAGGACGGATGGCACGATCGAAATCATATATTCCAGTCCTTCCCTGAGCAAGATACTCGGGATGGCTGAAACGGACACCTTGAGTTCCTTCTATGACTATGTTCATCCAGACGATTATCTCACCCTGAATAAGGCAATCCGCTCCTCGGCGGCCGATATGTCCTTTTTCCGGGAGGAATTCAGACTGATTTCGAACACAGGCGCAGTGCACTGGCTGCGCAGTGAAGCGCCGCCACGAAGGATGGAAAACGGCGAGATCATTTGGGACGGTATCGCGATCGAGATCAGTGCGGAAAAACGCCTGAAAACCGAGATCGCGCAGTTGGCTTTGAATGATCCGCTGACCGGTCTCTTCACGCGCGAAGCATGGCGGCAAGCTTTGACGATGCGGATCAATGTCAAAAATTGCGACGTATGCTTCTACGGACTTTTCTATGCCGATATCCGGGCGTTCCGGGATCTTAATGACAAACTTGGGCAGCGCACGTGCGACGACATCCTGCGCGAGATCGCACAGAGGCTCGCAGGGCACGCGCTCTCGATCGGCGGAATCGCCGGCCGGCTCGGCGGCGACGAATTCGCAATACTTATTCCTGTCTCCACAGATAATGATATCCTGTCCCAGGTCGCCGGTGCCTTGAGCGCCGCTCTTGCACATCCGATGCAGATTGGTCCGCATTCCTTGGCGATTCGGACTTGCATTGGGGCAACCCTCTATGAAAGCCAGGGCACGACAAACATCGCCAGAAAAAATTTCGCAAATGAACTGACGTTCCAGGCGGAACTTGCGCTGCGCTGGGCCAAGCAGGCCGGTCGCAGCGGTTACGTTCTTTATTCAACCGCGCAGGATGATCGCTTCCATGACCAGGCCATTCTCGTCCGGTCGCTCGAGCGTGCCATCGATGACGATGAACTGGAACTCCATTACCAGCCGGTCGTTGATCTTGCATCTGGCCGGATCCTGTCAGCCGAGGCATTGGTGCGATGGAACCACCCGACGCTTGGGATGCAAAAACCCGATCTCTTTATTCCTTTGGCCGAGAGTTCCGGCCTGATTATCCAGCTGGGCCGCTGGGTATTCGATCGGGCAGTGCGTCAGCGGACAGCATGGCAGAATGCCGGGCTGATGCCACCGGCGATCGTAATCAACGTATCGGGCAATCAGTTGCTCGATACGAGCTTCGTGGAATTTGCCAGGAAAACTCTGTCAAGCCAAAATGCAAGCGCCCGGGATTTCGAGATCGAGCTGACGGAAGGGCAGTTGATAGAGGCGTCGCCGCAGATCATGACTTCACTTCATGCCTTACGAGGCATGGGTTTCACTATTGCCATCGACGATTTCGGCAGCGGCCACGCAACCTTCCGCTATCTGCGGGACTTTCCGGTGAACAAGGTGAAGATCGACCAGATGTTCGTCCGAAAGCTCGTGGTCGGATCGAGCGACGCGTTGATCGTTCGCGCAATCATTTCGCTGGCACGCGGCATGAACATAGATTTCGTTGCCGAGGGAGTCGGAACCGAGATGCAACGCAAGTTTCTTCAGCGCGAGGGGTGCAAGATTGGTCAGGGCTACCTCTTCAGCGTTCCGCTCGTCGCAGAGGATTTTGCCTGGCTTCTGGCGAATAAGTGTCGGCTGCCGCTATCCGCGCCTGCGGGACATATTTAGGACATCTGGCCTGCGTCGCGGCACGACCATCCCGAAAAACCCGGGCGTGCCGTCACAGACGGTGTCGTCGTCACTCCGACGCTCATCGAATTAAGCGTCGGCAAGCCAGTCGTGCCGATGGGATCCGGCTGACCCAACCCAGTTGGAAGACGCACTCGTGGTGTCTTGCGCGCGCTGCGTCGCCTGGAGGTTCAACCGGGCAGCAGTCCGGCGGTCTGGAGCAGAAGCGTCACGTTCAGAGCCGACACGAAGGCGACCATGATCGAGGCCATGACGAGGGTCCGGCCATTCATCCGGAACCTGCCCATGACCCTCTGGTCGCGGCTGATCATCAGCAGCGTGATCATCGGCAGTGGCAGCACGAAGCTCAGCACCACCTGACTCCATAGCAATGCGCTGGTCACGTTGGCGCCGAGCGCGATCACGACGAACGACGGCACCATCGTCACCAGCCGGCGAATCCAGATCGGGATGCGGAAATTGACGAACCCCTGCATCACAACCTGGCCTGCCATGGTGGCGACCAGGGAACTCGACAGGCCCGATGCCAGCAGCGAGATCAGGAAGATCAACGCGGCCGCGCGCCCGAGCAACGGCGTCAGCGTGTGGTAGGCACCTTCCAGGCTGTCGATCTCGGCGTGGTTGCCATGGAAGCAGGCGGCCATGACGACCATCGCCATGTTCACCAGCCCGGCGATGGTCAGCGCGAACACCACCTCGCGGTTCGAGAACCGGACCATGCGCGCCCGCTCGGTGTCGTTGTGCATGGCGACCCGGTTCTGGGTCAGGCTCGAATGCAGGTAGATCGCGTGCGGCATCACGGTCGCACCGACCAGGCCGATGCACAGGGTGATCGCGGCCGGATCGGGGATGCTCGGCACCACGCTGTGATAGAGCACGGACCCCCAATCGGCCGGCGCGATCAGCAGCTCGCCGAGGTAGCTGACGCTGATCGCCGCAACCAGGCCGGCAATCACGATTTCCAGCGGCCTGAAGCCGCGCTTCTGCATGCCGAGCAGCAACAGCGTCAGCACGCCCATGGTCGACATGCCGACCAGCAGACCCACATGCAGCAGCAGCGACAGTCCGACCGCGCCGCCGATGAACTCGGCGAGATCGGTCGCCATCGCCGCCGCCTCGGTGAGCAGCCACATCGCGATCGTCGCCGGCGTCGAAAAGCGGTCCCGCGACAGCTCGGCCAGGTTGCGGCCGGTGACGATGCCGAGCCGCGCCGCCTGCGCCTGGAAGAACATCGCGATCAGGTTGGCCGCTACCACGACCCACAGCAGCGCGTAGCCGTAACGGGCACCGGCCTGGATGTTGGCAACGTAGTTGCCCGGATCCACATAGGCGACCGATGCCACGACAGCCGGTCCCATCAGCGGCAACAGGGTGCGCAGGCCGCGACGCCGGCCGCTCAGCGTCTCGCCGAGCGCCTGTCGGGTCCGGTCGGTCAGGGTCGGCGGAATGAGGACGGTGGCGATGGAGCGATCTTTCACAGAAGAGACATCAGGTCGCTTAGTTGTAGCCAAGGCTACAATTCGGTCAACCAATGCAATTCGAGTTATTGTCCCGGCTTCATGACAAACGCGCGACAGACGGGAATGCAGCACGCCAAGGACGGCGACAGGCCGGTGCTGGCCAAGCATCACGACCGTGCTCGCACGGCACAGACGCAGGTACTGCTCGAGGATTACGTCGAGCTGATTTCCGACCTTGCCGCCGAAGGCCAGGCGGTCGGCCCGAGCGCGCTGGCACGCCATCTCGGCGTCAGCCATGCAAGCGTCATCAAGAGCATCGGCCGACTTGGACGCGAAGGGTTGGCAACCACCCTGCCCTATCGCGGCGTATCCCTGACCGAGACCGGCCAGGCAATGGCGGCGCGCGTCCGGCGCCGGCATCGCATCGTGGTAGCGCTGCTGCGTGCCGTCGGCGTGCCGGAAGCTGAGGCGGAAGCCGATGCCGAGGGAATCGAACACCATGTTTCCGATGCGACGCTCGAAGCCTTCGAACGCTTCCTGAGCCCGGAGAGAGAACTGTTCGGGCAAGATGCAGCGCCGGACTTGCAAGTCGCCGAGATCGAACGGAAATCGTGATCATATACGTAATCGATCACGATAAAATGACGAGTACTGGCGGGTGATATTGAATTAACCGCTGCGGTTGAGGGTGTATCACGATGTGCACGTCATGAGGATCAACCGATGCAGTTCATTCCCGAGTGACCGTCACCTGCTTCGCCTGGTCTCCGACGAATTCCCGCTATCGGCCGCATCAAGGCGGTCTCGTCATCGTGACGCCGCCGCGGTGCGGGTTCGGTGATTCCCGACGCGTCTTCTGCGGGATCGCAACGATGCTTGCTTCCATTGTGGTGTCCGGCAGTCCCTGGTCGCTCCCTGTCGACAACGCTGCGAGCCAGTCCGTTTGTTTATGAAGCGCGTACTGATCGTCGAGGATGAAGCACTGATCTCCATGATGATCCAGGATAGCCTGGATCATCTCGGCTATGAGGTCGTAGCGACCGCATCGCGCCTCGATGACGGGCTGGAGAAAGCGCGCACGCTGGCGATCGATGTCGCGGTACTCGATGTGAACCTGCACGGTGAACTCAGCTACCCGATCGCCGACCTGCTGGTCGGCCGGCACATTCCGTTCATCTTCGCCACCGGATACGGGCGTGCCGGCCTGCCGGACAATTTGCGCGATGTGGAATTCGTGACCAAGCCATTCCGCGAGCGCCAACTGGACGACGCGCTGCGTGCCGCCACGTCCAGAGCCTCGGCCGATCGTACGGACCCATCCGCCGGATAGATCGCGAGGGCTCGCACGAGGGCTGGGTTCAGGCAGGTATCCCGGGACTGCGTATCATGATGTCGGCCGGGCGGCTGTTGCCGAGTACCAGCCGCACGTTCGGAAGATCGTTGCCTTCCATCTTGGTGACGATCGCCGCCTCGTCATAATCGAAGCCTGCCCAGCGCTGGAGCAACCGTTCGACCAGCGTGTCCTCACCGACCTCGAGCATGACGGTAAGATCGAACAGCGGGCCGAGATCCCGCCATCCTGGCTGGTCCAGGAGAAGGTAGTTGCCCTCGGCCAGGATGATGCGGGTCGAAGCCTCGACGATCCGGCCGCCGGCGCGTGCGATCTCGATCGATCGGTCGAACACCGGAACCGCGACATCACGTCCGTCGTCCGCGCGCAGGCGTTCCAGCATGACGCGGAAGCCATCCAGATCGAACGTGTGCGGCGATCCCTTCCGGGCGCGGTCGCCACGGGCGTTCAGGACCACGTCGTCGAAATGATAGCCGTCCATCGGCAGGATATCGGCATGGCCGGGCCGGACCGCGTTGATCCGTTCCTTCAGGGTCTCGGCGGTCGTCGACTTGCCGGAACCCGGAGCACCGGCGATGGCGACGATCCGGCGCGAAGTCGATGGTTCGGCAAGGATTCGGTCGGTCAGCGACGCAATGGTCAGGTGTTCGGACATGGCTTTCTGGCTCCGTGCCTCATGCGGACTGAATCGGGATACGGACCTCGACTCGTAATCCCGGCTGGTTGTCCGTCTCATGCAATGTCCCACCGAGCTGTTTGACCAGCCCGTCCATGATCCGGGAGCCGAAGCCGATCTGGTGCGAGCTTCGGCCGATACCCCGGTCCGACACGACCATCCTGACATGTGTCGGCGTCCGGTCCAGTTCGATCCGGATCGGGCCGGATGCGCCCGCATAGGCATACTTGTTCGAATTGATCAGCAACTCGGTGAGTACCAGCCCAAGCGTGACCGCCCAGTCGGCAGGGATCAGGACCGATTCGACGTCCAGGGTAAGGTGTCCCGACCAGTCCTGGCCCATGAACGCGAAGGTATCCGCGCACAGCTCCTCGAGATAACGGCCGGCGTTGATCCGATCGGCCATGTCGCCGCGGTAAAGGCGTCGATGCACCAGCGCTACCGCGGTCAGGCGCCGCTGCGCTTCCTCCAGGGCGGACTGCAGGCCGGGATCGTCCGAAGCCCGCGACTGCATGGCGAGAAAGCTCGAGACCAGACCCAGGCTGTTCTGAACACGATGGTTTACCTCGCCGATCGCCAACTCCTTCTGCAGCAGCAGCAGATCCTTTTCCAGCAGGATGCGGGTGAGCCGATGGTTGAGCTCGCGGGTCCGGCGATTGTGCTGCACCTCCAGCAGGACCGCCCTCAGCCTGGTGGCGGCTTCGATTTCCGCTTCCGACCAGGGCCGTGCATGTCCGCTGACGGTTTCCGACCAGTCGGCAAACGAGGCCCGTGGCGTCAACGGATCGGCATGGCCGGTCTTCAGGTCCTTGTGCGGATTGCCGGCCCAGTTGACCGTCTCGAGCCGCTCGGCCCTGAACCAGCACAGCAGCCAGGGCTCGTCGGTGGATAAGGTGATGGCCAGCAGGCCGCTGCCGGATTTCGGAAACCGTGCCGCCTCCGGATAGGTCTTCGCGAGGCAGAGGCTGGAGAAGACCGGAGAAAGGCTGCGCGCCATGAGCCATTCCGCCAGCGGGCGGATTTCGCTTTCGGCCGGGCAATGACCATGGCTGACCAGCTCGTGTCCACGCAGCACGGCGATGCCATCGCCGTTCATCATGCGGCCGACCTCTTCGAGATGGCTCGACAAAACGATCTCGAGCGGTCCCTCCTCCGACAGCAGGGCCACGATGTCGTCCTCGCATGCGCGCAGCCGGATCCGCTGAAGGTAGCCTTCCGCTTCCTCCTTCGCCTTGATCTGCAAGGCCAGGCTACCGACCAGCGTCCGGCAGGACATGCGAATATCGTGCGGGATCATGCGCGGGGTCATGTTGTGACACGCGACCAGCCCCCACAGGACCCCACCGATCATGATCGAGAACGATGCCGATGCGCGCACGCCCATGTTCTGCAGGTAGCGGACATGGATCAGGGAGACGCTGCGCAGGCTGGCGTCGCTCATGTCCAGTGGCCGCGCGTCGGTCCAGGCAGGCCTCAGCTCGGCCGGCTGGTAGAACGAGTCCGGGATCACCCGGAACAGGTTGCGCATATAGAGCTCGCGCGCCTGCTGCGGAATGTCCGAGCCGGGGAAATGATGGTTGAGGAATCCGTGCACGTCGTCATGCCGGTCCTCGGCCAGCACGGTTCCGGCGTCGTCGAGAAATTGGTAGACCATCACCCGGTCGAAACAGGTCAGGCTGCGAATCTCTGCCGCCGCCAGCCTGCAGACATCGATCGGCGATGCCAGCCGCTCGAATTCAGCGGCGATGTTCGCCACCCGTTCCATCGCCTGCCCGGTCCCGGCCCCGGTCTTGGCCCCGGTCTTGGCATCGGCACCGCTGGCCGGCTCCAGCTCGATAATGATGTGCGGGACGCTGCGATGGGCATTTACATCGAGCAGGTCGCCGGCTTTCGTCCGGAGCTGGCCGATAAAACCATCCGTGCCATCCGTGCTGCCCAGGAAAGCGACCCGTGCCGCAAGTATATCGCCGAGCAGGATGTCGAGGGTCTGGCGATGCCAGTCATGGATGCCGAGCACCTGCTCGACGTCTCCCGCGACATGGGTGACCAGCAGGCTGTCGATCGATGCCACCAGCATGATGCCATGCGGCTGGATCGAGCCCGGCGTGCGGATAAGCTCGCGGTCGCAGGAGGCGGCGTCGGCTGGCTCGACCAGGATCTCCATCGATCGCGCTCCTTGTGGGAAGGCGGGAGCGTTGCGTAGCTCTCGTCGCCTGCACCCGAGACGTCAGGCAGGCGATAAGAGATCATATCATGGCCGGAATAGATGCATAGCCTTGAATAAGACTATGCATCTGCCGGACGGTTCACCAGATCTGGGCGCGATCCTTCGGTGCCAGGTAGAGCGTGTCGCCGGGTTTCACGTTCCACGCCTTGTACCAGCCATCGATGTTGTGCATCGGCATATTGACCCGCGCCGATGGCGGCGAGTGCGGATCGGTTACCAGCAGCATCCGAGCCCGATCGGGACGAAGCTTCTGGCGCCAGACCTGTGCCCAGCCCAGGAACACCCGCTGGTCACCGGTCAGCCCGTCGATCACCGGTGCGGCCTTGCCGTTCAGGAAGGCATGATACGCATCGAGCCCCAGCGTCAGCCCGCCCAGGTCGGCAATGTTCTCGCCCATCGTCAGCTTGCCGTTCACATGCGCGCCGGGGAACGGCTCGAGCGCGCTGTACTGGGCCCCCAGCCGGTCGGCACGAACCTGGAAGCGCTTTGCATCTTCCTTGGTCCACCAGTCGTGCAGGCGGCCCTTCTCGTCGAACTTGCGGCCCTGGTCGTCGAAGCTGTGCGTCATCTCGTGGCCGATGACGCCACCAATCGCGCCGTAGTTGATGGCCGGGTCGGCATCCTTGTTGAAGAAGGGCGGTTGCAGGATGGCTGCCGGGAACACGACCTCGTCGAACGGCGGGTTGTTGTAGGCATTCACCGTCTGCGGCGTCATGTCCCACTCGTCACGGTCGACGACGTGGCCCAGATGGCCGACCCAATAGGCCCATTCGAAGGCGATCGAACGCTTGGTGTTGCCGTACAGATCGTCGGCATGCACCTCGAGGCCCGAATAGTCGCGCCATTTGTTCGGGTAGCCGATCTGGATCAGGTGGTTGTCGAGTTTCCTGACCGCCGCCTTCTTGGTGGCGTCGCTCATCCACGCATTATGCTGCAGCCGGATCCGGAACACCGCCTTCAGCTCGCCGGTCAGCGTCTCCATCGCCGCCTTTTCCTCGGGCGGGAAATACCGCGCCGCGTAGACCTTGCCGATCGCCATGCCCATCGCACCGCTGGTCGCGGCAACGGCACGCTTCCAGCGCACCTCGATCTCAGGCTGGCCGGACAGCGTCTTGCCGTGGAACTCGAACGACGCATTCACGAACGGCGAGCTCAGATTGTTGGCGGCATCGTCGACCAGGTGGAACGCCAGCCAGGCCTGCAGCGTGGCGAGGTCGGTCGCACCGGCTATTTTCGCCTCGGCCACGATGGCGGATTTCTCAGCCAGCACGATCACGTCCGCATGCGGCAGATCGGCCTTCGTGAAATAGGTCCGCCAGTCGAAACCGGGCGCCTGCTTTACCAGGTCGGCGAGTTTGATCGGGTTGTAGGTCTTGTCCGGATCGCGCTCATCAGCGCGAGCCCAATGCACCTGCGCGAGTTTCGTTTCGAACGCGACCACCGCCGGCGCCGCCTGGTCCGCATCCGGCCAGTTCGCCAGCTTCAGCATCTGCGCGACATAGGCCTGGTAGGCAGTCTTCTTGGCGGCGAATTGCGGCTTCGAGTAGTAGTCGCGATCCGGCAGGCCGGTGCCGCCCTGGTCCAGTCCGACCGAGTATTTGGTCGGGTCCTTGGCATCCGGCTGGATCGATAGGCCGAACAGCGAAGTCTGGTAATTATGCTGCGCGTCGCCGATCAGGGCAGCGAACGCGGTCCGGTCGGTGACTGCCTTGACCGCGTCGAGATCGGGGCCGAGCGGCTGCATGCCGCGCGTCTCGATCGTCTTCTCGTCCATGAACGAACCGTAGAACGCACCGAGCTTCTGCTCGATCGTGGTCGGGTCCTGCATCGGGTTGGCCGACACCTGCTTCAGGATATCCTGCACGCGGGTACGGGACAGCTCGGCCAGCTTGTTGAACGCGCCCCAGGAGGTGTGGTCGCTCGGGATCACCATCTCCTTGATGGCGGTGCCGTTGGCATAGTCGAAGAAGCTGTCGCCCGGCTTGGCTGCAGTGTCACGCCCGGCCAAGTTGAAGCCCCACGGCGTGAAGGTCTCGCTCGGCTCCGTTGCGGCAGGAGCCGGAGTTGCAGCGGCCGGGGCTGGCGTCACCGCGGCTGGGGTGGAAGCCGTCTGCGCGGTCGCAGCGCCCGCCAGCAGGCAGAGGCTCGTTGCCGTCAGCAGGGCCAGCCGGAGCGTCCGGCTGCTGCGTGGACCGGTACCGTCATGTCGTTCGCCAAATCCCACGTCGACTGCCTCTGCTCTCGTTGCAACACAGAGCAAAGCAAGGATCGGGCCGGGCCTGTCAAGCCGCAGGACATGCGCGGATCAGCCAGCGGCAAGGGCCTCGGTTTGCGGCCGGTGCGCCGCCATCGGCCGCTCGTTCATGATGCGCGCGAATTTCCGGCGGCGTCCCTGCATCGCGGCGAAAGCCAGACGCGAAGCGAACTTGGACACGCGCCCATGCGGCGTAAAGCCGATCGTCTTGAACATCATGCCCATCGCCCGCTCGATGTGGCTGCGACGATAGAAGCCCATCGCGCGGGACATGTACGCGGCGATACATCGCTTGTGATCGTAGGCGACCCCCTCACCTTCATTGGTGCAGTGGTAGGCGTAGGCGAGTTCGTCATCCTCGCTCTCGGTGACACGTCCGAGCGCGATGCGGGTGCGGCTCAGCACGCCCAGCTTCTCGCGCTTCAGGTAGCGGTGCATGTGGTCGTAGAACAGCTTGAAGTGGCGATACTCGTCGGCGGCGATCTGCTTGCAGATGAGCTTGAGCACCGGCTCCTCGGTCGCCTCGGCCATGGCGGTGTAGAAGCTCGACGTGCCGGTCTCGACCATGCAGCGGGCAATCAGCTCGCCGGTGCGGCTGCCGCGTACCGAGGCATCGACCTCCAGCGGGATATGGTACGACGAGCGATAGCGCTCGAAACTGGACGGGTAGTCCCAACCCGGATCGGCCAGCATCGCCCAGTGGCCGAGCGCGTCGCCGTGCTGGACTTCCTCGATCGCCCAGTTGTCGACCGCGCCCTTGAAGTCCGGATCGTCGGTAAAGACGTTGTTCAGGTAGACCGCATAGTCGAGCCCGTTACGCTCGACCACCGAGGCCGCCTTGACCATCCGAAGCACATCGAGATCCACAAGGGCCGGGTCGAACCGGTCCCAGGTCACATCCTCGATCCGCCAGTGCTTCATGCCGTCCTGCTCCTGCTTGTCGTCGGCTGGTGATGCCGCGACACCTTGTCGCCAGGACAAGGCCATGATGACAGCCTTAAGTCTGTCACAATGCCATAGGTTCGGCGAACACGCGGCGACGGCTGCCCGGGCCGTTGCCGAACCGCCACAGCGGCAACCGCAACGACCCTCCACACCCTGGCGTGACTTTATTCCCGGCCGGATGCAAACATCCCTGGAGTTCGACGGCTTCGTCGTCCAGGGCCATCGAGAAGACGCCAGCCAACCGTTCGCAATGCCTGCTTCCCGGCTGGTCCGGGCAAGGCGTCGATCGGTTCGGCGGGCCGGACCACACCGGAAGGAGCCCTCGCGGCCATGAACATCCACGAATACCAGGCCAAGACCCTGCTCAAGGGATATGGCCTGCCCGTGCTGGCGGGGCGCGTCGCGCGCTCCCCAGAAGAGGCGCTGACGGCGGCTCGCACATTGCCCGGACCGGTCTATGTGGTGAAATCGCAGATCCATGCCGGTGGCCGCGGCGCCGGACGCTTCGCGAACGATCCGAACGGCAAGGGCGGCGTCCGCCTGGTCAAGAGCCCGGCCGAGGCTGAGGAAGCCGCAACCGCGATGCTAGGCCACATCCTGGTCACCAAGCAGACCGGTCCGGCCGGCAAGCAGGTCAACCGCCTCTATATCGAGGCCGGTTGCGACATCAAGCACGAGCTGTATTTCTCGATGCTGACCGATCGCGAGAGCGGCCGGATCGCCATGATCGCCTCGCGCGAGGGCGGCATGGAGATCGAGGAGATCGCCCATAACAGCCCGGAAAAGATCCTCAACGCCACCATCGACCCGGCGCTGGGCTACTCGGACTACATCGCCCGCGACCTCGCCGCCGGCCTCGCCCTCACCGGCAAGTCGATCGGCCATTTCGCCAAGGTCGTGCGCGCCATCTACACCGCCTTCGTGGCGCTTGACGCCGCCTCGATCGAGATCAACCCGCTCGTGGTCACCGGCGACGGCAGCCTGGTGGCGCTCGATGCGAAAATGACCTTCGACGACAACGCGCTGTTCCGTCATCCGGAGCTCGAAGACCTCCGCGACGAGAGCGAAGAGGACCCGAAGGAGCTCGAGGCGGCCCGCCACGGCCTCTCCTACATCGCGCTCGACGGCAATATCGGCTGCATGGTCAACGGCGCCGGCCTGGCGATGGCGACCATGGACATCATCAAGCTGGAAGGCGCCGAGCCGGCCAACTTCCTCGATGTCGGTGGCGGCGCCACCAAGGAGCGCGTGGTCGCGGCCTTCAAGATCCTGCTGTCGGATCCGAACGTTGAAGGCCTGCTGGTCAACATCTTTGGCGGCATCATGCGCTGCGACATCATCGCCACCGCGGTGATCGAGGCCTCGCGCGAGGTGAAGCTCACCGTGCCGCTGGTGGTTCGCCTCGAAGGCACCAACGTCGAGCTCGGCCAGAAGCTGATCAACGACAGCGGCCTGCCGATCATCAATGCCAGCGATCTGTCGGACGCCGCCCGCAAGATCGTCGCGGCCGTCAAGGGGGCGAAAGCCTGATGTCGATCCTCGTCAACAGCCAGACCAAGGTCATCACCCAGGGCTTCACCGGCTCACAGGGGACCTTCCACGCCGAGCAGGCGATCGCCTACGGCACGAAGATGGTCGGTGGCGTCACCCCCGGTAAGGGCGGCACCACCCACCTGAACCTGCCGGTGTTCGACACCGTCGCCGAGGCGCGCGAGCGCACCGGCGCCGACGCGTCGGTGATCTACGTGCCGCCGCCGTTCGCCGCCGACTCGATCCTCGAGGCGATCGCCGCCGAGGTACCGCTGATCATCTGCATCACCGAGGGCATCCCGGTGCTCGACATGGTGCGGGTGAAGAGCGCGCTCCAGCACAGCAAGAGCCTGCTGATCGGTCCGAACTGCCCGGGCATCATCACCCCCGACCAATGCAAG
>JBPBQO010000007.1:0-26972 GCA_050954785.1 Janthinobacterium lividum | reverse complement strand
CCAAGGACATGGACCCTAAGCCGGATCACGGCGAGGAGAGCTACAAGGGCTTTGGCCGTCTTGCCGGCCGCAAGGCGCTGATCACCGGCGCCGATAGCGGCATCGGCCGCGCGGTGGCGATTGCCTTCGCCCGCGAGGGTGCTGACATTGTCATGAACTACCTCCCCGACGAGGAGCCGGACGCGCAGGAAGTCGTAGCGCTCATCAAGCAGGCCGGCCGCAAGGTCGTGACCGCACCGGGCGACATATCTAACGAGGCATTCTGCAAGAGCTTGATCGAGACCGCCAACGCCGGGCTCGGCGGACTCGACATCCTGGTAAACGTCGCCGGCAAGCAGACCGCGCAGAAGAGCATCGCCGACCTTACCACCGAGCAGTTCGACGAGACCTTCCGCACCAACGTCTATGCGATGTTCTGGCTATGCAAGGCCGCCCTGCCGCTGATGCCGCCCGGCGCCACCATCATCAACACCACGTCGATCCAGGCCTACCAGCCGTCGGAAACCTTGCTGGACTACGCAAGCACGAAGGCCGCGATCGTCGCCTTCACGCATGGGTTCGCCAAGCAGGTTGCCGAGAAGGGCATTCGCGTCAATGCGGTGGCTCCCGGCCCGGTCTGGACGCCGCTGCAGCCGTCCGGCGGCCAGCCGCAGGAGAAAATTCCCACCTTCGGTTCGAAAACCCCGATCGGCCGACCGGGCCAGCCGGCTGAGCTCGCCTCGGTCTATGTGCTGCTGGCGTCGCAGGAAAGCTCGTACGTCACCGGCGAAATCTATGGGGTTACCGGCGGCAACCACCTCCCCTAATCCGGCTAGTCGATAATGCTACTACGGCGGTCATCCGACGCGGTTGTCCTGCGCTCCGGTGCTCACGGCCCTGCGGCCGCTCCGCTCCGGTGCTCGGACAACCACGACGGGCGGCGCGGAAGGCGCGCCTCTGACTCGCCGTAGCGCATTCTCGACCAGCCTCCTCGTGGGACTCAGGTTGGGCGCAGCAACAGGTGCTGCTTGCGTCCGACTGAAAGTTTGACGGCGCCGTCGATGAGGTCCGCGTCGGAGACGATGCGGGACTCGTCGCCGACCGGGACATCGTTGATGCGTGCACCGCCGCCGCGGATCAGCCGCCGTGCTTCTCCGTTGCTGGCGGCAAGGCCTGCTTCAGCGAACAAGCGGAAGATCGGGATGCCGACTGACAATTCGGTCGCGGCAACCTCGCGGGAGGGGAGCGACGCTTGCACCAACTGGCCTTGCTCGAAGCTCAGGCGGGCGGTTTCCGCCACCGCCACTGCGGTGTCGCGGCCGTGGCACAGCGCGGTTGCCTCGGTGGCCAGGATCTTCTTCGCCTCGTTGATCTCGGCACCTTCCAAGGCTGCCAGCCGCGCGCATTCCGCCAGCGGAAGATCGGTGAACATGCGCAGGAACCGGCCGACATCGGCATCCTCGGTATTGCGCCAGAACTGCCAGTAATCGAACGGCGACACCCGGTCCGCCGACAGCCACACCGCGCCGGACGCGGTCTTGCCCATCTTCGCGCCCGAGGCCGTCGCGATCAGCGGCGTGGTCAGCCCGAACACCTGCCGTGCATCGGTGCGGCGCACCAGGTCGACGCCCGAGACGATGTTGCCCCATTGGTCGGAGCCGCCCATCTGCAGGCTCACACCATGCCGCCGCCCGAGCTCGCGGAAATCGTAGCTCTGCAGGATCGAGTAGTTGAATTCTAGGAACGTCAGCCCCTGCTCGCGTTCCAGCCGCAGCTTGACGCTGTCGAACGAGAGCATCCGGCTGATCGAGAAATGCTGCCCGACTTCGCGCAACAGCTCGATGTAGCCGAGCCGGTCCAGCCATTCGGCATTGTCGGCGATCAATGCGTCGGTCGGTCCGTCGCCGATCCGCACGAACTGCTTCAGGATCGCGAGAATGCCTTCGCCGTTGGCGGCGATGCGCTCCGGCGTCAGCAATTGGCGCGCCTCCTCCTTGCCGGACGGATCGCCGATCTTGGTGGTGCCGCCGCCCAGCAGCAGCACCGGACGATGGCCGTGCCGCTGCAGCAGCCGCAGCAGCATGATCTGCACCATCGAGCCGACATGCAGGCTGTCGGCAGTCAGGTCGAAGCCTACGTATCCCGACACGATCCCGGCGGTCAGCGCGGCATCGAGAGCCTCGCTGTCGGTGCACTGGAACACGAAGCCACGCGCTTCGGCCTCTGCCAGGAAATCGGTCTTGGACATGTCTGAAACCACCATCGATGAGTGCCGGATCTCCTGGTCCGCCGGCGGCGGTGCTGTAGCATGCGTGCAGGGGTTCCCGAAGCGGGCGGCCCGCGAGACGGGGAAGCGACCATGCGCCGGGTGATCGGACTGATGAGCGGCACCTCGCTCGACGGGGTGGATGCGGCACTGATCGAGACCGATGGCGAGCGCATCGCCTCGTTCGGCACGGCCCTCACCATCCCCTACGACCCGGCCCTGCGCACGGCCCTGCGCGGCCTGCTCGATCGCGCGGCGCATATCGACGCGACCGATCCGGAATTGCTGCGTCTGGAGCGCCGCCTGACCGATGTGCATGTGGCGGCTGTGGCGGCACTGGGCGAACCCGCCGCGTTGATCGGCTTCCATGGCCAGACCATCCTGCACCGGCCCGCCGAGGGCCGGACCTGGCAGATCGGCGATGCGGCCTACCTGGCACACCGGACCGGGTTGCCTGTGGCGTACGACTTCCGCAGTGCCGATGTCGCGGCCGGCGGCGAGGGCGCGCCCCTGGTTCCCGCCTATCACGCGGCACTGGCGGCCGGGCTGGAACGGCCGGTGGCGTTCCTCAATCTCGGGGGTGTCGCCAATCTCACCTGGATCGGCCCGGACGATGCCCCGGATACCCTGCTCGCCTGCGATACCGGGCCTGGAAACGCGCTGCTGGACGACTGGGCCATGCGCCACACCGGCATACCCTGCGATACCGACGGTCGACTGGCTGCATCGGGGCGGGTGGACGAGGGGGTGCTGGCCCGGTTGCTGGCGCATCCGTTCTTCAGCCGGCCCGCGCCGAAATCGCTCGACCGGCTGCAGTTTCACGAGGCGTTGGATACAGTGTCGGGCCTGTCGGCTGCCGACGGCGCCGCGACCCTGACCGCCTTCACCGCCGCATCGATCGCCATGACGATCCTTGCCGAACGCCCGAAACGCTGGCTCGTCTGCGGCGGCGGCCGTCGCAATCCGGTGCTGATGCAGGCTCTGCGCGATCGTCTGCACGCACCGGTCGATCCGGTCGAGACCCTCGGCTGGGACGGCGACGCCCTCGAGGCGCAATGTTTCGCGTTTCTGGCCGCCCGAGTGGAAGCAGGACGTCCGCTCTCCTGGCCCGGCACGACCGGTGTGCCCGTCCCAACCCTTGGAGGACGCCTGATCAGACCATCATGAGAGATCGGCAAGACGAATGCCGGAAGCTGTCATGGACATGGCCTGCGGACGAAACCGCGTCCGGCGGGACGCGGTCCTGGCTCGTGCAGTCACGCCAGAGCGGCGACAAGGCTGGCTGTGCGATCAGTGCATAGCCACCCGAACGGGATGAACGCCATCCTCCCGCTCGGGCTCCTTTCGGCGGATGTCGAAGCTAATCGGCAGCCAGTGCCATCGCCTTGCGCGCCACGATCTTGCCGACATAATCCTCGACCGCCTCGGAGACCTGTTCGGCGTGAGTTGCGAACACATGGTCGGCGCCGGCATAGACCCGATAATCGACGGTAACGTTCTTCTGCGTATTGAGCTTGTCAACCAGCTTCCGCACCGCGGGCTCGGGGACCATTTCGTCGGAATCGCCATGCAGCAGCAGGCCGCCACACGGACATGGCGCCAGGAATCCGAAATCGTAATGGTTCGCGGGCGGTGCGACACTGACCCAGCCGGAAATTTCCGGACGGCGCATCAACAATTGCATGCCGACAAAGGCGCCGAACGAATAGCCGGCGATCCAGAGTCCGCCCGAATTCGGATTGACCATCTGCATCCAGTCGAGCGCTGCCGCCGCATCGGAGATCTCGCCGAAACCGCCATCGTAGCGGCCCTGGCTGCGGCCGACGCCACGGAAGTTGAAGCGCATCACCGAGAAGCCGAGCTTCTCGAAGGTCCGGTACATATTATAAGTGATGCGGTTGTTCATGGTCCCGCCATGCATCGGATGCGGGTGGAGAACGAGGGCGAGCGGCGCATTGCTCTCGCTGGAATGGTGGTAGCGTCCCTCAAGCCGGCCGTCAGGGCCGGCGAACATCACCTCAGGCATAATTTCCCGCGATTCTTATTGCTCCGTTCAATGGCATGAACGGCAGCTTGTTAACGCAATCTCAACGCCCGACGATGCCCCGTCGGAACGTAGTTCGATGAATTTGAATCGTTTTCGACCGGTTGGTGCCATGCGGCCGTTCAGGCCTGGACCACTCGATCGGTATTTGCCCCAATCACACGCATATGGCGCAGAATGCCGCGTGGTTCAAAGGGCGTGCAGGTCACGCGTGCGCCAAGCGCGGGGCTGGCCTTGTTGGGAAAGTAAGTTTCGACCAAGCTATTAGGAGGGGAATGCGATTGATTTCCCGAACATCGGACACGAGGTCTCTCCCTGATCCGGCACACCGCGATCGGCATTGTCCGTCGCATGGCATCCCGGCCATCCGACATTGCTGCCTGTATCGCCAGCGCCTGTTCATAAACTCTATAACGAGACGGTTCGAGCAATTACAACGGAATACCGCACCTTGACTTCGCAGGAGCGCCATTACGGCGACACGGAACCGTGAGGACAACTCCATGACCGATCCGTGCCTCACGACCGGACAGGCGCCCGGTTCCGCGAACGATCCGGTTTATCTCGATGCGAATGCCAGCGAGCCGTTGCGGCCGGAAGCCCGTAAGGCACTGACGCGGTCGCTCGACATCGTCGGCAATCCAAGCTCGGTCCACACGGCCGGCAGGCGGGCCCGTTCGGTAATCGAGGATGCGCGGGAACGGATTGCTGCCAGCCTGGGCGCCGATCCGGCTGGCCTGGTCTTCACCTCCGGCGGCACCGAGAGCGATGTGCTGGCGCTGCATGCGCTTGGCGTCGGCCGCCGGCTCCTGGTCGGCGCCACCGAGCATGACGCAGTCCGTCAGGCCGCCGGCCCGGCAGCGACCGTGCTGCCGGTCGCCCCGAACGGCACGCTCGACCTCGCTGCCCTGGCAACCGCGTTGGCCAGACCGGGCGGGTCGGCGCTGGTTTGTGTGATGGCCGCCAATAACGAGACCGGCGTGCTGCATCCGCTGGCCGAGGTGTCCGAACTCTGCCGCCGGCATGGTGCGCGCCTGCATGTGGATGCGGTGCAGGCGGCCGGCCGGGTTCCGCTGTCGCTGGCAGCGCTCGGCGCCGACAGTATGGCAATCTCGGCCCACAAGATGGGTGGCCCGAAGGGTGCCGGGGCGTTGCTGCTGTCTCCGTCGATCGACAGGTTCATCCTGGCACCGCTGATCGAGGGCGGCGGCCAGGAACGCGGCCGGCGTGGCGGCACCCCGGCATTGCCGGCCATCGCCGGATTCGCCGCCGCGTGCGAGGCGGCGTGCACGACCCTGTCCGCGCAGTCCCGCCTCGGCCGCCTGCGCGACCGGATCGAGCAGGCGGCACGATCGGCCGGAGCCCTCTGCATCGGCGCCGATGCGCCTAGGCTGGCCAACACCGCCTGCCTCGGCCTAGCTGGGCGGCGTGCGGACGTGCAACTGATTGCGCTGGACCTGGCCGGGTTTGCGGTCTCGTCGGGAGCCGCCTGCTCGTCCGGCAAGGTCGCGCAGTCGCATGTGCTCGCCGCGATGGGCCTGTCCGATCTTGCCGGCTCGGCGATCCGTGTATCGCTGCCCTGGAACGTGCGGGACGCGGACGTGGATCGCTTCATCGACGCCTATATGCGTCTGGCCCGATCCGGGCACGTGGGGCTGGCCGCATGATCTATCTCGACAACCAGGCCACCACGGCCTGCGATCCGCGCGTGCTGGACCTCATGCTGCCCTGGTTCACCACCAGTTTCGGCAATCCGCACAGCGCCGAGCACGCCATGGGCCAGCAGGCGGCCGATGCCGTCGAGCAGGCGCGACGGCATCTGGCCGGGCTGCTTCGGGCCGATCCGCGTGAACTCGTGTTCACCTCCGGCGCTACGGAATCCAACAATCTGGCGATCAAGGGCGCTGCCCGGCAGGCGCTGCGCTCCGGCGACCCGCGGCGTCGGATCGTCACCCTGGCGACCGAGCATCCGTGCGTGCTGGAGACCGTGCGCGACCTCGCTGGCGAAGGCTTCGACCCGGTCGTTCTGCCGGTCGAGCCGGACGGGCGGGTCGATCCGGATCGGCTGCACGAGGCCCTTCGCGTGCCGACGCTGCTGGTCAGCATCATGGCAGTGAACAACGAGACCGGGGTGATCCAGGATCTGGGCCTACTGGCACCGATCGTGCGCGCGGCGGGTGCACTGCTGCACAGCGACCTGGCCCAGGCAGTGGGCAAGCTGCCGCTCGATATGCGGGCGCTCGACCTCGATCTCGCCTCGATCAGCGGTCACAAATTTTATGGGCCCAAGGGCGTGGGTGCGCTGTTCGTGCGTCGTCGGCCTCGTGTTCGGCTGGTGCCGCTGATGTCCGGCGGCGGGCAGGAGCGGGGGCTCCGGTCCGGCACGCTTCCCGCACCGCTGGTGGTGGGTCTGGGCGAGGCGGCGCGTCTTGCCGGCATGGACCTCGACGGCGAAATGGCCCGGATCGCCGCCCTGCGCGACCGGTTGTTGGCCCGGCTGCAGGCGCTGATCCCGGGCATCATGGTCAATGGCAGCCGCGAGCACCGTATCGCCGGCAATCTCAACCTCCGCTTTCCCGGGCGCGACGCGCTGGCAATCATGGCAGCGGTACCGGACCTCTGCGTCTCGACCGGATCGGCCTGTTCGGCGGCGGACATCGAGCCGTCGCACGTGCTTGCCGCGATGGGGCTGGACCGGGATCAGGCAGCACGAAGCTTGCGTCTGGGGATCGGACGTTTTACGTCCGCCGACGAGTTGGACCGGGCCGCCGACATGCTGGCCCATGCCCATGCTCCGGCTCATGCCGGCATCCCCGTGCCGGCGTGACGCTCCACTCCTTCCCGCGCAATCCGCTTCCCGGCCGAGGTCGACGATGCCCAGCATAACTTTCATCGAGCGCAACGGCGCGTCCCGCCAGGTAGAAGCGCCGCTCGGCCTTTCCGTGCTCGAAATCGCGCATCGGCACGGCGTCGATCTCGAAGGCGCATGCGAAGGCTCGTTGGCCTGCGCTACCTGCCATGTAGTGGTCGACCCGGCCTGGGCGGCAAAGCTCGCCAAGCCGACCGAGGACGAGGAGGACATGCTCGATCTCGCCTTCGGCCTGGAAAAAACCTCCCGGCTCGGCTGCCAGATCGTCATCACCGATGCGCTCGACGGCCTTGTCGTGCGTCTCCCCAAGACCGGCTGACCCGTGCGAGACCGCTCGAGAATGCGCTGTGCCGGCGATCCGACGCAGCTTCCGTGCGCTCCGGTCGCCACGGCCGGGAGGCCGCTCCGCTCCGGTGCTCCGGTAGCCACGACGGGCGCTCCCGAATGGGGAGCTCTCACTCGGCACAGCGCATTCTCGAACGGTCTCGTCGTCTTGGGCATCGTCTGCTGATGCGTATTCTTGCGGCCATGTCTGGTGGGGTCGATAGCAGTGTCGTCGCGGCGATGCTCGCGGAGCAGGGGCATGACGTCGTCGGCGCCACGCTCCAGCTCTACGATCACGGCGCTAGCGCCAAGCGGAAGGGTGCCTGCTGCGCGGGCGACGACATCCACGACGCCAAGCGGGTCGCCGACCGGTTCGGCTTTCCCCACTACGTCATCGACGCCGAGGCCCGGTTCCGCGAGAGCGTGATCGATCGCTTCGCCGATGCCTACGCCGCCGGCGAGACCCCGGTGCCGTGCATCGCCTGCAACCAGGGCGTCAAGTTCACCGACCTGCTCGGCCTGGCCCGCGAACTCGGCTGCGACGCGATGGCGACCGGCCATTACGTCCGGCGCCTCGACGGTCACTCCGGCGCCGAGATGCACCGCCCGGTCGATGCCGGCCGCGACCAGAGCTGGTTTTTGTTCGGCACCACCCGCGACCAGCTCGACTATCTGCGGTTTCCGCTCGGTGACCTGTCCAGCAAGGACGTCGTTCGTGCCCATGCGCTTCGTCTCGGACTGTCGGTTGCCGACAAGCCGGACAGCCAGGATCTGTGCTTCGTGCCGACCGGTTCCTATGCCGACCTGGTGACCCGGCTGCGACCCGAAACCGCGGAGGCCGGCGAGATCGTCGATGCCGCCGGAACCGTACTCGGGCAGCATTCGGGGATGGCCGGCTACACCGTCGGCCAGTCCAAGCGCCTCGGCAACGCGGCGATGCGGGACGGCGAGCGGCAGCAGGTGGTCTCGCTCGACCCGGTTGCCCGGCGTGTCGTGATCGGTCCGCGTGGCCGCAGCTCCACCTGCGAATTGACGCTGCGCGACCTCAACTGGCTGATCGACGTGCCGACCGAGCCGCTTCGCTGCCAGGTCCAGTTGCGCGCCCGCGAAGCAGTGCGAACCGCCACTATCCATGGCAACGCTGTGGTGCTCGACGAGCCCGCCCTGCCAGCCCCCGGCCAGGCCTGCGTGTTCTACGACGGCACGCGCATCCTCGGCGGCGGCTACATCCTCCGGACCGGTTGACAATGCTACTGTGCCGGCGAGCCGACGCGACGCTCTGCGCTTCCAGTGCTCACGGCCGATAAGGCCGCTCCGCGCCGGTTCTCGATCGTCACGACGGGCGCTCCCGAAGAGGGAGCTCTCACTCGGCACAGCGCATTCTCAACCGGTCTTGCCCCCGGTAGGAAGAGTCGAGTTGGCGATGTCCGACGCGTCCTAAGGCCCTTTTCTTCGATGGAGCATGCAGATGACCGACGGTACGCTGGTTCTTGGGACCAAGCGCTATTCCTCATGGTCGCTGCGTGGATGGCTGATGGTCCGGCTGGCTGGGCTAGATGTCGTGGAACAGGTGATACGGCTGGCTGGCGGCGCCACATCGGAAATCGCCGCCGCGACGCCCAATGGGCTGGTGCCGTATCTCGAGCATGGCGGCAACCAGGTGTGGGAGAGCCTGGCAATCGGCGAATATTGCGCCGAACTGGCACCCGCTCTTTGGCCTGCCGACCTGCGTGCCCGGACCCACGCGCGCGTGCTGGCAGCCGAGATGCATGCGGGCTTCCGCCCGCTGCGGCTTGCGATACCGATGAATCTTGGCCGCGACCGCCCCTTGTCCGCGGGGATTGCACCGGATGTGCAGGCCGATATCGATCGCCTCGATTATCTGTGGAGCACGACCCGCGCGACATACGGCGCCGGTGGGTCCTTCCTGTTCGGGGCGGATTTCACCGTGGCCGATGCGATGTTCGCTCCGGTGGTGGCGCGGTTCAGCTCCTATGGCGTGTCCCTGAGTACGGCGGCGTCCGCCTATCGCGATGCCGTGCTGGCCCATCCGCTGATGCTGGAATGGTACGAGGCCGCAGCCGCGGAACCGGTCGCCTGGCAGCTCGATCGCTACGAGAGCGTCGCCTGATCGCATCCGCCGATGGTCCGCGCGTGGCGACCGTGCTGCCGCCGCGCGAGGGGTTCTCGCCCGGTGCGGTCGGCGCCATCGGGCTGCTTGTACATCGGCTGTCGGACCCACAGGACCTGATCCTCGGCCGTCCGCTGGACCAGCCGCCGTTCGCCGACCGACGCTTTGTGCCGGTGCAGGTGCGGGGCTGGCCACGATACCCACTCGTTCTCGGTGCCGGCGCCCGTTATGCCGCCGCCGCCGCACGGCTTCTGGCGCAGGCATGCCCGGATCTGATCGAGGTACATAACCGGCCCGAGGTAGCGTTGGTGCTGGCTCGACGCTTCCCGCGCATTCCTGTCTGCCTGTTCCTCCACAACGACCCGCAAGGCATGCGCGGCGCCCGTTCGGCCCGGGCTCGGCGTGCGCTGGCCGGGCGGATGCGGATCGTCGCCGTCTCGGATTATCTGCGTGGCCGCTTCCTCGAAGGCGTGGGTCCGGGCATTGCGGTCGGGCTGCTGTCCAACTGCCTCGATCTGTCGGCACTGCCGCCGCCACGTCCGGCCGCGGCGCGAGATCGGCTGATTCTGTTCGCCGGCCGGTTGGTCGCGGACAAGGGTGCCGACAGTTTCGTTGCCGCATGCGCGCAGGTGCTGCCGTCGCTGCCTGGCTGGCGTGCGGAGATGATCGGCGCCGACCGCTTCCATCCCGATGCACCGGACACGCCGTTCCTGGCCGCGTTGCGTCCGGCAGCCGGGCAGGCCGGCGTAATGCTCGCCGGTTACCGGACGCACGCAGTCGTGCTGGAGGCGATGGCGCGGGCGGCGATCGTCGTCGTGCCGAGCCGCTGGATGGAGCCGTTCGGCCTGACCGCGCTGGAGGCGATGGCCTGCGGCGCGGCGCTGGTCTCGTCACCACGCGGCGGTCTGGCTGGGCTCGTAGCCGATGCGGCGCTGGTCATCGATCCCGACCAGCCGGTGTCGCTCGCAGCCGCACTGCTGCGCCTTGGTCGCAGCGAGACCGAACGTGCCGTTCTGTCCGAAGCGGGGCTTGCCCGTGCCCGAGCATTCGACCTGCCGGAAGCCCGTGCCCGGCTGCGGGCTCTGCGCCGGGACGCAGTCGCGTCATTTCCTTGGACAGCACGTTCGCGCTAACCCCTGCCGATGTCTTCACCTGCTTTCTCCCGTCCGATGGCGATCCGTCAGCTTGACCGCCTGTGTCTCGTCGCGGCACTGCTGTGCCCGGTCTTTCTGGTACATGGCCGCGGCATCGCCGAAGCGATGATCGACATCACCGCCGTCGGTTTTCTGCTGCGCTCCGCCATCGGCCACGATTGGCTCTGGTTGCGAACAGGCTGGGTCCCGGTGGCGCTGTTCTGGTGGGGCTGGACCGCCGTCTGCTCGCTGCCGGTCGGGCCGTTCGGCATCGGCGGCTGGCCCGGCTTCGGCCAGGCACTCGCAACCCTACGCTTCCTGGTGTTCGCAGCCTCACTCCAGCATGGGGTGCTGGCTGAGCAACGACCTCGCCGGCTGATGCGTGGATTGCTCGTGGCGGCTTGCGTCTACATTGCAGCCCAACTGCTGCTGCAGGCGGTGACCGGCCACAACCTGTTCGGCGATCCCCGCTTTCATGACGGCACCCTGACCGGCCCCTACGACAAGCCGCGCGCATCGGCGCCACTATCGCGCCTGCTGCTGCCGGTGATGCTGGTCGCAAGCGCCTGGATCGCCGGCCATGCGGTTGCCGTGAAACGATCCCGTCGCTGGTGGCTATTGGCGGTTTCGGTGCTGCCGTTGCTGGCCGGGCTCGCCTTGATGGTACTGGCGGGCCAGCGCATGCCGCTATTGCTGGTGTTGCTGGGGCTGGTGGTCTCCGGCCTGCTGCTGCGACGGCTGCGGTTTCCGCTGCTGGCGGCGCTCGTTGCCGCACCGGTGCTGGTGGCGATCAGTGCGTTCGTCTCGCCACGCAGTTTCGCCCATCTGGTCGTGCTGTTCAGCACGCAGATGCATGATTTCCCGAACAGCCCGTATGGGTTGATCTATAACCGCGCGGTGGCGATCGCTATCGCCAACCCGTTGACCGGCCTTGGTTTCGACGGGTTTCGCAATGGCTGCGGCCTCCCGGTCTACTTTCAGGATTGGCCACCCTGGAGCCCGGGCAACGGCGATGGCGGTGGTGCCGCGATCTGCGTCCAGCACGCCCATAACCACGCCCTGCAGGCCCTGACCGATTCCGGCGTTATCGGGTTGGCGTTATTCTGGGCGATGGTGGTCGCCTGGCTCGTCGCACTTGGGCGGGGCCTGAGCCGGGGCCAGGGCGGAATGCAGCAGGCATGGCGGGTCGGCCTGTTCGCCGCGGTGTTCATCCATGAATGGCCGATCGCGTCGGCCAGCGCGTTCACCAACATGCCGCTCGGCGGATGGTTCTTCCTGCTCCTGGGAACAGGGCTGGCAGAAGCGTCGCGGAACGTCCGATACCCTGTGCAGACCGCAGCTACCGCCTATATCCAGCCTAACACGGACAGCGAGAAACAAGATGGCTGACACGATGACAGACAACAAAGAACAGGCAGTGGCTGAACCGGATCTGGTCCCGGTCACCGTGCTGACCGGCTATCTCGGCGCCGGCAAGACCACGCTACTGAATCACATTCTGACCGGCCAGCACGGTCGGAAATACGCGGTGGTGATCAACGAGTTCGGAGAGCTCGGCGTGGACAACGACCTCGTCGTCGAAAGCGACGAGGAAGTGTTCGAGATGAACAACGGCTGCATCTGCTGCACCGTGCGCGGCGACCTGATCCGCATCCTTGGCGCACTGATGAAGCGCCGGACCAAGTTCGACGGCATCATCGTCGAGACCACCGGCCTCGCCGACCCGGCGCCAGTCGCCCAGACCTTTTTCGTCGACGACGACATCCGTGCCCGCACCCGCCTCGACGCGGTGGTGACCGTGGTCGACGCGCTGAACCTGCCGGCCCGGCTTGAGGACAGTCCCGAAGCGCGCACCCAGATCGCATTCGCCGACGTCATCATCCTGAACAAGACCGACCTGGTGGACGAGGCGACGCTGGTGGCGCTCGAGGAGCGGATCCGCGGCATCAACCGGTTCGTCAGGCTGCATCGCGCGGTCCGCGGCAACGTGCCGATCACCGACGTGCTGGACCAGGGCGGCTTCGACCTGGGCCGGGCGCTCGAAGTCGCCCCGGACTTCCTGGAAAACGACAACCACAGCCACAACGAGGACATCACCAGCCTGTCGTTCGAGGTCGACGAGCCGCTCGACCAGGGCAAGTTCCAGGCCTGGATCGGTGCGTTGCTGCAGGAGCAGGGCGGCGACATCCTGCGCTCCAAGGGCATCCTGAGCTTTACCGGCGAGAACCGCCGGTTCGCGTTCCAGGCCGTCCACATGATGGCCGACGGCGACTTCATCGGCGCCTGGAAGCCGGACGACGCGCGCACCTCGCGGCTGGTGTTCATCGGCCGCAACCTGAACCGACCCCGCCTGCGTCGCGGCTTCGAGAGCTGCCGCGCCCGATGAGCATTTCCACAGGAGAAACGGGCATGGATTCAGCCCTGGCTGATCCCGACCATCTGCTTCGGACGCGTGGCATCACCCATACGGTCGATGCGTTCGTGCTCGGATGCGCGTTCTCGCGCGACGGCCGCCTGGCCGCCTTCGCCACCGGCGAGGGCGAACTGCATCTCGCATCGTCCCCGGCCGGCGGTAGCGACTGGCGTGTGGTGGCGGCCCATGACGGTGCCGTTCTTGGCCTGGCTCCGGACATCGCCGGCCGTGGCTTCCTGACTGGCGGCGACGATAACCGGCTGTGCCGTATCGATGGTGACAGCCTGGAGGTGAGCGTGCTCGCCACCGGCCGTCGCTGGGTCGAGCATGTGGCGAGCTTCGCGGAGGATAAGCCGGGCTCGGCGAGGCGAACGGGCGGCGAAACTGCAAAGGGCCTAATCGCATCGGCGGTCGGCAAGCAGGTCGAGCTGCGCGACGCCCAGGGCCGGCTGCTCAGGACGCTCGACCATGACAGCACGGTCTCGGGCATCGCGTTCGACGCCAAGGGCAAGCGGATCGCCGCCTCGCACTACAACGGCGCCTCGATCTGGTTTGCCAATTCCAAATCCGACACGCCGCGCCTGCTGACCTGGAAGGGCAGTCATATCGGAATCGCCATCCATCCGGACGGCGAGGCGGTGGTCACCGCGATGCAGGAGAACGAGTTGCATGGCTGGCGGCTGTCCGACAGCCACAACATGCGCATGAGCGGCTATCCGCAGAAGACCCAGTCGTTCAGCTTTTCCCGCAATGGCCGCTGGCTCGCCACCAGTGGCGCCGAAGTGGTGGTGCTGTGGCCGTTCTTCGGCGGCGGTCCGATGGGCAAGCCGCCGGTCGAGCTGGCCGGTGCGCCGAACTCGATGTGCACCCGCGTCGCGTTCCATCCGCAGCACGAACTGGTCGCGGCCGGCTTCGCGGACGGTACGGTCCTGATGTCCGATGTCGGCACGAAGCGGGTGCTGCCGGTGTGTGGTCCGGGGCAGAATGGCGGCAGCAACGCAGTGAGCGCGCTGGCATTCAACCCGGCTGGCACGCTGCTGGCATTTGGTTACGAGAACGGAAAGATGGCAGTCATCGATCTAGCTGCCCGGTAATCATGACAGTGACGCGACATGAGCTAGCTTGCGGCTAATTCTAATATGTGGACGTATCCCAAATTATAGATTAATGTTCATAACAGTAATGATAATCGAATAAGGATGTAGCGGGAGGACACCAACACGGCACACACTGCTGGAGTTACGCAGATGAACCGCAATCGGATTCTTCTGTAGTCGTAATGCCCAGTTTCCATAAAGGATCGTGCCGTGACCTTCATCAACAAGCAGACTCAGCATTTCAGCACACTCGATACGGCGGTACGCTCCAGAGCGTCGTATGCCGCTCCGATCTTCGCCGACAGCCATGATCATGATGCTGTGGTCGATTTCGACCATCTTGCAAACCGCTATGATCCGGATGCTCGTACCTTCTGGAGCATGATGCAATTGCGTCATGGAACCGTGCGGGTGACACCGCCACTGTTGCAAGACGTGTTATCGACCCATGCCGTCGTCAAGACTCTGCGGGAGCGCCAGGTCGCCCTGAATCACGATACGGTCCAATATTTCGTCTTCGGATCGGATATTCCCGGTATCTATAATCTGGGTGGCGACCTAGCCCTGTTCGCCGATCGTATCCGCGAGCGCGACGAGACCGTGCTGCGCGACTACGCGCATCTCTGCATCGACGTAATTTATAATAATCACATTGCCTTCCACCAGCCGATCATCACTATCGGGCTGGTACAGGGCGACGCACTGGGCGGCGGCTTCGAAAGCGCGCTGTCGTATGACGTGCTGGTTGCCGAGCGCAGCGCAAAGCTCGGTCTTCCCGAGGTGCTGTTCAATCTGTTTCCGGGCATGGGGGCCTATAGCTTCCTGTCGCGCAAGCTCGGTGCTGCGCGTGCGGAAGCCATGATCATGTCGGGGCGGCTCTACACCGGCGAGGAACTGCATGCGATGGGTGTCGTCGACGTGCTCGCCGAAGACGGCGAAGGCGTATCGACGGTCCGAAACTACATCGCTCGCAACAGCCGCAAGTTCAACGCACACCATGCGCTTCTGCGTGCCCGCCGCCGTGTCAACCTGATCACCGAGCAGGAACTGCGCGATGTGGTCGAGATCTGGGTCGATGCCGCGCTGCAGCTCGGCGAGCCCGACCTGCGCAAGATGGAGCGCCTGGTTACGGCTCAGCGTCGCCGGTTGATGGCAATGCAGCCGGTCCGTGCCGTAGCCGCCGAATAATCCCCGGGAAGGCGGTGATGATACAATCGCCTGCACGCGGCGAGCGGCTTCATGACGGAAGCTCGCTCGCCGCAATCGTGACGAGCGAGAACCCAACCGGGAATTGCGCAACCGCGCCCTGGAGGCGAAGGACCTCGTCGCTTACGCGTCGTGCCAGTTCGACACCGCGGGTCTGCAATTCGGCAGGCCTGACGTCGCGGCAGACCTTGCAGGCCTCCTGGATCGCCAGCGCACCGATATTGGCGGCGCAACTGCGAAGCGCGTGGATCTCGCTGCGGAACATCAGCAGGTCGCCATCCTGCGCCGCACCGGCGATATTGCTTGCCAGCAGGACCGCATCTCCAGCAAAGCTCACGAGCATGTCCTGCAGGAAATCCTCTCCGCCGAGCGTGCGGAGATCATCCAGCATCTCGTTGGCGAAAATCGGGTGCAACGGCGTCTGCCTGATCGGCAGCACGTTCGTGCCCGACGATGACTGGCGTGCCCGCGAAGATGCCGGGAGGCTGGCTGGCTGCGCCATCTGCTCGAGTGCCGCTGCAAGCCTGAACACCTCGATCGGCTTGGTTAGACAGGCATCCATGCCCGCTTCGAGACAGTCGCGTTCGGTTTCCGGCGTCGCATCCGCGGTCAGCGCCACGATCGGCACGTGTGTTTCGCCGAGCGACGCAAATCGATACAGTTTGGTGGCCTCTATGCCGTTCATAACCGGCATGTTGACGTCCATCAGGACGATGTCGAACTGTTCCTGCTCCAGCGCGTCGAGGGCCTCGACGCCGTTCTTCACCAGCCGCATCGAATGGCCGGCCCGTTCCAGCACCTTCGCGACGACGCGCAGATTGATGTCGTTGTCGTCGGCGACCAGCACATGCAGGCTTCGTTTCGGGATGGCGTCCGATCCGGCCGGCAGGTTGTCCGGTTCCGCGTATTGCTCTGGCCTGGCTGCGACCTTTCGAAGAGCCGAGCGAAGCTCGACCGGATCGGGACGTTGCGGGATCCAGGTTCCGACATGGCGTCTGATCGCGATGCTGGCCGGGATGCCGGTGTCGGCAAGGGTAGAGACGCCGATGATCGGCACCTCGGCGGCGGCCTCGAGAAAGCGGCCGGTTTCCTCGTCGAGCGTAGCCGCCGGATGCAGACGATCACGCTGCAGCAGAAGCAAGGCCCGCTGACCGGCACCGGTGCTCGGCCTCCGCGCCAGCCGTGCCAGCGCGTCCTGCTCGTCCAGCGCACGCTCGGCATCCAGTCCGAGGGTTTCGAGCTGCCGCTTGATACGGCCTCCCAGCAACGCGTCCTCACAGAGCAGCACGACCCGGATGTTCGGAAGCGCGAGCTGGTCGGTCAACGGGCTTCCGGCGGCAACCTCCTCGCATTCGATCGAGAACCAGAATGTGCTGCCTGTGCCGAGAACGCTTTCGACCCCGATCGTGCCGCCCATCAGCGTCACCAGTTGCCGTGCGATGGTGAGGCCGAGGCCGGTGCCGCCGAAGCGATCGACGATGGTCGGCTCGGCCTGGGTGAAGCTCTCGAAAATCCGTTCGCAGGCCTCGGGCTTGATGCCGATGCCGGTGTCGGACACCTCGAAGCGGTAACGCAACCGCGCCGAACCGCACTGGATCGCATCCACCGAGATCATCACCTCGCCGACCGAGGTGAACTTGATGGCGTTGCTCGCCAGGTTCAGCAGCACTTCGTGCAGGTGGCGGCGATCGGTCCGGATGATGTCCGGAACCCGCTGCGTCACATGGAAGCGCAGCCGGAGGTTCTTGAGGCGCGTCTGCGGGCCGAGCAGTTCGCGGATGTCGGCCAGCAGGTCCGGCAGGTCGAACGGCTCCAGCCGCAGCGGCATCCGGTTTGCCTCGATCCGCGAGAAATCGAGAATGCCGCCGATCAGGGACAGCAACGCCCTGGTCCCGACATCGAGGGCATCGGTCAGCTCGCGCTGCTCCGCCTCGAGCGGCGTTCCCCGAAGCAACGAGGTCGAACCCAGGATGGCATTCAGCGGCGTGCGGAGCTCGTGGCTGACCGTGGCGAGGAACCGGCTCTTGGCGCGGTTGGCCTCCTCGGCGATACGCTTGGCCTCGGAGAGCTTGCGGATCAGGCCGCTCGCATAGGCGGGCAGGACCAGCAAGGCCAGCAGCAGACTGCCGGATAGCATCGGTTTGCTGTGCCAGTAGGGCGTCGTCGTGACCACGAAGCCGAAGCTTACCAGCGCCAGACCCAGCGTCAGGAACAGGTAGCCGAGCCCGAACCGAAAGCCGTTGCCGAAAATGATCCAGAGATACAGCGGATAGAAGCCGGCATTGGCGCTGCCGCTGATGTGCATCTCGCTGCCGAGCGCCGCGAGATCGCCGATTATCGCGACGATACGACGGGTGTGCGAGATGCGCGGCTGCAGGACCAGCCCAGCCACAAGTACGAGCGCGAATGTGCTGTAGATGGCGCAAGCCTGCATTCCCCGAACCATGTCGGGGGACGGCACGAACCATAGATAGGTCGCGATCAGCGCGCAGAATATGAGCCGGTTGAAGCCCATCTCGTGTTCGAGATCCGGGCGCTCCTGCAGCTTTGCCTGCACGCTTCCGGGAATTGCGCGGAGCCGGGCCAGCCGGCCGGCGTTTGTGCCCGGAGCTAGTCCGGCATCAGCCAAGGCGGGTGGACGCGAGTTCGCGTCGGAGCATCGCCTGCAGTGCGTCCGTCGGCAGCGGCCTGCTGAAATAGAAGCCCTGGATTTCGTCGCAGCCTTCGCCGGCCAGATGCGTGAGCTGCTCGACGGTTTCGACGCCTTCGGCAACTACGGTGATGTTCAGGTCATGTGCCAGCTTGATGATGTTCCTGACGATCGCCGCGTCGTTGACGTCCGTGCGCAGGTTGGTGATGAAGGACTGGTCGATCTTGAGCCGGTTTACCGGGAAACTTCTCATGTAGTTCAGCGACGAGTAGCCGGTTCCAAAATCGTCGATGGCGAGGCGGACGCCGAGTTGGCGCATCCGGTTCAGGACCCCTGCCGCCGCATCGAGATCTTCCACTAGTTCGTGTTCGGTCAGTTCCAGTTCGAGCAACGACGGGTCCAGGCCCGTCTCGTGCAAGACAGTGGTGATCAGCTCCTGGGTCCGCAGTGTGCCGATCCGGAGCGGTGACAGATTCACGCCGACCGCGATCGGCGGCAGGCCGTTTTTTTGCCAAATCATGGCATCGAGACAGGCGCGCCGCAGTACCCAGTCGTCGATCTCCCCGCCGAGGCCGCCCTGTTCCGCGATCATCAGGAATTCTCCGGGTGCCAGCAGCCCGTCCACCGGATGGTTCCAGCGCAGCAACGCCTCGACCCCGGCGATGTGCCCGGTGAGCAGGTTCATCTGCGGCTGGTAATGCAGCACGAACTCGCCGGCGCGCAACGCCTGACGCAGTTCCCGGCGGACCCGCTGAGTCCGGCTGATCCGCTCGTTCATATCGGTGACGAAGAAGCGGTAGCTGTTCCGCCCCTCGGCCTTTGCCTGGTACATAGCGAGATCGGCGTTGCGCAGTAATTCGTCGGTGTCCGTGGCGTCGGTCGGGAAGATGGTGATGCCGATGCTGCCGCTGATCACGATCTCCTGGCCGTTCTGCATCGAGGGCTGGCTGATTCGCGCAAGGATCCGGCCTGCCAGTTCGGCCGCCTGGTCCCGGTGATCGATCTGGGTCTGCAGGATCGCGAACTCGTCGCCGCCGATGCGCGCCACCGTATCCTGCTTGCCGATGCACGCGATCAGATGGGCCGCGACCGTCTTCAGCAGGATGTCGCCGAGATGATGGCCCATCTGGTCGTTCGCCTCCTTGAACCGGTCGAGGTCCAGGTAGTGCAGCGCGACCAGCCGCTCGGTCCGGCCGCCGCGCGATAGCCTGTGTTGCAGGCGTTCGCGCAGCAATGCCCGGTTGGGCAGGTCGGTCAGCGGATCGTGGCTGGCTACATGTTGCAGGTGCTGCTCGGCGCGCTTGCGTCCAGTGATGTCGAGCGAGGTCGTCAGCACGCTGCCGATCTCGCCGGCGCCGTTCCACAATGGCGATTTCGTGGTGAGCAGGATCCGGCGCCGGCCCTGCAGATCAGTGACTTCCTGCTCGAATGCCTGCAACGGCTTGCCGCTTTTGAACACCAGCAGGTCCAGCGACCGGCTGCGTTGCTGGTAGTCGTTGCCGAACGAGATCGGCACCGGACTGATGCTTTCAGGTGGGTTCCCGTCCTGGTCCTGGTCCGGGTCGGGCTGATCGGACATGCCGTTATCGGTCAGTTCCGACTGGGGCGCATTGATGAACACGATATGGCCATCCCGATCGGCCGCACTGATGAAGGCCGGAACCGTATCGATGACCTGGGCCAGGGCTTCCCGGCTGTCACGCATCAGCTTCTGGTGCGACAACTCGCTGTTTCTCAGCTCCAGCTCCAGATCGCGCGCGCGGGTCTCGATGATGCGATGCTGTCGATGCATGCGCAGCAGGTTGCGGCCGCGCGTGATGAACTCGGCATGGTCCACCGGGCTTTGCAGGAAATCCGTGGCACCCGCCTCGAGCGCCTGCAGGCGAAACGACCGGTCATCGTAGGCGGTGATGACGACGACCGGGATGTCGGCACAGCCCGGGCATGAGCGGAATCGCCGGGTGAATTCTGCGCCGTCCAGATGCGGCATCTTGAAATCGGTGACGACGAGGTCGGGCTGGACCGTCTGCAGATGATCGAGCGCCGCTAGCGGATCATCGAAGGTGACTACCTCGACATTGGCTTCCAGAGCAGCAGCAAGGCGCGCGTAGATGTTCCTGTTTGTGAGACGATCGTCGAGTATTGCGATCAAAGACATGATATCGGGCGCATCTCAGGAACTTCCGTCTTCATCATGCGCCGTCCTGGCCCAGATCGTCCTTGTTTCTATTGTTTCTTTCGTCCGATTTATAGCTGTTCCGATCGAGTCAGCGATCTGCACCAGGCGTTGTTTGCTGTCGCCGGACATTTACGCCACGGCCAGGCTTGATTCTTGCCTCCATGTTCCTATTTCGTTCTTGTGTCTCGAGGCAACAGGCACGACACTCTTTTCATCATGAGCGTCCCGTCGAGGAGAGCGCAGAATGTTGCAACAACAACGCGAAGCAGCGGAGTCGGCGCCTCCGGTGCGCAAGGGCCGTGGCATATCCGGAAATGTCGGAAACAGGTTCGACCGGCTCGGATCGCAGCCGTTCGATGATGGATGGTCGACGATCCTGGAGGAACAGCAGGCGCCGCCCCCGGTCCCCACGACCCTCACCCCGGATCGCAGCCGGAGTGCGTTGTCCTGGAACGACAGCCCAGACCTCGGTTTCGACCGGTCGATCAATCCCTATCGCGGCTGCGAGCATGGCTGCGTTTACTGTTACGCGCGGCCCAGCCACGCCTATCTCGGCTATTCGCCCGGCCTCGATTTCGAGACCAGGCTGACCTTCAAGCCCGAGATTGCCCGGCTCCTGGAGCGTGAACTGGCCAAGCCCGGTTACGTTCCGCGAACCATCGCGCTGGGCTCCAACACCGACCCGTACCAGCCGGTCGATCGCACCCTGAGCCTGACCCGCCAGGTGCTCGAGGTGCTGGAACGGTTCGGCCATCCGGTCAGCATCGTCACCAAGTCGGCGGGAGTGGTGCGCGACCTCGATATTTTCGAACGGATGGCCGCACGCGGGCTGGTACGGGTCTGGCTGTCGGTTACGACTCTGGACCCGGTGCTGGCGCGGCGGATGGAACCCCGCGCGGCCACGCCCGAGCGCCGGCTGGCGACCATTTCGCGTCTTGCCGAAGCCGGTGTTCCCGCCGGCGTGTTGGCGGCGCCGATGATCCCCGGGCTGAACGATGCCGAGCTCGAGCGTATCCTGGCCGCGTCCGCATCGGCCGGGGCGCGCGATGCCAACTACACGCTTCTGCGGCTGCCGCTCGAGCTGCGCCAGATGTTCGAAACCTGGCTGCAGCAGCACTATCCTCAGCGCGCGAAACACGTGCTCAACCTGATCCGGGAAACACGCGAGGGGAAGCTGAACGACAGCCGCTTCGGCCAGCGCTTCTCGGGGCAGGGGCCTTATGCCGACCTGCTGGCACAGCGGTTCAGGCGGGCAGCCAGTCAGCATGGGTTGACCACCGGCGTCGCTCTCAAGACCGAGCATTTCTCGCCTCCTGCTCCGGTCCGCACATCGAGCCTGCGACCGAAGGACAGCGCGCAGCTCGTTCTGTTCTGATATCGGCAGTCGGCCACGGTCATTCCGGGGGTAGGGGGGCGGATGTCAGGAGCAAGTCATGCAGCCGACCTCAGAGGCAGGTCGGTGCTCGGGTCGTTCTTCCATGCCCCAGGTCCAGACGCCGCGCCGTTGGTGGCCTCGGCGCTGATCGATATCGGCCCGGACGGCTGCATCGTGTCGGTAACCCGGGCGGACAATCCCGCCTACGCGGCGATCGTCGGTTCGGCGTCGCGGTCCGGATCGCTGACCCGCCTGGATGGATTCGTGCTGCCGGGGTTCGTCGACCTGCATGTCCATGCGCCGCAATATCCGCAACTCGGACAGGCGCTGGACATCCCGCTGCAGGACTGGCTGCAGCGCTACACGTTCCCGCTGGAAGCGCGTTACGCCGACCTCGTTTTTGCCCGGCAGGCCTATGCCGCGCTGGTCGATGATCTGCTCGCCGGAGGAACCACCACCGCGGTCTATTTCGGCACCATCCACGGTCCGGCCACCCGGCTGCTCGCCGAACTCTGCGTCGCCCGGCGCCAGCGGGCTCTGGTCGGCAAGGTCGCCATGGACCATCCCGATCTCTGCCCGGCCAATTATCGCGACGACGATGCCGATGCCGGCCTGCACGGAACCCGGTTGCTGATCGACGAGATCCGCTTGCTGCCGGGCAATGACGGGCTGGTGCATCCCGTGGTGACGCCCCGCTTCGTGCCGGCCTGCACCGACCGGCTGCTGCAGGGGCTGGGCGACATCGTCCGTGCCGGGCATTGCCACGTGCAGACGCATTGTTCCGAAAGCGACTGGGCGCACCGCCATGTGCTCGATCGGTTCGGCCGCAGCGATGCCGAGGTGCTGGATGGCTTCGGCCTGCTGACCCGTCGCACCGTATTGGCCCACGCCAATTTCCTGTCCCCCGCCGACATGGACCGCGTCGCCCTGCGTGGCTCCGGTGTCGCGCATTGCCCGCTCTCGAACGCCTACTTCGCCGGCGCGGTGTTTCCGTTGCGGGCAGCGATGCAGCGTGGCGTGCGGGTCGGGCTCGGCACCGACATATCGGGTGGCCCGAGCGCCTCGATGTTCGATGCGGTCCGCATGGCGGTGGCCGCGTCGCGTATGCTGGAGAGCGGGGTCGATCCGGACCTGCCGCCCGATCTGCGTGGACGACCCGGTTCGCGCATCGACATACGCACCGCCTTCCACCTGGCGACCGCCGGCGGGGCCGACGTGCTGGCCCTGCCCGTCGGCCGGTTCGAGCCGGGCTGCCTGTTCGATGCCATGCTGGTCGACCCGACGGCACCCGGCGGCACCATCAGGCTCTGGGGCAGCGAGAGTGACGACGACCTGCTGGCGACGCTGCTCTACAGCGCGTCCCGGCCCAACATCGCCGCGGTCTGGACCGGCGGGCGGCCGGCCGGATAGGGTTTCGCGCCGGGCAACACCAGGTTGAGCAGGATTGCCGAGCCCGCGCCGACCGCCGTCGCCGAGCCGAGCATCTCGCGGGCCAGCAGCGGCCAGGAGGCCAGCAGCGCCGGCGGCAGCAGCGTCGCGGACAGGCCGAGCAACACCGGCAGGCCGGCCACCATGGTGGCGCGTTCGTCGAACCCGGATTGTGCAAGGATGCGCAGTCCGCTCATCAGGATCACCACGCACAGCACGCCGAACATGCCGCCGATCACCGGCGCCGGGACGCATGCGATCAGCACCGCCAGCTTGCCGCATAGTCCGAACCCCACCAGGAACAAGGCGGCTGCCAGGAACACGCTCCGGCTGGCGATCCCGGTCAGCGCGATGACCCCGCCATTCGCCGAGTATCCGGTCACCGGCACGCTGCCGAGCAGCGCCGACACCAGGCAGCCGAGCCCTTCGCCGAACGCGCCACGATCGGCATGGCGCCGCTCGAACCGGGTCGATGTCACCGCCGAAACCACCAGCCAGGTGCCGGTGGTTTCAGCCAGCACCACGGCATAGACCAGCAGCATCGCCAGGATCGCACTGCCCGAAAAATGCAGCGAGAAATCCAGCATGGCCAGATGCGGCCGCTGCAGCCACGGCGCCGCAGCCACCGGAGACAGGTCGAGCCGGCCCATCCACCAGGCGACCAGGCTGCCGCCGAGCAATGCCAGCAGCACCGAGCCGGTGCGCAAAGCAGTGCCGCGTGGTCCCAATGCGGTTCCGATCATGCTCGTGGCAACCAGCAGCCCGGCCGAGATCAGCGCTAGCAGGATGTTTGCCTGTATGGTCGCGAGATCGCCGGACAGCACGTCGGCCCGGATACCGACCGGCATCAGCGTGATCCCGACCACCACGATGATCGCCCCGCCGACCAGCGGCGGTACCAGACGCTGGATCACGTGGTGGAATAGCCGCAGCGGCCAGCCGAGCAGCGCCACCAGGATCGCACCCGGGATGAGTGCGCCGAATGCTGTCCCCAGCCCGGTCATGCCGCCGCCCGATGCCGACGCGATCGCGATCACCGCGCCGATCGGCACATACGACGGACCCTGCATCACCGGCATGCGCAGGCAGAGCTGCGACTGGATCAGGCTGGCCAGCCCGGCGGCCAGGAACCCGGCGGCGATCAAGGTCGCCAGTTGCGCCGAGGTCAGTCCGAGTGCCGTGCCGATCAGGAACGGCACCACATACACATCCATCGACAGCGCATGCTGCAGGCCGAGGATCGCCGCCTGCCAGGCCGGCACCGGATCGTCCGGGCCCTTCACCAGCCGGGTGGCATGGGTCGGGACCAGCGGTTGCAAAGGCCTAGACCACGCTCGCCGGCGCCAGGGCACAGGCCCGTCCGTCCTCGCCGCTTTCCACCTGGAAGGTCGCGTGGCCGATTCCGTACTTCCGGTCGAGCATCGCGGCCGCATCGTGCAGCAGGGCGTCGTCCGGCGGCTGGCCGGGCCGCACCAGATGCGCCGTCAGCGCCGTTTCCGTCGTGCTTATGGCCCAGATATGCAGGTCGTGGATTTCAGACACGCCGGGCAGCGCCTCCAGATAGCGCGCCACCTCCGCCGCATCGATCCCGGGCGGCACCGCATCCAGCGCGAGGTCCAGCGACTGCCGCAGCAGCGACCATGTGCCGATGACGATCACCAGCCCGACCAGCAGGCTGACCACCGGGTCGATCCGGAGCCAGCCGGTCGTCATGATCAGCAGGCCGGCTACCACGACCGCCGCCGCCGTGGCGGCATCCGACGCCATGTGCAGGAACGCCGCCCGGAGGTTGAGATCGGTCTTGGCGCCGGACATGAAAAGCAGCGCGGTGATGCCGTTCACCAGGATGCCGACCCCGGCCACGATCATCACGATGGTGCCGGCGACAGGCTCCGGATGCAGCAGCCGACGGATCGCCTCCCAGGCCACGCCACCGGTGACCACCAGCAGCACGACCGCATTGAACAGTGCCGACAGGATCGAGGACCGGCGCAACCCGTAGGTGAAGCGCGAACTGGGCAGCCTTCGCCCCAGCCCCGCCGCGAGCCAGGCCGCGCCCAGTCCCAGCACGTCGCCCAGATTGTGGCCGGCATCCGCCAGCAGGGCGAGCGAGCCGGCCAGCACGCCATAGATCGCCTCGCCGCCGACATAGGCGAGGTTCAGCGTGATCCCGATCGCGAACGCCGCCCCGAAGCTTGCCGGCGCATGGACATGCCCGCCATGTCCCCCATGTCCCCCATGTCCGGTGTGACTATGGCCCGCATGACCATGATCGTGCGGATGGTCATGGTCATGCGCGTGATCATCCATTCGAGGCGTCCATTCCGATTGTCCCGTCCGCGCTTGCGTATGCCCGATGCTAGGGCGATATCGAGCCCGAAATCATTGGCGGCCCGTCCAGGCGCCATGAACCCAGGTTTACCATGCTTCGACTGACCGACTTCAAGCTGCCGCTCGATCATGGTCCCGACGCAGTCACGCCCGCGATCGCCGCGCGCCTCGGCGTGCCTGCCGGCGACGTGCTCGCGCACACGGTGTTCCGGCGCGGCTACGACGCTCGCAAGCGGCTGGCGGTCAGCCTCGTCTACACGCTCGACGTCAGCCTGCGCGACGAGTCGGCGGTGCTCGCGCGCCACGCCGACGACAGCCACGTGCAGTCCACCCCCGACATGTCCTACCGCTTCGTTTCCGATGATGGACCCGTGCTGGCGTCGAGACCGGATTACGCCCGCCCCTTGGTGATCGGCGCCGGTCCCTGTGGCCTGCTCGCCGGCCTGATCCTGGCGCAGATGGGCCTGCGCCCGATCATCCTCGAGCGTGGCCGCGTCGTCCGCGAGCGCACCGTCGATACCTTCGCGCTCTGGCGCCGGTCCGAACTCACCCCCGAAAGCAATGTCCAGTTCGGCGAGGGCGGCGCCGGCACCTTCTCCGACGGCAAGCTGTACAGCCAGGTCGCCGACCGCCAGCATTACGGCCGCAAGGTGCTGCACGAGTTCGTTCGCGCCGGCGCGCCGGAAGAAATCCTTACCGTCTCCAAGCCGCATGTCGGAACGTTCCGGCTGGTCACCATGGTCGAGAGCATCCGCGCTCAGATCGAGCAGCTCGGCGGCGAATACCGGTTCCGCAGCCGCGTGACGTCGTTCGAGGTCGGGTCCGGCACCGACGGCCAGCGACGCATCGAGGGGGTCACCCTCGCCGACGGCAGCAGCATCGCCGCCACCCATGTCGTGCTGGCGGTCGGCCATAGCGCCCGCGACAGCTTCGCCGCCCTGCACCAGGCCGGCGTGTCGATGCTGGCCAAGCCGATCTCGATCGGCGTCCGTATCGAGCACCCGCAATCGCTGATCGACCGGGCCCGCTTCGGCGAGAATGCCGGCCACCCGTTGCTGGGCGCCGCCGACTACAAGCTCGTGCACCACGCCGCCAACGGCCGCGGCGTCTACAGCTTCTGCATGTGTCCTGGTGGCACCGTCGTCGCCGCAACGTCGGAGGTGGGCCGCGTCGTCACCAACGGCATGAGCCAGTATTCCCGCGCCGAGCGGAACGCCAATGCCGGGATCGTCGTCGGTCTCACCCCGGCCGACTACGCGCCCTACGGCGACGACGTGCTGGCCGGAATCGAGTTCCAGCGCCACTGGGAAAGCATGGCCTACCAGGCCGGCGGCGGCGACTACCGCGCACCCGTGCAACGCGTCGGCGACCTGCTCGCCGGCCGCGCCTCCACCGAACTCGGCAGCGTCGTGCCGTCCTACACGCCGGGCGTCACCCCGACCGACATGGCGGCGTGCCTGCCTGATTACGCCATCACCGCTATCCGCGAAGCGCTGCCGCAGTTCGGCCGCCAGATCCGCGGCTTCGACATGGCCGACGCCATCATG
>JBPBQO010000006.1:0-27586 GCA_050954785.1 Janthinobacterium lividum | reverse complement strand
AGCGACGCGATCTTTGATGTTTTCTACCGCCGATTTCGGTGCCGGGTAGAACCAGACAGCGTTCTGGTTCACAGCCTCGCCCACTTTCAGCGAGTGGTATTGTGCGGTGCCCTTCCAGGGACAGACGCTCGTATGCGTGCTCGCGACGAGCACGCCAGGCCGCACCGACGAGACCGGGAAATAGGCATTTCCCTCAACGGTAACGATGTCATTGCTTTCGGCGACGGTTTCGCCGTTCCAGACTGCCTTCATGATGCGATCCTCCGATACATGTTCGTGTCATTGAACTGCGTGTGGACACGGCAGAGTTCAATGGCATGCCCGTGGCAGCGGCAATCAGACCCTGGCAACGGCCAGCAGCGCATCGATATCCAGGTGGGTTTCCAGGTGTGCGGCCAGCGCATCCAGCGCCGCGTCGACACCCGCCTCGTGGTTGCGCGGGACAGGCTCCAGGCCGATCCGCCGCAACAAGGCGCCGCGCGTGGCGTCGTCGACGAAAATGCCATGCAGATAGGTGCCCGAAACACGTCCGTCGGACGACACCGCGCCCTCCCCGGTGCCGTCCGCGCGGCGCAGGAACGGATGGGTGCGATCGGCTCCCTCGGTCCGGCCGATATGCATTTCGTAGCCGCGTGCGGGCGCGCCGTCCGGCAGCAATGTGCCGGCGGCTTCGGTCAGGGTCTTCGCACCGCCCAGCACGGTTACGACGTCGAGCAACCCGAGCCCGGCGACTGTGCCGGCCGGACCCTCGGTGCCGTCCGGATCGTCGATGCGCCGTCCGAGCATCTGGTAGCCGCCGCATAGTCCCAGCACCTGGCCGCCGCGGCGACGATGCGCATGCAGGTCGATATCCCAGCCTTCCCGGCGCAATGCGGCCAGGTCGGCGATGGTCGATTTGGAACCGGGCAGGATCACCAGGTCGCACGATTCGGGCAGCGGATGGCCAGGCTGGAGCAGGATGCACTCGATGTCGGGTTCGGCAAGCAGCGGGTCCAGATCGTCGAAGTTGCTGATCATCGGCAGCATCGGCACGGCAATCCTGATACGGCCACCCTGGCGCCGCATGCGGGCAAGCTCGTGCAGGTCGGCGGCGTCTTCGGCGGGGAGCAGGCGCACGGCATCGAGAAACGGCACCAGCCCGATCGGCGTCCAGCCGGTGCGTTCGGCGATGAACGCCATTCCGTCGGCAAACAGCGACAGGTCGCCGCGCATGCGGTTGACGATGAAGCCCTTGATGCGGGCTGCATCGTTCTGATCGAGCACCACCTGCGTTCCGACCAGGCTGGCGATCACCCCGCCCCGGTCGATGTCGCCGATCACGATAACCGGCGTATCGGTGGCCGACGCAAATCCCATGTTGGCGATATCGTTGCGGCGCAGGTTGATCTCGGACGCCGAGCCGGCGCCCTCGACCAGCACGATGTCGCACTCGCCGCGCAGCCGCGCGAAGCTGTCGAGCACATGCGGCATCAGGCCCGGCTTGAGCGCCTGGTATTCACGGGCACGCGCATTGCCGACTACCCTGCCTTGCACGACGATCTGCGAGCCGATCTCGCTCTGCGGCTTCAGCAGGACCGGGTTCATGTGCACCGACGGCGGCACGCCGCAGGCCCGTGCCTGCAACGCCTGAGCCCGCCCGATCTCGCCGCCGTCCGGCGTGACGGCGGCGTTGTTCGACATGTTCTGCGGCTTGAACGGGCGCACGGCCAGGCCGCGCAGGGTGAGTGCGCGCGCGAGCCCGGCCACCAGCACCGACTTGCCGACCGACGAGCCGGTCCCCTGCAGCATCAGGCTCCGGGCCGGTCGCTTCATGCGTGTGCACCGAGCTGCAAGCCGAGTGCCGCCAGCCCGAGCAGCAGCACCAGCACCGCGATTGCCGATCCCACCGCCAGCAATGCCATGCGCAGAAGGGTGCCGACCACGCTCGACCGGTAGACGCCCCGCATATGCACGAACAGATGGATCGGCAGCAGGAGCAACAGCCACGACGTAAAGGTCGATACGCGCTCCAGCAGGAACAGCGTCATGATCACCAGGCTTGTGAAACACAGCGAGTGGATCGAGACGATCATGTGGTCGTAGAGCGAGATGCGGCGCGGCACCAGGTAGAGCAGCCACAGCATGCAGCCTGCGACCGGCAGCATCAGGATGGTGAAACGTTCCGACCATTCGCGGACCACCGTCATGACCTCGTCCGGATGATCGAACGCCTGATGCAGATGCCGGTGAAGCCAGTGCGTCACCTGCGGATGGTTTTGGATCGTTACGGAATCGATCTTGAGGTTGATCTGCGCGCCAGCCTTGTCATGAAGCGGTGCGAAGTCGACCGCCTCGTGCGTGAGGGAATCGATGCCGAACAACAGGAACAGCATGACCAGGAACAGCCGCAACGGCGGGATCTCGCGAGCGCGGCGCCCCTCGAGATAGTCCCGCGTCAGCAGAGCCGGACGCCACACCAGCCGCGTCAGCGTCCGCCAGAAGCGGCTATCCGCATGGGTCAGCGTTTCGAACAGTTCCGCGCCCAGATGCAACAACGAGCGATGCTGCGGCCCCGCCTTCTGCCCGCACTGATGACACCACATGCCGCAAAGCGTGGCACCACAGTTCAGGCAATCCGTATTATCATCGCAATGGCCCGGCAAGTCGCGCATTCGATACTTTCCGATCCCGGTCCTTCAGATAGCCGTAATGAGTGCCTGCACTAAATTCCGTGCAAGAACGGTTCAGAATGGTCTGTGCCGAGCGAGAGCTCCCTCTTCGGGAGCGCCTGTCGTGGTCCTCGAGAACCGTAGCGGAGCGGCCGTTGGGCCGTGAGCACTCGGCAAGCGCAGAGGCCCGCGCCGGATCGCCGGCACAGGCCATTCTGAACCGTTCTCTAGAATTCGATGCCTTCCTGGGCTTTAACACCAGCCGCGAAATGATGTTTTACCAGCGTCATCTCGGTGACCAGGTCGGCGGCCTCGATCAGCGCCGGCTTGGCGTTGCGGCCGGTGACAACGACGTGCTGCATCGGCGGACGGGCCTGGAGTGCCGCGATCACGTCGTCCAGTTCGAGATACTCGTAGCGCAACGCGATGTTGAGTTCGTCCAGCACCACCAGGGCGATGTCGTCGCGCGCCAGCAAGCCTTTCGTCACCTCCCAGGCGCGGGCGCAGGCGGCCACGTCGCGGGCGCGGTCCTGGGTTTCCCAGGTGAAGCCTTCGCCCATGGTGTGCCATTCGACCAGCGGGCCGAAGCTTTCGAGCACGGTCCGCTCGCCGGTGCTCCACGCGCCCTTGATGAACTGCACGACTGCGGTTTGGCGGCCGCGCCCGACCATGCGGAGCAGCAGCCCGAACGCCGCCGTCGACTTGCCCTTGCCCGCCCCGGTATGGACGATCAGCAGGCCCTTCTCGACCGATTTGGACGCGACCTCCTCGTCCTGTACCGCCTTGCGGCGCTCCATCTTCATGCGGTGGCGGCCTGCCTCGTCATCCGTAGGATCGTGGGTCACGCTCATCCCTTCAGCACCAGGGGCAAGCCGGCAACGACCAGCACCACCCGGTCCGCAACCGTGGCGATCCGCTGGTGCAGCAGCCCGGCCTCGTCGCGGAACCGCCGCGCCAATGCATTCTCAGGCACGATCCCCATCCCGACCTCGCTCCCCACCAGGACCGTCGGCGCCTGCCGCCGGGCCAGCGCCGCCATCAGGCCCGACGCGGCCTGCTCGATGTCATGATCGCCCAGAAGCAGGTTGGTGAGCCAGAGGGTGAGGCAATCGACCAGCACCGGACGATCGCCGGCATCGTCGAGAGCGTCGGCCAGGGCCACGGGAACCTCGACCGTGTGCCAGCCCTGCATCCGGCGAGCCCGATGCTCGACCACGCGGGCGCGCATCTCGTCATCCCAGGCCTGTCCGGTGGCGAGGTAGAGCCAAGGTGCGGGCATCGCGATGATCAGGCCTTCGGCATGGCGGCTCTTGCCCGATCGGGTCCCGCCAAGAACAAGGGTCAATAAGGTCATTCGCCCGACTTCATATGCGATGCGAGACCAGCTAACGAACCGGGCATGGCCCGTTGCATCTCAAGGCACCAGTCGTATCGGAACCGGCGCGTTGCACAAATCGACACCACTCGCGGGCCTGACAAAAAACGGGTCGCGGCGGTTGGCGCGAGCGTCGAGATACTGCGTGAAGATAGCGCTTCCCGTTCGCATCGCCTCGATGTTCGGACGCTCTGCCACCGGCATGTCGGCCGCGACCTGCACGGTCCGGATCGGCACCCACTGCTTCGGGTCGGCATAGAAACCCAGCGCCGCGGTTCCTCTGGGCAACGCTCCAAGGACCGGCATGCCATCGACCACCCGCCCGACCAGCGCGATGTTGCGGTCGAGCTGGCGCGGAGCCTGGCCGTTCACCGCATAGAGCTCCTCCCCGGTGCCGGTATCCGGCGGCATGTCGCGACCGACGCCGACCATGCCGTAGCAATGGGTCAGCCAGCTTCGGGTGCCGTCGCTGGCGACCGGCCAGCCATCCACGTAGCCGATATGCGGCACATACGAGTCCGGGTATCCCAGCGGCCGGAGTGCAAGGCCCTTGGACGGCCGGTCGTATTCGGCCGGCGGATGCGGATCGATACCCTTCGGCAGCGCTTGGCCTTCAGGCATGCGCGCCCACTGCACCACGTAATTGTCCTGCACGCGCACGATGCCGGCCCCATCCCACCAATGCGCCCGCGCCAGGGATCGGATGTTGGCGACGTGGATCGGCGCGAACTCCGGCGCGAGCTGGAGCACGATGCGCTGACCGGAGTCGAGATCCATCACCAGCAGGTTTTCCGGCGGGACCGGCTGCCATGCGTCGGAGGGTGCCGCATCCACGATTTGCTGTGGGGTGAGGATTGCCGGAGCCGGCAGAGGTGCGGCGGCACCCAGCAGCAGGATCGCGGCAATGTTGGTCAGGACGATGGGGAGGCGCATCCGCCGAGCCTTGCACGGTGCGAGCCGGTGCGGAAGCGAGCCCATCCGCACCGATGATTGGAACCTTTGGCCGCCTGCGCGCCTCTAACCGGCAAATCCTCTGAGGAGAGTTCGATGGACCAGGACCAGATCACCAAGCTGTGGGAGATGATGAAGTCGACCAAGTTCGCCATGCTGAACACCGAGGACGGCGACACCCTGCGGGCGCGTCCGATGGCAGCCAGCCAGAGCTCGTTCGACGGCACGCTGTGGTTCTTTACCAAAGCCAGTTCGCACAAGGTCGATGAAGTGCAGTCCGACCATCGCGTCGGCGTTACCTATGCGGATCCCAAGCTGCAGAACTACGTCTCGCTGTCAGGCACGGGAACGCTGGTGCAGGATAAGGCGGCGATCGACGAACATTGGTCGGAGCTGCTCACGACCTGGTTCCCGAACGGCAAGGATGACCCGGATGTCGCACTGCTTCGGGTCGAAGTCACCCAGGCGGAGTATTGGGACGCGCCGAATTCGAAGATGGTGCACGCCTACGGCTACGTGAAGGCGAAACTCACCGGCTCGCCGCCTGCAGGTGGCGAGAATGAGAAGGTTGCACTGAGCTAGGCAGGATCGGCGCGGCGGGGATTTCCGCCGCGCCGAATATTATCGGGCCTGCGACAACATGCGTGTCGTCAGCGGGTCTTCCGCCCCATCGAAATACCGGTCGAGGGCGATTTTGAAAGATGGCTCGCCTGGATCCGCGGCGGCGAACAGGGTCATCGAGGACCGGAACTTCATGTCGTCCGGGCTGCCCATGATCCGATTGATCGAGCGGCTCTGCACGGCGTTGATCAGCCCGGTGCAGTCCACCAGCCGTGGTCCAAGCGCAGGATGGGCCAGATACGCCTGGGCTTCCGCCAGCGAGGCGAGCGCGTAGTGCTTTGCCATCGAACTGTGACCGAGGCCGGCGAGCTGCGGGAAAATGAACCACATCCAGTGCGAACGTTTGGCGCCGGCAGCAAGCTCGGCCCTGACGTCGGCCAGGACCGGAGCCTGGGCCTTGATGAAGCGGTCGAAATCGAAGGTGTGCGTCATGGTATGGCACGCTACATCCCCAGCCTGGACTCCGGAAAGTCGCGCACGAGCAGCTACACGATGGTTTTACATGGGCCGACAGGCCTTTGACGGAGGCGGGCTGCGGCGGCTAGGATTGGCCTAGATGGTCCCTTCGAAAGAAGGGTGAAAAGGGAAGACGGTGCGAGCGCCCGGCCCAGGCCGATGCTCCACTCCGTCGCTGCCCCCGCAACTGTAGGCGGTGAGCATTCCGTCGCGCGCCAGGACCGAACGGTCCGGCACGCGCAAGGCCACTGGCGGATCGCCGGGAAGGCCGACGGGATGTGCCGGACGAAGCCGCGATGGCGGCCCGTCCAGATCCGTGAGCCAGGAGACCTGCCATCGTGCATGGCCATGTGGCCGTGTTTCGAGCCGTGTTGTCTGGCGGGGTGCCCGGATGCCGACGATATCGCGATGATATCGACCCTCGGGTAACCGGGGGCGGTCGATGCCCCAGCGTGTCCGGATGGTCCCGACGCGCGCGCCTCGAAGGGGTCAATCGTGTCCGAACCGACACCTGTGCTTCATGTCTGCACGACCTGCCGCGCCGGCACCGCGAAGCTGGACGGCATTCCCGTGCCCGGCCATGTGCTGCACGACCGCCTGACCAATTTGCTGGCTGAGGCTCCCAATGCGCCGGTTCGGCTGCTGCCGGTGGAGTGCCTGGCCGTGTGCAACGATGGCTGCGCGGCGTCGATCGCCATGCCGGGCAAGTGGTCCTATCTGCTTGGACGCCTCGCACCGGACATGGCAGAGGATCTGCTGGTGTTCGCGCGCTCGTATGGCCTCTCGAAAACCGGGACCGTCATGCCCTCGAAGCGACCGGCCTCGCTCGCCGCCATGATCCTCGGCCGGGTCCCCGCCCCTGTTCCCGCCCCTGCCGAAGGATTGTCCCGATGAGCGTCACCAGCCCGGGCAAGATCCCGGCCACCATCATCACCGGCTTCCTCGGCGCCGGGAAAACCACGCTGCTTCGGCATGTACTCGAGCATGCGGGCGGACGGCGGATCGCGGTGATCGTCAATGAGTTCGGCGCACTCGGCATCGACGGCGACACGTTGCGGGCATGCGGCATCACCGGCTGCGCCGACGAGGACATCGTCGAGCTGGCCAACGGCTGCCTGTGCTGCACCGTCGCCGACGATTTCCTGCCGACCATGGAGGCGCTGATCTCGCGCCCGAACCCGCCCGAGCACATCGTCATCGAGACGTCCGGGCTCGCTTTGCCGAAGCCGCTGCTGAAGGCGTTCAACTGGCCGAGCGTCCGCGCCCGGCTGACCGTCGACGGGGTGATCGCGGTGGTGGACGCCCCTGCTGTGCATGCCGGCCGGTTCGCCGACGACCCGGAGGATGTGGCCCGGCAGCGCGCCGCGGATCCGTCGCTCGATCACGACAATCCGCTGGCGGAAGTCTACGAGGACCAGTTGATGTCCGCGGATCTGGTCGTGCTGAACAAGACCGACCTGCTGACCACGGCACAAGTCGATGCGCTCGCGGTGCAGATCGCCGGCATCATTCCGCGCGCGGTGAAGCTGGTGCGCACCACCGAGGGCAGGCTCGATCCGGCGGTGCTGCTCGGCCTGGCCTCGGCGGCAGAGGATGACCTGGCAGCCCGGCCCTCGCACCACGACGCGATGGACGGTGAGCACGAGCACGACGATTTCGACAGTTTCGTGGTACCGATCGGGCCGCAGGCCAGTGCAGAGGCGCTGGTAGCGAGGCTGGCAGCCGTCACCGAGACGCACGACGTGCTGCGCATGAAGGGGTTCGCCGCCGTCGAAGGCAAGTCGATGCGGCTCGCGGTGCAGGGCGTCGGCACCCGGTTCCGGCAGCAGTTCGACCGGCCGTGGAAGCCGGACGAGGAACGCGCCGGCAGCATCGTGGTGATCGGGCGCCAGGGTCTCGACCGCACGGCGATCGCGGCCGCCATCAACGACGCGGCAGGCGAGGTCTAGCCAGCCCATGCACCTGCTGGTCCGCGAGATACGCACGCTCGACGAGCAGGACCAGGCGGACGACCTCGGCCACGCCCCGGCCGACATCGTGTGCCTGTCCTTCTCCGACAGCGATCTCGCGACACTGGCTGTCGGCTGGGACGCGATGCCGGACGAGCGGCCGACGCTGCGGCTGGCCAACCTCGCGCGCCTGCGCCATCCGATGTCGGTCGACCTGTATGCCGAGCAGACCGTCGAGCGGTCCGGCTGCGTGCTGGTGCGGCTGCTGGGTGGGCTGGATTACTGGCGCTACGGCGCCGAGGAACTGGCGGCGACCTGCCGTCGGCACCGGATTCCGCTGGCGTTGATCGCAGGCGACGCGCGGGACGATCCAAGGCTGGCCGAGCTGTCGACGGTGCCGGCGCAGGTGCTTGCCCGGCTCGACGGCTTTCTCCGGCAGGGCGGGGCGCACAACGTCGCCGGCGCCCTGCGGCTGCTTGCGCATGTGGCGGGACGCGGGCCGGATGACGGAATGCTGCCGGTCCCGGTACCGGTCGCCGGGGTGCATCGCGCGGCGCCGCCCAACGGGCGGCCGATTGCCACGATCCTGTTCTATCGCTCGCACCTGATGGCCGGCGATCTGGCGCCGTTCGAGGCGCTTGCGGTGGCGCTCGATGCACGCGGCCTTGCGCCCGAGCTGCTCTATGCGGCGTCGCTGAAGGAGCCGGAAGCGGCCGATTTCGTCGAACGGCGTCTGCGTCTGACCCGGCCGCGCGTCGTGCTGAACGCGACTTTCTTCTCGGCACGGCGGGATGCGGTCGGCTCGCCGCTGGATGCGGCCGGCGCACCGGTGCTGCAACTCGTACAGGCGGTGGGCAGCGAGGCAGCCTGGAGGTCGAGCCGACGCGGCCTGTCGCAGACCGACCTGGCGATGCAGGTGGTGCTGCCCGAACTGGATGGACGGCTGCTGGCGACCACGATCTCGTTCAAGGCGGAACAGGCCGGCACCGGCCTCGCCGATTTCGCGCAAGTCACCAACGTGCCGCATGCCGAGGGGATCGCGCTCGTGGCGGATCGTGCGGCCGGCTGGGCGCGGCTTGGCGCGACAGCCGCACCGCATCGCCGGGTGGCGATCGTGCTGTCAGACTATCCGGCCGTCGGTGGACAGATCGCGCATGCGGTCGGGCTGGACAGCTTCGCGAGCCTTTCGGCGATCCTGCGGATGCTGCATGGCGCAGGCTACACGACCGGGAGCCCGACCGGCGCCGGGGAACTCACACGGCGCCTGTGTCACGACCCCGCGACACCATACCTGACGCTGCCCGAGTATGCCGCCCTGTTCGCGACACTTCCGGCTGCCGTGCGGGATGCCACGCTTGCCGCCTGGGGAACGCCCGAAACCGACCCATCGGTCGCGGACGGCTGGTTTACCCTCCGCCACGTGCGGCTCGGCCACATGATCCTAGCGGTGCAGCCCGATCGCGGCGCCGACCTGGATCGCAAGGCCGGCTACCACGATCCCGATACCCCTGCCCGGCACGGCTACCTTGCCTTCCATCTCTGGCTACGGGCCCGCGTCGACGTGCATGCGCTGGTGCATCTCGGCACGCACGGCACGCTGGAATGGCTGCCGGGCAAGGCCACGGCGCTGTCCACAGAGTGCCTGCCTGCCGCACTGTTGCGCGGGGTGCCGGTGATCTATCCGTTCATCGTCAATAATCCCGGCGAGGCGGCGGCGGCGAAGCGCCGGCTCGGTGCAGTGACCATCGGGCACCTGACGCCGCCGATCGTCGGCGCCGGCACGCATGGTGCAGCGCTGGAACTCGAACGGCTGATCGATGATTTCGCTGCCTCCGACGGGCTCGATCGCCGGCGCGGCGAGATCTTGCGGGCCGAGATCCTGGATCGTGCGGATAGCACCGGCCTGCTGGCGGAAAGCGGCGTGCGTCGCGGCGAGGCCGACGACGCGGACGCGCTGGCACGGCTGGACGCCTACCTGTGCGACGTGAAGGACCTGCAGATCCGCGACGGTTTGCACGTGTTCGGCCAGGCCCCGCGCGGCCGGCAGACCCTGCTGGACGGCATGATGCGGGCGCTGCCGGACGCCGATCCTGCTTCCTTGTCGGCGACGCTCGATGCGAGCGGGCCGGCCGAGGCGCAGGCGCTGCTGGATGCGCTGGACGGGCGGTTCGTGCAGCCCGGTCCGGCCGGTGCGCCGACGCGTGGCCGTGCCGACGTGCTGCCGACCGGACGCAACCTGTTCACCGTCGACCCACGCGCGATCCCGACACGCGCCGCCGTGCTGCTGGCGGAGAAGGCATCGGCGGCGCTGCTCGAACGTCACCGGCAGGACGAAGGCGACTGGCTGCGCCGGGTGGTGATCGATTTGTGGGGCTCGACCAGCCTGCGCACCGGCGGCGAGGATCTGGCCCTGGCGCTGCTGCTGATGGGGGTGCGGCCGATGTGGGACAGCGGTTCCGGCCGGGTCGCGGGCATCGAGATCGTGCCGTTGGCGGTGCTCGACCGGCCTCGGGTGGATGTGACGCTACGCATCTCGGGGTTCTTCCGCGATGCGTTCCCCGGCCAGATCGCGCTGTTCGACCAGGCGGTCGCAACCCTGGCCGCGCGGGACGAGGATGCGGAATGGAACCCGCTGGCGGCGGAACACGGTACCGGGACGCCCGCACGTATCTTCGGCCCGGCGCCGGGCACGTATGGCACCGGCATCGAGGACAGGCTGGGGCGCGGCGCATGGACCGACCGCGACGAGCTCGGGCGCGCCTACCTGGACGGCGCTGCCTATGCGTATGGCGGCGGCCATGACGGCACCGCCGATGCAGCCGGATTTGCCCGCAGCATCGCCACCGCCGACGCGCTGCTGCATGTGCAGGACCATGCCGAAACCGACCTCCTGAATAATCCCGACGTCGCCGCGCACGAGGGCGGGTTCGCCGCCGCCGCCGCTTCGCTAGGCGCGGCGCCGTCGCTGTATCACGCGGACACCGCGCGGCCGCACACACCCCGGATCAGGAGCGTCGCCGAGGAGGTGGCGCGGGTGGTGCGCGGACGTGCCGCCAACCCGATCTGGATCGAGGGCATGATGCGGCACGGCTACCAGGGCGCCGCCGAGATCGCCCGCGCCCTGGACGCACTGCACGGCTATGCGGCGACTTTGCCGGTGCGGTTCGACCAGCAATTCGAGCTGGTGTTCGAGGCGACGCTCGGCAACGAGCTGGTCGAGCGGTTCATCCGCGATGCCAATCCGGCGGCACGGGCGGCGATGGCGGCACGCTTCGACGAGGCACGCCGACGCGGGCTCTGGCAGCCACGGCGCAACAGCACCGGGATGCTGCTGGAGCCCGACGCATGATGAACGCGACCACGCGTAGCTGGTGTCCGTCGCTGTACGAGCCGATGCAGTCCGGTGACGGGCTACTGGTGCGGATCAAGCCGTCGGCGTCACGTCTCGACGCCGCATCGGCACGGGCAGCGCGCTTCGACGGGGCACGCCCATACGGGTTCTGGCGGCCAGGGCGCAACAGCACCGGGCTGTTGCTGGAGACTGACGCGTCATGAACGCGGCCACGCGCGGCTGGTGTCCGTCGCTGTACGAGCCGATGCAGTCCGGTGACGGGCTGCTGGTGCGGATCAAGCCGTCGGCATCACGGCTCGATGCCGTGTCCGCCGGGCACGTTGCAGAAGCGGCGTTGCGGCATGGCAACGGCATGATCGAGCTTACCAACAGGGGCAATTTGCAACTGCGCGGGTTCAGCGTCGCCTCCGCGTCGATGTTTGCACACGAAGCGGTCGAGCTCGGACTTGCCGTGGCCGATCCTGGAGCGGAGCGTCGACGCAACATCCAGGTGTCGCCGCTGGCCGGCGACGATCCGGATTGCGACGCCGATACGCTTGCCGTCGCGCGCACGCTCGAAGCGGCGCTGATCACCGACGGCGATTTGGACCGGCTACCGGGCAAGTTCGGGTTCGCTGTCGATGGCGGGGGCGCGTTGTCGCTCGACAGCCTGCGCGCGGACATCACGCTGTGTGCATCGGGTGATGGGGTGTGGCAGGTCGAAGCCGGCGACGCTGCTAGCGTTTGCACAGCCATGGAGGCGCCCCTGCATGCGCAGCGGCTGGCCCGCGCATTGCTTGATCTCCCCGGTGCGCCGCTTCGTCCATCGCGCCAGCCCGGTTCCGGAACGATGCTGTTCGAGGCTGCCGGATTGCCATGCCAACCGACCGGGTTCGTCGCCCGGCAAAGTCCCGTTGCCGTTGGCCCCCTGCCCGCCAACGCGTTCGGCATCGGCGTCCCACCCGGACGTCTCGATGCGGAACTGCTGCAGCAGTTAGCGGCACTGGCCGAGCAGCTTGGCGACGGCACGATCCGGCTTACCCCATGGCGCGCACTCGTGCTGGCCGGGCTGCAGCCCGGCGCCGAGCAGACCTTGTGCTCGACATTGGCCGGGCAACTGCTCGATCCCACCGACCCGCGACTGCGCACCGCGTCCTGCATCGGCGCACCTGCCTGCCCGCGCGGCAGCGTGCCGGCGCCTAAGGCTGCGTTCCGGCTGGGCGCGCTCCTGCCGGATGGCGTGTTCCTGCATGTATCGGGCTGCGCGAAGGGGTGCGCCCATCCGGGAACGGCGCCGCTGACGCTCGTCGGCCATGACGGGCACTACGACCTTGTCATCGACGGCCGCGCAGGCGATGCACCGCTGCATCGCGGCCTCACACTCGACATGGCAGCCTCGCTGCTGCACCAGCACAAGGATCATCCGGCGTGACCGGTTTCGACTACATCCGGGACGGCGCCGGCATCTACGAACGGTCGTTCGCGATCATCCGTGCGGAGGCCGACCTGTCTGGCTTCACCGCGTCGGAAGCGCCGATCGCGGTGCGCATCATCCACGCCAGCGGCATGGTCGAGATCGCGCAGCGGATCAGGTTCGGTCACGGCTTCGCGGACGCGGCGAGAGCCGCGCTGCGGGCAGGCAAGCCGATCCTGTGCGACTCCGAAATGGTCGCACATGGCATCACCCGCGCCCGGCTGCCCACCGACAACGCGGTGATCTGCACCTTGCGCGATCCGGCAACGCCGGCTCGGGCCCGCGAGATCGGCAACACCCGCTCGGCGGCCGCCCTGGATTTGTGGGGCGAGCACCTGGACGGCGCGCTGGTGGCGATCGGCAATGCACCCACCGCCTTGTTCCATCTGCTGGAACTGATCGAAGCCGGCGCGAAACCTCCTGCCGCTGTCATCGGCATGCCGGTCGGCTTCGTGGGCGCCGCTGAATCCAAGGAGGCGCTGGCAGCATTCGGGCACCTGCCGTTCGCAATCGTCGGCGGCCGTCAGGGCGGCAGCGCCATGGCGGTGGCAACGGTCAACGCGGTCGCGAGCGATATCGAGTGATGCTGAAAACTCCGAAAATCGGCACGCTGCGCACAATCGGAATGGGCCCGGGCGACCCGGAGCTGATGACGTTGAAAGCCGTGCGACTGATCATGATGACGCCGGTGATCGCCTATTTCGCCAAGCGCGGACGAGTCGGCCATGCGCGCTCGATCGCCGACCAGTTGCTGAGCGCCGACGCGATCGAGCTACGGTTCGAATATCCCTTCACCACCGAGCTGTCGGTGGACGATCCACGATATCTCGCCGACATGGGCAGCTTCTATGAGGAATGCGCCGGTCGTGTCGCCTCGTATCTCGATGCCGGCCAGGATGTGGCGTTGCTGTGCGAGGGCGATCCGTTCTTCTACGGGTCCTCGATGTATCTGTTCGACCGGCTGCGTGCGGACTACCCGCACGAGACCGTGCCGGGCATCACCGGCATGAGCGGCTGCTGGACCGCGGCCGGACTGCCGATCGCGCATGGCGACGACATCCTGTGCGTGCTGCCCGGCACTCTCGACGAGGACCGGCTGACCGAACGGCTGCAGGCGTGCGATGCAGCCGTGATCATGAAGGTCGGCCGCAACCTCCCCAAGATCCAGCGCGCCCTGCGACGGGCCGGGCTCGAAAGCCGTGCCACCTATGTCGAGCGGGGCACGCAGGCGGACCAGCGCGTGATGCCGATCACCGAGATGGAGGGCGAGACCGCGCCCTATTTCTCGATGGTGCTGGTCCAGGGACGCCAGCGGCCGCGATGAGCTCGATCGCGATCATCGGCCTAGGACCGGGCGATCCGGAAATGCGCACGCCACAGGCAATGGCGGCCCTCGCCCGCGCGACCGACCTAGTCGGCTACGGGCCCTACGTGGCGCGGGTCGAAGCGCCTGCGAACGTGGTGCGTCACATCTCGGATAATCGCGAGGAACTCGACCGTGCGCGGCATGCGTTGAGGCTGGCGGCATCGGGCCGGGATGTGGCGGTGGTCTCGTCGGGCGATGCCGGGGTGTTCGCGATGGCGAGTGCGGTGTTCGAGGCGATCGAGCATGGCGAGCCGGACTGGGCGACGCTGGATGTAAGCGTGGTGCCGGGCATCTCGGCGATGATGGCGGTTGCCGCCACGATCGGTGCACCGCTCGGCGGGGATTTCTGCGCGATCTCGCTGTCGGACAATCTCAAGCCGTGGGAGCTGGTGCTGCGACGGCTGCGCGCGGTGGCAGAAGCGGGCTTCGTGATCGCGCTGTATAATCCGTTATCGCGGGCAAGGCCGTGGCAACTCGGTGCCGCGTTCTCGGCGTTGCGCGAGATCCTGCCTGGAACGATTCCGATCGTGTTCGCGACTGCGGTGTCGCGTCCCGAGGAACGCATCATCGTCGCAACACTGGCGGACGCGGATGCCGCACATGCCGACATGCGTACGCTGGTGCTGATCGGATGTGCCGGCACCCGCCTGATCGCACGCGGTCACGCGATGCCGTGGGTCTATACCGCGCGCAGCGTATCCGAAGCCTGATGGCGTTCATTCAGCCACGACAAGGCGGATTGCCAATCCGGCACGGCTGGTCCCTCGACCGGCGCCGGACGCGCGATCATCACGACTGCCAGACCGAGACGACGCGCGGCATCGAGCTTGGCATCGGTGGCTTGGCCGCCGGAGTTCTTGGTGACGATCACCTCGATGCCGAAATCACGCAGCAGTGCCAGTTCCGCATCCGGATCGAATGGTCCACGCGCGGTAACCAGGTGGCAACGCAGCGGAAGCAACTCCGGCGGCGGTGCATCGACGCTGCGAACGACGTAGTCATGCTGTTGCTGGTCGCGGAACTGGGCCAGATCCTTGCGGCCGATCGTCAGCAGCACGCAACGTGGTGCGGGTCCGAGAGAAACGGCCGCTTCATGCATGTCCGCGACCATGTTCCAGCGATCGCCGGGAACAGGCCGCCATTCCGGCCGGGCGACGCGCAGCATCGGCATGCTGGTTACGGCACAGGCAAGCACGGCATTCCGGCTGATCTGCTGCGCGAACGGATGCGTAGCGTCCACCAGCGCATCGATGGCGTGGGTGCGCAACCACTCTGCAAGGCCGTCGGCGCCGCCGAAGCCGCCGATCCGTGTGGCGATACCGACATCGATGAGCGGCGCACGCGTCACGCCGGCAAGCGAGAGGGTGGTGTCGAACCGGGCATCGTTGCGCAGTGCGCGAACCAGCGCACCGGCTTCGGTGCTGCCGCCAAGAACCAGAACCCGCAGCACAATCCGTCCCTCCTTCGGTGCCGGGCATGACGTCGGCACCCGGTCCCTGGCTGGCGATTGTCGGCATCGGCGAGGACGGTGTCGAGGCGCTCTCGCCCGCTGCCCGCACATTGATCGCCGGCGCGGCGCTGGTGGTCGGCGGCAGGCGGCATCTGGCGCTCGCAGCGTCGCTGATACGCGGCGAGACCATGCCGTGGCCATCGCCGATTGCGGACGGGCTGCCGGCGATACTCGCGCGCCGGGGCGACCCGGTGGTGGTGCTGGCCTCGGGCGATCCGTTCTGCTTCGGTATCGGCACGATGCTGGCCGGTGCCGTGCCGTCGGGAGAATTGCTGTGCCTGCCGGCTCCCGGCGCGGTCTCGCTTGCCTGCGCGCGCCTGGCCTGGAGCATGCAGGAGACGGGCTTGCTCTCGATCTGTGGCCGGCCGATCGAGGCGCTGCTGCCCGCGTTGCAGCCAGGCATACGGTTGCTGGTGCTGTCGGCGGACGAGACCTCGCCCCAGGCGGTCGCGTCGCTGCTGGTCCGGCACGGCTTCGGCGGGTCGGTGCTGCATGTGCTGGAAGCGCTGGGGGGCGCGAACGAACGGATGCGGCGGTTCCAGGCGTCGGACGCCCTGCCGGACGGGATCGACCGGCTGAACCTGATCGCGCTCGAAATTGTGGGCGGCCCGGACGCGCGGGTCATCCCGCTCGGCACAGGACTGCCCGACGCGTTCTTCGGCAATGACGGCCAGCTCACCAAGCGGGAGGTCCGTGCGGCAACCCTTTCCGCGCTGTCGCCGCGCCAGGGCGAGACCTTATGGGATATCGGCGCGGGATCGGGTTCTATCTCGATCGAGTGGATGCTGCTCCATCCGGCCAACCGGGCGTTCGCGATCGAGCGCCGGCCGGACCGGGCCGACCGGGCCATGCGCAATGCGGTCTCGCTGGGTGTGCCCGGCCTCGTCGTGATCGGTGGCGCCGCACCGGACGGGCTCGCGGACCTGCCCATGCCCGACGCGGTGTTCATCGGCGGCGGTGCCAGCAAGCCAGGGGTGCTGGAAGCGGCTTGGTCGGCGCTGCGTCACGGCGGCCGACTGGTGGTGAATTCGGTCACGATCGAGACCGAGGCACGGTTGTTTGCGGCATATGCACGATACGGCGGAACGCTGACCCGGATTTCGGTGGAACGGCTCGATCGGGTCGGCGGCATGCACGGGTTCCGGCCGGCCATGACCGTCACCCAGTACGCGGCGACCAAACCATGATCGTCGCTGGAATAGGCTTGCGGCCCGGATGTGGTGGCGACGAGATCGCGCGGCTTGTCGAGCAGGCTGCGGAACGCGCCGGCTGCCGTCCGGACCGGCTGGCGATCCCGCAGTTCCGCGAGGCCGAGGCCGGCCCGGTCGTTGCGGCGGCGACATTGTCGCTGGACTTGATCGTGATCGGCGAAAGCGCGCTCGCCGACGCCCAGCCGCGCTGCCGGACCCGCTCCGCGCGAGCAGAGGCCGCGACCGGGATAGCGTCGGTGGCAGAAGGGTGCGCGCTGGCGGCTGCCGGTCCGGACGCCCTGCTGCTCCTGCCACGAATAGCGTCGGCCAACGCGACCTGTGCGATCGCCGGCCGGGGAACCTCGTCATGACGGTGCACTTCATCGGCGCCGGGCCAGGGGCAGCCGACCTGCTGACGTTGCGTGGCCGCGATCTGCTGGCACACTGCCCGGTATGCCTGTTCGCCGGCTCGATCGTGCCGCGCGAAATGCTGGTGCATTGTCCGGATGGCGTGCGGCTGGTGGATACCGCCTCCCTCACCCTCGACGATATCGAGCGTGAATACGTGGCCGCGCACGATGCCGGCCAGGACGTGGCGCGGCTGCATTCCGGCGACCTGTCGATCTACAGCGCGGTCGCCGAGCAGATCAGGCGCCTGCGCCGGCACGGCATCCCGTTCACCATGACGCCCGGCGTGCCCGCGTTCGCCGCCGCGGCGGCAGCGCTCGAGCGCGAGCTGACGGTGCCCGAAGTGGCGCAGAGCGTGGTGCTGACGCGGATGTCAGGCCGTGCCTCGGCAATGCCGCCGACCGAGACGCTGGCGGCATTCGGCGCGACCGGCGCCACGCTGGCGATCCATCTCGCGATCCACGCGATCGACCGGGTGGTCGATGAACTGATGCCGCTATACGGCGCGGACTGCCCGGTGGCGGTCGCGGTCAGGGTCTCGTGGCCGGACCAGAGAGTGCTGCGCGGCACGCTCGCCACCATACGCGCCCTGCTGGAACAGGACCCTGTCGACCGCACCGCAATCGTGCTGGTCGGGCCGGCGCTCGATGCCGCGCAGTTCCGCGACAGCGCGCTCTACGATCCCGACTATCGCAGGCGGTTCAGGGAATGAGCCGCATCGACCGGAGCGAAGTCCGTGCGGCCGACCAGCGCGCCCTCGCGATCGAACAGCACGATCTCCAGCGACGTTCCGGTGCCGCGCAGCACCTCCGCCGCCACGGTCCAGGCACGCCGTGCGATCGCGTCGCCGAGCGCCACGCCGGCTTCCGACGAGAGCGCGAACGCCTGCGCCACCGTGTTGGCCTGGACGATGCGTTCACCGAGATCACTGTGGGCGCCAGCTTCGATGGCAACCGCCGCGAGCGCCACCAGGTCGGCCGATCCGCGCTTGGAATGCAGGTCGAGGCGTCCCTGCGCCAGCTTGGTCATTTTCGCGACGCCGCCGGCAACCGTCACACGCGGCACCGGATGATCGCGCAGGTATTTCAGCAGGCCGCCGGCGAAATCGCCCATCTCGATCAGCGCCACGTCCGGCATTCCGTGCAGCGCCTGCACGGCGCGCTCGGAAACATCGCCGGTGCTGCCTGCAACATGCTCGATCGACATGGCGCGGGCGACGTCGATGCCGCGCCGGATCGTGTCGATCCAGGCGGCACAGGAGAACGGCACCACGATCCCCGTCGTGCCCAGGATCGACAGACCGCCGACGATGCCGAGCCGGCCGTTCAGGGTGCGCTCGGCCAGCTTCTCGCCACCAGGAATCGACAGCGTCACTTCGGCATCCGGCGCGCTCCCGCCGGCAATCTCCTGCAGCGCGTCCCGGATCATCTGGCGCGGCACCGGGTTGATTGCCGGTTCACCGGGCGGCAGGGCCAGGCCCGGCCGGGTGATCGTGCCGATACCCTCGCCGGCCCGGAACCGGATGCCGCTGCCGGCCGGCAGAAGGCGAACTCGCGCCTGGATCAATGCGCCATGGGTTACGTCCGGATCGTCGCCGGCATCCTTGACCACGCCGGCCTCGGCGGCATCCTGTTCGAACCGCGCCTCGGCCAGCGCGAACGCGACCTGCCCCCCACGCGGGAGAGTGATGGTGACGGGATCGGGGAAGTGTCCATCCCGCAGCGCGGCGAAGGCTGCCTTGGCGGCGGCGGTGGCGCAGCTACCGGTGGTCCAGCCCCGCCGCAGCGCCTGATTGTCGGAGTTTGTGTCCTGCTGCACGAGTTTTCATATAGGACCGGGCGCATCCCCTGTCACCGTGGCGGGGGACCTGCATGACCGCCCGTGGCCTGCTGATTGCGGCGCCGCGCTCGGGCAGCGGCAAGACCACCGTGACGCTCGCCCTGATCGCCGGACTGCGCCGGCGCGGCGTCGAGATGCGCGCGGCCAAAGCCGGTCCCGATTACATCGATCCCGCCTTCCATGCAGCCGCTTCCGGCCAGGACAGCCTGACGCTGGATAGCTGGGCGATGCCGCCTGCCCTGCTGGACGCGACACTGGCCGACGCCGCCACGGATGCCGAGCTGCTGGTGGTCGAGGCGTCGATGGGCCTGTTCGACGGGGTCGACGGATCACCGGGCCGGCGCGGTCGCGGTGCCGACCTGGCGGCACGGTTCTGCCTGCCGGTGGTGCTGGTGCTCGACGTGTCCGGCCAATCGCAGTCGGTTGCCGCCGTGGCGCATGGGTTCGCGACGTTCGATCCGGCGGTGCGCGTGGCCGGGGTAATCCTCAATCGTGTCGGTTCGCCGCGGCACCATGCGGGCGCCGCATCCGCGCTGCGCGATGCCGGCATCGCCGTGCTCGGCAGCATCCCGCGCGACGCCGCGCTGGCCCTGCCCGAGCGGCATCTGGGCCTGGTTCAGGCGCGCGAGCACGGCACGCTACCGGCGTTTCTCGACACACTGGCGGCAATGGCCGAACGCGATCTCGATCTCGGCGCGATCCTCCGCCTGGCAGGACCATTGCCGAGCCCGGCCAGCGACACGACCGGCCCGGCCATTCCGCCGCCCGGACAGCGGATCGCGATCGCCGACGATGCCGCCTTCTCCTTTCTCTATCCGCATCTGACCCATGCCTGGCGACATGCCGGCGCGGAACTGATCCGGTTCTCGCCGCTCGCCGATCAGGCGCCGCCGGACGATTGCGACTGCTGCTGGCTCCCTGGCGGGTATCCCGAGCTGCATGCGGGCGCGCTTTCGGCTGCCACCGGATTCCGCGACGGCCTCGCCGGGTTCGCAGCCACCCGCCCGGTGCATGGCGAGTGCGGCGGCTACATGGTGCTGGGCCAGTCGCTCACCGATGCGGCGGGCGTTGCCCATCCGATGGCCGGGCTGCTCGGCCATGCCACCTCGTATGCGCAGAAACGCCTGCATCTCGGTTACCGCGAGGCGACATTGCTGGCGGATACCCCACTGGGCGCACGCGGCCGGGTGCTGCGTGGCCATGAGTTCCATTATGCGAGCGTGACCGATCCTGGCGACGACGATGCGCTGGCCGACCTCACCGACGCGAACGGCACAGCACTCGGGCCTGCCGGCGGCCGGCGCGGACACGTGTCCGGCTCCTTTTTCCACGCCATCGCCCTGCAGGATGCATGACCGTTTTTCGTGATCTCGACGATCTGCGCCGCATCTGCCTGGATCTGCCGGAAGGCGATACGGACGCCGCCGCATCGGCGCTGGCCCGCCAGGCCACGCTGACCAAGCCGCCCGGCAGCCTGGGCAGGCTGGAGGAACTCGCGATCTGGCTAGCTCGCTGGCAGGGCCGCCCGATCCCGCGCCTGGACCGCGTCGAGATCGTGATCTTTGCCGGCAACCATGGCGTCACCGCACAGGGGGTCTCGCCCTATCCGTCCGCCGTGACCGCACAGATGGTCGCCAATTTCGCCACCGGTGGTGCGGCGATCAACCAGCTTGCCCTGGTCGCCGGGGCCGGACTTCGGGTGATTCCGGTGGCAGGCCTCGATGCGACCGCGGACATCACCCAGGCGGCTGCGATGACCGAGGCGGCGTTTCTGTCCGCGGTATCCACCGGCTTCTCGGCAGTCGAACCCGGCATCGACCTGCTGTGCCTCGGCGAGATGGGGATCGGCAACACCACGGCGGCCGCGGCACTGGCGGGTGGGCTGTTCGGCGGCAACGGCGCGAGTTGGGCCGGTCGCGGAACCGGCCTCGACGATGCCGGACTTGCCCGCAAGACACGCGCGATCGACGCCGCCCTGGCGCTGCATGCACCGACGCTGGACGATCCACTGGCTGCCGCATGCTGCCTCGGCGGGCACGAACTGGCGGCCATCTTCGGCGCGGTGCTGGCGGCACGGCTGCATCGCATCCCGGTGCTGCTGGACGGCTTCGTCTGCACGGCGGCGGCGGCACCCCTGGCCGGATTGAATGCCGACGGGCTCGATCATGCGCTGGTGTCACACCGCTCGGCAGAGGCCGGCCATGGCGCGCTGGCCGCGGCGCTGAACAAGACGCCGTTGCTCGATCTGGGCATGCGCCTGGGCGAAGCGTCGGGTGCCGCGCTGGCAGTGCCGATCCTGCGGGCGGCCTGCGCCTGCCATGCCGCAATGGCCTCGTTCGCCGAGGCAGGCGTGTCCAACGCATCGTGACTTCCATGCTCGGACAGGTGCGCGCGATCGGCGCCGACCTCGCAGCCGGCTTCGGACTGCTGACGCGGCTGCCGGTCGGGTGGTTGGTGTCGGCCGACGTGCCCTATCGTCCTGGCCGCGCCGTCTGGACCTATCCGCTTGCCGGACTACTGATCGGCGCGGTCGAGGCGGCGACGCTGATAGCCGCTCGCCAGCTCGGCCTGCCGCCCCTGGTCGGCGCCGGCTGGACGCTGGTTGTCGCCATGCTGCTGACCGGCGGGCTGCACGAGGACGGACTGGCCGATACCGCCGACGGGTTCGGCGGCGGACGCACCAGGGAGCGCACGCTCGAGATCATGCGCGACAGCCGCATCGGCAGCTATGGCGCACTGGCGTTGATGCTGTCGCTGGTGATCCGGGTGTCGGCGCTTGCGGTCATCCCGGCGGGCCGGGCGTTCGTGGTGCTGCTGGTGATCGGCGCGTTGTCGCGCGGGTCGATGCTGGCCGGACTGGCCCTGCTGAAGCCGGCGCGTACGGATGGCCTGAGCCGCGGCCTCGGCCCGATCTCCCCGATCGCCCTGGTCCTCGGCGGCATCATCGCGGTTGCATCGAGCCTGATATTGACGCCGTTCCACGCACTCGCGGCGATCGCGGCTTCGGCGATCGTCGCAGTCATCGTGTCCGCATCGGCACGGCGCCGTATCGGCGGACACACCGGCGACGTTCTGGGAACGATGTCCGTCGCCGTGGAATGCGTGCTCCTGACCCTGGCTGCGGCCAGCTGAACGGGCATCGCAATGCTGCCGGCCTCGCCCTGTCCGGAACGTGTTCGTGTAGAACTGGGACACCTGATGACAGGGCAATCGTCCAAGCATACCGTACCATAGCCTCCAGTACGAGAGTTGGACTACGCCCATGAAGCGCATGATGAAACGGTTCGCACCGATCCTGCTGGCTGCGGCGGTAACGATCGGTCCGTCTGCGGCGAATGCCGACGAGGCGGCGCAAGCTCCACGCAAGGTTCCGGCGAAAACGCTGCAGGTGCCGACCGCGGATGTCAGCCCGGAGCTGCAGAAACTCATCGCGGCTCCGCTCAACCCTGCCTGGAACGACGAGTTCAGCACCGGCGCCGAATGGCGCAAGTTCGCCGACCATCAGGCCATCAAGGTCAACGCTAGCATCCCGGACATGATGCAGCGGATGAACGTCAGGATAGAGCACTCGATCATCGACGGTGTCAGGGTCTACACCGTCACGCCCAACGAAATCGCACCCGAGAACCGCAACCGGGTGCTGATCCATGAACATGGCGGCTGCTACGTTCTGTTTCCCGGCGAAGCGGGAGCAACGGAGGCCATTATGATGGCCGGGTTCGGCCACATCAAGGTGATCATGCCGGACTACCGCATGCCGCCGGAGGCTTATTTCCCGGCACCGATCGATGATTCGATAACGCTGTACACGTCGCTGCTGAAGACCATGAGCCCGAAGAATATCGGCATTTTCGGAACATCGGCCGGCGGTGCGCTGACGCTCGAGATCGTATTGCGTGCGAAACAGCTTGGCCTTCCGCTACCGGGCGCGATCGGGGTTGGAACTCCGATGTCCGATGCCACGATGGTCGGCGACAGCTTCTACACCAACAAGCTTGTCGACAACGTTCTCGTTTCGCCTACGGGTTTCTGTCAGGCCGCAACGGTCGTGTATGCCAAGGGCCACGACCTGAAGGACCCTCTGCTATCGCCGATCCATGGCGACATGCACGGTTTCCCGCCGGCGATCCTGACCACCGGCACACGTGACCTGCTGCTCAGCAACACCGTCCGGGTACATCGTGCGCTGCACCGTGCCGGCGTGGAGGCCGACCTGGAAGTCTATGAAGGCATGTCGCACGCGCAATACCAGTTCGACGACCGCGTGCCCGAAGCCAAGGAAGCTTTTACGGAAATCGCGGCCTTTTTCGACAGACATCTCGGCAGGTAGCATACCGGTTCCAGAACGAGCGTTCCCATCGGCTGGTTGCAGAGGGCGACATTATGTCGCTCGTTGAGCCGTGATGGATAAAGAATTCCATCAGGCTGGTCACGATGGACATGGAACTCAGCCGAACAGAGCTGAGTTAGGTGAGCGCGTATATGGAACGGTAGATCGAGAAGCCCAACCGCGGACACCGGCATACTCTGCTTCGTGAGCCGTAAACGAAACTTCCGGGACAATGCGTCCGTGGAAAGCTTCTTTGGCAGCATCGAACCGAGATCGACCTTCGTCAGCCGTTCGAGACACGCTTGGCCGCGAAGAATGCCATGTTTGCTTTTATCAAAGGCTTTTACAGTTGAACCCCGGCTGCATTCGGCTATCGGGCGGATAGGTCATGCTTTGGCGCCTCCTGTCATAGCATTGGCATCGAGTCAGGCCTCTACTTTAAAAGCTCGGACCAGCAGGTCGATCATTCGGTCGACCTCGGTGTCGAACGCCTCCGGCGCGATCTCCTGTCGCAAAAGCGGATGCATAACCGGGCTCAACAGCAGCAGGACGGTGCCGGCCATGCAAGGATCGAGATCCGCGCGAAAACTACCTTCGTGGACTCCGTCATGAATAATGGTTTCGAGTAACTTCCTGAATCCACGTCGCGTGGCGGCGAATGCCGGCCAGCTTTCCAGCGCCGCCAGCCGTATCAGGTCCAGGATGTGCGGGTCGTTGTAGAGATGTATGGCGTTGTTGCGCGCGTTCTCGTGCACGAGGTTCCTCAGCTTCACTGCGGCCGGAACATTCGTCACGACAACCAGCGATAAATGCCCGATCGCGACCTCGCTCAGCGTTTCGCACACCGCGTTGGCTAGCGCCTTCTTGGACGAGAAATGACGATAGATGTTGGCTGTCGTCATCCCGAGGATGGTCGCCACTTCGCCGATCGACGCCTGCGTGAAGCCTTTTTCCCGGATCACGCTTTCTGCGGCCCGAACGATATGGGCCCGACTTTCTTCGCGCGTGAACCGTCTGCGCCGGGCATTGCCGTGCTCGGCTATCACCGAACCGGCACTCATCGTTCGTGTCCATCGCCCAGCCGCGGATCACCGTTTCGTCGCATAGTTGCATTCCTCAAGACCCTACCACCCACGCGTCTAGATTTTAAGACACTAATTGACGTATTTCTAGATTGTAAACTAGAACGCCCTCGAAGGGAGCGCCAGATGCGTTCCTAATTGGAAGCCTGTCATGACCATGCGCTCTCGTCTCCTGCTTGCCTCATGCGCGGCAGCGATGATCACCCCCACCATTGTCCTCGGCAGCACGATGCCGAAATGGCCGCAGACCCGGCCCTATCAAACGAACTCCCGGCCAAATCAGCCTGTAGCGGCAGCAGCCGATCTCCGCAGCGTCACCGTCGATGCCTCGAAGGTGACAGGCGCGTTGCGCTCGCTGCAGGGCTTCGATGGGTCGGCCAAGCCGGTGTTTCCCGGGTATCCCGACCTGCATGCGCAGTTCAACGAGGTAAACATCGATTTCGTGCGCATGCATGACTTCTTTGGCGTGGGAGACACCGACGCCGATTTCCAGACCGGCAACGGCGATCTCTACAATGCGCAGTGCCTTGGTCATAACGATTCGACGGTTGTCGCCGCAGCACAGACGGTCCACGACTTTGCAGCCCCCCGGGTCATCTTTCCAAACCCGAATGCCGATCCCAATGATCCGCGCAGCTACAACTTTGCCGCGACGGACGCCTACGTGCGGGATATTGCCACCAACGGCCGCAAGGTGTTGTTCCGCTTTGGCCGCAGCCAAGGTGTCGGCGGCTCGATCCCCACTGACTTCGCCAAATATGCCGAAATCGCCAAGCATATCGTGATGCATTACGAGCATGGCTGGAACGGCGGCATGATCGGCGCCGTACAGTATTACGAGGTATGGAACGAACCGGATCTCGGACCGACCCAGTGGACCGGCACCGCCGCGCAGTACTACGATTTCTACACGCGTATCGCGCTTGCGGTAAAAGGCGCCGTGCCGGAAGCCTTCATCGGCGGGCCGGTTGCCGACTTTCCGAATAACACCGATGGCGATTTCGTCCGTGGGTTCATCAAGTATGTTGCCGACAACAAGGTGCCGCTCGATTTCTACGCCTGGCATTTCTATGCGGAGTCCTACGATCCGTACGACTATTACCGCCTCGGCACTTCGGTCCGCGCACTCCTCGATCAGTATGGGCTCAAGAAGACCCAGCAGTTCGTGACCGAGTGGAACAACGACCCTTCTTCCTCGACCGACACGGCATTGACCCAGACCACCTTCCAGGCCGCGTTCGTCGCAAGCTCGATGGCTTACATGCAGGATGCGTCGATCGACCATGCATTCTATTACCGCGGTGACGCGCTTTATCTCGGCATGTTCGCCAAGAATGGCGCCTATACGCCGACTGCGCGCGCCTTCGAGGCTCTTGGCCAGCTTAACCTGACCCCGGTTCGACTGAGCACGACAGGCCAGGACACCCTCGGCTATACTGTGCTCGCCGGCCGTTCCACCGACTCCCAGGAAATCCGGATCCTGATCAGCAACTACCAGCACGACGCCAACTACCTGACAGAAACCCATCCTACGGTCGATGAGGCTGCTCTTTCTCTCGACGTGCCGGCGACGTCACTGACAGCGTTACCTTATTTTGGTTACAAATCACCGCTGCTCGTCAAGAACCTCAATACACCGCAGGACAGCGATGGCATCTCGATACCGAATGCGCTGACGCCGCAGACTTTCAACTACACGAACAACCAGGGGTATGACCTGGTGGTAAAGCACCTGCCCTGGGGAGCAAGTCCGTTCACCATCAGCCGTTACCGTATCGATGCGAGCCATAATCTGGACCTGATCGATACGACCAACGGACTTGCCGGAACCGCCCACATATCGGCAACCTTGCCGCCGCCATCCGTGGAGCTCGTGGTCATCCGCGAGAACCATCCACGCTGATCGAGCAGCGCACATTCTGCAAAAGTTCTTTGGAAAGATAAACAAGGGTATCTAACGCACGGATATAAGATCAAACCGTGACGCAAGACCTGTTTCATAAAGCGTTGCTCTGGGCGGGTTCTTCATCTCGAGAACCTTCCCGGTCAACCTCGCGCTAGTCCTTCTCCACCATGTTTTCCCCGTTCCTGCTCTGGTCGCCGGCACACGGTTACAGTCTGTTATCAGACGGCCTGGAGACCGATCGCCGACACGATCTCGATCGATCCCATTGCCGGTGCCGAGGCCAGCAGGTCAGGCACCTCTCCACGCAGCATCGGCGCAAGCAGGCGCAACGGGCCGCCGTGCGAGACGATCAGGCAGTCACGTGCCTCGGCCCGGATGTCGGCACATACGGCCTCGACGCGACGGACCAGCATAGCTCCACTTTCGCCGCCGGGTGCGGCAAAGCCGAGAGGGTCGGCCGCCCAGAGATCGAGCGAGGCACGTGGAACATCGTCCCAGTCGAGACCATCCCACTTGCCGAAATCGAGTTCGATCAGGCGCGGGTCGACATGCACGGGGATTTTCAGCAGCCCGCCCAGTGCCTGCGCAGGCAATAGGCAGCGCGACAGCGGGCTGGTCCGGACGGATACTGGCCGATCTGCCGCCAGTGTCGCCGTAAGGCCCGCCAGGCTCGCCTCCCACCCATCCAGCAACGGCAGGTCGGTGCGGCCGTAGCAGCGGTTCGGTAGCGTCCGGACCAGCGGGTGACGCAGCAGCGCCACCCGGAATGTCAGCGTCCGGTCGTAATCAGTCCTCGTAATGCGCGGCGACCAGCCGATCGAGCAGGCGCACGCCGAACGCGGTGGCTCCTTTCGGCACGCCCGGTGCATCCTTGGACGACCAGGCGGTGCCGGCAATGTCGAGATGCGCCCACGGCACGTCGCCGACAAAGCGCTTCAGGAATTGCGCGGCGGTGATCGAGCCGCCGGGACGACCGCCGATGTTCTTCATGTCGGCGATGTCGGAGCGCAGGCTCTTGTCGTACGGCTCGCCCATCGGCATGCGCCACAGCTTCTCCGACACCGACAGGCCGGCTTCGGCCAGACGCACCGAAAGCTCGTCGTTGTTGCTGAACAGGCCCGCATGCTCATGGCCGAGTGCCACGATGATC
>JBPBQO010000005.1:0-32309 GCA_050954785.1 Janthinobacterium lividum | reverse complement strand
GGCTTCGGCACGATCGCCCGACTAGTGTCGTCGGGCGAACCGATTTACGCGGGACCGCTGGCCTTCGCCGAGGCCGAGGCTCGTATCAAGTCATGCTGGCAGCCCTACCATGCTGCCCTGTCCGGCCTGATCCAGGAAACCCGCGATACCTACCGGTCATGCGTCCTGCTGGATTGCCATTCGATGCCGACCGACAAGATCGAGCGACCCGGCGCCAGGCAGGAACCCCACTTCATCCTCGGCGACGCCTACGGCACCTCGTGCGATCCCAGCCTGCCGAAAATCGCCCAGCATTTTCTGGAGGATCACGGGTTTCAGGTCCGACGCAACGATCCGTATGCCGGTGGCTACGTGACACGCCATTACGGCCGCCCCAGGCAAGGCGTGCATACATTGCAGCTCGAAATCGGTCGCGGCCTCTATATGGATCAGTCGTGCTACCAGCCAATCACGGCATTCGGTCGCATCAAGCAGTTGATGAGCGGACTTGTCGCCTGTCTCGTGGACGCCAGCCTGCAGCTTTCCATCTGACTGAAACAACCACGGCCGCACCGCTCAAGCAAAAAAAAGGCGGCGCCGCGAGGCACCGCCAAGTTTAGGGAGGAAACGTCCAAGAAGCAGCGCGCCTAAGCAGCGCCGCTGAGCTCTATGTAGCCATGACCCGCTCAACAGTCAATGACTTTTTGCGTCGCAACATGAGAGCGTTTCGCATTACAGGCGCGTTAACATTCCAGTAAACTTGTTCCTGCATCCTTTCGCAATGGCTTGTACGAACAAGCTGGGCATTCTCATGCTGCCGCCGCTTCTGTTGACGGTCGCATTTGCATCGGCGCACCCGGCACGATCCAACACTCTGAATGAATTCAATGGGCTTGACAGCCTATGCCAGGCTGCGACCGCCGCTGCAGAGCGTGGCACCGGTGTTCCCGATCAGTTGCTCGGCGCCATCAGCAGGGTCGAAACGGGCCGCACCGACCCACAAACGGACGTGGTGCGCGCCTGGCCATGGACGATCAATGCACAGGGCATCGGCCACTTCTATGCCTCGAAAGCCGAAGCCGTGATGGCGGCGCGTAGCTTTCAAAATTCTGGCATCCGCTCGATCGACGTGGGGTGCATGCAGATCAACCTGATGTTCCACCCCGATGGATTTGCCAGCCTGGAGCAGGCGTTCGATCCGGCTACGAACGCTATTTACGCTGCCCGTTTTCTGACCGACCTTTTTCACCAGACCGGGAGCTGGCCTCATGCCGCGGCGGCCTACCACTCCCAGACGCCCAATCTCGGCAGCGATTACCAACGAAAAGTCCTGGAGGCCTGGGCGGAACCGACCGACGGCGCTTCTGCTCCTGGTTCATCGCATCATGGCCGGCCGACTGCTGCCGCCGCACCGCCCGCCGTCCCGAGCGCCAATCTGGCTGGAATTAGCCGGCGGCCACTCGGTGGCTTCGGCCACATCGTCCGGGATCAACCTTCGGTGTCGCCTCATACCATCTTTGCCGCCGGTGGCGCCGGGCGATCGCTCGCCGCCTACCGCACCCTGCCCGTCTCGCTCGCGTCGTTGCCACCGCATACCTTGCACGAATGACCTATCTGCTCGACCGTTCGGTCGAATCGCCCGGTTGAAGTGCGCTGCATACCCGCGCATATCGCCGGGAGCAGACGTCACGCCGACTTGGGCGCTGGCCACACGTCACGTTGCGAAGGCAGGACAAAAATGAGCGACCATGATCCCGTGCAGGATACGGCCCCGGCCCCGGCCCCGGCTGGCGAAGAACGCCACGAGTTCGGCGCGGAGGTCGGACGGCTGCTCGATCTGGTCGTCCATGCCCTCTATTCCGAGCGTGAAATCTTTCTGCGCGAGCTGGTCGCGAACGCCGCCGATGCGTCCGACCGCCGCCGCTTCGAGGCACTGACAGACCCATCCCGCGCGCTGCCCGATGGCGCCGCGATCCGCATCGTGCCGGACAAGGACACGCGCCTGCTCACCATCAGCGACGATGGCACCGGCATGAGCCACGACGAGCTCGGCCGCTATCTCGGCACCATCGCCCGTTCCGGCACCCGCGCGTTCGGCAAGGACATCACCGCCAGCCTGGCCGATGCCAAGCCCGAGGATCGTCCCAGCCTGATCGGCCAGTTCGGCGTCGGCTTCTATGCCGCCTTCATGGTCGCCGAGCGCGTCGAGGTGATCTCCCGCCGCGTCGGCGAGGAGGATGCATGGCGCTGGTCGTCCGAGGGGCAGGGCAGCTACACCCTCTCCCCCACCACCCGCAACCTGCCCGGTACCGACATCATCCTGCATATCAAGGCGGATGCCGACGAGTTCCTGGAGCCCTACCGGCTCGAAACCATCGTTCGCAAATGGGCCGACCACATCACCTGGCCGATCACCATCCAGCGCGATGGCCAGGCAGTCGCCGCCAACGAAGGCACCGCCCTGTGGCGCAAGTCCAAGAGCGAGATCTCCGAGGAGCAATACGCCGAGTTCTACCAGCATCTCGGCCACATGTTCGACAAGCCCTGGGCAACGCTGCACTGGCGCGCCGAAGGCACTCTCGAATTCACCGCGCTCCTGTTCGTGCCCGGCATGCGTCCGTTCGAACCGGTCGAATCCACGCGTGAAAGCCGTGTTCGCCTGCATGTCCGCCGCATGTTCATCACCGACGAGGCGGCGTTGCTGCCACCTTGGCTGCGCTTCGTGCAGGGTGTCGTGGACACCGAGGACCTGCCGCTCAACGTTTCGCGCGAGATGTTGCAATCGACGCCGGTCCTCGCCCGGATCCGCAAGGCCGTTACCAACCGCGTCATCACCGAACTGCGTAACAAGGCCAAGGATTCCGAGACCTACGCCAGCTTCTGGGAAAACTTCGGCCCGGTGGTGAAGGAAGGCGTGTGGGAAGATTCCGAGCATCGCACCGAGGTTGCCGGACTGATCCGCTTCGTGACGTCGGTCCCTGTCGCACCGGACGCGGCACCCGGCCAGAACCTAGTCTCGCTCGCCGAATACGTCAGCAGGATGAAGCCCGAGCAGGAAGCGATCTACTACCTGGTCGGCGACAGCCACGACGCGCTCGCCAGCAGCCCACAGCTTGAAGGCTTCCGCGCCCGCGGCATCGAGGTGCTTCTTCTGTCGGACTCCGTCGACGCATTCTGGCCGGAGCGCCTCGACAGGTTCGACGAGAAGCCGCTGCGCAGCGTGACCCAGGGCCTGGCCGACCTCTCCAAAATCCCCCTGGACAGCGAGAACCAGACCGAAGCCGCCGATGTCGAAGCCCTGCTGCCAGCATTGAAGGCCGCCCTCGGCACCGCCATCACCGATGTCCGCTCGACCGATCGCCTGGTCCAGAGCGCCGTCGTTCTCGCGGCGTCGCAGTCCGGTCCGGACCTGCAACTGCAGCGGATGATGCGCCGGAGCGGCCAGAAGATGCCGAGCTCGGCGCCGATCCTCGAGATCAACCCGCACCACGCCCTGATCCGCGCCTTGTCGGCAAAGATCGGCCGTGGCGAGTCGGTCGACGAAGCTGCTCACATCCTGTTCGACCTCGCCCGCGTGCAGGATGGCGAAGTTCCCGCCGAGCCGGCCGCCTTCGCGCGCCGCGTGGCCGATACTCTCGTCGCAGCACTATCCGTTCCGGTGCCTGCTGCCGTCTCGGAAGCCTGAACCGGTGCCCGCCGGGCTGAAGCTGGAGCCGCGCACCGATGTCCTCGGTGTCGTCGACCTCCAGGCAACCTTCATGCCCGGCGGCGAACTACCGGTCGCCGGCGGCCACGAGATCATCCCGATCGTCAACGACCTGTTGCGAAACCACTTTCGTCACGCCTTCGCCACGCAGGATTGGCACCCGAGCGGGCACACCTCCTTCGCCAGCGCCCACCCCGGCCGCGAGCCTTACGATGTCGTTTCGATGCCGTACGGTCCGCAGATTCTCTGGCCGGACCATGCGATCCAAGGCACCAGCAACGCCGAGTTGCATCACCAGCTGGACAGCCACCGGATCGAGCTGATCATCCGCAAAGGCTGGCGACCCGAACTCGACAGCTACTCGGCGTTTCTCGAAAACGACGGCAAGACCCCGACCGGCCTGAAGGGCTGGCTGATCGACCGTGGTGTCCGCCGCCTGTTCCTGTGCGGCCTGGCCGCCGATTTCTGTGTTGCCTGGTCCGCCGAGGACGCCGCTCGTGCCGGGTTCGAGACCTTTGTCATCGAGGATGCGACACGCGGCATCGGACTGGTGCAGCCCGACGGCCGCACCAGCTTCGACCACGCGAAGCACCGCCTGACCGCCCTCGGGGTCAGGTTCATTCAGTCCACCGATTTCACCTGAACCGGCACGGTTTGCCGCTATCGTTCCGCTGGCGGACACTCGCTTCATGACCAAAGCTGACACCGCCGCCGCACCGCAGACCATGCGCTGGGACCGCCTGCTCGATGACACCCGACTGGGCAGCGAGCATCGCTCCCGAATGGACGCGATCGCACGGCCTACCGAGACCACGCGTTCCGAGTTCCAAAAGGACCAGGACCGGCTGATCTTCTCCGAACCGTTCCGCAAGCTCGGCCGCAAGACCCAGGTCCACCCGCTGCCGCAGAACGACCGGGTCCATAACCGCCTTACCCACAGCCTGGAAGTGTCCTGCGTCGGCCGCTCCCTCGGCGAGCTGGCCGGCAAGCGCCTGCACGCGGACGGCCATCTCCCGGCCGGCGTCGTCGCCGCTGACGTCGCCGCGATCGTGCAGGCTGCCTGCCTCGCCCACGACATCGGCAACCCGCCCTTCGGGCATGCCGGCGAGTTCGCCATCCGCGATTGGTACGTCAAGCAAGATCCCGCCTTCTTCGCAGGCATGGGCATCCCTTGCATCGAGGATCTCCGGACGTTCGAGGGCAACGCCCAGGGCTTCCGCCTGCTGACCAGCCTGGTCGATACGGCCGGCCTCAGGCTGACCTATGCAACCCTTGGCAGCTTCATCAAGTACCCCTGGTCGGCGACGCAGGCGCCTCGCTACCGTCCCGGGAAGTTCAGCTATTTCGACTCCGAGTGCCAGGTGTTCGCCACGATTGCGCACTCAATGGGCCTGCTGGAAGTCGAGCCGGGTGTGTACTGCCGCCACCCGCTCGCCTACTTCGTCGAGGCAGCCGACGACATCTGCTACGCCATCATCGATATCGAAGACGGTATCGAGATGGGCATCCTGCATACCTTCGAGGTGGAGGAGCTGCTTCTCTCCATTCTGAAGCCGGCATTGCGCGAGCAGTTCAAGCAGTTCCGGGATGACCGCTCGGACCGCCAGCGCGTCCGGTGGCTGCGCGGCAAGGCCGTCGACCTGCTGATAGAGGAATGCGCCACCAGCTTCTTCGACAATGCCGATGCGATTCTGAGCGGCCGCTTTCCCTCGACCCTGGTCGAAGCCGGCAATCCCGACATCGCACGTGGCGTCGCCGCCGCAAAAACCCTCGCCCGCGAGCGAATCTTCACCCACACCCGCAAGATGGAGATCGAGATCGGCGCCTACGCCGCGGTCGACACCTTGCTCGATGCCTGCTCCGACGCTGCCCGCGAGCTCCTCGCCGCCGGTAGCGGGCATACGCTTTCCTATCGGGCCTCGCGCATTCTCGGATTGATGGGCGAGTCCGCGCCCACCGAGAAAACCGGCCTGGAGGACAGCTACCGCCTGATCAACGATTTTCTCTCCAGCCTCACGGACAACCGCGCGACCGAACTTGCCCAGGTTATCCGTGGCCGCGGATGAGGCACTTGCCCTGCCCCGGAAAAACCCATAGAACCCGCGCCATCGCAAAGGATGGGTGCGTAGCTCAGCGGTAGAGCATCGCCTTCACACGGCGGGGGTCACAGGTTCAATCCCTGTCGCACCCACCATCCTTACCCAGCAAAAACAACATCTCTACATCGTCCTGGCGACGGTCGCTCGTATGCGGGGCCGGACCCAGCGCGGCCGTAGGGATTGAAGGCATGATGGACCGGTTGGTCAGGATCTGGATCCTATGACCGATGGCAAGCGGACGCGTCATATCGTCCGCCGATTTTTATTGACGTGGAACCCGCCGTGCACCTCTTAAATAGTTGACTGAAAGTCATAACCGATCGTCGGCAGGTAGATCTGCGTTAACGCCATTACGTAACGAAACACCGATATGTACCTAGAGGTAACGGCAGGTCGGAATCAAACGCCATGACCGACTTGAAGGATGGAGGTCCGATCGTTCCAGACAAAAGGACGGTTCTTGATATCCAGTATCTTCGCGGTTTTGTTGTCTTATTTGTCGTCTATTACCACATCTTTTCCAACCAAGTGGCGCAGATCTGGGACGGTGGCAGTTTCTACGGCCTGTTCGGCGTAGATATAGTCTTCGTCATCAGCGGTTTCATCACGTGGCGAACAACCGCCGTGAGCACCAGGACGCGACCGGCCGATTTTCATTAAGGCGATTTATTCCGATCTATCCAACATGGTGGATCGCGCTGAGCGTATCGATTGGAATACGCTTGGTTGTTCCGGACAGCCTGCACAATGCGAACGTCGATTTCTCGTCTATCCTCTGTTCCCATCTACTACTCCCTCATTATCATGCCGTGTTCACCGAGTATGTCTGGCCGATCCCGGTTCCTGGCTGGACCTCGGAAACGGAAATCCTGTTCTACTCGCTGTTCGCCGGAACATTGTTCGTCAGTTTCCTGCGCACCAGGCTCATTGCCATCATGCTGGTTCTTGCCGACCTTTCGTTGATCGGCATGATTGTTCCGCAAAACTCGGCTACATTCGAAAACCTGACAAACCCGCTCTTGATCGAGTTTGCCGGCGGCGTCTTTGTAGCAAGCCAGACCGGGTTGGGTTTCTCCTGGGTCCGCAGACGGAAATGTCGCATTTCCGCGCACTCTGTCTCGGCCCCTCGGCAATGCTGATCGTGGCAGGCGTGGTTGGTCTGAAGCCCCGGCTGCGGGCAAAGCCAAGCGCCTGGTTGCTGCTGTTGGGCAATGCGTCCTGCTCGCTTTACCTGACGCACATTATCGCCATCTCGGCCACCGCCGTGGTGTGGCAACGGCTGCGGTTGCCGATGGGATCGAGCCCCGGCACCGTTTTTATCCCGGTTGCCTTTACAGCCTCGGTCGGCGTGTCGATCATGTTCTACCGCCTGATCGAAACGCCAATACTGAAGATGTCGATCCCACGGACTGGCCATCGCAAATTGGCAGCCCAAGTGTTCCAATGCATTGGTCAGGTACCGGAAGAACCTGCTACCTCACCATGCCGGTCGCTGCTTCCCTTGCCTTGGCGACTGCCGTCGCCGCCTGAAGCATCGACGCCGAAATCTCGGTGACACTGGTCGAAACGGTCGATACGGCCTGCGCCGCCTGCTGCATCGTCGTCGACAGGCTCCGTGTGACAGCACCCTGCTCTTCGACTGCCGATGCTGTAACAGTGACGTGTTCGCGCACGACCATCACCGAGTCTCGGATCGCCGCCAGCGCGTTGGACACGTTCGAGGATGTCGTCTGGATCCCCTTGATCTGCGACGCGATCTGGTCGGTCGCACCGGCCGCCTGGATGGCCAGGTTCTTGACCTCCGACGCGACGACGGCGAAGCCTCTTCCTGCATCGCCCGCCCGCGCCGCCTCGATCGTGGCGTTCAGTGCGAGCAGGTTGATCTGGCTCGCCACGTTGCGTATCAGCCCGACGATCCCGTTCATCGCCTGTGCCGCGGCGGACAACGTCTCGGTGCTCTTGCCCACCGCTTCCGTCTGGGTAAATGCGTCTTCGGTCGCGCGCCGGGACTTCTCCATGCTCTGCGCGATCTCGGCGACGGACGTGGCAAGTTGCTCTGCGCTGGCAGCGACAGACCGCACATTGTCGGCCGTCTCGTCCGCCGCACGGGATGCCAGACGTGCTTCGGACGCCGAATGACTCATCGCACTATCGATCTCTTGGAAATTTCCGTCGATGAGCACCTTCAGCTCGGCAACAAGCAACATCTGGCTCGAGACGTCATATGCAAACTTGATGATTTTCGACACGCGCCCCTGTGCGTCGAAAATCGGATTGTAGGATCCCTCGATCAAAATTTCCTTGCCGTGCTTGCCAACCCGCCTGAATTGACCTGCCTGATACTCGCCCTTTCTGAGCGCATTCCAGAACGAGACATAATCCCGGCTGGATGCCTGGTCCTGAGCGACGAGCATACTATGGTGGCGTCCCCGCAATTCATCGAGCCGATAACCAATGAGCTTCAAGAAGTTTTCGTTGGCGTGTTGAATCGTTCCATCCATCGCAAATTCGACAATGGCCTGCGATCGGTTGATGGCGGCAATCTGAGCTGAACGATCTGTATCGAGTAGACGACCGCAAGCATCGCTCCATTCGACGACAAATCCGGTTCGCTTGCCTTTGTCGATGATCGCCGTGGCGATCAGGTCGAAGGAACGCATGCCGATCTGGATCGTGATTTCACCCGATGTCTGCAGGCTTTCGCGTAACGCGCGCCGGCCGGCCGCATCGTTGCCAAGCATGTCGATCTTGCTGCCGACGATTTGGGTTGCGTCGAACCCGGGGAGGACATGTCTGAAATCAGCCTTCGCACCCTGCAGAAATTTGACCATTGCCGGGTTCACATATGTAATAACTAGATCCTGATCGGTCATCATGATGTTCGAACAAACCATGCCCAGTGCAAGAGCCTTGGCAACAAGCCCATCAACCCGTCCGAATAATTTAAGCATGACCAGCATCCCGAAAACACCGGTGCACCTGTTGCATTTTAGGTATGTGCAAACGGTTAATGCCGGTTTCAGAACCCGAACATGTGGTCCAGCGAAAACGATCCCTCTTCGTCCATCAACCCATGATAACCGAACAGCCGGCAGGTCGTGTCGCGGATCAGCACGTATCCGCGCGGTCCCGCCAGCCCGAGCTCCTCGGCGCTGAACAGCTTATGTGGCCACACCATCATCGATCCCGAGCAGGCAATCTCGATCGGCCGTTCGGCAACCAGCTCGCCGGTGCCGTCATGCAGCAGCAATTGCGTGCGCGACCGCGGGTGCCACCGTGCCGACGCGGGATACATCATCGCGGCAAAACTATGCCGCCGCCGGTCGCCGAGCCTCAGGAACAGTCGCGTCGACAAGCCGGGCGGTGGCCCGGAATAGGATTGCGGCTCGTCGCGATAGGTCATCGCGGTATTGAATATATGGGCGCCGAAACTGGTTTCCGCCACATGCCCGCTGGTCAGGCTTTCGTATCGAACCAGCGCATGCAGCCATCCATCCGCACTTCCGCCGTCACGAAAGTCATAGACCAGGTCGGCATGTCCTTCCGGTGCACCAAGCTCCGCGAGATCGAAAGCAACGTCGTGGTTCCGTGGCAGGCGCCCCAGGAAACGTTCCGCTACCTTGCGGCCCTCGACGTCGAATACATCCAGCCGCAGCGGAAGATCGACCTGTCTTTCGCCCATCGGCGTTGGCTGGACGATGCTGCGGAACTGGTCCGGCGGCAGCACCGGAAACGGCAGCAGGTAACCGCGCCCGAGCGAGGGTGGCAGCAACGGAATACCCTTGTCCGGCTTCAGGTCGGCCCGCTCGACATTCAGGTGTGCGATCCGCTTCCGGCCCTGCCGCGTCACCTCATAGCGTGGCCGCACCATATGCCTGCCCGCACGCAGCTCGATCTGCGCCGGCCACCGGAGCCCCGGCAGGTGGGCCGCCACATCGACCGCAATGCTGGCATAGGCCGGAACCTCGAACGGCAACACAACGGGGGCTTCTGCCCCCATCCGGTCCAGACTCAGCGCGCCGGCCGGGATCGGCACGGCATGGCTATTCTGCACCCACAGATTGACCGTCTCGTCCGCCCGCGGCGCCGGAAGGTTGGCATAGCGGTCGGACGGCCAGGCGTTGGCATCGTGCGTCACCGAAAGGCTGCGGCCGCCAGCACCCTCGCCATTGTCGTAGGTATCGAGTGCATACTTCACCACGTCATGACCGGCGACGCCGATCGCGTGGATGAACAACTGCCCGGAGAACTCGGGGAGATCGAAGCGCCGGCGCACCTCGCCGCTCTCGATCATGATCCCGCCGGCACCGGCCGGCACCGTTTCCTCCCAGGTCGCGATTGGCTGTCCCGACCCGTCGAACAGGCGCAGCCATAGCCGGACCTGGCGCGCACCGTAGTTGGCCCAGTAGTTCGCCGTTACCAGCCGGGTCGACAGCCCATCCGCGTCGCGAAAGAACGCGTAGTTCGTCGCGAAATTCAACCGGTCGAGGTACGCCCGAGACCCGGTCAGCATCTCCGGCGGCAGTCTCGCCTCGTCCAGCGTCACGACCTGCATGCCACGCGGCACCATGCTGCCCATGCGCGTCAAAACCCGGTCCGCGTCGAAGCTTGCGACCAGCAACGTCGACGCACTCGAGTCGGACAGCTCCGTCAACGGCCGCGCGCTCGTTCCGAGGGCATCCCGGCCGACCGCCGACACATCCTGCACATATAGTTCGGACACGCGCGGCATGTTTGGATGCAGTGCGAACAGCATGTCGGCCGCCCCATCCGGATCGAACACCGCCAGTGTGCCCTGCTGACGCAACCGCCCACCGAGCACGGCGAGCGCCTCGGCCGCCAGCGGATGGGCCAGCGCTTTGTAGAGGACGTTGCCACCCTGGCGCGCATCGTAGGTCTGGATATCGAGCATACGTCTAAACTTCCCGCTCCGGATGCCGGGACGATGCCGACGAACCCGTCAGCCCCAGCCTCCGACACACCTCGTCCGCAACTGCGTCGCTATCGTCCAGGGGCGTCGCGTCCCAGGCTTCCAGCCTGCCGTTGAACGGTCGAACGCGCCCCGCGTCAATCAGGTCCCGCAGGAACAATCCGATCCGCCGCGATCGTCCCGGCAATTCCGCAACCAGAACCGGCACACGCGTCGCGGCCGCCTCCGACACCATCGAGACGCTATCCGATGTGACCACGATCGCATCGGCGCAGGCGAGCAGCCCCAGATAGGGGTTCTGCCCCTGCATGTCCCAGACCCAGGCCCCCAGCGGCTGCAAGGTCGTCTCCAGGATGCCGCGAACCTCGGCTCCGGTACGTCGCGATGGCGTCAACGCGATCCCGACCCGATCCGCTCGCATCATCGTGGCCAGGCCCGAGGCCAACGCATGCGCCTCCGCGGGCCCAAGCCGGAAACGTCCGTTCGCGCCGCCGACCAGCACCGCCACCAGCGGTCGCGGCAGCCTGGCAAGACGGTCCTGCCAGACCAGCCTTGCCTCATCCAGCACCGATTGCGTCACCCGATGGAGCGCGGTCCTGGTCAGCAGCACGTTCGGCCCGCTGATCTCGTCATGCCGGTTGGCAACCACGAGATCGAACCGGTCGAGCTTCATGCGCGGGTTCTGGATCTGCACCACCTGGCGGCCACGCTCCCGGCGGAGCGCCGCCCCGATTGCACCACCGGTTCCGCCCACGGTCAGCACCAGCCCGCCCGGCAGGTCATCCAGCCCACCGACGACATCGAGCGGCTTCGGCCACAGACGCGCCGGCATCCAGCTCCATGGCCTTCCGGCACGCAACGTTCGTGTGGCCGCCACGAGGCCGGTCCGCTGCGCCAATCCGAGTGCCTGCGCTTCAAGCCCGGCATAACCCTCGGTCAGGATCACGGCCTCTGTCACGCCATGCGGCGCGCCCGCCCCCGCGCCCGCCGTGTCATCGCGCCCGTGTTCCGGCTGCACCGTATCATTCAGCATGCGGCGCTTGTGCGAGCGCCCCGATGCGGCGTCAATCGGCGGCACCCCAGCCCTGCTCGACCCGATCTGCACATAATCTTGACAGGCGCGTGACCGCACGGCCAAACATCGCCGTCCGAGGCGGGGCTCCTGCCCGCGGAAGGCCATTTCCATGACAGACTTCCGCTCCCTCGGCCTTGCCGATCCCCTGCTCGAAGCCCTGCAGAGGGCTGGCTACACCGTGCCGACGCCGATTCAGGCCCAGGCGATCCCGCCGATCCTGGCAGGCCGCGACGTCCAGGGCATTGCGCAAACCGGCACCGGCAAGACTGCTGCGTTTGCGCTCCCGATCCTGCACCGGCTCCTGGCGAACCCGAAGGTCGCTTCCCCCCGCACCTGCCGCGCTCTGGTGCTGTCGCCCACGCGCGAGCTGGCGAGCCAGATCTGCGACGCGGTCCGCATCTACGCCCGCCGCACCAAGCTGCATGTCGCCACGATGTATGGCGGCGTCCCCAAGCCGCCGCAGTCGAAGCATGCCGCCGCCGGCATCGACATTCTGGTGGCCACGCCGGGCCGGCTGCTCGATCACATGTCCGGTGGCACCATCAGCCTGGACGAGACCGAGATCCTGGTGCTCGACGAAGCCGACCACATGCTCAATCTCGGCTTCTTCGACGATGTGGAGGACATCGTTTCGCAGGTGCCGCACATGCGCCAGACCCTGTTGTTCTCGGCCACGATGCCGCCCGAGATCGATGCCCTGGCCCGTCGCATGCTGCATAATCCGCTGCATCTGGCAGCGAGCCCCGAAGCCACCACCGCCGACCGGATCGAGCAGCGGGTGATCTTCGTCGAGACCGGCGCCAAGCGTGCGACCCTGATCGAACTGCTCAAGCGCGGCCGCATGACCCGTACGCTGGTGTTCACGCGCACCAAGCAGTCGGCCGACGAGGTCGTCGAGGCGCTCGACAAGGCCGGCATCCGTGCCGCCTCCATCCACGGCGACAAGAGCCAGCCGCAGCGGGACCGTACCCTCGCCTCATTCCGCAAGGGCGGCTTTCCGGTGCTGGTCGCGACCGACGTCGCTGCGCGCGGCATCGACCTCGACGGACTGACCCACGTGGTCAATTTCGACTTGCCCGAGGTCCCGCAGGCCTACGTCCATCGCGTCGGCCGTACCGCGCGCGCAGGTGCCGCCGGGATCGCGATCACCCTGTGCGCCGCTCCCGAGCGGCCACTGCTGCGCGCCATCGAGAAGCTCCTGGGCACCCGGCTGCGGGTCTACGAGGTCCGCAGCGCCGCCTGAAGCGCCTGCGCCGGCCGCGTCCCGGTATGCCCGGTGCCCGCCCATTCATCGTGGTCCTGCCTGCCGCCCTGCTTGAGCACATGGCTGCCGATCCCGTCCACAAGTTCGGCAGCCACCCCAAGCCACGCCTGGCGCGGGTTTCGCGCTGCCGTATCCGGTGTCGGCGGTGCCATTAACAACGTCTCGATCGCCTGCCGCAGGTCGCCAGCATTCGGCGCGCACATGATCGCCAGATGCTCGTTACGAAACTGCTCGACCAGACCGCCCACCCGCGTCGCCACCACCCACCGTCGCGCCGCGATCGCGGCGGCAGCCACTCCGCTCTGGCTGGCCTCGCGATACGGCAGGATCACAGCATCGGACCAGGCGATCAGGCCGGCGATCTCATCCTCCGGAACCCACCGGTTCTCGACCGTCACACCTGGAAGTTCCGCCAGGCGCGAAAGCTCCGCGCTCGCCGGACCTTGTCCAACCACCCTGACATCCAGCCGATCGGCGAGCCCCGCCGGCGTCAGCGCGTCGGCCAGCAGATCGAGCCCCTTGTAGGAAAGCAGCCGTCCGAAACACAGCAGCCGCATTTTCCCGCCATGCGCGAGCGGTGCAGCAGGCTGAGGCCCGAACACGAACGGCGGCAGGCTCGCCATCAGTAGCGTTCGTGATCCGACGGCACCTTGTTCGGCAAGCCTGTCGGCGACATGCCGGGTCAGCGCGATCAGCCCGTTCGACCAGGCCATCAGGCGCCGTTGCAACAGCATCTGAATTATCGACCCGTCGCCCGGATGCCGGTCCGCGTCATGCACCACCACCAGGAACGGCACCCGGAGCCGCCTCAGCGCGGATGCCATTTCCAGGTCGAGCGGCCCCGGCATTGCGCAAATTGCTACATCGGGTGCCAGTGCCGAAATCCTGCGCAGCAACGACCGCCGCCGAAACGGTACCGTCAGCACGCGTCTTAAAAATCCAAAACCGTTCCGGTAGGTGACGACAGGCAGATCCACGCCTGCCAGCGACCGTCCCGCCAGCATCTCCGCTCCGGCCGACAGCGAAAGCATCGCCTCGCAATCCGGAACTCCAGCCAGTCCAAGCACCATTTCGGTCGCGACGCGTGGCCCCGCACCTCGGCGTCCCCACTGCCAGACCAGCACCCTGGTCACGGACCGGACCGGTCCACCGCTCATGCAGCACGAACCCGGTGTTCGCGATCGTCCCCATGCAGGCCACGAACACCGATGCCGGCAAGTGCCGCCAGCAACCCGTCTCCCCCCATGCGGGTCCGCGCGGCTTCCTCGGCGGCGCCACCAAGGGCGATGCGGCGTGCAAGAGAATCCGCCAGATTGCGCAGGCTCATCGCCGCCTGTTCCACATCGGCTTCCGCCCAAACTGCTCCAGGCGCCTCGAACACACGGCGTGGATCCTGCGCCGGCACCAGCCGGTAGCCGATCGGCACCCCGCAGTCCTCATCCAGGAACTCCGACGTCGCCGACCAGTCCGTCGCGATCACCGGCCGCCGCAGCAGCATCGCCTGGGCCGGCACCAGCCCGAACCCCTCGCTGCGATGCAGGGACAGCACGATGTCGCAGGCCTGCGTCAACGCGTGCATGTCGGCCTCCGGGAACATCCTCGTCTCCAGCCGTATGTTAGGGGCCCCGCCGATCGCCTGCTGCAGGAGAGCCAGGTCGCTCGCATGATGTTCGGAATGGCCCACCTTCAACAGCAGCAGCCGATCCGCACGGTTGCCGAAAGCCTGCCTGAATGCGGCGATCGCCGCCAACGGGTTCTTGCGGGCAAAACTTGAAGCAAGACTGAACGAAGTCAGTACCACAACTACGTTATCGGCGAACCCGAACGCCTGCCGATCGAGCCCCGACGCCACCGGCGGCGCCAGCGCCACTGCCGGTGGCACGACACGGACGCGACCGGGCAGCAAGTGCTCGAATGCGGACGCCGTGAAGTGGGATGGCACCCACAGCTCGTGGACATACGCCAGCGCCGGATGCCAGCTCACCGGCGCCACCGGCAATTCCCAGTACCAATGACCCACGATGCGCCGGCCCCGCACATGACGCCGCCCAAGCCCTGCGAGCGCTGCCGGAAACTGTGGCGCGTTCACGTGCAGGATAAGCGCCGCCCGGTCCGGCCAACCGGCGCAATCCAGTCCTGCTCCGTTCGCCCGCTCGGCTCCAGGCAGTCGCGGACCAGCCTCGATCGCGGCATTCGCCACACCCAGGCGATCGAGCGCCTGGCTCATGATCCGTGCTGCTTCCCCAAGCCCCGAGGCCCGTTCGATCTCGCCACCGATAACCACGCCATCGCAGGCAGGCGGCGCCATGGCATCCGGTTTCGGCGCAACCCATGCGGTTGCACGCGCAAGCCAGAGCCTGCGCGTGGATGGCGGGAGCATCTGCCAGGCTCGGTGCAGCGGATGCAGTGCAGAGTGTGATGCTGACATGTGATCACCGAACACTGGATGCAGCTTCATGTCCCGGCAAGACCGTAAGGAGAAGCGAACGGTAACAGCAACACCCCGCCGAGCCATTGCCGCGCGACCTCTCCCGTATAGACTGCCGCCATGCGAGACACGCCGCCTCTGTCGACGATCGGGATCCTGGCGAAGCTCGTCGGCTTCGACACGACCAGCCGGAACAGCAACCTGCAGCTTATCGACTGGGTGCGTTCCTATCTCGACGACCATGGCGTCTCCAGCCGGATCACCCACGACCCGACCGGCACCAAGGCAAACCTGCACGCCGTGATCGGGCCCCTGGTCGCCGGCGGCCTGGCATTGTCGGGTCACGTCGATACCGTCCCGGTCGAGGGACAGGACTGGAGCAGCGATCCGTTTACCCTGCTCGAGCGGGATGGCCGGGTCTTCGCGCGCGGCGCCGCCGACATGAAGGGCTTCGTCGCCTCGGCACTCGCCGCGGTTCCCGACCTGCTGGCGATGAAGCTGGTCCGGCCGATCCACCTGTTCATCAGCTACAACGAGGAGGTCGACTGCGAAGGCGCGCGAGTCCTGGTGCAGGATCTCGACGCCGGCACGCTGAAGCCCGCCCTGTGCATCGTCGGCGAGCCATCGATGATGAAACCGATCATCGCGCACAAGGGCCGGTTATCCGTGCGCGTCACCGTGAAAGGTCTCGCCGGTCATTCGAGCCAGCCCGCGCTCGGCGTCAACGCCATTCATGCCGCCGGCGAAGCGATCGCGCGGATCGCCGCCGAAGCCCGCCGCCTCGCCACCTCCGGCCGGCGGGAAGCCGGCTTCGAACCGGAACACAGCACGATTCATGTCGGCCTGATCGAGGGCGGATCGATTCTGAATATCATCCCCGACCGCGCCGTGTTCGAAATGGAATGGCGGACCATCCCCGGTGACGACGCCTATGCCGAGCTTGCCGCACTGCAGGCCTACGTGACCGGCTCGATCGAACCTTGGATGCATGCGGTCGACCCCAGCTCCGGCTTCCTTTTCGAGCCGTTGCACGACCTGCCGCCGCTCTCGCTCGATCCGCGCCACGAGCTGGTGGACTTCGTCAAACAGGCCAGCGGTGCCAACCGGGAAGGCAAGGTCAGCTACGGCACCGAGGCCGGGATTTATCAGAATTCCGGCATCGCCAGCATCGTCTGCGGACCCGGCGACATCGCTCAGGCGCACAAGCCGGACGAATGGGTGGCGCTGAGCCAACTCGAGGCTTGCGACTCCTTCATCCGGCGCATCGCTTCCCGGTTTGCCCGGTTATGACCGACATGCCCGAGCCGACCAGGCCGGACGCCACCAGCACCGACCCAACACCGACCGATAGCTACGACCAGGCCAATTTTGCCGGACTGGTGCATCGCCTCGCCCATATCCCGCCGCTGCCGCGCTTCGACGTCCGGCTGCGGCCGCCCGACCTCACGCCCTGGCTGACCGGTAACACCGGCATGCGCGGCGTCATGCAGTTCGACTCCGGCCAGGCGGGTCCGCATGTCGCCATCACCGCCCTGATGCACGGCAACGAGTTCGCCGGTGCGATCGTTCTGGACGAGCTGCTCCGGCAACAGTTCCGGCCGCTGCGTGGAAAGCTGTCGATCGGCTTCCTCAACCTGGCCGCGTTCGACCGGTTCGATCCCGCGCAACCGACTGCCTCGCGCTTCGTCGAAGAAGACATGAACCGGCTCTGGGACCAGGCGGTGCTGGACAGCTCGCGCCAGTCGGTCGAGCTGAACCGTGCCCGGGAACTGCGCACCTTGTTCGACAGCGTCGATATCCTGGTCGACCTCCATTCCATGCTCTGGCCGTCGGACCCGCTGATCCTGAGCGGCCCGACCGACAAGGGCCGCCGCTTCGCCTGCACTTTGGGAACGCCGCCGATGGTGGTGTCCGACCAGGGCCATAACAGCGGCCCGCGCCTGATCGATTATCGGATGTTCGCCAACCCTGACGATAGTCGCGTCGCCTGCCTTATTGAGGCCGGCCCGCATTGGGAGCCGATTACCGTCGATACCGCGCGTATCGCGGTTCGTGCCCTGTTGCGCGGCGCAGGCATGGCCGAAACCGCACCGCTGCCCGGCCCGGTCCCCCGCCAGCACTGTGCCGAGGTCACGCGTGTGGTCACTGCATCCACCGCCAGCTTCAGCTTCATCCAGTCGTTCAGGGGCGGAGAGGTGATCCGCGATCGCAACACCCTGATCGGGCATGACGGCGCCCAGGAAATCCGCACTCCCTACGACAACTGCCTGCTGGTGATGCCGAGCCTGCGTCCGAGTAGGGGCCATACCGCTGTCCGACTGGCCAGGCTGCTTCCCGACGCTGCCTGAAATCGTCCGGATCCCCATCTTGGCACGGGGTCTGCAAGGCGGAACCACTTGCACTATCGTTCCGACGACGGCCCAATGCGCGGCACGTCCAAATCCACACACAAAAATGATCAAGGGAGACTCTCGCACCATGTCCCAATCGACAGAGGTGGGAGCTGCGTCGCCGCTATGGCGTTGCAAGTCCATCGACCAAATGCAGCAGGGTGGCGTCTACGATGACGCAGGCCCCAGCCTGAAGCGAGTACTCGGCCCAGGCGCGCTTGTGGCGCTGGGCATCGGCTGCACCATCGGCGCCGGGTTGTTCTCGCTCACCGGCATCGCCGCATCCGAGAATGCCGGCCCGGCTGTCGTGCTGTCCTACCTTATCGCCGCAATCGGCTGCGGATTCGCAGGGCTCTGCTACAGCGAGCTCGCCAGCATGATTCCGATCGCCGGCAGCGCATACACCTATGCCTACACGACCCTCGGCGAATTCGTGGCCTGGATCATCGGCTGGGATCTGGTGCTTGAATATGCAGTCGGCGCCGCGACCGTCGCTGTCAGTTGGTCACGCTACCTGGCCAAGTTGCTCGGCACATTTGGCATTTCGCTGCCACCTCGTCTCTGTGCATCGCCATTCGAGACGGTTCATCTCGCAGATGGCAGCAGTGCCGTCGGACTGATCAACCTGCCCGCCGTGTTCGTCATCGTGGCAGTATCGATGCTGCTGATCCGCGGCGTGTCGGAGTCGGCACGGGTCAACAACGTCATCGTGGCGATCAAGCTGCTTGTCATCGTGGCCGTGATTGCGCTCGGCATTCCGTTCATCAAAACCGTTAACTACATCCCGTTCATCCCCCCCAATGACGGCACCTTCGGCCATTTCGGCTACTCCGGCGTGATGCGCGCGGCCGGCACCATCTTCTTCGCCTATGTCGGCTTCGACGCCGTCTCCACCGCAGCCCAGGAGGCAAAGAACCCGAAGCGCGATATGCCGATCGGTATTCTCGGCAGCCTTGCCGTCTGCTCGCTCGCCTACGTGCTGTTCTCCGGCGTGCTGACCGGCATGCTGAACTACCACCTGATGTTGAACGATCCGGCTCCGGTCGCAACCGCCATCGACCAGACCCCATACACCTGGCTCAAGGTTGCTGTGAATTTCGGCATCCTCTGCGGTTTCACCTCGGTGCTGCTGGTCCTGCTGCTCGGCCAGTCGCGTGTGTTCTATGCGATGTCCAAAGACGGATTGCTGCCGGCCTTCTTCTCCGCCGTGCATCATCGCTGGCAAACCCCGTGGCGCTCCAACCTGTTCTTCATGGTCCTGACCGGCGCGCTATGCGCGTTCCTGCCGATCAGCGAACTCGGCCACATGACGTCGATCGGCACCCTGCTCGCCTTCATCATCGTGTGCATCGGCGTGTTGATCCTGCGCTACCGCGAACCCAACCGCGAGCGCGGCTTTCGGGTCCCGTTCGGCCCGCTGATCCCGATCCTCGGCATCCTCTCGTGCTTTGCGATCATGGCCTCGCTCGACGGGCTGACCTGGGTCCGCCTTATCATCTGGCTCCTGATCGGGTTCGGCGTGTATTTCGGCTACAGCCGCCACCACAGCCGCCTCCGTCATGACCCGAAGGTCCGTCCGGCCTGATCTTCGTCTTTCGGTGCGGCCATCTTCCGGAGAGGATGGCCGCACCGTAAAGGATAAGGCTCCACCGCAATGGAGCTTCCCGGATGACGGTCGGCCGCTTTCCCTCCACCCGCCTCCGCCGCAACCGCCATGACGGCTTCACCCGCCGTCTGGTTGCCGAAAACCGTCTTTCGGTCGACGACCTCATCTGGCCGATCTTCGTGACCGAAGGCGATGACATCGAGAGCGAGGTCTCCTCGATGCCCGGCGTGAAGCGGGTTACCCTCGACCGGCTGGCTGCACACGTGGCGCCTGCCGCCCGCCTCGGCATCCCTGCCCTCGCCTTGTTCCCGATGACGCCGATCGAGAAGCGCGACGAGGAAGGCACGGAGTCGGACAACCCCGACAACCTGATGTGCCGCGCCGCCCGCCTGCTGAAGCGCGAATTTCCCGAACTCGGCCTGATCGGTGACGTCGCTCTCGATCCTTACACGATCCATGGCCATGACGGCGTCATCCGCGACGGCTACGTGCACAACGACGACAGCGTCGCGGTCCTGGTTCGCCAGTCGATCAATCAGGCCGAGGCCGGCATCGATATCCTGGCACCCTCGGACATGATGGATGGCCGCATCGGCTCCATTCGTCAGGCACTCGACGAGCGCGGCCTGATCCACACCCGCCTGATGAGCTATGCAGCCAAATACGCCAGCGCGTTCTATGGCCCGTTCCGCGATGCGCTCGGGTCCGGCGGCCTGCTCAAGGGCGACAAGAGAACCTACCAGATGGATCCGGCCAACAGCGACGAGGCACTGCGCGAGGTCGAGCTCGATCTTCTGGAGGGCGCCGACATGGTGATGGTGAAGCCGGGCATGCCGTACCTCGACATCATCCGCCGGGTCCGCGACCGCTTCGCGGTGCCGACCTTTGCCTACCAAGTATCCGGTGAGTACGCGATGATCATGGCCGCCGCCAATAACGGCTGGATCGACCGCGATCGCGCCATGATGGAGAGTCTCATCGCCTTCAAGCGTGCCGGCGCCAACGGTATCCTGACTTACTTCGCGATCGATGCCGCCAGGCAACTCCGCGACGCATGACCCGGAAGCACCGGATCCTTCTCGGTTCAGGCGCTGCGATCGGTTCGGTGCTTCTGCTCGGCACCGTCCTGATCGGTGGGGCCCTGTGGCACACCCTGCCGCCGACCGACCAGACGCTTCCCCTCTCCGGCCTGCACCATCCCGTCTCGATCACCATCGACGAGCACGGCATTCCGCGGATCGATGCCGGCGACCTCGTCGACGCCGCGGTCGCCACCGGCTTCCTGCATGCACGCGACCGCATGTTCGAGATGGAGCTGATGCGCCGCGTCGGCAGTGGCCGCGTGTCCGAGCTCGCCGGCCCGGGCGGCCTGCCGATCGACCGGATGATGCGCACCCTCGGCCTTCGTAACCTGGCCGAAGCCGCCTACCCGACCCTGCCGCCATCGACCCGCGACCTGCTCGATGCCTACGCACGAGGCGTCAACGCCGCCATCGCCGCGCGTGGCCGCTTCATCTCGCCCGAGTTCCTGCTGGTCGGCGCCCCGGAGCCCTGGACCCCGGCCGACTCCCTTATCTGGGGCAGGCTGATGGGCCTGAGCCTTGCCGAAAACTGGCGCACCGAGCTCGCCCGCCTGGCCGCGTCCGTCCATGTTTCACCGGACCGGCTGCTGCAACTCCGGCCCGATCACGCCGACACGCCATCCCCGGAGGCTGCCCGCGCGGACCCCGCTCTATCCCGGCTCGCAAGCCGCCTGGCCGACGCGCTGCCGCGGTTCCCGGCCGCCTACACGCTTCCGGAGGAAGCCTCCGACGAATGGGCGGTCGACGGCGCACACAGTCGCACCGGCGCACCCCTGCTCGCCAGCGACCCCCACCTGGCCTTTGGCTTCCCGAGCATCTGGTACCTTCTTCGCATCACCGTTCCCGGCCACGTGCTGACCGGAGCCAGCGCGCCCGGCGTTCCGTTCCTGGTAATCGGGCAGAACGGCCATATCGCCTGGACCTTTACCAGCAGCAGCGCCGACAGCCAGGACCTGTTCATCGAGACCCCGCTGCCCGACGGACGCTACGCGACCCCGGCCGGCCCGCAACCGTTCGTGACCCACGACGAACGCATCCGTGTCCGCAATGCGCCCGACATCGTCATGACGATCCGCGCCACGCGCCACGGCCCGGTCATCAGCGATATCCTGCAGGGTTCCACCGGCGGCCGGATCATCGCCGCCGCCATGGAGAATCTGCGTCCCGAGGATGCGGCTCCCGGCCTGGCGGCACTCGATGTCGCCGACGACATCGATGCCGCCGGCCGCGCAGCGGCGCTGATCTCGACACCGGTGCAGAACCTCCTGGTGGCCGACCGCAACCGCATCGCCCTGTTCACCACCGGCCAGGTGCCGATCCGAAAGTCCGGCGACGGCAGCGTGGCGTCCGATGGCGCGGACAGCATGCATGACTGGATCGGCCACGCCTCCGGCACCGCCCTGCCCACGATCGTCTCGCCTGCAAGCGGCCACATCCTGAACGGCAACGAACGTACCGCGCCGCCGGACTTCCCGGTGTTCATGGGCCGCGACTGGCCGGCGCCCTGGCGGGCCAGCCGTATCCGCACCCTGCTCGACGCCACGCCGAGCCATGACATCGACGACTTCGTCCGGATGCAGAACGACACCACCAGCGCCTTCGCGCAGCACCTGCTGCCGCGGCTACTGGCCCTTTCGCTTCACCCCGACCCCGCCAGCCTCCAGTTCCGCGCGCTGTCGCTGCTTCGCGGCTGGGACGGCGCGATGGACCGCGACCGTCCGCAGCCGCTGATTTTCAATGCCTGGGTCCAACGCTTCGTCGGCGACGTGCTGGCGCGCGGCGGCGTTCCGGTCGGCGTCGCCGGAAGCTGGGAGGATGTCGCCGACCTGCTGCTGGGTCCGGCCGGAAACTCATGGTGCGGCGGCGACTCCACCCCGATGCTGGCCGCGGCACTCGACACCTCGATGCATGCCCTGGCACCCGGCCAGGGCACCGATCCGGCAAATTGGCGCTGGGGTAAGGTGCACCACGCCATGTTCGATAATGCGTTCCTGCATGCGATCCCGCTGGTCGGCGCCATTGCACACCGCGAGATCCCCATCGGGGGCGACGACAGCACCTTGCTGCGTGGCGGCAGCGGCCTACTTGGTGATTTGAAGGCCGTGCACGGCGCCTCCTACCGCGGCGACTACGATCTCGCCGATCCGGAGCGGAGCCGCTTCATCGTCACGCCGGGCCAGTCCGGAAATTGGCTGAGCCGCAACGCATGGAATTTAATGCAGCTTTGGGCGGAGGGCTCTAGCATGACGATCGAACGCAGCCCCCGCCGTATCGACGCCACCATTTCGCTCCAGCCCTCGGGCGGCTGAGCCACATGATGGATCGAACCGCGAGGGAGCCGACAGGAGACCGGACGCAATCGGCATGACCTATACACCGCCAAGACGCCCGCAATTCTTCTACACGACAGCACCCTTGCCCTGCCCGTATGTCGCCGGCCGTACCGAGCGCAAGGTCGTGACGGAAATTGCCGGCCCCGATGCCGAAGCGCTGCATGACCGGCTGTCGCGTGCCGGCTTCCGGCGCAGCCACAACATTGCCTACGCTCCGGTCTGTCCGGCCTGCAACGCCTGCGTGCCGATCCGCATTCCGGTCGCGCGGTTCACGCCCGGCCGCACCCTGCGGCGGATCCTCAGGCGGAATACCGGCATCGATGGCTTCGAGGTGCCGGCCCGCGCCACCACCGAGCAATATGCGCTGTTCAAGCGCTACCAGCAGGCGCGTCATGGCGACGGCGACATGGCATCGATGAGTTTTTACGACTACCGGGCGATGATCGAGGATACCCCGATCGAGACCTTCCTGGTCGAGTTCCGCGATTCCGAGGACGAGCTGGTCGGCGTCTGTCTCACCGATCGCCTCGGCGACGGACTGTCCGCCGTCTACAGCTTCTTCTCACCCGAGCTTGCCGATCATTCGCTCGGCAGCTTCTCGATCCTGTGGCTGATCGAACGTTGCCGCGTGCTGGAGCTGCCTTACGTCTATCTGGGCTACTGGGTCGCCGACAGCCGGAAGATGGCCTACAAGGCCCGCTTCCGGCCAAGCGAGATTCTCAGCATGGGCGCCTGGCGCGAGCTCGAGCCGCAGCCGGACTGAACCGGCCGCGCCTATTCGCTCCTATTGGGGTCGGGACATAAAACGGATCCAGATATAGGCTAGGGTTTTGCCGTTCCCCCGACGGCGCGCATCTGGCCAAGCGGCCTGAGCATTTGTGATAGCGCATCGGGATCGGTGAAGAGGTAATCGCCGGTGAGGTTGATGTGCTGCCAGCCGAGCGGCAGAGGTATTGCAACAGGTCCGGCGGATCGGCCATCCCAGATTTGCGAGGTGCATCCGGGCGGCTTGCAGGTAGCATCTTCCAGCGCGTCCGTCTCCGCCTTCGCTCGACCTCGGCCAACCGACGGGCAAGGCGGACGCGTCGTTCGGCGAGCCAGACACCGGCCGTATCTGGGGCCGGGAATGAACTGCTGTTCGACAGCACGATCGCGCCGGCTTCCCTCGACCCAGATGTCGCCGACGCGAAGCTCGACCAGCACGCACAGTTCATAGGTTCTGCGATCGGGATTGCCGCGCCTGATCCCCCGACGCCAGGCCTGACGGATGCCGATGTCGCCGCCTGATACCTCGGCGGTAAGCAGGGCATCGCTGAGTTGTGCAAGCAAGCGGATTCTACCGTTGATGGTGCGCCGGTCGCGCTTGAGCGCCGTGTCCGCACTATTCTGCTCGCGCCGGAACATCTGACAGTAGCGGTGCGGCTTATCCCGTTGAGCTTCCCAATCGGGAAGCCGGCAGGGGCGTGTAACGCTGCTGGTGGTCACGCAAGTGCTGAGATTGCTTCTCTAACTGCCAGATCAAGCGCAATGGGTAATCAGCTCGGCCGGTTCAGCCACGCCCTTCGCGACCTTCGAGCAGATCGGCATGTTGAAGCAATGCAGCCTGCAGGAAGTCGCGGAGCAGCCGGACACGACGCGTCGTGCGTGTTTCCGCATGAGTGAGCAACCATAACTCGCCGTCGCGTTCGATCGGGCTGCCTGGTACGCGAACCAGGGTAGTGTCGGCGTCGCCGAGAAAACAAGGCAGGCGGGCAATTCCCATCCCTGCGCGTGCCGCTGCGTACTGCGAGCGCATATCGGCAAATCGCACCGGCGTAGGCGAGACGCTAAATTCTACTGCCGGCCACCAATTCTCGGGTGGCGATACGCCCTCGCGCAGGAGCCATGCCGGTCGCAATGCTTTATCCCGCGTCTTAAAATCCTGGTGATAGTACCAACCTGAATAGAAACCGTGCGTGCGCGACCCGATTAGATAATCCGGGAGTAACGATACGTCGAGAACGACACGTAGCGCGACGTCGGCCTCCCGGTTGCTCAGGTCGGCCAGGATGCCTGATGCGGCGAGTTCCAGTGCGATATCGGGATGATCGCTGCGGAAGCGCGCGATGTCGGGCATCAGCAGGTGCGTCGCGAACGACGGCGGCATCGTGAAGCGCAACTTTCCTGAAACGCTCTGATCCAGACCGAAAACGCGCGCTTCGATGCGGCTGGAGGCTGTGTGCATCTGCTCCGCTAGCTCGACAATATCGCTGCCGGCATCGGTCAGGCGATAGCCCACCGGCAAACGGTCGAAGAGTTTTACACCCAGCCCTTCCTCTAAGCGCGCGATGCCCCGGAGGATCGTCGCATGGTTGAGTCGAAGCCGTTCTGCCGCTGCGCGGACTGTGCCGCCCTGTGCGACGGCAAGGAACATACGAACCTCGTCCCATTGCCTCATCGGTGCTCTTTCGCACCAAGGGCATGCGGGACTGCTGACTTATTTTTCTCGGCGCGGCGTTGCATTTGGACGTCCAGGGAATTGCTGGTGCGTAACCGCATACAGGCAATTCCACTCAGGTAGAAGGACGGGACAGTCGATGGGCAAACTTCAAGACAAGGTCGCTGTGATCAGTGGTGCCTCCAAAGGCATAGGCGCCGCGATCGCCAAGGCTATGGCAGCAGATGGAGCGAGCGTAGTCATCGGATATGCAAGCGATGTAGAGGGTGCAGACGCCGTGGTCCGATCGATCGCTTCAAACGGAGGTCGTGCGGTCTCGCGGAAGACTAATGTTGCGAACGAGATCGAAGTTACTGCCCTATTCGATCTTGCTATCGAGATGTTCGGTCACGTCGACATTCTCGTCAACAATGCCGGAGTGTATAACGTTCACCCGATCGAAGAGGTCAACGAACCCGAGTTTCGACGCCAATTCGACACTAATGTGCTCGGCACACTTTTCATGATCAAAGCGGCTGTCGGCCATTTCGGCGTATCAGGCGGCAGCATCGTCAATATCGGATCGGTCAACAGCGTCGCGGGACAGGCTGGTATGTCGGTTTACTCCGCAACGAAGGGGGCAATCGATACCATAACGCGGTCTCTGGCTGCGGAACTGGCCCCGAGAAATATTCGTGTCAACACGCTGGCCCCCGGTGCCACCGAAACCGAAGGCATTCGCAGCGCCGGAGTTATGGGAAGCCCGTTCGAGCAGCATGTCATAGATCGCACGCCTCTGGGACGCTTTGGGCAGCCGGAAGACGTCGCAAAGGTTGCTGTTTTCCTTGCGTCCGATGACGCAGGTTGGGTCACAGGCGAATGGCTGTCAGCGTCGGGCGGCTTTCGGCCTGGCTGATACGAAACAAGAAGATCCAACAAAGGATCGCGGTTCAGGCGCTGGATGAACCCATTTGAGACGATCTGCCTAGGATCAAAGACGAGGTGATGGTCAAGCTCGACCGCCGGCTCCTGAGCGCAAGCATCAAGGGCCGCTCTCCCAAAACACCATCCCAGTCGAGACAACCGCGATCGGCGTGACGGGCCGGCAAAATATTAGCGTATATCCGTGCCCGTTCTATCACTGCCCCCCCTATTGCCGCGAGATCCAGCTCGGCGCGGTTTTTCCAGGTTCGGCCCGTTTGCCGACATAGGTCTGAAGATCGGCCATGGAGCGCACTTTCGTGCCCGGCAGCCAGACCAGTCCCGGCTTCGACGCGAACACCCGGACTGCCTTCAGGCCACCATCCTTGTACTTCTGCAGCGTCGTCCCGGTGCCGCGCCCGAGCACCGGCACTTCGCTGAGCGGGAACACCAGCAGCCGCCGGTTCTCGCCCAGCACCGCGACCTGATCGCCGGCCACCTCGATGCACGCCACTGCGGTTTCACCGGGCTTCAGGTTCAGGATCTGCTTGCCGGTACGTTTCTCGGCAACCAGGTCCGCGGACTCGATTACCATTCCACGGCCGCTCGATGCCGCGAGCAGATAGCGCATCGCATCCTGCAGCAGGAACAGCGCGATCACCTCACCCTCGTTGCCGAGTTCGACCATCAGGCGGATCGGCTGCCCGTCGCCGCGTCCACGCGGCAGGTCGCCGGCCCGCAGCGTGAAGGCGCGACCGTCGCTCGCGAACAGGCAGACCCGGTCGGTCGTCTGGCATTCGAGCACGCCCAGGTCCGGCCGCAGCCCGTCGCCTTCCTTGAACTTCTGTGCGCCCAGATCGATCTGGTGGCCGCGTATCGCCCTGATCCATCCCTTCTGCGACAGGATGACCGTGATCGGCTCACGATCCAGCGCCATGATCGCCGACAGGTCGAACGGCTTCGGCGGATCGGCGAACGTGCTGCGCCGGTCTCCGAGGGGTCCCGAGCCGAACTGCTTGCGCACCCGCTCGATCTCCTGCCCAATCCGTTTCCAGCGTAGTCGGGGACCGGTTCCTTCCTCGTCGAGCAACGCGCTCAGCTCGCCCTGCTCATGGGCGAGCTTCGTATGCTCCTTGCGGATCTCGACCTCTTCCAACCGGCGCAGGCTGCGCAGCCGCATGTTCAGCACCGCCTCCGCCTGCAGCTCGGTTAGCTCGAAGGTCCGCATCAGCCCGGCGCGCGGCTCGTCCTCCTCGCGGATGATCCGGATCACCTCGTCGAGGTTCAGGTAGACCGCAAGAAACCCGTCGAGAATTTCCAGGCGCCGCTGCACCGCACTCAGCCGATGCGTGCTGCGACGCTTCAAGACCACGTGGCGATGGTCGAGCCACTCCAGCAGGACCTCGCGCAACCCCATCACCCGCGGCACGCCGGCGGACGACAGCACGTTCATGTTCAGCCCGAACCGCGTCTCGAGCTGGGTCGCGCGGAACAGCGTCTCCATCAGCACTTCCGGTTCGACGCCCTTGGTCTTGGGTTCCAGCACCAGCCTGATGTCGGTAGTGCTCTCGTCGCGTATGTCGCCCAGCAGCGGCAGCTTCTTCAGCTCCATCAGCTCGGCGATCTGCTCGATCAGCCGCGACTTCTGGACCTGGTACGGGATCTCGGTGATCACGATCTGCCACGTGCCGAACCGGCCTTCCTCGCGCGCCCAGCGGGCCCGCAGGCGGAACCCGCCACGGCCGGTCTCGTAGGCCGTGCGGATCGCCGCCGGTTCCTCGACGATCAGTCCGCCGGTGGGGAAATCCGGCCCCTTGATCTGCGCCAGCAACGCATCGAGGCTGGTGTTCCGGTCCTTCACCAGTAGCAGCGCCGCCGCACAGACCTCTCCCGCATTATGCGGCGGGATGCTGGTCGCCATGCCGACCGCGATGCCGGCGGCACCGTTCGCCAGCAAATTCGGGAACGCCGACGGCAGCACGATCGGCTCGCTTTCCTCCCCGTCGTAGGTCGGGCGGAAATCGACCGCGTCGTCGTCGATCCCCTCGAGCAGCGCCTTGGCGACCTCGGTCAGCCGCGCCTCGGTGTATCGCATGGCGGCCGCGTTATCGCCGTCGATCGAGCCGAAATTGCCCTGGCCCTCGACCAGCGGATAACGTACCGCGAAATCCTGCGCGAGCCGGACCAGCGTCTCGTACACCGCCACGTCGCCATGCGGGTGATACTTGCCGATCACATCGCCGACCACGCGCGCGCACTTCTTGAAGCCGGCCGTCGGATCGAGCCGGAGTTGCTGCATCGCGTAGATCAGCCGGCGATGCACCGGCTTCAGCCCATCGCGCACATCCGGCAGCGACCGCGACATGATCGTCGACATCGCATAGGCGAGATACCGCTCGCTCAGCGCCTCGCTAAGGCTGGTATCCAGAATATGTCCTGCCACGTCGGCCGCCATCACGCTCTCCTCAATCAGACCGAACACCGGGAACAAACAGAGAAACCTGCTCTTGTCCACTCCTGGCCGACCTGCAACCCTAACAGGTCTCCACCACGGCTCACCGCAGCAAGGGCTGGCATAGCAGGATAGACCCGATCATGCCGGATCACGCTGCCGAACCAACTGCCGAGTTTCCGTCGCATCGGGCGCGCCGGATGCGCGTCCTGGCGCTGACGCTCCTGGTGATCGCCGGCACCGTCAACTACCTCGACCGCTCCGCGCTTTCGATCGGCAATTCCAGCATCCGGGCTTCGCTGCACCTCAACGACACCGAGATGGGGTTGCTGCTGTCTGCATTCGCCGTGGCCTACGGCATAGCCCAGCTCCCGGTCGGCATCCTGATCGACCGCTACGGACCGCGCCGCCTGATGAGCATCGGGTTGCTACTCTGGTCGGTCGCCCAGATCGCCGCCGGTTTCGTCACCGGCCTCGGCCAGTTCGTGTTTGCGCGCGTCGCGCTCGGCATCGGCGAATCGCCGATGTACCTGGCCGGCACCAAGGTCTGCTCGAACTGGTTCCGCGCACCGGCCCGCGCCTTGCCGATCGGCCTGTTCAACGCCTCCTCGGCACTCGGGCCGGCGATCGCCCCGCCGATCCTGACCTCTCTCATGATCGCCTTCGGCTGGCGGCCGATGTTCGTGATCATCGGCGTCGCCGGCCTGGTCATCGCGGTGCTGTGGAACCTGATCTACCGCGACCCACCGCAATACGGCATTTCCCAGCAGGAACAGCACTGGATCCACGCCGAGGATAGCGAAGCCGATCAGGCCCAGACCCTCACCGGCTGGCCGAGCCTGTTCAGGGAAGCCAACACATGGGGCATGGCGCTCGGTTTTTTCGGCGTCATCTACCTTACCTGGCTCTACGGCTCGTGGCTGCCGGCCTATCTCGAACGCGCCCGCCACCTGAGCGTGCAGCAGGCCGGTATCTGGACTGCCATTCCCCAGGCCTGTGGGTTTTTCGGAGCCTTGCTCGGCGGCGTCGCCGCGCACCTTCTTTCCCGCCTGGGCATGGGCCCGGTCGCCAGTTGCCGGCTACCGCTGGTTATCGCCATGCTGATCACAGCGGGCTGCACGGCCGGCGTTCCGCTCGTACACAGTACCCCCTCCGCCATACTCCTAGTCAGCATCGCGCTATTCTGCGGCAGCCTTGCCTCGTCATGCGGCTGGGCTATGGCCGCCGTCGCCACCACCCCGAACAAGGTCGCGACACTGGAAGCAATCCAGAACATCGGCGGGTCGATCGGTGGCGCCCTGGCACCCGCGCTGACCGGCCTGATGGTGCAGCTCACCGGTTCCTTCACGCCGGCGCTGCTGCTGGCCGCCGGAATCTCGGTCCTGAGCGCCATCGTCTACCAGTTCGGCACCCGCGATCCCGCTCCAGCGGTTCGCTAGTTCAGCCACACTGGCGCCAGGATGGCATCCAGGCTCACCGTCTCTTCAAGCTGGCGGCACCGGTTTGTGACCTGCGTCCAGACGGTCTCCAGGACCCAGGCGGCGTTCACCCGTTATCCGAGCTGATCGTATGCATCGCGTCGTCAGCCCGGCTTGGCCGAGCGCAACGGCCTCGATGGAAAAGATGGCTTCACGATAAAGGAACGAGATGAACGGCTTCATGCGCCTCGTGAGCATCGTGGCCGCAATCGGCGGTGCATTGTACGGCTACGATACCGGGATCATTTCCGGCGCCCTGCTATCCATCTCCGCCGAGTTCAAGCTCGGCCATACACAACAGGAACTCGTTGCCTCGGCGATCCTGCTGGGCGCAGTGGTCGGCGGGCTCGGGTGTGGCTGGTTCTCCGATCGTTTCGGGCGACGCATTACCATCATCGCCATCGCGGCGATCTTCTGCGTCGGCGCGATCTGCGCAAGTATCGCACCCAATGCCATGCTGCTGGCGATTGCCCGAATCGTTCTCGGCATCGCCGTCGGTGGGTCGTCGCAGGCGGTCCCGACCTACATAGCCGAGCTCGCGCCCGCCGACCGCCGTGGCCAGCTGGTAACGACCTTCAATGTCGCGATCGGCGTCGGGATCATGGTTGCGGCACTGGTCGGGTACTTCCTGCACGACATCTGGTCCTGGCGCTGGATGATCGGCATCGCCGCCGTTCCGGCAGCCATCCTGCTCACATCGATGGTCTTCCTCCCGGAAACGCCGCGCTGGCTCGCCTCGAAGGACCGCATGGACGATGCCCGGCGCTCCCTGGAACGCGTTCGGACCGACCATGCCGATCTGGATGCCGAGATGGGCGAGATCCGGACAGTCACGAGCGACACCCGCAAGGCCCGCACACGCGGCTGGCGCGGGCTGCTCGAGCCATGGGTCCGACCAGCGACCATCTGCGGCCTGGGCGTCGCCGCCTTCACGCAGCTCAGCGGCATCGAGATGATGATCTATTACGCACCGACTATCCTGAAAGGGGCCGGCTTCGGGGCTAGTGCGGCATTGCTGTCCAGCATGGGGATCGCCGCGGTCTATCTCGTGATGACATGCATCGGCCTCGTGATCGTGGACCGTATCGGCCGCCGGCGGCTGTCCTTGCTGATGATCCCCGGGGCCGCAATCGCACTGCTCGTGCTGGGCACGTTCTTCATGCTGGACATGACGGGGGGCAGGCAGGCCTGGCTGCTGATCGCCTGTCTGCTCGTCTACATGGCCTTCAACTCAGGCGGACTGCAGGTTGTCGGCTGGCTGACCGGCTCAGAGGTGTATCCACTTGCCGTACGCGGCGCCGGCACCAGCGCCCAGGCCGGGATGATCTGGGGGGCGGATCTGCTGGTGACCGTGACCGCCTTGACCCTGGTGCAATGGATCGGGACATCCGGAACCATGTGGGTCTATGCGGGAATGAACGTACTGGCATTCCTGTTCATCTGGCACCTGGTACCCGAAACCGCGGGCCATAGTCTCGAGAACCTGGAAACGATGCTGAAAAAAGGACGGTTCCGTCCAGCGTTAGGCAGGAACCCCGACAAGGAAATGCCTCCAGCAGGATAGGTTCTATCTCGCCGAATGCCTATGAAGCAGGCATTCGGCGGGATATCTGCCGCGAACTCGGCCAGCAATGATCCGGCTAGATCGTCGGGACCGATGCGACCGTCTTCAGGATACGTGACGCGATCTGGTACGGGTCTCCCTGTGAGTTCGGGCGACGATCTTCCAGATAGCCGCGATAGTCGTTCTTGGCGAAGCTGTGCGGCACCCGGATCGACGCGCCACGATCCGCGATGCCGTAACTGAAGCTGTGGATCGATTGGGTCTCGTGCAGCCCGGTCAGGCGCAGATGATTGTCCGGACCATACACCGCGATATGGTCCTCCCTCGCCTCTTCGAAGGCTGTCATCAGCTGCTCGAAATATGCCTTGCCGCCCACCTCGCGCAGGTAGGTGGTCGAGAAGTTCGCGTGCATGCCGGAGCCGTTCCAGTCGGTGTCGCCCAGCGGCTTGCAGTGGTATTCGATGTCGATCCCGTATTTCTCGGTCAGGCGCTGCAGGAGGTAGCGGGCGACCCACATCTCGTCGGCAGCCTTCTTCGACCCCTTGCCGAAGATCTGGAACTCCCACTGGCCCTTGGCCACCTCGGC
>JBPBQO010000004.1:0-41032 GCA_050954785.1 Janthinobacterium lividum | reverse complement strand
GAACAGGCTGGTCGTTATCGTCATCGTCGTCATCGTGACCGACCCGTTCGCCACGCGCCTGACGCTCGGCCTCCTCGGGGGAGCGAGCGACGTTGGCGACGACGCGGATGGTCACTTCAGGATGCAGCACGACGCGAACGTCGGCCAGGCCGAGCGTCTTGATCGGGTGCTCGAGCTGGACCTGCGTGCGGTTGATGGTGAGACCACCTTCCGCCGCGGCGACGGCGATGTCGCGCGGAGACACGGAGCCATACAGGCTGCCGCTGTCGCCGGCCTGGCGGATGATGACGACGGTCAGGCCGCTCATCCGCTCGGCGAGGCGCTCGGCCTCCTCGCGGCGCTTGATGTTGGTCGCCTCGAGCTGGATGCGCTCGCCTTCGAAGCGCGCACGGTTGGCATTGTTCGAACGGATCGCCTTGCCCTGGGGCAGCAGGAAGTTACGGGCGTAGCCCGGCTTTACCTTAACGATTTCGCCCATCTGGCCCAGCTTCTCGATGCGCTGGAGCAGGATCACTTCGGTTACGGACATGGTCGGTACGCTCCCTCAGCTCAGGATGTAGGGCAGCAGGGCAAGGAAGCGGGCACGCTTGATCGCCTGGGCGAGCTCGCGCTGCTTCTTCGCCGAGACGGCGGTGATACGGCTCGGTACGATCTTGCCGCGCTCGGACAGGAAGCGGGACAGCAGGCGCACATCCTTGTAGTCGATCTTCGGCGCGTTCGGGCCGGAGAACGGGCAGGACTTGCGACGGCGATAGAACGGCCGGCGAGCGCCGACTGCAGCGCGTCGGCCGGCGGGGCCGGCGTCTTCTTGAATGGTCTGGGACATGATGCCTTACTCCGCCTCGGCCAGCTCGGACCGCGGGCCACGGGGTCCACGCTCGCCACCGCGCTCGGGACGCTCGCCGCCTTCGTCGCGGGCACGGAATTCCTCACGGTCGTCATAACCGCGCTTGCGGCCGCTATCGAAGCGTCCGGCGGGCTTGGGACCACGGAAACCGCGCTCGCGATCGTCTGCCTTGCGGCTGAGGATGGCGGACGGCGCCTCGTCGATCGCATCGACGCGGATGGTCAGGAAGCGCAGCACGTCCTCGTTGAGGCTGAGCTGGCGCTCGATCTCGTTGAGCGAGGCCGGCTTCGCGTCCAGGCCGAGGAGCATGTAATGCGCCTTGCGGTTCTTCTTGATGCGGTATGCGAGGCTGCGAAGCCCCCAATACTCGCGCTTCTGGATCGAGCCTTCTTCGCCTTCGAGCTGGGTGGCGATGACGTCGGCAAGCGCTTCGACCTGCTGCTGCGTGACGTCATTGCGCGCAATGATCGTGCATTCATAAAGTGGCATGGGTTCTCCCTTCGGATGTATTCAACCCGACCGTCCGGGGAAATCCTCGGGGTAGGCGCGCCGCGCAAGGCGATGCATGGGTATAGCCGGGGCGATGCCACTCGCTCCGGCAGGGAACGCGGGGGTGGAGCACGGATCGGCATGCCCCGCAAGAAAAAACGCGATTTTTGCCATTCAGCCGCCATGGAAACTCACCGAATGTCACTGCGTCTGGCCATTCTCGGAGCGACCGGCAGCGTCGGACAAGCGATCGCCGCGCACGTGCTGCGCAGCCGGCTGCTGCGGCCGGGTGACCGGTTGCAACTGGTCGGACGCGACACCGAGGAGGCCCGGCGACACCTGTTCGGGCTGGCGATCGACCTGCAGGACGCATTCGACGACCTGCATGTGCCGATCGAGATCGCCGGCGGCCTCGATCAGGTCGAGGCGGACATGGTGGTGGTTGCCGCAGGCGAGACCGTCTCACCGGACCGCACGACCCGGCAGCAGCTTGGGGACGTCAATGCACCCCTGTTCGAGCACATCGGCCGGATCTGCGGTGCGCGCCTGCCGGACGCGCTGTTCGTCGTGGTCAGCAATCCGGTCGAACTCGCGGTGACGATCCTGGCGCGGCACATCGACCGGCACCGGGTGATCGGCATGGGTGCGCAGCAGGACAGCCTGCGCTTCGCCCGCGCGATCGCGGCCCGGCTGGGCCTGTGCCGCCACGATGTCGAGGCGATGGCAGTAGGCGAGCATGGTGGTGCGATGGTTCCGCTCTGGAGCCGGGTCCGGCTGGTCGGGCATGCGCGGGCGCGCACAGACCTTCAGGCGGCGCTCGATGCACTGCGGGCCGAGGCGGTGCTACAGCCGCTGGCCGAACGCGTCGCAGCCTTGCGCGAAACGGTATCGCGCGAATTCCATGCGGGCCGGGTCGCGGCAGCCTATGAAGCCACCGCGCGGGCGCTACCGGACGAGCGCATTTTCGTCGAGCCGTTCCTGACCACCTGGTGCGTGCATTCGACGGCGCAGGCGACCGCCAATGCCACCCTGCAGATGATTGCCGCCGCAAGCGGGCGGCACGCGCCGCATCTCAATGGCCAGGTGCTGCTGGACGGCGAGACGCTGGGAATAGTCGGCGTCTGTGGCCTGCCGGTCAGGCTCGATCGCACCGGTTGGACGCTCGACGATCCGGAGCGGTTCGATCACGCTGAACAGGCGATGATCCGGGATAGCGCCGACGCGATCGCGCGCTTCATTGCAGGCATCGCAGCGTTGCCCGATCAGGAGGCCGGGCCAGCCTGATCAGGAAGTCGGGATGGTGTGCCGGAACATGATCCGTTTGGCTGCGTTGTCCATCTCGACCTTGAAGATGTGGCGGTCCTTGAGGGCGACGGCGCGGATCGCGGCAGGGCGCGCATTGATCTCGTCGAGCAGTCGCTTCAGGTTCGGCAGCCTGGTCCATATCTCGTCGCCGGCGAGCACGCGCGGCACCATGCGCAGCCATCCCCACACCGACATGTCGACGATCGTGTAGGTGTCACCCAGCATGTACGGCCGGTCGGCGAGATGCGCCTCCAGTATGCCCCAGTGCCGTTCGGCCTCGAACGAATACCGGGTGACCGCATAATCCTTGGGTTCCGGCGCGTTGTGCCGGAAATGCACGGCTTGGCCGGAGAACGGACCGATTCCGCTCGCCACGAACATCAGCCAGGACAGCAGATCGCCACGTAGCGCCGGGGTGGCTTCGGGCAGGAAAAGTCCGGTTTTTTCAGCGAGGTAGAGCAGGATAGCGTTGCTGTCGAACACCGTCACGTCGCCATCGACGATGCAAGGCACCTTGCCGTTCGGGTTCAGGGCGACGAACGCCGGATCGAACTGCGCACCCGTGCGGGTATCGACGGGAACCAGCTCGTACGGCAGGCCCGATTCCTCCAGGAACAACGCGACCTTCATCGGATTGGGCGCCAGGCTGTAATAGAACTGGATCATCGATCGGCTCTCCTGCTCGGACCATGACAGTTCATATCCAACGCAACTACCGATAGGCAAACCCGGTTCACCCTCCGAGCCGGGAGGGCCATCGACCATGATCACCGTCCACCACCTGAATTTCTCGCGCTCGACGCGGATCCTGTGGCTGCTGGAGGAACTCGGGCTCGCCTATCGCCTGGTCGCCTATCGCCGGGACGCTGGTTTCCGGGCTCCATCGGAGCTCAAGGCCGTCCATCCGCTCGGCAAGGCGCCGATCATCGAGGATGGCGACCTGAAGCTCGCGGAATCCGCAGCGATCCTCCGCTACATCGATGACCGATATGGCACGGGCGAATTTTCTCCACCGGCAGGAAGCGATGAAGCGGCGGTGCATGACGAGTGGCTGCACTATGCGGAAAGCTCGGCCGGCTTGCCGATCATGATAACTTTGATCGGCAGCATGACCGGCGGCCTGCCGCCGAGCGTCGAGGCGTTCACCCGTCCGGAACTGACCGCAACGCTCGACTACATCTCGAAGGCTGTCACCCCCGGCCCGTATCTGATGGGCGAGCAGTTCACCCTGGCGGACATCCAGATGTCGTACCTGCTGGAGATGGCGCGCTATGTGAACCTGCTTGGCAACCATCCTGAACTCGTCACGTATCTCGACCGGATCGAGGCTCGCCCCGCTTTTGCCAGGGCGGTCGAGGCAGGCGGTCCGATGGCACCTCCGAAAACACCTCCCGGCAGCTAGGCTGATGGTCACTATGCTCAGCAGGCGTTGGTCCTGGTCGCTGTCGGCGTGGCAACGGTCATCGCCTGCCGAAACCATGAACTGTCATTAACCGGAGTTTTATCTTTAGCCCGCAGGTTCACGCGACTGTCCTTCCCGATCCTACGGAGATGACCAATGCGCGTGTTCCCGGCGATTTTCTGTTGCGCCCTGCTGCTCTGTTCTACTCGTGCGGCGTTCGCATCCGATGTCCCGATCGAGCAGGCAAACCATATCTTCAGCCAGACCCAGATCAGCCTGACGAGCGGCGACCAACTGGTCGTTCATAACGGCGACGGCATCGTTCATGACCTCAGCGTCATCGATGAGGATGGCGAGCCGCAGGATCTCGGGATCGAGCAGCCCGGCAAGACCGTGAAAATTCGGTTCGCGAGTGCGGGACGCTTTACCGTCAGATGCTCCCTGACGCCCGGCATGAAGATGTACGTGACGGTGAACTGAGGACCCGGATCATGTCCATCAGGTCCAAAATCGCGCTCGTGTGCATCGTCTTCTTCGGTATCGTGGTCGCCAACGGACTGATCGCCCGCCACGCTACCCGGCTGCTCGGCGGCGTAGCGGTCGGCATGTACGACAACAGCTTCCGCGGCATGATGTTCGCCGATCAGGCGCGCACCGATTTCGTGCGCTACGAGGCCCATCCCGATCAGGCGGCCTTGCAGCAGATCCTCGACCAGTTGGGCGTGGCGGGTGGCCAGTCCGCCTCGGCACGAACGAAAGCGCTCGCAGTCGATGTCGCCGGCCAGGTCGGAGCATTACAGACCGCGTCCCAGCCGGCCCCCGCCTCGCAGGATCTGCAGCGTCTCGATCATCAGATGGACCGCCTGGTTGAGCATTTCGCAGCCGATGGCCTCAAGGCGCGCGACCAGGCATCCGACATGGCTGACGCCAACAGCCGGACGGTTCTGCTGACGCTGTGCGTTGCCGTCGCGATCACCGCGATCGGCGCCATCCTGCTCCATATCAGCGTAGTGCCGCCGATCCGGCGTGCCTTGACCGTCGCGCAGGCGATTGCCGGCGGCCGTCTGGACACGGTGATCCGTGTGCGCGGGCGCGACGAGACCGCGTCGCTGCTGCGGGCCCTCTCGACCATGCAGGATTCGATCGCCGCCTCGCTGGGCACGCTGAAGGCCGGGCAGGCCCAGGAAACCGAACGTGCCGCGATCTCGCAGCGCCAGTCGGAGAACCTCGCCCAGGCGGCCCGAGATTTCGAGGTGCGCGTCGCCGACTCCCTGCTGCAGCTCGGGCAATCCACCGAGACGATGCGGGCGACGTCGGAAACCATGTCGCAAAGCGCCGACGACACCAGCAGCCAGGCGGGTGTCGTGGCGAGTGCGGCCCACGCCACCACCGACGATGTCCAGGCCGTGGCGGCAGCGACCCGTCAGCTTGCCGGATCGATCCGCGAGATCGCCCAACAGGCCGCACAGTCCGAGATCATTGCCCGAACTGCCGTGAGCCAGGCTCGCCGCGCCGACAGCATTGCCGGCGGCCTCACGGTGTCGGCCGGGCAAATTGGGGAGATCGTCGATCTCATCAAGACTATTGCCCGCCAGACCAATCTGCTTGCCCTGAACGCCACCATCGAGGCGGCGCGTGCAGGCGAGGCTGGCCGTGGTTTCGCCGTGGTGGCGAACGAGGTGAAGCAGTTGGCCCTGCAGACGGCCACCGCCACCGACGGCATTGCCACCCTGGTCCAGACGATCCGCCAGAGCGCGTCGGAAGCGGCCGAAGCGGTTGGCGCGATCGGCGACACCATCGACGAGATCAGCCGGATGACCGGCTCGATCAGTGCCGCCGTCGAACAGCAGGATGCCGCCACCCGGGAGATCGAGACGAATATCATGCGGGCATCCGGCGCCACGGAAACGGTGTCGACCAGCATCGTCTCGGTGACTGTCGCTTCCGACACTGTGCGCGATGCGGCAGCACGGGTTCTCGATGCGACCAGGTCGGTATCGAACCAGTCCGGCCGGCTACGTGGCGAGGTCGGCACCTTCCTGCAGACCGTTCGGCAGGAAGCAGCCTGAATCTTTGCGGCGCGGACCGGCGGTGCGCGATGGGCCACCGCCGGCATCCGCGACGCGACCGGATCCGTTAGCCGGAGCCGGCGGACATAGAACTGCAGGCAGGCCTGGCTAGCGATTCCCGACTGGTATTCACGTCCAGGCAGACGCGACGGACGGGGCCTGTCACGCCCGGTCCGCATGGAAATTGAACAGGGCCCCTGCCAGTGGCACGAGCTGAACCGCATCGGGATCGTCGGTCATCGGTTCGGGATCGGAAAAGACCGTCGCGATGCAGCAGGTTCGCCCGGCCCGTCAGTAGATACCCGAAGGCATTGCAGATCCGGCGATACTCAGGATCGAGTTACGGTATCGAAATAATTATTCCTGGCGTAGGCGATCGCTGTTGCGACGTCCGCGAGGCCATCCCCCTCGCCCTGCTTCATCTCGACCACCACCCAGCGATCGTAGCCGATCTCGTCCAGCGCCCGCCCCGCCGACGCATGGTCGAAGCCGGGTGATGCGAACGAGCCGAGTTGCGCCTCGGCCATGTGATAATGCGCGAGCAGCGGTGCGGCCTGGTGGATCGCATCCGACGGCCGGTCGCCGCCGAGCGTGACGCAGCCGGTATCGAGATGCGCACGGATGTTGGGATGGCCGGTCATCTCGACGATTGCGATGATGTCGCGATACCGGTTGAGAAAGTCGGCGCCATAAACGGACGGCACCGGCTCCATGCCGAGGATCAGGCCGCCGGTTGCGGCGATGTCGCCCAGCACACGCAGCCGCTCGGCCGCCAGCGCCATCGCATCGTCGTTCGGCAGATCGCCCTTGAGCCGGCTCTTCGGCGCGCCGAACACCGCAACGCCAGCCCCGAGCGTGCCCGCGATCGCGGCCAGCACGTGCATATGCGCGCACATCGCATCGAAGCCGGCCTGGTCGGCGAGCAAGGTCGCATCCGGCTTGCCGAAAAACACCGCCTGCAACGAACTTACCGCCAGGCCTGAGGCGGTGCAGGCGCTGCGGAACGCCGCCAGCCGCGCCGGGGTCAGCTCGTCCCATGGGGCAATGCGGGTCGGCGCCACCTCGACGCCGTCGACGCCGTGCGCGGCCAGCAGTTCGAATGCACGCGCCTCGGCGTCCGGACTCCAGGCGAGGTTCGAGACGCCGAGCCGCCTCAAATGCCGGGTCCTTCCGTTACCGCGGTTTCGCTGGTGATGAATCGCTCCATCGCCGCGAGCACCCCGGCCTTGTCCAGAATGTAGCCGTCGGCGCCGCCGAACTCCGCATCATGGATCGTATGCATGTCGTAACGGCCTTGCGGGGCCGCATCAGCGCCGATCGCGCTGTCGGGGAAGAACCGTGCCCGGATTTCTTCCATCGATACCGGCTCGGTGGCGAGATTGACCACGCCGAGATGACGGGTGCGGGCCAGTTCGAGATCCGCCGACAGCCGCTCCAGCGGATACCACTGGAACACCGAGGCGGCGTTGATCACCTGGATGCGGTTGTCGTGCATCAGGTCGTAGATCGCATTCTTTTTCAGGCCCGATCCGAACAAGGCCGGCAGGCGAACGATCTGATGATTGGCAAACCGGTCGGACACGAAACGCTCCAGCATGGCGCGGTTCGACCCATAGGGGTGAAGACCCTCGAGTACCGGCTGGTCCGCCTCGCTGACCCCGATCGGCGAGCCGTAGACGTCGATGGTCGAGATCAGGGTGAAATTATCGGTGGTGATGGTGTCGAGATGCGCGATCAGGCCTTCGATCCGCGCACGATCCTCGTCCGCGTTCTGGTTCGCCCACCATTTCACCGCCCCCACGCCGGCGCATATCACGTCGGAGAAATGATCGCCGTCGATCTGGCCGATGCTGGTCGAGTTGTAGAGTTTGTCGAAACCCTGCTGCCGGATCAGGTTCGAGCCGACGAAACCGGTATGTCCGATGAGTGCGCGTGCGGTCATTGCGAGGTCTCGCTCATGATGCTCAGCCGTGCTCCTGGGTCAGCAGGGTGCGCTTGACGATATCGCGACGAAGCGGGCTGGCCAGCGGCGTGAAGCCACGCTCGCGGCTGGATTCGATGAATGCCAAAATCCGTTCCATGGCGAAAAAGATCGTGTCGATCTTGCCCGACATCACATGGAACACGCGGCCGCGCCGGAACACCGAGCAACTGCGATCGTCGAAGTTACCGACCGGTTTGGTCTTGATGGCAAGCTGCGGGCCGACGAAACGAAAGCTCTCCTTGAACGTCGGCAGATAACGGCTGACCTGCTCCTCCATCGCCTTCACCTTGGCATTGACGGTTTCCGACGAGACGCTGTCCCGGATCTTTTGTGCCTCCTGCGCATTGGTCACGCGGGCCAGCGGCGTGTGCGGCACGCTGGAGAGGGTGTAGATGTTCGGATCCTCGGTCGGGTAGACCGAGCAGAGCGGGCCATCGACGAACGTGCAGGCCGGGAAGGCGTGATCGGTCTCGTAATAGAGCAGCACGGTCGGTTCGTAGAAGAACGGCATCGGCATGCCGAGCTGCTGTCCCCAGCTCGCATCGATCAGCAGGTCGTAGGGTTCGCCCTCGACCATGACGCAGTCGGTATCCTCCTCGATCGAGGTCACCTTGTGGTTCAGCACCAGACTGTCGCCGAGCAGGTCCTTGAAGAACCGGCGCGCCTGCTCGATCAGCAGGACCCGCTCACTGGTCAGCATCAGCCCGGCAACCTCGCGGATCGGGATCGACGTCTCGTTCTGCTCGCGGAAGTCGATCCCGGTCGAGGTCATGATCAGCCGGTAGGTGGCGAAGTCGATCAGGCTTTCGGCTTTCGGCACCGCGTAAATATTCTCGATGACCTCGCGGCTCAGCTGCGGATAGCGTTCCATGAACCGCATGAACCCGTCGCGCGACTGCACCCGGGTGCCGTGATGGCGCGGATAATGGAAGCCGAGATGGAGCCGGAACTGGTTGTTTCCGGATGCCTCGTGCAGCGGCCGGTGGTGCTGCTCGAACACCTTGACGTCGAAGCCGAGCGACTTCAGCGAGCTGCCGAGATGACAGCCGTACCAACCGGCGCCGATGATCGCTACTCTCGAAACCATAACCGTCCTCTCGGAGGCCTGCAGCCGGGCAAAGCCGGACGCATCCTGTCGGACACCCAGACTGGCCGCCCTTCGCGACAATCCTAGACGAAAATCACGGTTCCGGAACAGTTTAGCCGAGCTTTTGATGCCCGGTAGGCCGTTAAGTTTCCGGTAACCGGCCCGCGGTGCCGTCCAGCGAAGCCGCCGTCGTCACCTCGAACACGAAGGCGCGGAACTGGTCGAACAGCCGGCCCTCGTCGACCCGGAAGTTTGCAAAGAACGGATTATCCAGGGCCACCGGCACCAGACGAGGCGCATCCGGCTCGTCGGTGACGGACGCAGGATCCGCCATCAGCAACTGGGTCGGATCCTCCATGTAGCACGGCAGATCGTAGATATGCAGGTCGTCCCGGTGCAGCAGGTTGGCGCGGCTGCTGACGGCGAGCCCGGGCTTGTTGCAGACCCAACGGAACTTCGCGAGGCTCGCTCCCCATACCGAAATGAAGCAGTCGGACAGCATCGACCAGGCCAGGCTGGCGCCGATCGGCTGGTCGAGCGTGTCCTCGATATGGATCGGCAGGCCAGCCGACGCGGCGCGTACCTGAGCAGCGATCACCTGCTCGATGCTCAGCGGGGTGTGAGCAGCCAGCACTTCGCCGTGGCTCATAATCCGGGCGCCGTGCAGGCCGGTCCCGCCCTCGCGCGAATTATGGCCATCCAGTACCAGGACCGCACCCGGCCAGGTTTCGGCGATGAAGCCGGCCAGTCTGACACAGAAGCCGGCAAGGTCGGTCAACGTCCGATTCTCGACGCGCAGCCCCAGCAGAATGACCGGTGGCGGCATTTCACCCGGCATCCGCCTATTGGACGCATGACCGGGCTGGTGCCGCAGCGCGTGCAGCCGTCGGCGTGTCGGCCCGACCTCCACGCTCGCCTGCAGACGCCGGCGCAACTCGGCCGAGATGCGTTCCCCGGTGATCCGCGCAGCACACAGGCCTTTCGAATAGAGGTAGGCCGCGATCCGGGAATCGTCGGCAAGCGTACGGTTGACCCGGCCCTCGAGCTCGGGGAACAGAAGCTCGATCGGCCCCCAGAGCTCGACGCCGTTCTCGGCGCCGGCGACGATCCATTCAGGAATGAACGATCCGACCGCATGGGTCAGCAGCGTTTCCATGCCGGTCAGCTCGTTCCAGAGCTGGTGGCCGAGATGAGCACCGGAAGGGCCGCGCATGATGCTGGCGGTTCCATGCACGCCGCGGGCGAAATAAGGAACCAGCTCCTGCGCCCAGGCTGCGCAATGGCTGGCGATCCGGCGTCCCACTCCGTCCGGGAAATAGACGTCGGCCAGGTGCCGGCTCCACTCGTCCTTCACCACCAGGAGGTTGCCGGTCGGGAAATACACCCCGAGCGCACGGCACAGATGGTCCGAGGCGATCACGTAGAATACCAGCCCGTGGATGGTGTCGGCGAAGCGGTAGGCCAGGCGGAAATCGTCCAGATACAGGCAACCCTGCACCTGCAGCGGGCGGCCATTGACCGGGCTGGGCCAGGCCAGAACGCCGTTTCGCGTCGAGGCCACCAGCCGGTCCTGCAGGGTGACGGCGAAGCCGGACTGGATGTGCAGGCGGTCGATGCCGACCTCGGCCTGGTTTCCGTCCGGGGTTTCGATCGATATCGTCGGCGCAAGCCTTTCCACCAGCGCCATCCGGGGCCGCAGCACGAGATCGTCGCCGATCGCCTCCACCGCCTGCTCGCATACGAGATGACTGAGGAGCAGCAAGGCATCCACGGCTTCGAGTGAAGCCGGCCGGGGCCTGGGCCGCAGCATGACCTCGCGAATCAGGCGCTGCAGCATCGGACAGGCAGCGGTCAGGAATGCGCCCGCGACCTCGGGCATCAGGTCGGTCAGGCTGTCGCCGAGGCGCACATTGCCCTGGTCGAGCAGCCAGCAGGCCTCGGCGCCGTCGGGGCCGGTGAAGGCAAGCAGGCGCACCGGACCAATACCGGGATGGAACGCCGTGGGCGACCAGCCTTCGAGGAAGCTTCGAACCGGTGAACCGGGTCCGTCATAAAGCGGCGCGGTACTGCCGCCGGCCAGCCTGAGATGGTAGGCGCCGTCCCGCTGCACGACCGGGCTGCGTGCCATGCGAAGATCGTTGGCCATCGTCAAGGCACCATCGTTACGGGCTTTGCCAACGGACCGCAGGGGGTGGTGCACGGGTTCGCCATCGGCCATTTCCTGCAAGACATCGAAATCGCGGCAGGACCTGAACTATCCAACAACCAGCGGTTCACGACCGTAATCGATTACACATGAACGTCGCATCTGGCGATGTCCAAACCACCACCGGATTGCTTCTACGGGTGGTTGCGATCGATCCGGAAGTTGAAAACCTGCATCATCTGGGTCGGAACCGCGACGCCGTTCTGGATCGCCGGCCTGAAGTGCCAGCGCGCGACCGCGTCATGCGCCGTCCGGTCCAGGGTCTGGTAGCCGGAGCTCGTGGCGACCTCGACCGATGTCACCGACCCGTCGGCGGCGATCCTGATCAGCATCTGCACCGACCCCTCCTCGCCGCGTCGCCCGGCGGCGGACGGATAGGGCGGCATCCGGTTCGCATGCCGGTCGTCCGGGCTGGCCGGAATGATGCGGGGATCGTCCTGCATGCCGTAGCCGAGCCCGTCGGCCTGATCGAGATTGACCTGTGGCTGGTTCGGCCGGGCTGCCGCCTCCGGTGCCGGCGGCGTCGGGCTCGGCGGCTGCGTCGTGGTCGGGTCGTGCGCTGCCGGCGGCACCGTCACCTGCTCGGGCGACGTCAGGGTGGATGAGGCCAGATCGGGTGCGGCGGGTGGCTGCGGCTTCGGGGGCGACGGCGGTGCGACGGGTGCCGGCGGCGCCGGGCTCGCCGGCGGGGTCGCCTGCGAGCCGCCGGCATAGCGGTTCTTGTCCATCAGCATCTCGATGGTCGGCGGGTCCGAGGCGGACGGCGGCGGTACCGATAGCGGTATCGGTGGTGCCGGCCACAGATGCGGCGCCTCCAGAATGGCCACGGTCAGCAGCACATGGAACAGGACGGCGATCGCAGCGGCGGCGAACAGGATCTCGCGTCGCCGTCGCCCGCCCCACGCATGCGACGGCACGAACAGCCTGACGCGGGCTTGTGCCGGAACCCGCACGGCGGGCTGCGCAGGTCGTTGCGACACTACCGGTGCCGGCTTGGCGGCCGCGGCACCCGTGCCGGCATCCCCGACGGGCAACGGAGGCAAGTGCATCACAGGACCCGACATGCCGGGTTCCATGCGAAACGACCCGCTGGTCATCGTCGATCGGCCTACGCCCGGAGGCGGTCGGGGATCGGCAATCCAAGACGGTTCGGGATGTCCCAGATCTCGCGCACCGTCCGCATCGGCACGAAGCCGGCGCGCAGGTAGGTGCCCATCGCCCTGGGATGGTCGGCAGTGCAGGTGTTGACCCGGACGACGCCGCCGGCACTGCCCGCACGTGCCGTCTCGATGGCGGCCAGCAGCAGCGGATAGCCGGCCCCGGTGCCGATGGCGTGCGGCATCAGCCCGAAATAGCTGAGATTGACGTCCAGGCTGTCGCGGCCGTCCAGCTCGAAGAAGCCGACCGGTTCGCCAGCCCGATACAGCACATGCAGGCTGATCCTGGGATGCGCCAGCAATGCAGCCAGTTCGATGTCGGGCGTCATGCGCCGGAGCCACCAGCAATAGGCGTCGCCGACGCTGTGATACAGGTATCGATAGAACCCGACGGTCGGCGCCGCGACCGTGACCAGGTCACAGCCGGGCGGAAAGTGCCTGGAAACGCCATCGGCCGGCAGGACGGACGCGCCGACACCGTTTGGGTCCAGACGCAGGAACGTCACGTCCACAGCAACCCGTGTCGTGCTCCTATCCTGGAGCGGCGGCTGCCAGATGGACATCGTCTTTGCCTCTTCCGGCCCGGAACATCAGTGTTTGTCGAGGACCGGACAACGCACGAGCGAAGCCATGGTCGCCAAACTAATCGTCCAGGAACGAACGCAGCTTGCGGCTGCGGCTCGGGTGCTTGAGCTTGCGTAGCGCCTTCGCCTCGATCTGGCGGATCCGTTCGCGGGTCACGTTGAACTGCTGACCGACTTCCTCGAGCGTATGATCGGTGTTCATGCCGATGCCGAAGCGCATCCGCAGTACCCGCTCCTCGCGTGGCGTGAGCGAGGACAGCACCCGCGTGGTGGCCTCGCGCAGGTTGGTCTGGATCGCCGCGTCGAGCGGAATGACCGCAGTCTTGTCCTCGATGAAGTCGCCGAGATGGCTGTCTTCCTCGTCGCCGATCGGCGTCTCCAGGCTGATTGGCTCCTTGGCGATCTTCAGAACCTTGCGGACCTTCTCCAGAGGCATGCCAAGCTTTTCGGCAAGCTCCTCGGGAGCCGGCTCGCGGCCGATCTCGTGCAGCATCTGGCGCGATGTACGCACCAGCTTGTTGATGGTCTCGATCATGTGCACCGGAATGCGGATGGTCCGCGCCTGGTCGGCGATCGAGCGGGTAATCGCCTGGCGGATCCACCAGGTGGCATAGGTCGAGAACTTGTAGCCGCGACGGTATTCGAACTTATCGACCGCCTTCATCAGGCCGATATTGCCCTCCTGGATCAGGTCCAGGAACTGCAGGCCACGATTGGTGTACTTCTTGGCAATCGAGATCACGAGGCGGAGGTTGGCCTCGATCATTTCCTTCTTGGCACGAGCGGAGTCACGCTCGCCGCGCGACACCGTCGCATACACGCGCCGGAACTCGCTGATCGGCAGGCCGGTATCCTGAGCGACCTGGCCGACCTTAAGTCGCAGCTCCATCACGTCGGGTCCGTGCTTAGCGACGAAGTTCTTCCAGGGCTTGCCCGGAAGCACCGCCATCGCCTCCATCCAGCCGGGCTCCATCTCGCGGCCGCGATACTTCAGCAGGAAGTCGTCGCGGCTGACCTTGGCCGTCTCGGCATGACGCAGCATCCGGCCTTCGAGGCCGTTCAGCAGCTGGCTGATCTGCTTGAGCTGGGTGACCAGCTCCTCGATACGGTTGTTGTGCAGGTGGACCTGCTCGACCTTGGCGACCAGCTCGTCGCGCAGCTTCTCGTAGCTCTTTTCCGACTTGTCGGACACTTCCTCGCCGGACGTCAGGCCTTCGAGCCGCTTCGCCTGCAGCTTGTGGAGCTTCTTGTAGAGGTTCTCGATCTCCTCGAAGTGGAGCAGGACCTCCGGCTTGAGCTTTTCCTCGAGTGCGGACAACGACAGGCCGACGCCTTCGCCTTCGTCCTGGTCGTCGAGTTCGGGCGCCGCCTCGAAGCTGGGCTCCACCGGCACCGGGATGCCGCCCTCGGGCACTTCCTCCAGCGCCGCATTGCCGGCCTGGGTCGCCTCGAGATCGATGATGTCGCGCAGCAGCATCTGCCCGACCTTGAGCCGGTCGTGCCAGGAAATGATCGCGCGGAAGGTCAGCGGGCTCTCGCATAGCCCGCCGATCATCTCGTCGCGGCCGGCCTCGATGCGCTTGGCGATCGCGATTTCGCCCTCGCGGGACAGCAGCTCGACCGAGCCCATCTCGCGCAGGTACATCCGCACCGGATCGTCGGTACGGCCGAGGCTTTCGGCATCGACGTTGCCGGTGGGGGTCTCGCCCTCCTCGGCCTCGGGCTTCTTTTCCTCTTCCTCTTCGCGAGGGGTCTCGGTTTCCTCGTTATCCTCGTTCTCGACGACCTGGATGCCCATCTCGGACAGCACGGCCATCACGTCCTCGATCTGCTCGGACGACATCTGGTCCGGCGGCAGGACCGCATTGAGCTCGTCGAAGGTTATGTAGCCGCGCTCGCGGCCACGCGCGATGAGGCGCTTGACCGCCGCGGATTGCGTGTCGAGCAAGGAAGCGTCGGCATCCTGCTCGCCAGAGGTCGCTTCCGTCGTCGCCGCCGTCTTCGTCGCCATGCTTAACTCAACTCCAACCCGGTCCTTGGACGATTGCCTTACCGCGACCATGACATGCAGGGCGGGGCCATGCAGGGCGGGTCGGGCTCATGGCCTCGGCCGTTTCAGCCTTCTTCGTCGGCAATTTCGCCACGCTCGACAAAATCCAACGTCATTTTACGTAATATCAATCGCTTCTGGCTCTCTTCATCCGGACACTGGATGAATGCCTGCTCCGCCGCCGCTCTCTGTTCTCGCAAGCCCTCGACACTCAGGAAGCCAAAAAAATGCCACCACGTCTTCTCCGCTTCCGCCGGCATCGCGTCCTGGGACGCACCTGCGGGCATGGGCAAAGGCGAGGGAGCCGATATCATGTCAATTTGTGCCGACAGTCCGGCTGACTGCAGGTGGGCTATGAGCCCTGCCGAGTCAAGTGTTGGTGAGGCATGAGCTGCCTCCAGGAGAGCCGCCCGCATAGACGCCAGATCGTCCGGCAGATCAAGCCCGCACAGCGCTTGTTCGACGTCGGCAAGCAGGTCGGGATGACGCAGCAGGATCGCCAGCAGCAGGCGCATCCGCTCGAGCCTGACCCGGTCCGCCGCCGGGACCGGCCTGGCCCCCGACATGACCGGCGCCGGCTTGAACGCGGAACGGCCATCCTGCGGCCGGCCCCCGGCACGGCCATTCTGGCGCTGCTTGGCGAACGTCTCGAAGAAGCGTTGCTGCAGGGTGCGACGGTATTCGCTGGCCAGCCCCTTGTGGCCGATCGTCGCGGCCGCCTCGGTCAGCTTCGCATGCAGTGAGGCACGTTGTTCCGGTCCGGGATTCTTGATGCCCTCGCTGAGCAGCTCGAACAGCACGTCGGCCAGGCCGGCGGCTCCGACCAGCTCGGCCGCCATCGCCGGCGCGCCCTGCCGGCGCACCAGACTGTCCGGGTCCTCGCCCTCCGGCAGCCGAACGAAGCGCAAGGTCCGCTCCGGGTCCAGCAGCGGCAATGCGGTCTCGGCCGCCCGGATCGCCGCCCGGCGCCCGGCACTGTCACCGTCGAAACACAGCACCGGTGCCGGCGCCACCCGCCACAGCGCCTCGAGCTGCTCGGCGGTAAGCGCCGTGCCCAGCGGCGCCACGGCACCGCCGAAGCCCGCCTGGTGCATGGCGATGACGTCCATGTAGCCTTCGACCACCACCAGTTCGCGCGACGCCAGGGGTGCGCTGCCGGGCGGGCGGATCGTGCGCAGGTTGGAACTGGCGCGCTCCAGCCCGAACAGGGTACGCCGCTTGATGAACAGCGGCGTCTCCGGCCCGTTCAGGTATTTCGGCTGGCCGTCGCCCAGCGTGCGGCCGCCGAAGCTCACCAGGCCGCCGCGCTTATCGCGGATCGGGAAGGTGACCCGGTTGAAGAACAGCTCGCCCTTGGGACGACCCTCCTCGTCCATGCGCATCAGCCCGGCCTCGGCGATCAGTTCGGGCGGGAAATTCTGCTCGCGCAGTTCGGTCATCAGACTGCCGCGCCCGTCGCCCGACCAGCCGAGCCCATGGTCGGCGATGGTGGCGTCGGTCAGGCCGCGGCCACGTAGGTAGGAAAGCCCGTCCCTGCCCTCGCCGCCATGCAGCCGGCGCACGTAGCTGCGCTGGGCGGCGTCCAGCACGTCGGTCAGGGTTCGGGCGCGCTCCGCCCGGCCGCGATCGGCGGGAGCCTGCTTCGGCACCTCAAGGCCCGCTTCCGAGGACAGGCCCTCGACCGCCTCCATGAACGAGCGCCCTTCCGCCTGCATGACGAACGAAATCGCATCGCCATGCGCGCCGCAGCCGAAGCAGTGGAAGTGGTCGTCATAGACATAGAAGGACGGCGTCTTCTCCCCATGAAACGGGCAGCACGCCTTGAGCTGGCGCCCCGAGCGGACGAGCTTGGTCTTGCGCCCGATCACCGCCGCAAGCGGGGTGCGCGCGCGCAGCTCGTCGAGAAAGGCGGGGTCGAATGCCATCGCGTGGAGCGATCAGCCGATCAGGACAGCCGTGCCTTCACTAGCGCATTGGCCCGGCCGAGATCGAGCGCCGCGCCATGCGTCGCCTTCAGCGAGGCCATGACCTTGCCCATATCCTTCATCGAGGCCGCTCCCGTTGCCGCAACCGCATCGGCGACGGCGAGGGCCAGCGCCGCCTCGTCCATCGGCACCGGCAGGAACTCCTCGATCACCACGATCTCGGCGTCTTCCTTGGCCGCCAGCTCACCCCGGCCGCCCTGCAGGAACATGGTCGCGGACTCGGTGCGGGACTTGACCATGTTGCGGAGCATGGCGGTGATCTCGTCGTCGGGGATCTGGTCGATGCCCTTGGGCCGGGAGGCGATGTCCAGGTCCTTGAGCCTCGCCAGCACCATCCTGAGCGTCGAGACGCGGGCAGAATCACCCGCTTTCATCGCCGTTTTCAGGCCATCGGTGAAACGCACACGCAGCGACATGGATTGGACTCCGTCATTCCCAGCCATGCGGGAAGAAATTTCCCGTCCAGCTTCCGATCGCCAAGTGGGAATTAACTTCCCAAAAGGGTCACCCTCTTGCTAAGCCGTCCGGACGCGGTCTGGAAGGTCCTTATGTCATGCCGTTGACGGTCGAAGCGATCATCGAACGACTGGGGGGCCCCGAACAGGCAGCCCGGCTGACCGGCGTCGGCACCGAAGCCATTCGTAAATGGCGACAGGCGCGTGCGGTTCCACCCAAGCACTGGACCGCGATCCTGCAGGCCACCAACCTCGTCGTATCCGACCTGTCCCTTTCCCCGAAGCCCGCGGAGTCCGCTATGCCAGACGCACCATCGCGACCGCATTCCGCTCCGGCCGGAGCCACCGCGGCACTGGTGCTGGCGGATGGCAGCGTCCTGTGGGGCCGCGGCTTCGGCGCACACAGCCAGGCGCAGTCGATCGGCGAGATCTGCTTCTCGACCGGCATGACCGGCTACCAGGAGACGCTGACCGACGCGTCGTTCGCCGGCCAGATCATCACCTTCACCTTTCCGCATATCGGCAATGTCGGCACCACGCCCGAGGACGAGGAGGCGATCAACATCGCCGCACGCGGCTTAGTGGTGAAGGAGGACCTGACCGAGCCGTCGAACTGGCGCGCGACGCAGACCCTGGATGCCTGGCTGAAATCGCGCGGCATCCCCGGCATCTGCGGCGTCGATACCCGCGCATTGACGCGACGCATCCGCGACAAGGGCCCGCAGACCGCGATCCTCGCCTATCCCGCCGATGGCGGCTTCGACATCCCGGCATTGCAGCAAACCGTACGGTCCTGGCCCGGGCTCGAGGGCATGGATTTGGCGCTCGAGGTGTCGTGCACCCAGAGCTACGCCTGGACCGAAGGCACCTGGGCCGACGGCGCCCAGCCGAAACGGCCGGATGCGACCGCCAAGCACGTCGTCGCGGTCGATTACGGCGCCAAGCGCAACATCCTGCGTTGCCTGGTGCAGGCCGGATGCCGCGTCACCGTGGTGCCGGCGAACGCCAGTGCCGAGGACATCCTCGCCCACGCGCCCGACGGGGTGTTCCTGTCCAACGGACCAGGCGATCCCGCGGCGACCGCCGGCTACGCGGTGCCGGCGATCAAGGGCGTGCTGGAAGCCGGCAAGCCGGTGTTCGGCATCTGCCTCGGCCACCAGTTGCTGGCACTGGCGCTGGGGGCGACCACCTACAAGCTGGAGCAGGGCCATCGCGGCGCCAACCAGCCGGTCAAGGACCTGGCCACCGGCAAGGTCGAGATCACCAGCCAGAACCACGGCTTCGCGGTCGAGGACAAGAGCCTGCCAGCCGACGTGCGCATCACCCATGTCAGCCTGTTCGACGGCTCCAACGAGGGCATCGCCAGCGATCGCTGGCCGGCCTTCTCGGTGCAGTATCATCCCGAGGCCAGTCCGGGCCCGTCGGACAGCTTCCATCTGTTCGAGCGCTTCGTCGGCCTGATGGACGGCAAGGCAATTTGAGGATGTTTATCGATGTATACGGCATTCTTTCTATAATCGGGTAAACTTCCTATATGGCCCCGCTCCGCAATCGGTTCGTGCCCGTCGCCGGCGTGACCCTGCCCGAGCTGGCGGGCAGGCATCTGCTGCTCGGACAGGTGGACATCATCGTGCGGCGCGCCCTGCTGAGTCGTACCGCCAAGAGCTTCATCGCGGTCGGGCACACCCCAGTCGGTCGCGCTGCTGCGCGACGGGCCGATCCGCAAGGGCATGATCTACAGCCCGGCGCATGGCGCGATCGATTTCACCGTCCCGTTGTTCGACCAGTTCCTGCACCGACTTGTTCCGGCTTCGGCCGACGCTCGCACCTGAAGGCGCACCGATAATGCCCAAGCGGACAGACATAAAATCCATCCTGATCATCGGCGCCGGCCCGATCGTCATCGGCCAGGCCTGCGAGTTCGACTACTCGGGCGCGCAGGCCTGCAAGACGCTGCGCGACGAGGGCTACCGGGTGATCCTGGTGAACTCCAATCCGGCGACGATCATGACCGATCCGGGTCTGGCGCACGCAACCTACGTCGAGCCGATCACGCCGGAGTTCGTCGAGCGCATCATCCTGCGCGAAAAGCCGGACGCGATCCTGCCAACCATGGGCGGACAGACGGCGCTCAACACCGCCATGGCGCTGGATGCGTCGGGGTTCCTGAAAGCGCACAATGTCGAGCTGATCGGCGCCAATGCCGAAGTCATCGATCGCGCCGAGGACCGGCTCAAGTTCCGCGACGCGATGGCCGAGATCGGCATCGAGAGCCCGAAGAGCGTGATCGCGCACACCCTCGCCGAGGCGCGCGACGCCTTGGCCATCGTCGGCCTTCCCGCGGTGATCCGGCCATCCTTCACGCTGGGCGGCACCGGCGGCGGCATCGCCTACAACCGTGAGGAATTCGAGCAGATCGTCACCGGCGGCCTGGACGCGTCGCCCACAACCGAGGTGCTGATCGAGGAGAGCGTGCTCGGCTGGAAGGAGTACGAGATGGAGGTCGTGCGCGATGCCGCCGACAACTGCATCATCGTCTGCTCGATCGAGAATATCGATCCGATGGGCGTGCACACGGGAGACTCCGTGACGGTGGCGCCGGCGCTGACGCTGACCGACAAGGAATACCAGCGCATGCGCGACGCCTCGATCGCGTGCCTGCGTCGCATCGGCGTCGATACCGGCGGCTCCAACGTGCAGTTCGGCATCAACCCGGCCGACGGCCGCATGGTGGTGATCGAGATGAACCCGCGCGTGTCGCGGTCCTCGGCGCTTGCCTCCAAGGCCACCGGCTTCCCGATCGCCAAGGTCGCGGCGCGGCTGGCGGTCGGCTACACGCTGGACGAGCTCACCAACGACATCACCGGCACCACGCCGGCGGCGTTCGAGCCGACCATCGACTATGTCGTGGTCAAGATCCCGCGCTTCACCTTCGAAAAGTTCCCGGGCAGCCCGGCTCTGTTGTCGACCAGCATGAAATCGGTCGGCGAGGCGATGTCGATCGGCCGCAGCTTCAACGAGGCGCTGCAGAAGGGCCTGCGCTCGATGGAAACCGGCCTGTCCGGTCTCGATCCGGTCGAGCCGCCGGGCGATGGCGGGCACGACGCATTCCGTGCCGCCCTCAGCCAGCCGAAGCCCGACCGCATCCTGATGGCGGCCCAGGCGTTGCGCGCCGGCGTGTCGGTCGAGGACATCCACACCGCCTGCAAGTTCGATCCGTGGTTCCTGCGCGAGATCGACAAGATCGTCGTGTGCGAACGCGAAGTCGAAGCCGGCGGACTGCCGCAGGACGCGTTCGGCCTGCGCCGCCTGAAGGCGATGGGCTTCTCGGATGCGCGGCTGGCGGTGCTGTCCGGACTGGACGAGACCGCGGTGCACCAGCTTCGCACCCGTCTCGGCGTGCATGCGGTGTACAAACGGATCGATACCTGCGCTGCCGAGTTCGCATCCGCCACGCCCTACATGTATTCGACCTACGAGGGCGGCTACGGCCAGCCCGAATGCGAGAGCGATCCGACGACGCGGGACAAGATCATCATCCTCGGCGGCGGGCCGAACCGGATCGGCCAGGGCATCGAGTTCGATTATTGCTGCGTCCACGCCGCGTACGCGCTGCGCGAGGCGGGTTTCGAGACCATCATGGTCAACTGCAACCCCGAGACCGTGTCGACCGACTACGACACCTCCGACCGGCTGTATTTCGAGCCGCTGACCGAAGAGGACGTCGTCGCGCTGATCCGGCGCGAGCAGGCGGCCGGAACGGTGCTCGGCTGCATCGTGCAGTATGGCGGCCAGACGCCGCTGAAGCTGAGCCGTGCGCTGGAAAAAGCCGGCATTCCGATCCTGGGCACCCCGGCCGACGCGATCGACCGCGCCGAGGACCGCGAGCGGTTCCAGGCGATGCTGCACAAGCTCGGCTTGCGCCAGCCGGAAAACGGCATCGCCCGCTCGCCGGCGGAAGCCGAAGCGGTGGCCGACCGGATCGGCTATCCGGTGGTGATCCGTCCGTCTTACGTGCTCGGCGGCAGGGCGATGGAGATCGTGCATGACCGCACCAGCCTCGCCCGCTACATGCGCGTGGCGCTGCAGCTCGCCGGACCGGACATCGCGAATGGGCCGGTCCTCATCGACCGTTACCTGAACGACGCGATCGAGACCGACGTCGACTGCATCTGCGACGGCACCCAGGTCTATGTTGCCGGCGTCATGGAGCATATCGAGGAAGCCGGCATCCATTCGGGCGACAGCGCCTGCTCGTTGCCGCCCTATTCGCTCTCGCCCGCCACCATCACCGAGCTCAAGGCGCAGACCGAGGCGATGGCGCGCGAGCTCGGCATCGTCGGACTGATGAACGTGCAGTACGCGATCAAGGGCGACATGATCTACGTGCTCGAGGTCAATCCGCGCGCGTCCCGCACCGTGCCGTTCGTCGCCAAGGCGACCGGGGTGCCGATCGCCAAGATCGGCGCGAGGGTGATGGCCGGCGCCAAGCTGTCCGAGTTCCGGCTCGACGACCGGGCGATCGCGCCGCATGTCGCGGTCAAGGAGGCGGTGTTCCCGTTCGCGCGCTTTGCCGGCGTCGACGTGATCCTGGGTCCGGAGATGCGCTCGACCGGCGAGGTGATCGGCCTCGATGCCAGCTTCGAGCGCGCCTTCGCCAAGGCGCAGCTCGGCGCCGGGGTGAAGCTGCCGCTGACCGGCACGGTGTTCCTGTCGGTGCGGCAGAGCGACAAGCAGGCGATCGGCGCGCTGGGCCGGCGATTGGTCGACATGGGCTTCAAGCTGCTGGCGACGCGCGGCACCGCCGCCACGCTGAAGGAAGCCGGAATCGAGGCGGCGATCGTCAACAAGGTGCTGGAGGGCCGGCCCCACTGCGTCGATGCGATCCGCTCCGGCGACGTGCAGATGGTGATCAACACCGCCGGCGGTGCGCAGTCGGTAACCGACAGCTTCGACATCCGCCGCAGCGCCCTCACCCATGGGATTCCGCACTTCACCACGATCGCCGGCGCCAGGGCGGCGGTCTATGCGATCGCGGCAATGCGATCCGGCCCGCTTGAAGTCGCCCCGTTGCAGTCCTACTTTCACGGATCGTTCTGAGCGGTCAGACGACGGAAGGCACTCGGGTCACTCCCGCCCGGGCCATTCCGTCGATCGCTCCGATATTGCCTATCACCAGGTCTGGGGACGTGTTCGTTGCAGAAATTTCCAATGACGGGCCGCGGCCTGCAGCGGCTCGAAGACGAACTGCGCAAGCTCAAGAGCGAGGAACGCCCGGCGGTGATCCGCGCGATCGCCGAGGCCCGCAGCCATGGCGACCTGTCCGAAAACGCTGAATACGACGCCGCGCGCGATCGCCAGTCGTTCGTCGAAGGTCGGATCGCCGAGCTTGAGGAGATCATGTCGGCGGTCGAGGTGATCGACCCGTCGAGCCTGTCCGGCGACCATGTGCAGTTCGGCGCCCAGGTGAAGCTGGTCGACGAGGAAACCGACAAGGAAGCCACCTACCAGATCGTCGGTGTGTACGAGGCCGACATCAAGTCCGGGCTGCTGTCGGTGTCGGCGCCGCTGGCTCGTTCGCTGATCGGCAAGCGCAAGGGCGACACCGTGTCGGTGCCCGCTCCCGGCGGCGACCGCACCTACGAGATCCTCAACATCAGCTTCGGCTGAGATCGACCGGGCAATGATCGGTCTTCAGGACGTCCGCGATGCGCATGCGCGCATTGCCGGGCGAATTCTTCGTACGCCGACGATCCGCAGCGAGGGCCTGTCGCGCGTTACCGGCGCCGACATCACCCTGAAGCTCGACAACCTGCAGGCTGTCGGGTCGTTCAAGGAACGGGGCGCCGCCAACAAGCTGGCTTTGCTGACTGAGGACGAGCGGGCACGTGGCGTTATCACCGTGTCGGCCGGCAACCATGCCCAAGGCGTGGCCCGGCATGCGAGCCTGCTCGGCATCGACGCCGTCATCGTCATGCCGAAATTTACCCCCGCCGCGAAGGTCACCCGGACCGCGGCCTGGGGCGCACGCGTCGTGCTGCACGGGTTGAGTTTCGCCGAGGCAAGCGCGCACGCGTTCGAGTTGTGCGAACGCGAACGGCGCGTGTTCGTCCATCCATACGACGATGTCGCGGTCATGGCCGGACAAGGCACGCTCATGCTGGAGCTGCTCGAAGATGCCGGACCGCTCGATGTTCTGGTGATCCCGATCGGCGGCGGCGGTCTGATATCCGGCAGTGCGGCGGCTGCCGTCGAGATGCGCCCAGGTATCGAGATCATCGGCGTGCAGGTCGAAAACTACGCCTCGCTGGCAGGCTTTCCGGCCGATGAGATCATGCCGCCGGGTGGTGCCACGATCGCGGAAGGCATGGCCGTGCTGCAGATCGGCCGCCAGCCACTCGAACTGGTCAAGCGGCATGTGAACCGGATCATTACCGTCTCGGAACTGGCCGTCGAGGATGCGCTGACGCTGATGGCGGAAGCGGCCAAGCAGGTCGCCGAAGGAGCCGGCGCTGCGGCGCTCGCGGCGATCCTGTCGAACCCGGATATGTTCCGTGGCAAACGGGTGGCGATGCCGGTGTGCGGCGGCAACATCGACAGCCGCATCCTGGCCAATACGCTGCTGCGCACGCTGCTGCGCGACGGCCGGCTGCTGCGGCTGCTGATGGAAATCCCAGATCGTCCGGGCGTGCTGGCCGACATCGCCACCATCATCGGCGAGAGCGGCGGCAACATCATCGAAGTCTCGCACCAGCGCCTGTTCGCGACGCCGAGCGTGCAGGCCGCCCACCTCGAGGTCATGCTGGAAGCGCGCGATCCCGAACACGCCGAACAGATCGAGCATGCACTCCGCGAACGTTACGTGGTCAAGCGCATCTAACCGTCCGCGTTACGACGGAAGCACCGATCCCCTCGCCTGACCGGTACGGATTACGATTACGGAACGGGATAGCGTCCCGACAACCAGCGCGAACAGATCCCTGGATCAATCACGCTGGTGTCCGACGGTATACCACGGCCCTCCCGCTCCTATCTGGAGCGGGCGCCCGGAGTCCGACCCTACCCTGGCAACCCAGGGCCGCCGGATGGTTACACCCCATCGTGGCGACACGTCGTCGTATCATCCGGTTGCGCCAGCGTCGCTTGAGTCGCACCGGACGGCCCACGATCCGTCCTCGCGAATTGCCTGCTCGACCGCCGCGGCCGTTGCCAGCAGCATCGCATCGTCATGGGGCCGAGCGATCAACTGCACTCCGAGCGGAAGCCCTCTCGAACCACGGGCGAACGGCAGGGTGACGCTCGGACAACCCAGCAGCGTCACGAAGCGGTTGAAGGCCGGATCCCCGGTCGACCCGAACGCCACGGCCTCTCCCGCCGCCGATGGCGTGACGATGACCTGGTTGACGCCGAAGAGCCTGTCGAAGTCGAACCCGTGTCGCGCTACCCTGGCGGTCCGATAGGCGTCGTCGGAGGGAGCGGCGTCCGACAGGACGTCCCGCAAGGATTTCGGCAGCAACTCGCGGTGCTGGAGCCACTCGGTCGCAAGATCGCGAATCATCTCGAAGCGCATGATCGTCGCATGGAGGACGTCCAGTGCGGCGGGCGGAGACGCTACCTCGGCTGCTCCGAGCTCTTTGGCGCGGAAAAGGAACGCGTCGCGCATCGCGTCCTCGGCTCGCTCCCAGTGCGCCGTTCGGCAGAAGCCGAGACTTCGGGCGGGACCGGCCGGCGTTCCGCCGGTCAGCGCCGCATGGATCCGGCAGGTCGTCGCGACGTCGCGCGACATCCAGCCGACCGTGTCGAGTGTCGGCGCCGAGGCGGCAACGCCTGCGAGCCCGAACTGTCCGTGCGTCGGCTTGTAGCCGACGATTCCGCAGAAGGAAGCAGGGCGCGCAATCGAGCCTGCCGTCTGCGTGGCAAGTGCCGCGTCCACGTGCCCGTCCGCGACCGCGGCGGCCGAGCCGCTCGAGGATCCTCCGGGCGAGCGCGACAGGTCGCGCGGGTTGCGGGTTGCAGCCGGATCCAGGAATGCGAATGCCGTGGTCACGGTCTTGCCGAGCACGATCGCGCCCAGCGCCTTCAGCCGCGCCACGATCGCCGCATCGGCGAACGCGCGCCGCTCCCGGAAGATCGGGCTTCCAACGCCGCAGGGGAGACCGCCGACATCGATGATGTCCTTGACCCCCAGCAAAAGCCCGCGAAGGGGTGCCGTACCATCCGCCGTCTTGGCTTGCTGCCGGGCACCGGCCGCGTCGACATGCGCCCAGGCACCGAGCACCCCGTCACGCGCCGCAATACGTGCGAGCGCGCCTTCGACCCGCACGGAAGGGTTCACGCCGTCGGATCTTGCAGCAGGTTCTTCGCGACCTTGCAGATGTAGGTGTATTTCGGATTGACCATCTGCGTGCAGCGGGCTTCCGCGATCTGGCCAAGGAACAGATAGGCCTCGATTTCGGTAAAACCGTGCTCGTCCGCCAGCCAGTATACCATCTCCTCGAACGCAATTCGCATCGCATCCTCGAGCGGCCGCGCGCAGCCGAGCGTCGCGATATGCGTCGCCGTCTCGATCCGTGGCCAGGTGAGACGCTTGGGCTTGTCGACGAGCGCCACGCTGAAGGTAACGCGCGCGCCGACCTCGGTCGCCCCCATCCCGACGCACTCGCCATCTCCCTGCAAGGCGTGGCAATCGCCCACGTAGAGCCCCGCACCGTCCTGGTGCACATCGAACGTGATCGTGCTGCCCGGCCCGATCTCCTGCACGTCGAGATTGCCGCCGTGAACCCCGTTATCGACGGTCAGCACGCCGCCATGCACGGGTGCCACACCGAGCACGCCCACCATCGGCTTTATCGGCAGCTTCCTGGTGTCGCTCCAATGCACGACGCCATCCGAAACCCGCATTGCGCGCGTGTGGTGCCCGAACTCCTTGTGCCTTACCCAGTCGGGGAACATGCCGGAGCCCGGATACAGCGCAGTGTAGCCGATCTCATCCAGCTCCATCTCGTGGATGGTGACGACAAGAGCCTGTCCGGGTTTCGCGCCCTCGACGAAGAGCGGGCCGGTTGCCGGATTGACGAAGGGAAAGCGGGTCGTGCCAGGCGTAATTTTCGATTCCGTCGAGGTAATGACGCCTGCGTTGCAGTTGATTTCGCATTCGATTCGAATCATCTCGCCGGGCCGTATCGTCTCGACACATGGCTCGCCGCTTGCGAGCGCATATTTCAGGTTGCCGTCCTTGGAAATGGTGCGAATCATTGGAGTTGCTCTTTTCTCGATTGCATTCAGGAAAGATCGTGGCGCCATGGGAGCAGCATTCGCTCGACATGAGTCACGACGCTGGACAGGACGAGTGCCAGGATCACGGTCACGGTCAGTTCCGCGAAAACGGCCGAGATTGCGTAGAGGCTGCCGGATTTGAAAATCTGGTGGCCCAGCCCCTGCGTCGAGGACATGAATTCGCCGACGATTGCGCCGACAAGCGCGAACCCGACCGTGAGCTTCAGTCCCGCGAAGATGTCGGTCATGGACGCCGGCACGACGAGAAGGCGAAATACCTGCGACCGGCGCGCGCGGAGCGACAGCATGAGGTTGATCTGGTCGGGATCGACACCGAGCGCGCCCTTGTAGGCAATGATGATCGAGACGACCAAAACAGATAGCGTCGACATCGCGACTTTCGACGCGAAGCCGGTCCCGAACCAGATAATGGTGATCGGCGCGAGCGCGATGATGGGGATCGATCCGAGCGCCAGGATGAAGGGCTGCAGCACGCGGGAAACGAACTTCGAATACCAGAGCAGCAGGCCGAGCGTGGTGCCTATGACGTTGCCGAGCGCGAAGCCTGCAAGCGTTTCGAGCGCGGTGGTCGTAAGATCCGTCCATAACGAGCCGTCGCGTACCGTCGCGACAAGCGCCGCGGCGACTCCCGACGGGGATCCGTAGAGGAACGCACTGACTGCGCCCGTCGCTGTCTGCCATTGCCAGATCACGATGACCGAGGCGAAGCAGAGAAATTGGCAGAGCAGGACCTGCAGCCGCTGACGCCGCCGCTGCACGACGGCCTCCGATGCACGGGCGCGTGCCCGCGTTTCAACGGATATCGAGTTCCGCCCAGATTTGTCGGACATGGTGTGCAAACCCCTTGCTTTCGCGAAGCGCGATGAGATTGCTGCGGTCGTCGTCAAGGTCGATCCTGTGCTCGGCGACGATCGTGCAGGGCCGGCGCGATAAAACGAGGACACGGTCGGACAGGCTGACCGCCTCCTCGACATCGTGGGTAATGAGCAGGAGCGAGCGCCCCAGTTCACGCACGAGCCGAAGGGTGTCCCGCTCGATCAGGATCTTTGTCTGGAAATCCAGGGCCGAAAAAGGCTCGTCGAAAAGCAGCACGTCCGGCTCGGGCGCGAGCGTGCGCGCAAGTGCTACCCGCTGCCGCATGCCACCCGACAACGTCGACGGGTAATGCCCCGCGAATGCCGAAAGCCCAAGCTGGTCGAGCAGCGCGTGGGAACGCGCGGTGTTCGCAGCGCGCGTGCCGCCTTTCACCTCGAGGCCGAGCATGACGTTCCCGAGCGCCGTCCGCCAAGGCAGCAACAGGTCCTTCTGCAGCATGTATCCGACGCCGGCAGGCACGCTGCCGATCTCGCGACCATTCCAGAGAACTGCGCCTCGGCTCGGTTCGGTGAGGCGGCAGAGAAGGTTCAGAAGGGTTGTCTTGCCGCAGCCGGACGGACCGACCAGGCTGACGATTTCGCCGGGGGCAAGGGTGAACGAGATCGAACGGATGATCTCGAGCTCGTTCCCGTTGTCCGACAGGAAGTCCTTGCCGAGGTCGTGCGCCTCGAGCAGTACTTTCCGGCTGCCCGAAGCCTGGGAAGACGCGCTCAGCGTGCGGCCGCTTTCTTTGCGAAACTGTTGTCGACGATCTGCTCGAACTTCGTCGTACCCTGAATGTTTTTCAGATAGACCTGCATGTTCATGAGATTGGTCCATTGTGCTTCGTCGACCACGACGGACTCCGACGGAATCCTATATTGCAGTTCGGTGTCGATCGCGTTGTCGATGACGTCCGACGAAAGCTCCGGAAATTCTATTCGGGCGACCTCCTTGGCAAAGCCCGGATCGGCATAAGTCCGCCGCATCGCCTGCTGGAGCCCGTTGCAGAGCGACTGGACGATGTCGGGATTCCTCTGGATCGTCCCGTCGAGCACCATGATTCCGGTATTGCAGAACGGACCTATCGCATTCGAAAAGTCGAAAACGATTTGCGCACCCTGGGACTTCGCCTGTGCGACGCCGGGCTGGTAGGCAATCGCGACATCGGCCTGTCCGGCCAGCATGGCGCCGATCTCGGTGCCCGGCGAGACCTGGATGATCTGCACGTCGCGGCCGATCACCAGTCCTGCCTGGGTCAGCAGGCGCTTCGTGACGCTGTAGTTGGTGTTCGGATCGGGCGAAGTGACGATGCGCAAGCCCTTGAACTGTTTCGGGTCGGTGATCGGCTTGAGTGTTTTCGAGACGCCGAAATACTGCGCTCGCTGCACGACGCTGCCGACAACCTTGCCCGGCCCCCCTTTCTCCACGGAGATCGGCACCATAGTCGGGTCGCCGATGCCGAACATCGCCGAGCCGCCCAGCACGGCGGCAAAAGCCTGGGTGTCGCCGCCGGCAGCGGACACGTTCAGCTTGATGCCGTTCTTCTCGAAATACCCAGCGTGCCGACCGACATAGAGATCGATGTAGCCGAGATTATGCACTGCTTCGACGAATGTAACCTCGCGGGTGGCGGCGCGGCCGATGCGGGGCGCGGCCAGCCCGGTGAGGACGGCGGCGCCGACTGCCTGAATGGCGCCGCGTCGCGAAATTCCTAGGGAAGGCGATCCAATCATCGGTTGGCGCTCCGGTTTGTTATAACCCCTAATTTTGCAAGACCTATGCCATCGTGTTCGAGCCCGATGCCGGCCCTTCACAGGTTACACGAGCAGTGCCGTGGCTGTATACTGTGCACAATCCACGATTACGATGCGTTTGATGCCCTTGGAGCGCTCAGTCGCCCCGGGGTATGGGGAGCTGTCGAATGGGCAAGGAGCTCCGGGGACAAACGATGGAAAGCAAACGACCTCAGACGGCCCGTCAGTATGTGGTCAGCGTGCTGCGGACCGAGATCCTGAGAGGCACGCACGATGCTGGAGCACGGCTCCGACAGGAGGAGGTCGCGGCCCGTCTCGGGGTCAGCACGACCCCTGTGCGCGAGGCCTTCCGCGATCTGCTGGCCGAGGGGTTGATCGGACTGGACACACATCGGGGGGTGCTGGTTCGCGGCCTTACGCTTGCCGATGTCCGCGAGCTCTACCAGCTTCGCATCCTGCTCGAGCCGCGGCTCGTGGTCTCCACCCTCGCCTCCGCGCTACCAGGACATCTCGCCGCCGCCGAGGCGACGCACCTCCGGCTTTGCGCCGAGCAGGATCCGGAGCGATGGGCAGCACTCAACGTGGTCTTCCATCGTGAACTGACGCTGTCCGTGCCTGAAGGGAGATTGGCCAGGATTGTTGCCAACCTGGCGGAGGCGGCAGGCGCCTATGTCACGCTCTCCATGCACGCATCTCCGGAACTGATGGCGTTCAACAACGCCGACCATACGGAACTGCTGCAGCATTACCGGAATGGCGACGCCGAGGCCGCAGCGCGGAAGACGGCGGAGCATCTCGAGCAGACATTGCGCGCGATCGAGGAGAACGTGCAGGCGCGTCTGGTCGGTTCCCAGCCCGTTGTCTGATTCGGACTTTCCGGATCGGTTGTCCGTCTAACGGGCGGGGTTCATGCCGAACCGGTAGATCGTCGTCTGCTCGAAAGTCTGGCCGGGCTTCAGCTCCGTCGTCGGAAAAGTCGGATGGTTGGGACTGTCGGGATAATGCTGGGTCTCGAACGCGATTCCGTCGGTCTGACGATATGCCGTGCCGGCTGAACCGACATAGGTACCGTCGAGGGAGTTGCCTGTATAGACCTGTAGCCCGGGCTGGGTGGTCAGGACTTGCATCGTACGCCCGCTTCGAGGATCGCTGACCTCGGCTGCCAGACGCGGCTTTTGTCCAGGGACGCCGTCGATAATCCAGTTCTGGTCGTAGCCGCGGGCATACACCATCTGCGGGAAGGACGAGCGCAACCGGTCGCCGATCACGGTCGGTTTTCGGAAATCGAGTGGCGTATTCACGACCGGATCGATCGCGCCGGTTGGAATCGACGTGCTATCGGTCGGCGTGTAGCGATCCGCCGCGATGCGCAAGACCTCATGCTCGATCGTGCCGGAACCGTTGCCACCGAGATTGAAATAGCTGTGGTTGGTCAGGTTGAGCACCGTGTCGCGATCCGTCGTCGCGCGATACTGCAGACGTAGCTCGTTCGTGTCGGTCAGCGTATACGTGACGTGGACGCGTAGCGTGCCGGGAAAGCCCTGGTCGCCATCGGGGCTGACCAACGACAATTCGACGCCCGCTTCCCCGGTCCTGGCCTCCTGAGGCCGCACTGTCCAAACCTGCTTGTCGAACCCTCGGGTGCCGCCATGCAACGAATTGGGAGGTGCCGTGACCGGGACCTGATAACTGCGTCCGTCGAGCGTGAATTGTCCGCGCGCAAGCCGATTGGCGTAACGGCCGACCAATGCGCCGAAAAACAATCCGCCCTTGGCACTGTCGACGACATATCCGTTCAGGCTTGAAAACCCTAGGACGATATTGCCGATGGTGCCGGTCCGATCCGGCGTGTCTATTTCGGTGATGATGCCGCCGTAATTCGTGAACTTCACCGTCAGGCCATGCGCATTGCGCAAGGTGAAAAGCCGCGCAGGCCCACCGTCCGGCAGTGCCCCCCACTCCTGCTGCGTCAGGACGACGGCATTGTCCGACGCAGCCCACGATACGGAGGACGGGAGCAGCAGAAGGGCAGCCGCGAAGACTTGCCGCCGGAGCGACGAATGCCGAAACGCTGATGTCATGTCTTGGACGCCTATCGCCGTTTCCACGCCAACGAAGCGATACGTGGCAGGTTCGTTAACGGACCCGGGGAAACTCTCGCCTACGGGAACCTGTCATGGCTCACTGTTTTGATAGCGTCAAATGGCGTTCAATGATCGCTGCAGTTCGGGCTCCGCAGTGATCACTGCTGGCTGGTGGCGTCCCATCCGGGATAGCAACGGGTGACACCGACATGCGTAGCGGCATGCCAGGACTCGATGGCCCTGGTGCGGGGGGCAACGCGGTCCATTCGCGACCGATGCCTCATGCTGGGATTCGGCCGTGAGCTCCTGTCGTGTCTTCTTCGCCGTCATCTGCACCCCCGCTCCCGCAGGTGCTTAGTCGAGATGCCCACCGTAGCGGGGACGGTCAGATACCCGATGTCTCCAACAGTGCCTGCGCGCAAGTCGTCCTGGACACGATCCGCCTATGCTGGCTGTGGCTCCGGCGCATGTTTGCCGATAACGCCGACGAGCTCACCAAGTTGCTGGATGAGGCGGCCTGTTTCCACGTCGTCGTGGAGACCATGAGGCGGTAGAGCGGTTAATCCGCCTGGCAGCTCAACTGGCTGGATGGGTCGCCATGGAAGACCGGTTCATGCACCAAATCATCCGCCCGCAACCATTCCCAAACGATATTTCAGGGGATAGAATAGAAGGATCGTTATTTAACAGTTAATTCAAGACTATGTCGAGAATTTTAGAACGCTTCCGGGATGTTACGCTTATACTGATAAAACTTATAATAATACCCATTGAATTCAATAGATTTGAGAGTGAACAGTTGGCATGATTACGGCCGTGTTTGGACCGTTGGTAACCCCGAGACAGATCCTTGACCCTGAATTGTCAGGCGGCCTTCCCTATGATGGGGCAAGCATGGCCGCCCTGTCCGAAGCTGCTCGTTATATCTCGGAGTTCCTGACCCAAACTCATCCGGCGCTCGGCCGACGCGGCGCGGTTTGCCCTTTTGCTGGTGGCGGCCTGCAGCGCGAAGCCATTACCCTCACTGCGTCGTCGCAAAGCCGGACCAACCGGGAATCGGTGATCTCGTCGATCATGGGACTGGCAAAGGCGTTCTCCGATGATCAAGATGCGTCCGGGCGCGTGCCGGACGAAATCTACCGCGCCGTGGTGGTCGTGTTTCCGCATCTGCCGCTGGCTGAGGCCTCGGCTCTGGTTTCCAGTGTGCAGCAAGAAATCAAGCCGTTCTTTGTAGCCCGGGGGCTGATGATTGGTGAATTCTTTCCAGGCTGCGAGACAGGAGGCTTGCATAATCCTGAGTTTCGTCCGCTGAACACTCCATTTTGTAGCCTCGCAATCCGCCATATGACGACCAGCGACCTTCCGTTCATGATGAGCGATGATCGCTATATATCCCACTATCTCGAGAGGTTTGATAGCGAGGGTACAAGGCGCTTGGGTAGCCTGATCGCGCGCAGAGGACTCGCTCCTGAACAGGTCGCTGCGATCCAGCAGATACTCGGTCCGGTCGCTGTCAGTAACTGACAGATCTACCATCTGAAAGTCTATCTCCATGAGTTCTACTGGTCTTCGGAACCGATTACCGGAACCGGAAAATTTAGACAGGCGTCCTGAGGACGCGAGCATCGGCCGGGCCACCGAGCGTCTCCAGGATCGCTTTGTCAAGCAGGCTGCCGCGAACCCGGAACGGCCTGCTTTAGTGCATGACGGGCGCAGCTGGCGCTACCGGGATCTCGATGAGCAGTCCAATCAGCTCGCCCATGCTCTGCGTAGCCGAGGCGTATACCCAGGCTCGTTTGTCGCCATCTGCATGGAGCGGTCCGCCGAACTCGTTATCGCTATTCTTGCCGTATTGAAGGCAGGGGCCGCCTATGTTCCGATCGATCCCGCCTACCCGGCAGAGCGAATCGCAAACATGATGGCGGACAGTGCCCCGTCTCACCTCGTCACGGTCACCGGCCTTATATCGACAGTGTCTTATGCCGGGACGATAATCGACATGGATCGAGAGCACACTACTCTCGCTCAATTGCCACTCCATGCCCTTCATCCCGAGACGGACGATGGCGGTTTGGCCTGCGTATTTTACACCTCGGGTTCGACCGGCCGTCCTAAGGGAGTGATGCTGCGGCATACCGCGACGGCGATGATCGAATGGGCTTCCGGCTGCTTTACAAACAATGAGCTGGCACGGGTCGCCGCTACGACGTCAGTATGTTTCGACCCATCGATTTTCGAGATTTTTGCTCCGCTCAGTTGTGGCGGCACGATTATCCTCAAGAACAACCTACTCGAACCATTCGATCCCGACGAGCAGCCGACGCTATTGAACGGTGTTCCGTCCGCGTTCGCCGCTCTGGTAGGACGTAACGGAATTCCGGACTCGGTCCAGGTCATCAACGTTGGCGGCGAACGACTATCCGCGGGCCTCGCCCGCATGATTTACCGAAACTCGCGCGTCGATCAGGTCTGGAACCATTACGGCCCGACCGAGGCGACAATCTGTACGTGCGTAGCCCTTGTCGGGCGGGATGTCCTCGATGATCCACCGATTGGACATGCCATTGCCGGCGCCCTTCTTTATATCCTTGACGAGGAAGGTCGCGCAGTCGAACCAGGCTGTTTGGGAGAACTTTTCATCGGCGGTCCCAACCTTGCAGACGGCTACTTCAATCGCCCTGATACGACAGCGGCGGCTTTCCTGAACGACCCGTTCTCGACGATTGGAGGCCGGATGTATCGCACGGGTGATTTGGTTCGCCGTGCGGCCAATGGCGACCTTCTGTTTGTCGGCCGAAAAGGCCGCCAAGTGAAGTTTCGTGGTTTCCGAATTGAACTCGATGAAATCGAACTGGCGATACGTCAGGTCACAGCCATAAGCGATGTTGCTGTCATTACAACCGAACAAGCCGGCATCATCCATGAACTCGTTGCAGTCGTTGTGGCGTCTGGTCCAATGACACTCGCGACAGTGCGGCGGCAAGTCGGTAATAGTCTGCCTGCCTACATGCTTCCAACGAGGCTCATTGTTGTCTCGTCATTGCCGTTGACGCCGACGGGTAAAATCGATCTGCTACGTCTGTCTCTTCACAGCACGGACGCACCGGCTGCTATACAGACTTCCAAGATGTGGCCGATAGAGGAAGTCGTCGTGAACGTCTACCGCGAGCTCCTTCGACAGCCGGGGCTGACGCAGCACGATGATTTCTTCGAGAATGGCGGTGATTCGCTCCTGGCCGTTGCCGCCGCCTTGGCGTTGCAGGAAGTGCTTGGTCATGTCGTTCCGGTCTCGCTGCTCAGCCACGGACGCACTGCCGTCGCCCTCGCGCCGTTACTGTCCCCGGATGAAGAGAATCCTCTACACCTGACCACACTGCAGCCATCGGGCGATGCTGAACCGTTGTTTTGCCTCCCGGACATCTTCGGGCGCCCGTTAAGCTTCCTGAGCCTGTCGCGTCACTTTCAGAACCAACGACCGGTTTATGGGCTTTCTCCCGGTCCCTTGGAACGGAGTACCTTGTCAGCTCCGTCCATCGCCCGATTGTCCCAGGCTTATGCCCTTGAGGTCGAGCGGGTGCAGGCAACCGGTCGTATCACCTTGGTGGGCTATTCTGGTGGCGCAATCCCGGCCATCGATCTCGCCTGCGTCTTACAGCGAAGCGGGCGGGAGGTGCTCCTGGTTCTTATCGATCCTCGCGCCCAACGTATAAGGGTCGATTTGCGAGACCGGAAAGCGCGGTACCGGCGTGTAGCCGGAACTTTGTGGACGTCAGGTTGGCATGCAGCCATGCGGTCATCGAGACGGCACGCCTTACCCCATTGGATTCCACAGGGTTATGCAGACCTGACCGAGGCGCTGATGCAGGCCGAGGCGGACTGGCGACCGCAAGCCTTCCAGGGAAAGACGCTGCTAGCGCTGTGTCGTCCGGCCGGCACGCTCGACCGGCTTGTGGCAAGGTTGGGCCAGGGTAAAAGGCGCCGGGGCCTGCGAGGCTGGCATCCGTATCTGGACGGCTCGGTCGCCGTGACTGGGTTCGACTCCGGTCACTTTAACATTATGCGCGAGCCCGACGTGTCCCACCTGGCAATGTGGCTACGCACGGCACTGACTCACTGCTGAACACAGCATAACCCTATGTCGCCATTCAATAAGTCTGTACTAGCCGCTCGCCCCATCGCTTCCCGTCATGGCCTCATTGGTGCGGTTATAATTACCAAGGCGGTCGGTGACCCCGATCGGGGTCATCGGCGGGACCCGTACCCTGCTTGCGTCGGCAAAGGCGAGTATGTCCCGCACCCCTTCGTAGCGCGTCGGGCGACAACTGACGTGTCCTTGCGGTGCTGCGCACGAGTGCGCGCACCTTGTAGCCCTGACGCAATGCTTCTTCCATTGCGAGCGGCCGATGCTGCCGGTCGCGCCGAGAACCATTACGGTCGGCGGGGTCATGTCTGCCGGCATCTCTGGATGCTGATGGGGCAAGTCAGTTCGGAGCCCTCAGCCTGCCAGTTCCTGCTGATAATGTCGCGCACCAGCAATCCGACCTCCTCGATTATACCGCCTACTTCATGACCGAGTACGGTTAGATGCGGCAGCCTGAGCCTAATTCAATTCCAATGCTTCGCCACGTATCACCGCGCCATTAACCGGGAAACTACCATCGATTCGGATTATAATAACCGCGAATAGTCACTAAACTTAGTCTCTGTCGATAGCATGAAGCTACTTTGGATATTCATCAATGCAGCCTTCCCTGCTGATACTGAAAACGCGGGGCGTCATGACCGGGGCCGACATTCGGTCGTTTCGAGCATCTCGCCCCGCTCGGTGAGTTGCGCGCAAAGCCCGCGGTGGATCCGCATTCGTATCACCACCTCCGAATATGTTGGTCGATCGACATTAAATGGTTTCCAGGAACTCCAGGTTTTCCCGATCTAGCCGATCGTGGCAACGAGCGCGTCGGCAGCGCGACTGCGGTAGCGTTCACGATGTCGCAGCATGTGAAAGCTTCGTTCTGGCAATTCAAACCGGGCCGCAACTAGATGTCCGGCTGCCAGGGCTGAACGTGCAACGTGTTCGGACAGTGCGGTCACACCCGCACCGGCCTGCACTGCGCTCAAGATCGCCTCATTCGAGGGCAGCGTCATCGCCACCGAGAGCGCCGATGGATCGCAGCCCGCCGCCGCAAGTGCTGCTTCCAGACTGGAGCGGGTGCCGGACCCCTGCTCGCGCATCACCCAGGAAACCAGGGGCAGATCGCGGTCACGCAGGGCCTTGCCATCGGCCCAGGCGTGCGACGGGTGCACCAGGATAACCAGGCGGTCCTGTCCGACTTCCTGCTGCTCGAGCAATGGATGGTCGAGTTCACCTTCCACGAAACCAAGCTCCGCCGTGCCATCGAGGACGGCCCGCGCAACCTCGCGCGTGTTGCCGACCTGGACATCGAGTTCGACCCCAGGGTGGCATTCATGGAATTGCACCAGCCGCTCTGGCAGCCAGTAGCCGGCGATGGTCTGGCTGGCGAACACGGCGAGCCGCCCGCGCCGCAATCCGCCGAGATCGGCCAGTGCCGTCTCGGCGATGCCGGCCCGGGCAAGCACGGCCTTGGCTTCCCCCATGAACAAACGACCGTTCTCGTTCAGGAGGATACCGCGTCCGACCCGGTCGAAGAGGTGAATGCCATGGCGCTCTTCCAGGGCGGCGAGTGCGTTGCTTACTGCCGACTGCGTCAGGTTCAACGCCCGCGCCGCCGCCGTTACATGCTGGCGTTCGGCGACGGCGACGAAGATACGAAGCTGCTCGAGCGTCATCGAATCAATCTCTCTAGCGGATCGTTTTGACCATACTAATCCATTGGAAGCATTTTTTGCAGGGGTTCATCCTCTCGTTATCGACGAGGTGATCCATGGCTGTCAGTGCTTCCATTCTACCCTCTCCGCAGATGGTCCCTCGCTCTGCCCCGGTGCAGATGCTGCCCCGCTTCGACAGCGTTCGCCAAACGCTGCCGGGGGTCGGATTGTGCCTCCTGGTCACTGGTGCCGCGACCTTGCTGGCCATGATCGAGCGGCGTGTGTTCGGTGCCGCCTGGCTGGAGAGTCTGGTGCTGGCGATCATCATCGGCGCGGTCATTCGCACCGTCTGGACACCGTCCGCCCGCTGGAGGACCGGCATCGACTTCAGCGCCAAGATGCTGCTGGAAATCGCTGTGGTGCTGCTCGGCGCGTCCGTCAGCGCCGGCACCGTCCTGGCGGCCGGCCCAGCCCTGCTGATCGGCATTGCCGCAGTGGTCGTGCTGGCGATCGGCTGTTCCTACGCCATCGGCAGAGTGTTCGGATTGCCGCACCGGATGGCGACCCTGGTGGCATGCGGCAACTCCATCTGCGGCAATTCCGCCATCGCCGCCGTAGCGCCGGTGATCGGCGCCGACGGCGAGGACGTTGCTGCCTCGATCGCCTTCACCGCCTTGTTTGGCGTCGTGCTGGTCCTCCTGCTCCCCCTCGCGGTGCCGCTGCTGCATCTGAGCGGCCTGCAGTATGGCGCGCTCGCCGGGCTGACCGTTTACGCGGTGCCGCAGGTGCTGGCGGCCACGGCGCCCATCGGGTCCGTCGCGGTGCAGCTCGGCACGCTGGTGAAACTGGTCCGTGTGCTGATGCTGGGGCCGGTGGTGCTGTGCCTGTCCCTGCTGACCCGTCGGCTTCGTGACCAGACCGACGAGGCGCCGCCGCACATCACGGCTGGCGACCGCCCGAAGCAAGGTGGTCTGAAGCTGCACAAGCTGGTTCCCTGGTTCATCATCGGCTTCCTGGGCCTGGCGACGGTGCGGTCCATCGGGCTGGTGCCGCACGCCGCGCTGCATCCCGCCTCATGGGTGGCAGGCCTCCTCACCGTAGTGTCCATGGCGGCACTCGGCCTCGGCACGGACCTGCGTGTGGCCGCCCGGGCCGGCCGCCGGGTGACGGCGGTGGTGGTGCTGTCCTTGCTGGCGCTCGGGCTGCTGAGCCTCGGCCTGATCCGTCTGCTCGGCCTGGCCTGATCAGGCGGCGACGGGATTATCCGCGCCTTGTGCCATTATGTTGAAGATCCAGTTCCCAGCAGAGAGAATGACGATGTTGAACCCGTTCCGCACCAAGTCAGAGCTGATCGTGCATTCGGAGAAGCCGTTCAATGCCGAGCCGCCACTGAAGCGGCTGCGGGATGAGCTCATTACCGGCCAAAAGGATTTCTATGTGCGCAGCCACGGGAACATCCCGCGGCTCGATGAAAAAACCCACCGTCTTCAGGTGGGCGGGATGGTGCACACACCCCTCGATCTCTCCGTGCCGGAGCTGCGCGACCGCTTCCCCGTCCGCACCGTGACGGCGGTCATGCAGTGCGCCGGCAACCGGCGTGCCGACCTGCAACAGGTGCGACCGACCTCGGGGGACCCCTGGGCGCCTGGCGCCATCGGCAACGCCGAATGGACGGGCGTATCGCTGGCCGACGTGCTGAAGGCAGCGGACGTCCGGGAGGATGCCACGCTGCATGTCGCCTTCGACGCCTGCGACGAGGTGGAGATGCCCAAAGAGGGGCGTTTCAACTATGGTGCATCGATTCCGATAACCAAGGCCATGGCACCGGAAGTCCTGCTTGCCTTCGCCATGAACGGCGAGCCATTGACGCCGGAACACGGATTTCCGCTACGCGTCGTGGTGCCCGGATATGCCGGTGTGCGGAGCCCGAAATGGCTGTCCGCGATCACGGTGCAGGACAGGCCGTCCGACAACCACATGCAGCAGCGCGACTACAAGCTGGTGCCGGCCGACGTCACGGAGGACACGGTCGACTGGGAAAAGGGTGTCACGATCTACGACATGCCGCTGAATTCCGCGATCTGCGAGCCGGCAACCAGCGCCGAGCTGAAGGCGGGCCGAACGACCCTGCGCGGTTACGCGGTCGCGACCGCGCGCAACATCGTGCGGGTCGACGTGTCGATCGATGGCGGCCGCAACTGGAGCCAGGCCGGGCTCGAGCATGATGCGAATGCGCCCTGGAGCTGGACCTTCTGGAGCGCAGCACTGGATCTTCCCAAAGGCGACCACGAGCTCGTGGTGCGCGCCTGGGATTCGGCCGGTCAGACCCAACCCGCGCAGCCAGACGATACCTGGAACTTCAAGGGCTACCTGAGTGCGGCCTGGCATCGGGTGCACGTATCGGCCTGCTGAGCGGCCTCCGCCTCGCATGATCGGTCCGATCCTGGCACGGCGCGATGCCGCAGGCTTCTGGCTGGCGGTCGTGCTGACCGGCATCGGCACGGGGCTTGGAGCTGCTGTGCTGACCGGGCTGCTCGAGCTGGTGCAGCACACGCTCTGGTCCGGCGGCGGCATCGACCTGCTGGATGCAGCGTCCAGGGCCGCCACCTGGAAGCACATCGTGCTCCTGGCCGGTGCCGGAGCACTGACCGGTGCCGGCCAATTTCTTTTGGTCAGGCTGCCGAGCGCCAACAGCATCGACATCACCGCTGCGATCTGGTTCCAGGCAGGGCGGCTCCCGGCCTTGCGGACACTTGGCAGCGCGGTGCTCTCGATCCTGGTCGTCGGCATGGGCGCATCGCTCGGCCGCGAAGGCGCGCCGAAGCAGACCGGGGCGGTGATCGCCAACCTGCTGTCCGACCGGGTGCGGCTGTCGGACGAGCAGCGCCGCCTTCTGGTCGCCTGTGGTGCCGGTGCCGGACTATCCGCGGCCTACGGTGTCCCCCTCGGTGGCGCCTTGTTCGCACTGGAAGTGCTGCGTGGCGAACTGGCGCTGCGCTTCGTGCTGCCTGCCCTGATGACATCGCTGATCGCGACGGGCGTGTCGTGGACGTTCCTGCCGGACGTCCCGACCTATCTGATTCCAGCCTATCCCGGCTCGATCGGCGTCGCCATCTGGGCCGTGCTCGCCGGTCCGTTGGCCGGGGTGGCGTCGGTGGCATATGTCCGTGCGGTCGCCTGGGCAGATCGTCACAGGCCCGAAGGCCGCTGGCGATTCACGGCTCCGGTGATGGCTCTGACGCTACTTGGCGTCGTGTCGATCTTCTTTCCGCAACTGCTCGGCAATGGCCGTGACGTTGCGCAACTGGCCTTTACCGGCAAGCTGGCACCGCTCCTGTTGCTGATTCTTTTGCTGCTGAAGCCGCTGGCCACTTTGCTGTGCCTTGGCAGCGGCACCCCGGGCGGGCTGTTCACCCCGTCGCTTGCCATGGGCGCACTGCTCGGCGGCGTCCTCGGGATCCTGTGGTCCTATGTGTGGCCAGGTGTACCGCCCGGTCTGTTCGCCGTGCTCGGCGCCGCTGCTGTGCTGGCGGCAACCACCCAGGGGCCGCTCTCGACCATCGTGCTGATGATGGAACTGACCGGGCATGCCCGTGCCTTCATCGTGCCGCTGCTGCTCATGGTCGCAATCG
>JBPBQO010000003.1:0-42241 GCA_050954785.1 Janthinobacterium lividum | reverse complement strand
GGAGGATCGCTTCCCGATCACCGACATCATGCGTCAGACCCCGGCGATCCCGGAGAACTGCCAGTGGGCGGTATTCCTGCGCAACCATGACGAGCTGACGCTCGAGATGGTGACCTCGTCCGAGCGCGACTACCTGTGGGAAACCTACGCGTCGGACAAGCGTGCCCGCATCAATCTCGGCATTCGCCGCCGGCTGTCGCCGCTGATGCAGCACGACCGCCGTCGCATCGAATTGATGAACGGCCTGCTGCTGTCGATGCCGGGGACTCCGGTCATCTATTACGGCGACGAGATCGGGATGGGCGACAACATCTATCTCGGCGACCGTGACGGTGTCCGTACGCCGATGCAGTGGTCGATCGACCGCAATGGCGGATTCTCGCGTGCCGACCCGGCCGGGCTGGTGATGCCGCCGATCATGGACCCGATCTATGGCTACCAGTCGGTCAACGTCGAGGCGCAGGCGGCCGACCAGCATTCGCTGCTGAACTGGATGCGTCGCATGCTGGAGGTGCGCAAGCGCCACCGTGCGTTCGGTCGCGGCACCCAGAGCTTCCTGTACCCGGGCAACCGCAAGGTACTGGCCTACCTGCGCGATCTCGACGGGCTCGAGGGCCATAACGAGACGCTGCTGTGCGTCTACAACCTGTCCCGTTCCGCACAGGCGGTGGAACTGGACCTGCACCAGTTCAACGGCCGCGTTCCGGTCGACATCATCGGCGGCTCGATCTTCCCGCCGATCGGCCAGCTCACCTATCTGCTGACGCTGCCGCCCTACGGCTTCTACTGGTTCATGCTGGCTACCGAACAGGCACTGCCGAGCTGGCACACGCCGACCCCGGAGCCGTTGCCCGATCTGTCGACCATCGTCGTGCGCAACCAGCTTACCGAGATCGCGACCGGCTCATCGCGCGACCTGATCGAGAAGGAGGTGCTGCCGGCCTACCTGCCGAAGCGGCGCTGGTTCTCGTCCAAGAGCGAGGCGTTCGGCAGTGCGTCGCTCGCCTATGTCGTGCCGCTACGCGAGATTCGCGACAACAGCTCGCTGCTGGCCGAGATCGATGTCGCCGTCGGTGACCGGGTCGAGCGCTACTGCCTGCCACTCGGGGTGGTGCGCGAGGAAAACTGCATTGCTCTCGCGCAACAACTCGCACTGACCCGCATTCGTCGCGGTCCGCTGGTCGGCTACGTCACGGACGGGTTCGCCACCGACGATTTCACCGCTGCCGTGCTCGACCTGATCGCCGCCAACGCGACGATCGAACTGGACGGCAAGGCCGCCGGCCAGCGGATCGAGTTCCGCAAGACCGCGCGCCTGGACGAGATCGAACGGCCGGCGGAGATGAACATCCGCCGCCTGTCCGCGGAACAGTCGAACAGCTCGCAGATCATCGACGATCAGCTCGTGCTGAAAGTCGTACGCAAGGTGCTGTCCGGCATCCATCCGGAGGCCGAGATTTCCCGCACCCTGACCGAGCGCGGCTATGCCAACAGCCCGCCGCTGTATGGCGAGGTCACCCGCTACGATGCGGACGGCACGCCGAATACGCTGGTGCTGGTGCAGGGCTTCGTACGCAACCAGGGCGACGGCTGGCAATGGACGCTGGAGTACCTGGCACGCGCTGCCGAGGACACGCTGGCCGACATACCGGACGCGGCCAGCCCCGGCGCCGAGCATGAATTGCAGACCGACCTGTACAGCAATTATGCGAGCTTCGCGCATGCGCTCGGCAAGCGCCTGGCACAGCTTCACGACGTTCTTGCAGCCCCCACATCGGATCCCGCCTTCAAGCCGGAGATCGTGACCGAGGCCGAGCTGGCGGCGTGGGCCGAAGGCGCGATCGAGCAGATCGACCGCGCGGTCGCCGCCCTGCAGCCGCTGGCCGGCGGGCCGGAAGACGATGCCGTCGCGACGGTGGCACGTCGTGTGGTCGGGCAGCACGAGCAACTGCATGGCCTGGCCCGGCGGCTGGCGGGCACCGGCACCGGTGCCCTGCGCACCCGTGTGCACGGGGACTTCCATCTGGGCCAGGTTCTGGTCGTCGGCGGCGATGCCTATCTGATCGACTTCGAGGGCGAGCCCGCGAAAACGATGGAGCAGCGCCGTGCGCATTCCTCCGGTCTGCGCGACGTGGCGGGCATGCTGCGCTCGTTCGACTATGCGGCGGCAACCGCGTCGTCGCGCCTGCACAGCACCAACGAGCGGGTCAACGACCGGCGCGACAAGCTGATCGCGCGGTTCCGCATCTCCGCCGGTGCCGACTTCCTGGAAGCCTATCGCGAGGTCCTGCTGGCGAGCAGCAACCCATGGGTCAAGCCTGCAGCCGAGCAGTCGTTGCTCGACCTGTTCCTGCTGGAGAAGGCCGCGTACGAGATCCGCTACGAGGCGGACAACCGGCCGGACTGGATCGGCATCCCCCTGAACGGCCTCGACCAGATCGCCACCCGTCTGCTCGGCGCCGGAGATACCGCCAATGGTTGATCATCTGCCGCATCCAGGTGCCGTCGAGTCGTTCGTACGCGCCCGGCACGGGGATCCGTTTTCGCTGCTCGGACCGCATCCGGTCGCCGGCGGCTTCGCCATCCGCGCATTCCTGCCGGAAGCCGGGCGCGTCGACGTGGTCGATGCGGTCACCGGAACGGTGCGCGGCACGCTGGCCCGTATCCATTCGGACGGGTTGTGGTCAGGCACCGTCGAGACCTACCTGCCTTACGTTCTTCGGAGCGGAGTTCCCGATGGGATGGGCGGCGAGCTGATCCACGAAACCGAGGATCCGTATGCGTTCCCGGCCCAATTGGGCGACCTCGACATCTACCTGATTTCGGAAGGCCGGCATCGCGATCTGGCGCAGGTGCTCGGTGCGCATGTGCTCGAGGTCGACGGCGTCAGCGGCACGCGTTTCGCGGTGTGGGCGCCGAATGCGCAGCGCGTATCCGTGGTCGGCTCGTTCAACGGCTGGGATGGACGTCGCAACCCGATGCGGGTTCGCGGCCAGTCCGGTGTATGGGAACTGTTCGTGCCGCGCGTGGCACCGGGCGCTACCTACAAGTACGAGCTGGTCGCACCGGACGGCAATCTCCTGCCCTGGCGCGCCGATCCGGTCGCATGGGCAACCGAGGTTCCGCCTGCCACCGCCTCGGTGGTCGACGATCCGGCACCGTTCGTCTGGACCGACCAGGCCTGGATGGAACGACGGGCCGCGATCCAATCGGCGGATGCGCCGATTTCGGTCTACGAGCTGCATGCGATGTCCTGGCTGCCGCATGACGGCGTCCGGGCAAGCTGGCAGACGTTGGGCGACCGGCTGATCCCGTACATCCTCGAGCTGGGCTTCACCCATATCGAGCTGATGCCGATCATGGAGCACCCGTTCGGCGGCTCCTGGGGCTATCAGGTCCTGGGCCAGTTCGCACCGACCGCCCGCCTTGGCTCACCGGCCGAATTCGCAGGTTTCGTCGATCGCTGCCACGGGGCCGGCATCGGCGTGCTGCTGGACTGGGTGCCGGGACATTTTCCGACCGACGCGCATGGCCTGGCCAATTTCGACGGAACGCCTCTGTACGAGCACGGCAACCCGTTCGAGGGTTATCACCAGGACTGGAACACCTTCATCTACAATCTCGGCCGCAACGAAGTGCGCGGCTTTATGATCGGCGGCGGGCTGTTCTGGCTACGGCATTTCCATGTCGACGGGCTGCGCGTCGATGCGGTCGCGTCGATGCTGTATCGCGACTACAGCCGCAAGCACGACGAGTGGATCCCGAACAAGTTCGGCGGGCGCGAGAACCTGGAAACGATCGCCTTCCTGCAGGACCTCAGCCGGGCCGTGCGGGAAACCGCGCCCGGCGCCGTGCTGATCGCGGAAGAATCCACCTCGTTCCCTGGCGTCACCCGCAGCGCCGATGAAGGCGGGCTCGGCTTCGACTTCAAGTGGAACATGGGGTGGATGCACGACACCCTCCACTACATCGAGGAAGAGCCGGTCAATCGCCGCTGGCATCACGGCGAGATCGCGTTCGGCCTGGTGTATGCCTTCTCCGAGCGCTTCGTCCTGCCGATTTCGCATGACGAGGTGGTGTACGGAAAAGGCTCGATGATCGGCAAGATGCCCGGCACCGACGACTGGCAGAAGTTTGCCAATCTCCGTGCCTATTACGGCTTCATGTGGACCCATCCCGGCAAGAAGCTGTTGTTCATGGGCAGCGAGTTCGCGCAACAGCGCGAGTGGAACCACGATACCGGGCTTGACTGGTGGCTTCTGGACGATGAGCGCCATCGTGGCATGCAGGTTCTGCTGCGCGATCTGAACACTCTGTATTGCGGCGAGCCTGCGTTGCACGTCAAGGACACCGATCAGGACGGCTTCCGCTGGGTGGTGCTGCACGATGCCGAACAGAGCGTGTTTGCCTGGCTGCGTTTCGGCCATTATGGCCAGCGGCCGGTGCTGGTGATCTGCAACTTCACCCCGATCGTCCGGCATGGCTACACGCTCGGCGTATCCCAGTCCGGGATCTGGGATGAACTGTTGAACAGCGATGCCGCCCGTTACGGCGGTTCGGGCGTCGGCAACCATGGGAGCGTCGAGGCGATGGATGCGGAGGTCGGCGGTCAGCCCGCATCGCTGACCCTCACGCTTCCGCCGCTTGCCACCCTGATCCTCGCACCAAGACAGGTCCTGCCGTCATGAGTCTGGACGATGCGCTGTTGAACACGCTGGCCGACCGGGCCGGCATATCGGCTCGCTGGCAGGATGCGTTCGGCAAGGAACACGAGGTCGCACCGGACGACCTTGGCGCCATCCTCGCAGCACTGGGCCTCGGCGCGTCGACCGCGGACGAGGCGCATGCGCTCATCGCCAGGATGGACGAGGAGGATGCGGCTCCATCTCCCCTAGTGACCGGCGATGCGGGTGCGGAACTCGGGCTTCCGGTTCCAGCCGGTCCCTGGCGTCTCCAGGCCACGGACGGCACCGAGCTGACCGGGACCGCGACCGCACGTGACGGGCAGGCCTGGCTGACGTTGCCGGAACAGCCCGGCTACTACCAGATCGAGATCGACCAGCGCGAAATTACCGTGGCGGTGGCGCCGGAGCGGTGCTTCACGGTCAGCGATGCCTTGTCGGCGCTGGCGAACGCGCCTGAGCCGTCACCGGGCCACATGCCGCGTTGCTGGGGTTTGGCGCAGCAGCTTTATGCACTGAGGCGTCCAGGCGACGGTGGCGTCGGCGACTTCGAGGCGCTCGACAGCTTCGTGCGCGAGGCTGCGACGCATGGTGCGGCGGCGATTACCATCAGTCCGGTGCACGCGCAGTTCTCGGCCGATCCCGACCGGTTCAGCCCTTATGCGCCGTCCAGTCGGATCATGCTGAACGTGCTGCACATCGCGGTCGACGATCCGGGCGAGGAAGCGGCTCGGCTCGAAACGCTGGAGCTGGTGGACTGGCCGGCGGTCGCCCGCGACCGGCTCTCCAGGCTGCGCGTGGAGTTCGACCTGGGCATGTCGGAAGAGGACGAGTTTCGCGACTGGCGGACAGTGGAGGGCGACAAGCTCGAAGCACATGCGTTGTTCGAGGCACTGCACGCGCATCTCTGGCGCGATCGCGGGGAAGCCTGGAACTGGAAGGACTGGCCCGAAGGGTTCAGGACCCCGCACGCGCCGGATGCCGTCGCGTACGCCGAACGGCATCCGGAAGAAGTCACGTTTCACGCCTGGCTGCAGTATCGCGCTGATCGCGGCCTGAAGGCCGCCCAGGATGCCACGGTCCAGGCCGGCATGCCGATCGGCCTGATTTCCGATCTGGCGGTGGGCACGGATTCCGGTGGCAGCCATTGCTGGAGCCGGCAGGGCGAGTCGCTGGTCGGGCTGACGGTCGGGGCTCCGCCTGACCTGTTGCAGCGGCACGGACAGAACTGGGGCATCACCGCCTTTTCCGGGCGTGGCCTCCGCTCACATGGTTTCCGCGCCTTCATCGAGATGCTGCAAGGCGCCATGCGCCATGCCGGCGGCGTGCGCATCGACCATGCCATGGGTCTGAAGCGGCTCTGGATCGTGCCGGAGGGCCGAAGCGCTGCCAAGGGCGCCTACCTGCAGATGCCGGAGATCGACCTGCTCAGGCTTACCCGGCTGGAGTCGGTGCTCAACCGCGCGATCGTGCTGGGCGAGGATCTCGGCACGGTACCGGAAGGCTTCCCGGAGCGCCTGCAGAAAGCCGGCATCGATGGCATGCGCGTGCTCTGGTTCGAGCGTGACGACAAGACGTTCAAACCGCCAGCGCAGTGGACGAGGCAGGCCAGCGCCATGACCAGCACGCACGACCTGCCGACGGTGGCCGGCTGGTGGAAGGGTGTCGATATCCGCCATCGTCTCGAACTCGGCGGAACCGTCCATGAGGAAGAAGCCGAACTGGTCGCACGTCGGGCCGATCGCAGCGAGCTCTGGCACGCCATGCAGACCAGCGGTGCCTGTGCCGGTCCGGAACCTGCGGTGTGGGACCTCGTCCCGGTCGTAGACGCAGCGGTGGCACAGGTTGGCGCTTCGGCATGCGAGCTTGCCATGATCCCGACCGAGGACGCGATCGGGCTCGAGGAGCAGCCTAATATCCCAGGCACGACCACAGAACATCCGAACTGGCGCCGGCGCCTGCACGATCCGGTCGGTCAGGTTCTGGCCGGAGAACGCGCCACGTTGAGGTTGCGTCGTCTCGATCAGGTTAGGCGTGGTTGAGCGTCTCATCACGCGAGACCCGATCACGTCCGAGTCGTTAATCGAGACCTGTTGACTGGTCATGAACCATGCAACTTGTTAATTATCCGTGAGTTGAACCTTACTAGCCGGTCATCTGCATCAGGATGCTGGACAGACCCGGCTGATTGCGGCGCATGTGTAAGATCCGAGCGCGAGCCGTCAGTTTCGACGCGGGGAGTGTCAAATGAGCAGACTGGTCGTTGTATCGAACAGAGTATCAATTCCGACTGGCGACGCAAAGGCAGGTGGCCTTGCGGTTGCACTAAACGACCTGATGGAACGTCAGGGTGGTTTATGGTTTGGCTGGAGTGGCCATACATCGACCGGAGCGGCAACGACGACACCGGCATTGGTCCAGCATGGCACTGTCGATTATGCGACGGTCGACCTAACGCCCGAAGAGCTCGAGCTTTATTATAACAATTTCTCGAACGGCACATTGTGGCCGTTGATGCACTCGCTCCCGGAGCAGATGAATTTCGATCGCCGAAGCCTGCAGGGGTATCGTGCGGTCAATATGCGCCTTGCGGATGTGCTGGTGCCGCTGCTGCGCTCGACTGACACGATCTGGGTGCATGACTACCATTTCCTGGCCATGGCAGCGTCGTTGCGGGCACGCAACGTGACCTGCCCGATCGGCTTCTTCCTGCACACGCCGTTTCCGAGCCCGGACATGCTGTCCAGCGTGCCGGAAGCGTCGCAATTCATCCGTGACCTGCTGTCCGCCGATCTGCTGGGTTTCCAGACTGCGAACGATGCAGAGAACTTCGCGGCATCGGCACAACGCATCGCCGGGGCTGCGCGTCTGGCTGGCGGCGGGCTGCAGCTCGGCAACCGCCAGATCCGCATCGGCGCCTTTCCGGTCGAGATCGACCCGCACGATTTTGCCGAAATGGCCGAGCATGCTCATGCGAACGCCGAGACCGCGCGCCTGCGCCGCAGCCTCGACGGCCAGAGCCTGATCCTCGGTGTCGACCGTATGGACCCGACCAAGGGTTTGCGTCATCGCCTGGCCGGTTATCGCCGGCTGCTGGAAACCCGCAACCAGTGGTCCCGGCAGACGACGTTCCTGCAGATTGCAGCATCCAGCCGGCAGGACGTCGACGCGTACCAGACGCTGCGCGACGATCTCGAGGGCTCGGCGGGTGCCATCAATGCCACGCTCGGCGAGGCCGACTGGACACCGATCCGCCTGATCAGTCGTGGAGTCGGACGTGACTCGATCGCAGGCTTCATGCGCGAGGCCCGTATCGGGCTGGTGACGCCCCTGCGTGACGGCATGAACCTGGTCGCCAAGGAATATGTCGCAGCCCAGGATCCGGACGATCCCGGCGTGCTGGTCCTGTCGAAGTTCGCAGGTGCCGCGCGCCAACTCGGTGCGGCGATCCTGGTAAACCCGGTCGACCCGGACGAGATTGCCGACGCACTCGACCTGGCACTGCGCATGAGCCGGCCCGAGCGACAGGATCGCTGGAAGGCGTGTTGGGAAGCGATCAAGGACGCATCGGCCCTTGGATGGGGTAGATCGTTCGTATCCGCGCTGTCGCGTGCCGGAACCGAGGTTCCTCGTCCTGCCCGTCCCGCACGGACGATACCCGAAGCGACGATCGAGCGTCGCACCGGCACGGGCAACGACATCCGGATGGTATCTACCCAGCCGCCATCCCGCACGGTGAACTGACGCCAGACCGTCGGGCCCATGGGGCCTGACGGATCGTATCGGGCCGCCTGCCCGCCGTTGTTCGTACAACGGCCATATTCCAGCCACAGCCGGCTCGCTTCCTGTTGATCTCCAGGAAGGAGACCTGTCGCCGATGGCAAGCCAACGTTTCGGGCCTAGCAACCAGTCGGGGTTTCACACCCTGCTGTTGGCGGGCCTGTCTGCTGTTCTGATCATGCTGCAGCCGCACGACGCCGCAGCCCAATGGGGTGGGCATGGCGGCGGCGGCCATGGCGGCGGTGGTCACGGTGGAGGGGGTGGTCGTGGTGACAGTGGCGGCCATGGTTTCCATGGTGGCGAGGGCGGTCATGGCGGTTTCGGTGGCGGGCGACCAGGGGGCTTCGGTGGCCATCCTGGCGGTCCGGGATATGGTGGTGGACGCGGCTTAGCCGAACACTCGTTCGGTCCCGGCCACTTCGGTGGTGGCGGTTTTCGACGCGGCGGTGGGTCGCACGGAGATTTCGGTCGCGGCTATGGCTACCGCCACGGCGGCGACCAGCGCTTTGCCATGGGACATGGCGGTCGTTTCTACGGCGATGTCGGACGAAGCGGCATCTGGGGTGGAGGCGGTTGGCGCAACCGGAGCTGGAGCGGCCCGGGCGGCGTGTTTCTGCTCGGAGCGGCAGCCGGCTTCGGTGCCGATTATTTCTGGCGTTCGCAGGGCTGGTGGCAGCCGGACTACGGCTGGAACGACGCAAGCTGGCGATGGAACAACGAGGAGGTCGCAGGCGGCCCCGCCGAGTTGTTCGCAATGCCGCCGGTCGTGTTCGCGCCGCCGCCGCTCTATGTGATGCCGCCGCCGATCGTGCTCGGCTTGCCCTATGTGTTGCCGCCGATGCCTTACACTGTCGCCGCCGCACCGACACCCGTAGTCGTTGCGGCACCTCCGGCCCTCTCCGTCGAGCCACGGCAGATGTTCTATGCGGCACTGCCACCACCCGTCGTGGTGCTGCCGCCGGCTCCGATCATGATCGAGGCCGCACCGCCTCCGGTGATTTTCGCGCCGCAGGTCTATCCGCTGGCGATCGCGCCACCGGTCCTGGCGCTGACGTCGCTGTATCTGCGTGAGGTCGCGATCGGAAGCTGGGGCCGTGGCGGGTGGGGCGTCTGGCATGGACCATGGGGCGGCTACCCGGTCGCGGTCGGCTACCGCTCGAATAGCCGTGCTTTCGGTTGGGGCGGTGGCTGGCGCCAGCCGGTTTATTCCGGTTGGCAGATAGCCGGCTGGCGCGGCGGCTGGTGGCGCCATGGTTGGGGCGGACACGAGGGCGGCTTCGGCGGTGGCCATTTCGGTGGCGGGCATGAGCATGGCGGACGCGAAGGCGGCGGACATGAGGGCCACGGACATGGCGGCTAAAGCTGTCTCGAATATCACGCCGGTCGCCGTGGCATCCGACGCGAAGAGGCTCACAATGATGGAGAAGACCATGAAGAACGTAATCATCGTCAGCCTGCTGCTGGCGACCTCATCCCTGGCGTCTCCGGCACTCGCCGCGAGCCATGCTCCGGCCCAGACCGAAGCGCAGGCTGCGGACCAGCGTATCCAGACCCTGCAGACGGGACTGCAGATCACCCCGGCACAGACGCCGCAATGGACCAGCTTCGCCCAGGCGATGCGGGACAACGCAACCGCCACCGACGCGCTGTTCCGCGAACGCGCCGCCAGCGCCGGCACCATGAGTGCGGCGGACAACATGAAGTCGTACGCCACCGTCGCGCGCGCCTATGCGGACAACACCCAGAAGCTGTCCGACGCCTTTCAGACCCTGTACGCCACTCTGTCCGACCCGCAGAAACAGGCGGCCGACGCGATGTTCCGCCAGCAACCCGCCAAGAAATAGACCTGGGCGCAGGGCGCCCCTTCCCCTCGTTTGAGTTGCATGGCGTGGCGCCATCGGCGAGAACCCGCGGATGGCGCCACCTCTGCTTCTTCTCCAGGACATCACTCTCACGCTCGGCGGCAAGCCGTTGCTGGACGGCGCAGGCTTCGGCGTGTCGCCCGGCGAACGCCTCTGCCTCGTCGGACGCAACGGCTCGGGCAAGTCGACCTTGCTGCGGATTGCCGCGAACGAACTGCAGGCGGACTCCGGCAAACGCTTCCTGCAGCCGGGCACGACCGTCCGCTATCTGGCCCAGGAGCCGGACCTCTCCGGCTTCAAGACCACGCTGGACTACGTGCTCGCCGGCCTCGGCCCGAACGACGAGGAACACCGCGCACCGGCCCTGCTGTCCGAGCTTGGGCTGACCGGCTCGGAAGACCCCAAGCGCCTGTCCGGCGGCGAGGCGCGGCGTGCGGCGCTGGCACGCGCGCTGGCACCGTCCCCCGACCTGCTGCTGCTCGACGAGCCGACCAACCATCTCGATATGCCGGCGATCGAGTGGCTGGAACGCGAGCTCACTTCGCTGCAATCGGCGATGGTGATCATCAGCCATGACCGTCGACTGCTGGAAACGCTGTCGCGCAGCGTGGTCTGGCTGGATCGCGGCACCACGCGCCGGCTCGACCAGGGCTTCGCCCGCTTCGAGAGCTGGCGCGAGGAGGTGCTGGACCAGGAGGAGCGCGATGCCCACAAGCTCGACCGCCAGATCGCCCGTGAGGAGGACTGGATCCGCCACGGGGTCAGCGGCCGGCGCAAGCGCAACGTCAGGCGCGTCGGCGAGCTGGCGGCGCTGCGCCAGACCCGGCAGGACACCATCCATAATCCGCAGGGGCTGAAGCTCGAGGCGAGCGGCACCGGACTGTCGGGCAAGCTGGTGGCGGTTGCCGAAGGCATGTCGAAATCGTACGGCGACCGGCCGATCGTGCAGGATCTCGACCTGCGCGTGCTGCGTGGCGACCGTCTCGGCATCGTCGGCTCGAACGGCGCCGGCAAGAGCACCTTGCTGCGGCTGTTGACCGGGCTGGACCAGCCCGACAGCGGCAAGATCAACGTCGGCAAGAGCCTGTCCGTCGTCACGCTGGACCAGCAGCGCCAGAGCCTGGACCCGAAGGCCACCCTGTCCGACACGCTGACGGCGGGCGGCGGCGACACGGTGCTGGTCGGCACCGAGAAGCGCCACGTCATCGGCTACATGAAGGACTTCCTGTTCCGTCCGGAGCAGGCGCGCACACCTGTCGGCGTGTTGTCAGGCGGCGAGCGCGGGCGGCTGATGCTGGCCTGCGCCCTGGCCCGGCCGTCCAACCTGTTGGTGCTCGACGAACCGACCAACGATCTCGACCTGGAAACGCTCGACCTGCTGCAGGACATGCTGGCAGCCTATGCCGGCACCGTGTTGCTGGTGAGCCATGACCGCGACTTCCTGGACCGGGTGGCGACGTCGGTGCTGGCCGCCGCCGGTGGCGGGCGCTGGACCGAGTATGCCGGCGGCTATAGCGACATGGTCGCACAGGGCGGCGGTCTTGCCGGAAGCTCGGGCGCACCCGCAAAACGCGGACAAACTCCGGGCACCCGCTCCGACAAATCGCAGCCACGCAAGATGTCGTTCAAGGACAAGCATGCGCTGGCACAACTGCCAGGCGAGATCACGGCCCACGAAGCCGAGATCTGGCGGCTCCGGAGCGTGCTTGCCGACGCCAACCTCTATCGCCGGGATCCCGCTGCCTTTGCTGCGGCGACCGATCTGCTGACCCGTACCGAGGGGCTGCTCACGGCGGCCGAGGAGCGCTGGCTTCAGTTGGAGACATTGCGCGAGTCACTCGGCACCGGCTGATCGCAATGAAGCCACGCACCGCCGACGACTTCGGTGTGTGGCTCGCCCGGCCGTTGCTTGATTATGCCCGGCGTTGCTCGTGCATATATGACGACAGGTATTCGGCATCTCTGGCCACACCGGAGAAACGGCCGGACCCCCAGCTATACAACCAGGGCAGGCCGAGAAAGAACAGGCCCGGTTGCGGCGTCACGCCGCGACGATGCGCGGGCACGCCGCGACCATCGAACACCGGCACGTTGATCCAGCGATAGTTCGGCCGGAAGCCGATGCACCAGATCACGGAAGTGACGCCGGCCTTCTCCAGATCGAGGGTGGGCTCGGGACCTTCGGGTAGCCACAGCGGCACGTAGGCCGCTTCGACCGGCGCGTCGATATGTTCGCGCTCGATATACTGGTCGATCGACCGCTTGATGCTCTCGTTGGTGCGATCTGCATCATCCAGGTTATCGGCCAAGTCGTCGGTGAAATGCGCGATCCCCGCGCCGACCAGGCTGAGGCTGCCGTGCAGACGCATCCCCTCGACCGCGAACCGGCGCAAATCAATGTCGCGGCCGCCGTCCCGGCCGGTGACGTAGTGGTTGGTCTTGTCGCGAACGCCTTCACGCAACGGATGCCGATCGACCGAGATGTCGTAGTAGCCCATCAGATGCAACCACTCGACCACGTCCTTGCCACGATACAAACGCGCGACCCGAGGTGCTGCCCCGACGCACAGATGCACCTGTCGTCCGGTCAGATGCAGGTCCTCGGCAATCTGTGCGCCGGACTGGCCGGTACCGACCACCAGCACCGCGCCGTCGGGCAGCGACGCGCCGTTGCGATAGTCCGACGAGTGGACCTGCAGGATCTTGCTGTCGAGTGCCGCAGCGTAGGGCGGCAGGATCGGATCGTGATACCCGCCGGTGGCGATCACCACCCGGTCCGCGGTCAGCGCGCCGGCGCTGGTCTGGATGGCGAAGCCGCCCTCCGCACGCGCGGCCAGACCGTTCACCGACACGCCACTCCGTACCGGCGGCGAGAACGACTTCGCGAAGCCGTCGAGATAGGCAACGATCTCGTCCTTGACCATGAAACCATCTGGATCGTTGCCGGCGTAGGGAAAACCCGGAAGCTGGCACTGCCAGTTCGGCGTGACGAGGCAGAAACTATCCCAGCGCTCGTTCCGCCACGTATGTCCCGGCGTCTCGCGCTCGAGCACGACGTGGTCGATGCCATCCCGGCACAGGAACCAGCTCAGCGACAGCCCGGCCTGGCCACCACCGACGATCACCACCGGCTTATGCTCCGGGCGGTCGGGGGTCACATCGACCGTCATGTCCTGGTTCCAGCCCGGGGCGCATCGTCACGATGGAAGGCGAGCACGGTCACGCGGGAGTCCGGCGACGCACGATCGTTTCCCGAGAAGTGGGCGACACGCCGATCGAGTTCCGCCAATTGGCCCAGCGCACGCGAGCACGGGAAACCGTATTTCTGCTGGACCCGATCGCTGGCGATGCTCAGCGCGGTCCTGCTGCGGCCGATGAAATCGTCGAGCGTATAGCTGGTGCCGGGCGCCAGATGGTCCTCGATCACCAGCGACGGCGAATAGCACAGGCTTTCGGTTCCGTCCGGCCAGCGCACGCTGAATTGCATTTCAGGCATGGTTCAGCTCCATGGTTCGGTTGAGCGCGGCATAGACGGGCAGATGCGCCATCGCGACGCGGTTCCATCCGAACGACGCCGCGCGTTTCGGCCCGGTGTCGCCCAGCCTGTTGCGGACGTTCGGGTCCAGCGCTTCGAGCATCGCCATCAGGATCGAGTCCGGCTCGTTCGGCGAGGCCCACAGTGCATCGTCCGGCCGCAGGTATTCGGTGAACGGCGCGATGTCGGACACGATCACCGGTCGGCCGCACGCCATCGCCTCGAGCACGCAGAGCCCGAACCCTTCCTCGAGCGACGGGAATGCCAGCATGTCCGCGATCCGGTAGAGCGCCGGCATCTGCTCGTCCGGCATGACACCCGCCACGATCACACGATCGGCCATCCCCGACCGCGCGAGGACGGCATCGAAGCGTTCCCGATAGGCGCGATGGTCCAGCAGCGTGGCGCCGCCCGCGATGACGAGCCTGGCATCCGGGCGGGAGCGGGCCAGTCGCAGGAATGCCTGCAACGTGCCCAGCGTGTTCTTGCGTGGCTCGACGCCGCCCAGCGACAGGATGATCGGACCGGTTCCATCCGGCGGCAACCCGAGGCGGACACGCACGGCCGCGTCATGGATATCGGCCTGCGGCGTGAAGCGTCCGGTCTCGACACCGTTGCCGACGATCGTGGCCCGCACGGCATGGTCGTGCTGCAGCCGGTCCTGCCAGAGCCGGCTGACGACGCATACGCGCTCCGCGGTCTGCATGCCGCGCAACTGCCACGCGGCGAGGCGCGGATCATGGAACTGGTCGAGATGATGCACGGTGCGCACGAAACCCGGAATACGCCGCTTCCCGACCAGATCGGCCAGCGCATTCGCACCGATCGGGTCCTGTGCATGATGGATGTCGAACGGCCCGGTCGTCGGCAGTTCTAGAAAGGCCGAGATCTCACGGATCCGGCGCGACACCATCGTGGCGACATCGGTTTCCCGTTTCGCCGGAATAGTCAGCACCGCGCATCGGGGCTGACGAAAGAAGCCTTGCCCGCTTACATCCGGGGCGATCAGCGTCGCCTGGTGCCCGGCGTCGCACAGCGCTTCCGCGAGCTGCATGCCGTGCATCACGCCACCGCGCGGGTTGGTGGAATGGACCAGGATGGCGATCCGCTTCATGCCGCGATCCCGGTGCATCCGAGCAGCGGCATGATGGAATGATCCCAGCAGGTCTCGCGGCGTCCGTGCTGGATCAGATCGAGCCGTGTTCCTGCCTCGCAGGTTCCGATCGCGGCCGCCGCGATGTCGCGCGCCGCGAACCGTGCCAGCACCGCAGGCGCATCGCGCGGCGACACCGAGAGCAGGAACCCGTAGCTCGGAAAGGCCGTCAGCCAGCGCGCCAGATCGGCACCCTCGGGCCGCGGGATGCGATCGAGCTCGATGCTGATCCCGATCCCGGAGCACTCGGCCAGCATGAGTGCGGTTCCGGGCAGGCCGCCGTTGCTGATATCCTTGGCCGCTCCGCAAAGCCCGGCTTCGGCAAGCTCCGGCAGGATGTCGAGATCCAAGCGCAGCCGCTCGCCGCTAGCCCCGCGCGTGCTGGCATCCCAGAACGGATACGGGTCGTGGTAGGCGCCACGCAGATCGATGGCGGCGATCAGTATCTGGCCCGGCTGTGCATCGAAGCTCGTGAGCAGGCGGCTGGCGCGTCCGAGCACTGCCACGGAAAGCTGCTCGCCCTCGCTGCGCAGGTTGCTGTGCCCACCGACGATCGGCACGCCGTAGCGCGTGCTGGCCACCGACAGCCCATCCAGCATCGGTGCTGCCTGGGCTTCGTCCCGGCTCCAGATCGCATCGACCACGGCGATCGGACGGCCACCCATCGCGGCGATGTCGCTGACGTTGACCATCACCCCGCAATAGCCGGCGAACCACGGCATGGCGGAGATGAAGCTGTCCAGGAAGCCCTCGATCGCGAACAGCAGGAAGCCGTCGCCGTCCGGGATCGCTGCGCAATCGTCGCCGACACGAACTGCCTGCCCGCGTGGCGCACCGACGCCGAGCCGCGCGGTTACCAGCCGGATGTCGGCCTTGTGCGCGAGCGCGCGGCTCCGGCGGATATCCGCTGTCAGCGACGCGACGAGCGATGCGACCGGGACGGCACCCTGCATCAGGCCGCCTGCCCCGCCTGCGCTGAAATCGACGTCCGCGTCGCCAGCGGCCGAACCATGCGCGTCTCGACCAGCCCATGCGGCGGATAATGCGCAAGGTCCGCCTGCATCAGGTGATGCGGCAATCCGTGCAGGGTGATTTCCTCCAGCGAGTGCCAGTTCATGCGCTCGAACAGGGTGACGTTCTGCGCCTGCACCTGGGCCAGGAAGCGGGTGGCGCCTCTCTGGTTGGCCGTGCTGACGGCCAGCCTGATCAGCTCCGCACCGAGCCTGCCGACCCGCCGATGATCGGCCTGCACCGCCAGCCGCGATCCGCGCCACACGCCGGGTTCGTCCTCATGGATGCGGACCGCGCCGACCACGCTGTGCGGGCTGCCGAGCACGCAGGTGGTGGCGACCAGCAGGATCGCATCATCGTCGATGGCGTCGCGATCGGTTCCGCTAAACACGTGTTGCTCGTCGCAGAACACCTCGTGGCGCAGGCGGAAATGCTCGTCGCGTTCCCAAGCGGCTTGGGCGATGCGCACGCAATATTGCCCGGGAAGAAACGGCGTCGCCGGCTGGTCCCACAGGGGCATCGATCAGTCCTCGTAGGCGCTGAGGGAGGAACAGGCACCGCAGCGTCCGCAACCGGCCTTGATGTCGACCGACCGCAGCTTCGCATCGCGCAGCATGCGGCCCAGCGGACGCAGCACCTGGCGCATGAAGTCCGGTGTCGGCGCTGCATGATTTTCCAGCGCGGTCCCCGAGATCGGCACGAACGGCACCACGAACGGATACACGCCGAGTGTGATCAGCCGTTCCGACAGGCGCAGGATCTCCTCGGGCGTGTCGCCGAGCCCGGCCAGTATGTAGGTGTTGACCTGGCCACGGCCGAACACCGGCACGGCGTGGGCGAACGCATCCATGTAGCGCTCGATACTGACGGTCGCCTTGCCCGGCATGATGCGCGCCCGCACGTCCTGGGTGGCCGCTTCGAGATGCATGCCGAGGCTGTCGGCACCGGCGGCTTTCAGACGTGCATACCAGACCGGATCGCGCGGCGGCTCGCACTGCGCCTGGATCGGCAAATCGATCGCCGCCTTGATGGCGAACGCACTGTCGCACAGCACCGCGGCGCCGCGATCATCGAGATTGGGCGTACCGGTGGTGAGCACCATGTCGCGAACGCCGTCGAGCAGCACTGCAGCACGGGCGACCTCGGCCAGTTGCTCCGGGGTCTTGTGGGCGATCGTCCGGCCTGCCTCGAGCGACTGTCCGATCGCGCAGAACTGGCAGGCGGTGCGCTGGTCGCGGTAGCGGATACAGGTCTGCATCACCGTCGTCGCCAGCGTGTCGCGACCATGCAGCAGCGCGATCTTCCAGTAGGGCACGCCATCGAACGTCTGCAGCCCGTAGAAGCGCGGCGGCCGGGGGAAGGCGATACGGCCGACCTCCCTGCCCTCGCGCATCAGCACCGTGATCCCGTTCGGGTCCGGTGCCGCCGCTGAAAATGGCGAAGTGCGCGCGGTCGCCGTGTGGATCGGCACCATCACCGTCTGGCCGGCGACGGTCACTGCCTTGTGGTCCGACGGACCGGCACCGCCGCGACGGCTCTGTCCACCCTTGTCGCTGTCGGCCAAGAGCAATCCGAACGACTGCAGCTCGGTGATCAACTGCCGGCTGCTCATCTGAGTCGGAGGCTGGATCGAGGTCTGGATCGACATGCGCTGGCCTCTTTCGAAAAACGAGCCGGTGAACGATGCGGTCTAGGTGGATTGGGTCTGCACCGGCAGGGCCGGACGCATGTCGTGCTGCAGGCTCAGCAACTCGGGCCGCGCATAATGGCCGACACTGTCCATCATGCGCTTTCGTTTCACGATCAGGGACATGTCGAGGTCGGCCACGACCATGCCTTCGCCTTCCCGCAGCGGCGGCGCCAGCAGCACGCCCTCCGGCGACACGATTGCCGCACAGCATCCCCCGCGCAGCGCCTTCTGCAATCCGGTATCCGGCGTGATCGACACGATCTGCTCGTCGGTGAGCCAGCCTGTGGCGTTGACGACGAAGCATCCCGCCTCGAGCGCGTGATGGCGGATCGTCACCTCCATCTGGTCGGCGAAAATCTGGCCGACCATCGAGCCCGGAAACTGGGCGCAGTGGATTTCTTCGTGCTGCGTCATCAGGGCATAGCGCGCGAGCGGGTTGTAGTGCTCCCAGCAGGCCAACGCGCCGACACGGCCGACGGCACTGTCCACCACGCGCAGGCCGGCACCGTCACCCTGGCCCCACACCATGCGCTCATGGAATGTCGGCGTGATCTTGCGTCGCTTGAGCAGGATCGTGCCGTCGGCGTCGAAAATCACCTGGGTGTTGTAGAGCGAGCCATGATCACGCTCGTTGACGCCAAGCACGACGACCATGCCGGCGGCCCGTGCTTCCGCCGCCACCATGTCGGTGACCGGACCGGGCACGGTGACTGCATTGTCATACAGCCGCATATGCTCGGCGCCCATTTTCGACGCCGGCATCACGAACGAGAAGTATGGATAGTACGGCACGAACGTTTCCGGAAAGACCGCGAGCTGCACACCCTGTGCAGCCGCGTCCCGGATCGCCTGGCAAACCTTCTCCACCGTGCCGGTGCCGTTCTCTAGCACCGGCGACAACTGGATCGCGGCCGCCCTGACGAGTCTTGCCATTGGTGTCAGAGCGTCCAGGTATCGAGGATGAAGGCGCCGTCGCGACGATGGATCAGCATCAGGTCGAGCACGTCCTGCGGCGCGATCGGACGAATGCCGGGGATCAGCGCGCCCTCGCCGTGGCCATACAGGGCCTGCATCGAGAAGCGGCACGCATAGACCTTGCCGCCTTCTTCCATGAACTTGACGATCTGCTTGTTGAAGTTCTGATGACCGGGGAATGCCTCGTCGCCCAGGCGGGGAAAACCGCGCTGCACGCCGAGCGTGATGCCCGGGCCATACAGCAGGATCGACGTCTCGAATCCCTTGCGCTTCAGGCGTGTCGCCTGCAGCAGGTTGACCAGCCCGATAGAGCCTTCGAACGCGACAGTGTGGAATGTGACGAGCGCTTTTTCGCCAGGCTTGGCCTGGACGTCCTCGAATACTTTTTCCTCGTAATCGACCAGATAGTCACCGGGCTGGTTGGGGGGTTTTTCAACCTTCGGCATTGGAGCACCTCTTGGCGTATTCCGATCGGTCGGGATCGGGATGGATCACGGCGAGATCGGCAGGGCGCCGTCTCTGCCAGCGAACATCGCAAGCCTCGTGCCAAGGCTTGCCTGCGTGCCGAAACCCATACAATCTTCCTGCTGGTATCAACATGCACCATACAATGTCAGACACATTGTCTAGAGGCAGCTACAAAGCGGACCTACGCCTCTTCGCTGCACATATCCGGTGCATTATTCGCACCAGACCGCACAAGATGCGTACACGGCACACAAACGATTTGTGCCGTCAGACCACGTTGTCGTAGCCGTGCACGCGTTTGTGTTGCATGGCGGCGGCGACCGACGTGAGTGCATCCAGCAGAGCCGGCTGATCGGCCGCGGTGCCCAGCGCGATACGCACCCGGCCCGGCGCCTCGCCTTCCACGGTGAACACGTCGCTCGGCACCAGCGCCAGTCCCTGGCGCCGGACATAGGTGACGAAGTCGCTACTGTTCCAGTGCGCCGGCAGGCGAAGCCATACATGCAACCCTTCCGGATGGGCGCAGGAGGCTGTGCCCAGCACGGTCCGCGCCACGAGCTGGCGGGCGATAGATTCCGCACGCACCGCATCGAGGATCGTCCGGGCCTGACCGCCGCGGATCCATTGCGTGGCGAGGCCGGTCATCAGCCCTGCCCCCATCAGGGATGTCGCGCGGATCGCGGCGGTCAGCCGCTGCGCATACTCGTATCCGGGCGCGACCAGGAACGCCGTCCTCAGTCCTGGCGACAGCACTTTCGCCAGGGTCGCCACATGGAACACCCGGGTCGGCGCCAACTGCGCCAGGGCGGGCAGCGGGTCCGCCGGCAGCAGCCCATATGGGTCGTCCTCGAGCACCATGGCATTGTGCGCCTGCACCACGGCCAGGACATCGCGGCGGCGCTCCAGCGACATGGTCGCCGTGGTCGGATTCTGGATGTTCGGCGTGCAATACACCAGCCTGGCGCCGGTCTTCCGCAGCACGCGATCGAGCGCGTCCGGGATCATCCCTTCCGCATCCATGGCAACGCCGGATAAATTCAGGCCGAGCTGCGCCGCCAGTGCCCGGATGCCGGGATAGGTGAACTGCTCGGCAACGATGGCCTCGCCGGTCTTCACCATCGTGCTGACGACCGCGAGCATCGCGCTCTGTGCTCCCGGAGCCAGCAGCACTTCGTCCACCGCACGCGGACCGAGCACCGGCTTCAACCAGGCGGCGCCGGCGGTGCGTTCCTCAGTGGTGCCGGCGGTCATGCGATACGACATCAGCACGCCCACATCCTGCTTGCGCAGCAGGCGCGTGACGCCCTCCTGCAACAGCCGTTGCATCGAGGGCTCCGCCAGCATCGGCGGCAGGTTCATGGTGAGGTCGACCACGGCTTGGCGGTCGTCGCGCCAGCGTGCCGCGCCGACTCCCGAGCGTACGAAACTGCCCCGTCCGACCGTCGCATCGAGCAATCCACGCCGCTTGGCCTCGTTGAAGGCACGGGTGACGGTGGTGAGGTCGACCTTCAGGGCGCTGGCCAGATGGCGTTGCGGAGGCAACCGATCGCCCTCGCGAAGCTCTCCCTGCCGGATCGACCGGCTGAGCGCCTCGACGATGCACAAATAAAGAGGACCCGTCTGCGCGGTCAGATGGCGTTGCCAGGAGCCGATGATGTCATCCGTCTGCATACAATTCGCTCGCCAGTAACCGACACTTATGCCCGGAAGCCCCGGACAGATCCCGCGACAGCGGCCGAGCGTCAGGCGAAATGTCGCGGTCGTACTGGCCTTCCAAGCAAGAGCGAGGCCGCAATCCGGAACGATGCGGGATCGATCGGCCTTGAGCGATGGTTGTAGGCAGTGGGCTTCGACAGGCTCGGCACGCAGGATGTCGGGTGCTCTTCTCCGTTACCCGGCCGGCGGCAGGAATTCCCGATCCAAGACACCGATTCCGGACGATCCTGCCGACGCGGGGTCGCCGCCGCCGCGACGGCTCAGGCATGCAGGCCCCAGGCTATGCCGTCATGCCGATCAGGCCGGAGCGTTCCATGCGGCGGCGCGCCTCCGCGATGCCGTCGCCGACCGCCAATGCGGCCGCCAGTGCACGGCGGCCGGCAGACCCGTCGACGAGCACCGGCGCACCGTCGAGGCACGAAGCGGCGAACGCCTCGTGCTCGGCGGCAAGCGTGTCATGCTCCTGCCAGCTCACCGCTTCGCGCCGGAAGCCACCAGTGCCGGGCAGTGGCAGGCCGCGATCCCGGCCGATCATGGTGAGCTCGCGGGCCACGAAATCGGCGGAGAGGTATCCCTCCTCCGAGAACAGCCGCATCCGCCGCTCGGTCTTGAGCGAAATCCGGCTGGCGGTGATCGTGGCGACGCATCCGTTGGCGAAGCGCACGCGGGCATTGGCGATGTCCTCGTGCGCGCTGCTGACCGCGGCACCCAACGCGTCCACATCCTCGATCGGGCTGTCGACGATCGCCAGCACCAGGTCGAGATCATGGATCATCAGGTCCAGGATCACCGACACGTCGGTCCCGCGCGGCTTGAACGGTGCGATCCGGGTCGCCTCGATATAGAGCGGCCGGGTGATGCGCTGGGTGATCGCCTTATGCTCGGCGGAGTAGCGCAGCAGGTGCCCGACCTGCAGCACCTGGCCGGTCTGTCCGGCAAGGGCGATCAGCCGGTCGGCCTGCTCCAGCGTCGAGGCGATCGGCTTCTCGATCAGCACATGCCGTCCGGCCCGCAGCGCGGCCTCGGCCAGCGCGAAATGCGCTTCCGCCGGTGCCGCGACGATCACCGCGTCGCAGGCCGCCATCAGCGCCTCGAAGCCGAGCGCCGGCGCGCCGCCGGCCTCGCGCCCGACCAGGGCGGCACGCACCTGGTCCGGGTCATGCACCCCCACCAGCACCGATCGTGCCGACGCCGCCACCTTGAGCGCATGGAAGCGGCCGAAATGTCCCGCGCCGACGATGCCGATGCGCAGGAGAGGTCCGGTCGGCTGTGCTGCCGGTGCCTTGGAACGTGCCATGCCTGCTTCCTCGCCGTTCCGTCAGTGTCCGAACCGAAATGTCGTCGGCCGCATCAGGTGCAGTGTCAAGCACGCGGCAGACCGGCCATAAAGCCGCATACCGGACAGGAAATATTCCAAAATCTTCAGTTGCGCTCAGTAGGATTCGTGAGAACGATGCACGGCCCGTGCGTCCGTGCATCGTTCTCCGATCCCACCCGGCGGACAGCGGCGGCACCCTGCTTCGGTCGGCACCGGCATCCGAAATGCGGCGACGTGCTGCGCGTCCAGGTCGTTCGATCCGGAGCTGGAACAAGCGCCGCGACGTCCTACAGGCTGATGCGAGCTTCAACTGCCTCATGCGTCGTGGTTGCATCCTGCAGGTCGGCCCGGCATGTTCCGGCGCTCTCGCCCGCACGCGTCCGGGGCGGGACCAGGAGAGGTCGGCCCGCTTGCCATGATGTACTATAGCCGCCTCAAGATGGGCTCCGTTCTGGCCGTCTGCCTGATCGGCCTGATGCTTTGCCTGCCGAACGTCTTCCGGATGCCGGGCGCCAACCTTCCCTGGCGCCAGATCCATCTTGGCCTCGACCTGCGTGGCGGGTCCTACCTGCTGATGCGGGTCGACCTGGACACGCTGGCCCGCGGACGCCTCGAAACCCTCACCGACGGTGTCAGGCAATCGTTGCTGAAGGCCGGTCTCGGCTATCGCAACCTGCTTGCCGACCCGAAGCTGAATGCCGTGACCTTCACGCCACGCAGCCCCGCCGAGCACGATCGCGACCTTGCCACCCTGGCCGATCTGCCGGCAGCGACACCGAACGAGTTCGCCATCTCGACACTGGCGGACGGCCGCATCGCGGTGACACTGTCGCCTGGCGCACTCCGCACCCGCGCCAGCGATGCGGTCGCCCAGTCGATCGAAATCGTGCGGCGTCGCATCGACGCCACCGGCGCCGTCGACCCCGAAATCACCCGCCAGGGCGACGACCGCATCGTCGTCCAGCTTCCCGGCATCAGCGACCCGAACCGCATCAAGCAGTTGCTCGGCACCACCGCCAAGATGACCTTCCATCTGGTCGCCGGAGGTGTCAGCCCCGGCGGCGCGGCGCCTCCGGGCGTCGACATGCTGCCGATGCAGGATAACCCGGGCCAGATGGTGCCGGTGATGCATCATGTGGACGTGGACGGTGTCGACCTCACCAGCGCGCGCGCCGGCCAGGACAACCAGAGCGGCCAGTGGGCCATCGACTTCACCCTGGACAGCGTCGGCACCCGACAATTCGCCGAGGTCACTCGCGACAATCTCGGCAAGCCGTTCGCCATCGTGCTCGACAACAAGGTCATCACCGCTCCGGTGATCCAGGCCGTGATCCCGAGCGGCAACGGCCAGATCACCGGCAGCTACACCGCCCAGTCCGCCACCGACCTCGCCCTGCTACTCCGTGCCGGCGCCCTGCCGGCGCCGCTCGAGGTGATCGAGCAGCGCAGCATCGGACCGACGCTCGGCGCCGACTCGATCCGTGCCGGCGCGATCAGCCTGGCGATCGGCTTCCTGCTGGTGGTGGGCTTCATGGCAGTGTTCTATGGGCTGTTCGGCTGGTATGCGAACCTCGCCCTGGTCGCCAACCTGATCCTGATCGTGGCGGTCCTGTCGCTGTTCCAGGCCACGCTGACGCTGCCCGGCATGGCCGGCATGCTGCTCACTCTTGGCATGGCGGTGGACGCCAACATCCTGATCAACGAGCGCATCCGCGAGGAGGTCAAGCGGGGCCGCACGCCGCTCGCCGCGATGCAGGCCGGTTTCGAGCGTGCTACCGCGACCATCGTCGACAGCAACGCCACGGCACTTCTGGCGCACGTCATGCTGTTCGTGTTCGGCAGCGGCCCGGTGCAGGGCTTCGCACTCACCATCACCATCGGCATCGTCACCACGCTGTTCACCACGCTGCTGCTGTCGCGCATGCTGATGGTCCGCTGGTATGCGACGACCCGCCCCACAATCCTGCCGGTCTAGGGTCCTGCCCATGTCCAACTCGACCTCGGCCCTGCTTCGTCCGCGCTTCCGCTTCGTCAAGGACGGTACCCGCATCCAGTTCATGCGCGGGCGCTTCCTGGGGCTCGCGGTCTCGGCGTTCCTGTCGGCAGCGTCGGTAGGACTGTTCTTTTATCCCGGCCTCTCGCTGGGCATCGACTTCAAGGGTGGCATCACCGTCGAGGCACGCACCCAGGGACCGGCCGATTTCGCCAAGATCCGTGCCGGCCTCGCTGCCCAGCATGTCACCAATGCCGGCCTGCAACGGTTCGGCAGCGCCGACGACGTGCTGATCCGGCTGGACGCACCTGCCGGCAAGGATGCTGGTTCCGAGGCGGCGACCCAATCGCTGGTCGACAGGGTCCGCGCCGGCGTCAGCCAGGCCCAGCCGGGCACGCAGATCCTGCGCGCCGATGCGGTCGGCGCATCGGTGTCGTCGGAGCTCTTCCGCAACGGGTTGCTGGCGCTCGGCATCAGCCTGCTGATGATCCTGGCCTATATCTGGTTCCGCTTCGAATGGGAGTTCGCGGTCAGCGCCGTGGCAACGCTGGTGCTCGACATCACCAAGACCATCGGCTTCCTGGCGATCACCCGGTTCGAATTCGACCTGGTCATGGTAGCCGCAATCCTGACCGTCCTGGGCTACTCCACCAACGACAAGGTCGTGGTTTACGACCGGGTGCGGGAGAACCTGCGCAAGTATCGCACCATGCCGCTGCGCGAGCTGATCGACCTGTCGATCAACGAGACCCTGAACCGCACGCTCGGCACGTCGTCGACCGTATTCCTGGCCGCGTTGCCGCTGGCCCTGTTCGGCGGCCACACCCTGGCCGGCTTCGCCTGGGTGATGCTGTTCGGCATCGTCGTCGGCACCTCGTCCTCGATCTTCATCGCCGCCCCGATCCTGCTGCTGCTGGGCGAGAAGCGGCTGCGCCGCGACGCGCAGAAGCCGGCCCCGGCGACCCCCAAGGCGAAATAGCCGGTCATGCGCCCTTCGGTGATCGTGCTGGCGGCGGCATTCGCCCTGTTCGGTGTTGCCGCCCGGGCGGACCCGCTGGATACCGCGTTCCTGCCGCCGATGAAGTCGGCGCAGGTGCATGGCCAGACCATCCGCTATTACGACATGGGAACCGGTCCGGACCTGGTGCTGCTGCATGGCCTCGGGAGCACCGCCGCATTCGACTGGGGCCAGGTGATGGTCCCGCTCTCGAAGCACTACCATGTCATCGCGTTCGACCAGCTCGGCTTCGGCAGCTCGTCCAAGCCCCTGGTCGCCTACGGCGTACAGACCTGGGTCGATATGCTGGACGGCCTGCTGAAGGTGCGCGGCATCACGCATTTCACCCTCGTCGGCGAGTCTCTCGGCGGCTGGATCGCCGCGCAATATACGCTGCAGGCGGAAACCAACCACGCCATGACGTTGCCGGATCGGCTGGTGCTGTCCGACGCCGCCGGTCATCGCTCCCTGCTGCATGCGGCCGGTAAGCCGTTCGCCAACGCCTTGTCGCTGTCGGGCGAGCGAGCCGGGTTGTCGATGGTATTCCACGACCACGCGATGCTGACCGATACGTTCATCGCCAGGGCCTTCGCGTCCCAGCTTGCCAGCGGCAACGGCTACACCGTCGACAGCTTCTGGAAGACCGCCGGCGACCCCGCCATGCTGGTGGACGGCAAGCTCGGTGCGATCACCGTGCCGACGCTGGTGGTCTGGGGCGCGGAGGACCAATTGGTGCCGCTGGCCGACGGGCAGGACTACGCGCGCAACATTCCGAACGCGACATTGGTGGTCGTGCCCGAATGCGGCCACGCGCCGCCGATCGAGAAGCCTGCCGCCTTTCTTGCCGCACTAGCCTCGTTCCTGCGGCAGGCGCCGCCGAAAGGCAACTGACCGGCCTTACTGAACCGCCGCGGCTGCCGGAATCGACGGATCGGGCTTCAGATCGTTCTCACCGGTAAAGTCGACCAGCGTCTGCAGCGCATGCTCGGCCTGGACATTACGCTGGTCGCCTGGCTCGAGCTGCGCTGTCACGACCGCCATCAGCGCCGCATGGTCGTATTGCACGAGCTGCGCGATCTCGGCCGGCCCGGCCCGTCCGGAATGGCCATAGCTCAAGGCCATACCGCGCGCGATCAGGTAGCCGTCGATCAGGCTGGCCGGATGATGTTCGTCACGGGCGCCAATCGTCGGGTGGGACGAGCCACCAAGGCCGCATCCCCCGAGCATGGCGATCGCCAGCAGCGAGCCGGCACGCGCCGCGAGAGGCAGCCGGCTCAGCGAACCCGCCTGTGGATTGGAGTGGACCGTAGCTGAGACATGCGGGGCGTCCTCCGGATCGAACCAGGTGTTGTCCTACACTACATCTCACCGGCCAGGACTTTATCAAGCCGTCCTGGGCCGCCGCCGAACGGAACCTCGTCTCGTTCTGGACGCTGGAACTCCAGCACGTTGAGAAAAGGATACCCTGATGAGCTTTTTCGGATCGATCATGGACAAGATCGTCCACTTTGCAACCGGAGCGGTCGGCTCCGCCGATGCAGCGACACCAGCCGCCGCACCCACCGAGAGCAGCCCGGCATCACCCGCGCCCTCCACGTCGGAAAGCGCTTCCCCCACCGCATCGTTGCAGTCCGTCGATATCGGCGCGGTACTGTCCAAACTTGCGGAACAGAAGGGCGGCACGTTGAACTACCAGACGTCGATCGTCGACCTGCTGAAGCTGCTCGACCTGGATTCGAGCCTTCAGGCCCGCAAGACCCTTGCCGGCGAACTCGATGTCCATGCCGGTGCCGACGGCAGCGCCGAAGAGAATATCGCCCTGCACAAGGCCGTGGTGCAGAAGCTCCAGGAGAACGGCGGCACCGTCCCCGACAGCATGAAGGGCTGATCCGGTCAGATCGACAAGGTAGGAGGCAATGTCGACTCGGTTGTCGGCACTGCTTCCCGCCGTGCCAGCAGGTCGCGGATTTCGACCAGTAGAAGCTCGCTCGCGGTCGGCAACACGACAACCTCCTTTGCGTCGTGGCGCACGTGAATCTTGGTAAGCAGCTTCACCACCCAGAAGATCACCAGTCCGACGATTAGGAACTGGATCACCGCGTTGAGGAACAACCCGACATTCAGCGTCGGCGAGCCGGCCTTCTGCGCATCGGTCAGGGTCGTGTAATGCGTCCCTTTCAGCGTCACGAAGATGTTCGAGAAATCGATCCCGCCCACGACCATGCCGATCAGCGGCGTAAAAATGTCTTTGACCAGGCTTTGCACGATCGTGGTGAAGGCGGCGCCGATGATGATACCGACCGCCAGATCGACGACATTCCCGCGCATGATGAACGCGCTGAACTCGCTGACCCAGCCTGGAGCGCGGATCGCGTGAGGTTTCAGTGCCATGATGCATCCTCGTGTTTCGGTTTGCTCCGGAAACGATAGCGGTTTCGCCAGGTTGTCTCAATCATGGGATTTCGTCGCTAGAGCAGTTCCGCCCGGAATGTTCGTGATGGGTGCACCAGTTCGTCCTGCGCCTGTACCAGAAGTAGTTCGTGCGAGCCCGCCTCGGCGGTTTGCCGTAAAATTCCCCAAACCGAAGATGCTGCCCGCTCCAGCGCCTTCACCGGATCGTTGCCGTCGCGCAGGTGGAACAGGAACAGCGCCGAGATCAGGTCGCCGGCGCCGCTGGCGTTGATCGGCAGCCTTGGCGTGCGCAGCAACGCAGCACCGGTGTCGGATACGAGAAGCAGGTCGACCGCCTCGGCCGGTGTGTCCCGAGCCTCGACACTGGTCACCAGCACGCATCTCGGCCCAGCCTGATGCATCCGGCCGCGCAGGCCGTGCGCTGCCTCGACCAGTCCGTCAACGCCATGCGGTCCCGCGCCGAGGCCCGGCACCAGTTGCTCGAGCTCGAACTGGTTCGGGGTCAGGATGTCCGCCTGCGCCACCGCCCGATCGTGCAGCAGGCCCGGGATGCCGGCACGGACATACAGGCCGGGGCCACGGTCGCCCATGACCGGATCGCAGCAGTACAACATGTCGGGCCGCAGCATCCGGACCCGCGCGACCGCATCCAGCACCGCCTCGCCGATCGCCTCGTTGCCGAGATAGCCGGACAGCACGGCATCGGTCCGGGCCAGGACGCCGAGGGCGGCGATGCCCTCCACCAGTTCGCCGATCATCGCGCCGGTGAACACCTGCCCGGTGAAGCCGCCATGGCCGGGATGGTTGGAGAACTGTACAGTGTTGACGGCCCATACCTCGGCGCCGAGCCGCTGCAATGGAAACAGCGCAGCCGCATTTCCGACATGTCCGTATGCGACCCATGACTGGATCGACAAGATGTTCACGGTCTTCTCCACGGGCGGCCGATGCCGTGGAGAACGGGAACTAGACAGGAGAAGACAAGATGCTGCGACACGTGCGTGCTCCGTTGATGGACTTCCGCAAATTGCTGGGTGCCGGCGCCCTCGCCACCTTCACCTTGACCGCTTCGGCCATGGCCCAGGTACCCGGGCCCGAAACACCCACCAGCCCGTCCGCACCGGTGGCGGCAAGTGCCCCGATGGCTCCCGCCGCTCCCGCTTCCATGCCGGCAATGGCCACACCGGCGCCGGATGCCGCGCCGCCCGCAGCGGAGATGACCAGCTCGGGTGCCTTGCAGACCAAGCTCGGCAAGGAGAAGGCGGGACGGATCGAGTCTCACATCACCAGCCTGCATACTGCCCTGAAGATCAAGCCGGCACAGGAGGCATTGTGGCAGAGCTTCGCCAGCACGATGCGCCAGAACGTGGTCCAGATGGACGCCGTCTATGCCAAGCGCCAAAGCATCCAAGGTTCGATGAATGCGGTTCAGGACCTGCAGTCATACGGCGACGTGGAAGAGACCAACGCTCGCAACGTCCAACAGCTGCTGCCGCCGTTCCAGGCGCTTTATGACAGCTTCTCGGCCGACCAGAAGAAGACCGCCGATACCGCCTTCCTGAGCTACACCAATAAAGCGGTGAAGAAGGCCAATTAGAGAAAACATTGATCGGGCGCGCTGCCTCCTCTATACGCGCCCGATCACGCCCCGGTCGGTATCGGCGGCGTTGTCACGCGCGCCCAAGGAACCTGCGACATGAAGCCCGGCATCCACCCCGAATATCACACCGTGAACATCGTCATGACAGACGGTACCCAGTTCACCACCCGCTCCTGCTTCGGCAAGGAGGGTGACACACTCCGGTTGGACGTCGATCCGAAGTCGCATCCGGCCTGGACCGGCGTGCAGCGCATGATGGACACCGGCGGCCAGGTCGCCAAGTTCAACAAGAAGTTCGCTGGCCTGGGCCTCCGCAAGGAGCCCTGATCGACCCGATCTTCCTCACCGCAAGAGTTTTTGAAGTGCTGCCCTTGATCCCAGGGGCGGCACTTTCCATTTCTGGTATCGCCGAGGATGCCCATTCGGGGTTCGCGGCGAGACTAAAGACTGGATCGGCTCTGCCCCAAGTGGAGAGCCTTCGAACCTTGCTTCTGAGGAGGTTTTACAATGACTTACGATTTCGCGCCCTTATTCCGTACTGCTATCGGCTTCGATCGTCTGGCTCGCCAGGTCAATCATGCGGCGCAGGCGACAAGCACGCCATCCTATCCCCCCTACAATATCGAGAAGAGCGGCGACGACAGCTACGTACTTACGATGGCCGTGGCCGGCTTCGGCCCCGAGAACATCGAGCTGACCGTGCAGGACAATACCCTGGTCGTGTCCGGTCGCATCGGTGAGCAGGATGGTCGTGAGGTCCTGTATCGCGGCATCGCTGCCCGTGCCTTCGAGCGCCGGTTCGTGCTGGCCGACCACATCCAGGTCGAGCAGGCGAATCTTACCAACGGGCTGCTCCAGATCGGGGTGAAGCGCGTTGTTCCGGAAGCCTTGAAGCCGCGTCGCATTACCGTTGGCACGGCCGGTGCCACACTCGCCGGCCCGGCCAACGACGGCACGGCGACGGTCGAGACGCAGGCTGCCTAAGCGATCGGGACGTCTGTTTCCATGAATGCAGGGAGGGGTCGGGAAACCGGCCCCTTTTCTGTTGCATGCGCTTGATGGCTTGACCCACCGTCGGTGCGGCGCCCATATCCGCCCCATGTCGTGCTCGTTCTTCGGGGCACATTCCATTCAAGCGCTGGTGCGCACCGGTCATGGCGGCGCACCCGAGAGGACAGCCGTATGACGTTGCCCCTGATGCCGAAGGCCACCGCAGTGTGGCTGATCGAGAAGACGGCGCTGACCTTCACGCAGATTGCCGAGTTCTGCGGAATGCATCCGCTCGAGGTCCAGGCGATCGCCGACGGCGAAGTGGCGCAAGGCATCGTCGGATACGACCCGGTGGCCAACCACCAGGTCACCGCCGAGGACGTGGCCCGTTGCGAAAAAAATTCCGAGGCGCGCCTGACGGTGCTGTCCGCCAACAATCCGGTAACTCGTCGCTCCAGGGGCGCGCGCTATACGCCGGTGGCCAAGCGGAACGACCGTCCGGACGCGATCGCCTTCGTGCTGCGCAATTATCCGCAACTCAGCGAAGTCCAGGTGATCAAGCTGCTCGGCACCACCAAGGATACCATCGCCAAGGTGCGTGACCGCCAGCATTGGAACAGCGCCAACATCAAGCCACGTGACCCGGTCATTCTCGGGCTGTGCAGCCAGACCGACCTGAACGCGATGGTCACGACCGCCAACGACCGGCTGGTTCGCGATGGCCAGCATGTTCCGACGCCACCGATGCCGCTTCCGGACGAAGAGGCAGCCTGAGCCGTCCAGGGCTTCAGGTCTGACGGGAAGCAGCCTCGGCCGCTTCCCGTTCTCAGATGGCTCCTCCGCTGGGAGGATGCTTCAAATGTGTGGAGACCGCGCCTGCGTCACATACGCTGGCGCAGTCGTTCCATCTCTTCCTTGACCCACAGCTTCTCTCGTTTGAGCCGGGTCAGGGCACCCTGGTCGGGTGCCGGACGTCGGTCTTCATCGAAGATCCGCGTATCGAGCGATGCGTGTCTGGTCCTCAGGCTCTCGATCCGTGACGGTAGGTTCATGGTGCCTCCGGTTCGTCTGTTGGGAACATCCCGAGGCTAGACCCACGATCCATCCGACTGCCACTGCTAAATTGAGCCCGACCACCGTCGCATGCTATGCGACATCCATGCTGATCGACCGCGATACCCTGCTACGCAGACTGCACGAACTGCGCAGCGAGCACCGTGACCTCGACACCGTGATCGGGCGGCTGGCTCCACAGCCGATCGACCAGCTCCAGATCCAACGCCTCAAGAAGCGCAAGCTGCTGCTGAAGGACGAGATCTCCTGGCTCGAAAGCCGGCTCATCCCGGACAGCATCGCCTAGTTTCAAACTTAAGCTTCAGGGATCGCCCGCAATGAGCGAGACAGAATTCGGCGACGACGCGGTATCCGACATCCCGGCCGAGATCCAGGAACCGGTCGTCGGCATCATCATGGGCAGCCAGTCCGACTGGACCACCCTGACGCACGCCGCGACCCAACTCGAGACGCTCGGCATCGGTTTCGAGACCCGCATCGTCTCGGCACACCGCACACCGGACCGGCTCATGGAGTACGCCAGCAATGCCGCCGCACGCGGGTTGCAGGTCATCATCGCCGGTGCCGGTGGGGCGGCCCACCTGCCCGGCATGTGCTCGGCCTGGACCCTGCTGCCGGTGCTCGGCGTGCCGGTCGAGAGTGCTGCCCTGAACGGCATCGACAGCCTGCTGTCGATCGTTCAGATGCCGGCCGGCGTCCCGGTCGGGACCCTGGCGATCGGCAAGCCCGGTGCGATCAACGCCGCCCTGCTCGCCGCCGCGATCCTGTCCCTGTCGGATGAGGCCCTGAAGGCAAGACTCGAGGCGTGGCGGGCACTGCAGACCGCTGCAGTTCCGGAAGTTCCGGCTCCTTGAAAATGGGCGACGGGCTGGCCCTTCCTCCCGGCTCGGTCATCGGCATCGTCGGCGGGGGCCAGCTTGGACGGATGTCGGCGATGGCCGCGGCCAGGCTGGGATATCGCACCCATATCCTGACCGCCGAGCCGGATGGTCCCGCGGCCCAGGTGGCCTCCGGCACGACGATCGGCGCGCATGACGATCCGGATGTGCTGCGACGCTTTGCTGCGGCCGTGGACGTCATCACCTTCGAGTTCGAGAACATCAGCGCGGATGGCCTGGAATTGCTGTCGGCGCTGAAGCCGGTCCGGCCGGACGGGTCGATCCTGAGGATCAGCCAAGACCGGATGGCGGAGAAGCGCTTCCTGGCCGGTGCCGGCATCCCGCTGGCGCCGTGGCACGCGGTCGAAACCCGCGCAGCGCTCGATGATGCAGCCTTGGCACTCGGGCTGCCGTTCGTGCTCAAGACCACCCGGCTTGGCTATGACGGCAAGGGCCAGCGCGTGATCCGCGCGTTGGACGAGCTCGATACGGCGTTCTCCGGCCTGGACCCGCATCCGCTGGTCGCGGAAGGTTTCGTCGATTTCGCCTGCGAGCTCAGCGTCATGGTGGCACGCGGCCTGGACGGCACGGTTCGGGCGTACGACGCGGTCCAGAACCATCATCGCCATCATATCCTCGACCTGACCCTGGCCCCGGCGCCGGTCACGCCGGAGATCGCACAGGAAGCGCAGGCGCTTGCCGTACGTATCGCCGAGGCGATCGACCTCGTCGGCCTGCTCGGGGTCGAGATGTTCGTGGGCGCGGATGGCAGGCTGCTGGTGAACGAGATCGCCCCGCGCCCGCACAATTCCGGGCACTGGACCATGGATGCCTGCCTGGTCAGCCAGTTCGAGATGCATGTCCGCGCGGTCGCCGGCCTGCCCCTGCCACCGGCAACCCGGCATTCCGACGCGCTGATGAAGAACCTGGTCGGCCCGGACGACATGGCGCTGTGGCCCCTGGTTCTGGCGACCGACGGATTGCTGCCGCATCTGTACGGCAAGCAGGAGGCGCGTGCCGGCCGCAAGATGGGTCACGTCAACCGGCTGTTCCCAAAGGGTAGCCTGCCGGGTGCGTTCGGCATCGAGGCGGCACTCGGCCCGCTGGCCGCCGCCGACACGGCGGAGCCGAACGGCTGATCCTCAGTCGAGCAGGCCCTCGTCCCTGAAACTGGTCCAGCGCGCATTGCCGACGATCAGGTGGTCGCGCACCTGGATGCGCATGACCGCGCAGGCCGCCGCGACCTGCCGGGTCATGGCGATATCCTCGCGCGATGGGGTGGGGTCGCCGCTCGGGTGGTTGTGCACCAGGATCAGCGCGTGCGCCTCCAGCTCCAGTGCCCGTCTCGCAACCTCGCGCGGATAGACCGGCGTATGGTTCACGGTGCCACGGGCCTGCGCCTCGTCGGCGATCAACCGGTCGTCGGGATCGAGGAACAGGATGCGGAACTGCTCGATCCGCTCCCGCGCGAGCACGGCGGTCAGATAGGCCAGCAGGCCGTCCCGGTCGGACAGGATCGGCTGTCCCTGCATGCGTGACCGCGACAGGCGAAGTGCCGCGTCATGCAGCAGCTTGATCGCGGACAGGCTGTGAGTGCCGAACCCGGCGACGCTTTGCAATTCCCTGACCGGTGCCGCCAGAAGGCCGGCAAACGAACCGAAGCGTGCCAACGCGACCCGCGCAAGGCCTTCGACGTCGTCGCAGGCCGGCATTACCCTTTTCAGAAACCCGGCCAGAAGCGCCTGGTCCGGAACATCGGAATAGCCGGCAGATGCCGTTGCCGGCAGAACTGTCGCGATCGATCGCAGCAGCAATGCACCGCCGCCGGCATCGGCAAACCCGTCCGCCATCCTGACCTCCCGCCCCGCGACGCTACGGAGCACGTCCGACCCTGCAACAAACCACAACAGCATGCCAGCGTCGTGCAGATGCACGGGCGCCGCACCCCACCTGTAAATGGACGCTGGTGCACAAGCGCTGCATCCTGAACGCGACCAGCCGACTCAACCACCGGAGCCATCCATGATCCCTTCCCGCGCATTGATGCAGACACAGGCCGTCCTGCTCGATCTGGACGGCACGCTGGTCGCCTCGCGGAACGGAATCGTTGCTTCGATACGCCTGGCATTCGCCGATCTCGGCCATGAGATCCATCCCGACCTGGATCTCACCTGGGTCGTCGGTCCACCGCTGCACGACATCATGACGCGCCTGCTCGCCGATTTCGGCGACGACCGCACACCGGCCGCGGTCGCGCGCTATCGCCATCATTACGAAGGCGGCGGCCTGTTCGAGAGTCCGTTGTTTCCCGGCATCCGGGATGTCCTGGAGCAACTATCGGCGTCCGGCCGGCGGCTGTTCCTGGCAACGTCGAAACCGATGCATACGGCAAGGCGAATCCTCGACGCGCATGGCGTGACGCCTTTGTTCGCCGAACTGTACGGCGCCCGTCCGGATGACAGCGGTGCGGAAAAGCCGGAACTGATCGCCCGGTTGCTGAAGCAGGAGGCGGTCGATCCACGCCACGCGGTCATGGTCGGAGACCGCCGCTTCGACATCTTCGGCGCCCAGGCGAATGGCGTGAGGTCGGTCGGCGTATTGTGGGGATATGGCGGCCGCGACGAGCTCGAGGCAGCCGGCGCGGACGCGCTGATCGCGTCGACCGATCTGATGGTGCAGGCGATCGACGAGCAACTTGCCGCTTCGGCCGCACATGCATAAACCGTAAGCTACACAACCTGGGGTAGTAAAAACGATCCCATAAATCATGCATTCTGCGTAATTACGTGCAATCGACGCCAGACGAACTGCGTTTTCTACTTTTAAATTACTGTTATGGAATCATCTATTTTTCAAGACCGCTTTCATTGCATCAATGATTGACGCGCGGTTTACGGTTAACTATCGATCTGCCCACAAGACGTTGTGCAGATCTACGTTGGCGAACGCACCCGCGGAGGAAGCAGACGAATGTGGTGCGACCGACGACGGTTCTCGACTTTGCTGATGTCCGGCCTTGCTCTGAACCTCACCGCGCCCAGGATCGTGCGCGCCGATGCCGACCTGCAGTGGCAATCATATCGTTCGCGCTTCATCAGGCCGGATGGTCGTGTCGTCGATACCGGCAATCGTGAAGTGTCGCACAGCGAGGGTCAAGGCTATGGCCTGATGTTCGCCGAACACTTCGACGACAGCGCGACGTTCGATAGCATCCTGAACTGGACGCGAAAGACCCTGCAATGCCGCACCGACCGGCTGCATGCATGGCGCTTCGACCCGAGTGCCAAGCCGCCTGTCGGCGACCTCAACAACGCCACCGACGGCGACCTGCTGATCGCAATGGCACTGGTCCGCGGCGCACGAAAATGGAACCGCCCGGAGTTGCGCGACCAGGCCCGCGCCATCTATGCGGATGTCCTGCGGCTGGCCACGCGCGAGGTCGGCGGACGGCTGGTGTTGCTGCCGGGCGTCACCGGGTTCGTCACGCCGTCAGGCACGGAGCTCAACCTTTCCTACATGATCTTCCCGTCCCTGATCGAGGCGTCGCTGCTGGGTGATCAGGCACGCTGGCACAGGCTCATCCACGACGGCATCGGCATGATCGACGTTGCCCAATTCGGGCGCTGGAATCTGCCGCCGGACTGGCTGCGACTGACCCCGCCGCATGCCCCGGCCCCGGCACCCGACAAGCCGCCGCGATTTTCATATGATGCCGTCCGGATACCGCTTTATCTCGAATGGTCCGGCCTGCTGACCGCGCTGTTGCTGGACAGGTTCCGTACCTACTGGAGCGCGTTCGGAGACAGTCTTCCTGCCTGGGTGGATCTTACCACGAACGCTCGTGCGCCATACCCCGCACCGCCCGGTTTTCGCGCGGTCGCCTACTGCACCGGCCTTGTGCTGCCTCCCGGCAGCATGCCGGCGGCTTTTCAGTCCGCGGCGTCCGACCCCGACTATTATTCCGCGTCGCTCACTCTTCTGGCTCGTATCGTCTGGATGGAAAGACATTCGACATGACATCGGAATTTCCGCTCCTCAGTGCAGTGCTGGAACAATCGTTCGGTCCGTTGCCGCCGGCCGGCGATATCGGACGGGTCCTGGGCGCACTCGGCATCGCCAATTCGAGCTACCACTCGTTCGAGCCACCGCGTCCTCCGGAAGCCCCACCCGCCGAAGTCCGAATCCCCGAACCACCACCCGCCATGCTGCCTACGAATGCAGATGATTCTGTTGTCGAAACGGCTCATGTAGAGCCGGCGCCTGCTGTGCCGACTTATTCCGGGCACGCCGCAGCCGACCCGCTCCGGCCCGAACCGAAACTGCAGGAGCCGCTCAGGGAAGCGCCGGTCTGGACCACGCCAACGCTGGGCATTCCGACACGGACCGAGCCGCGCATGGTGGCACAGGCAGCGCCCGCACCGCTGCGTGTGTATGCCATGGCGGAGCGCGCTCCGAACGATCCGGCACGGAGCCGGGACCAGCCAGGGCAACCGGCCGCCCCGGAGCGCGCAGCGACTCAATCCGCCGGCAGCATGGCGCCGGACCCGGGCAACACGACCGGCAGCCAGGGCCCGGCCAAGCAGCAACTCAGCCTGAGCGGATTGTTCCGCATCCTGGGTGCGCCGACACAGGCACAAGCAGCACCGTCGCGCACGCTCCGCGACGTGTTCGGGTACAGCAACAAACGCAACAGCTAGCCTGACCCGATATTGCCCCGCCCTCGTTCCGGATCGACCAGATGCCGCTGATATGTTTTGCGTCTCCTAAGGGTGGCGTCGGCAAGAGCACTCTTGCTGCCAACGTCGCTTACGAATTGTCCAAGGCCGGCTGGCGGGTTCTCGCACTCGATCTCGATCCGCAAAACGCGCTCCGGCTGCATTTCGGCGTATCGCTGCACGATGCCAACGGGTTCATGCATACGCTGCCGACACAACCGAACTGGCGCACGGTCATGGTGCATACCCCGAGCGGGGTGAACGTGCTGCCCTATGGCACGACCGACATGAAGACCGCCCTTTCTGTATCGCACCGGCTCGGCGACCAGCCCGACCTGCTTAACGGGCCCCTCGCGGACATGCTGGCCCAGCCCGGTGTCGTGGTCGTGCTCGACACCGAACCGGGCGCTTCGACCTCGCTTGCGGCAGTCCTGCCGGTCGTGGACCTGCTGGTGACGATCCTGCTGGTCGATTCCATGTCGACCGCGCTGGTTCCCTTGATCGATAGCGGCCGCGCCTATGGTGTCGACTGGACCAAGCGGGGCGCAACTGCAGGCCCACGCAGCCAGATGTTCGTACTCAACCAGTTCGATCCCCGCACCCGCCTTGGCCCGATGATCGCGCAAGGCCTGTCGCGTCATGTCGGCGATCGTCTGCTGGGCCTCGTGCATCGCGACGAACACGTCGCCGAGGCGGTTGCCGCACAGAAATTCGTTGTCGATTATTCGCCTATGGCCCAGGCATCCTTCGATATACGCAGGATCGCCGAGAGCATTTCCGCCCGCCTGGGCGCACCGATGTCGGCGACCCACTGATGGACGCAATCCGAAGCCACCCCATCGGACGCACTGTGCACGCGCTGACGGCGCCGTTCGGCAGGTTCAGCCGTTCGCGTACCGGCGTCATCCTCCTCGCCATCGTCGGCGGCCTGATGATGGTGGCCGCGGGCATGGTCGCCCTGCCCGCGAAACAGCAGGCGGTGGTCGCCGTCGTGACCATCGTCCTGTTCCTGTTGATCAATCGCAGTCCGAGCCGCCAGGCCACGCTGTTCCTGGTCGTGCTGTCGATCATGGTATCGATGCGCTACATCGTCTGGCGGGTCACCGAGACGCTGGAATATAATTCGTGGCTGCAGGCGGTGCTCGGCACGATCCTGGCGCTCGCCGAATTCTATGCGATCGTGATGCTGCTGCTCGGGTATTTCCAGACCGCCTGGCCGCTCAACCGCAAGCCGCTGCCAATGCCGGACAACCCGGCGAACTGGCCGACAGTCGACATCTATGTCCCGACGTACAACGAGGACCTCGCGATCGTCCGCTCGACGGTGCTGGGAGCGCTTGCGATCGACTGGCCGCGCCACAAGATCAACGTCTACATCCTGGATGACGGACGCCGGGTGATATTCCGTGATTTCGCGGAAGCTGCAGGTTGCGGCTACATCATTCGCCCGGACAACTTCCACGCCAAGGCCGGAAACCTTAACCACGCGATCCACCAGACCGACGGCGAATTCATCACCGTGTTCGATTGCGACCACATCCCGACGCGCGCGTTCCTGCAGATGACGATGGGCTGGATGATCGCCGACCCGAAGCTCGCCCTGCTGCAGACACCCCATCATTTCTATTCCGCGGACCCGTTCCAGCGGAACCTCGCTGCCGGAACGCGGGTGCCGGCCGAAGGCAACATGTTCTACGGGCTGGTTCAGGATGGGAACGATTTCTGGAACGCCACTTTCTTCTGCGGATCCTGCGCGGTGATCCGGCGGGAGGCTTTGATGGGGATCGGCGGTTTCGCGACCGAGACCGTGACCGAGGATGCGCATACCGCCCTCAAGCTGCAGCGCCTCGGCTGGTCCACCGCGTATCTCCGGCTGCCGCTCGCCGCCGGTCTCGCGACCGAGCGGCTGATCCTGCATATCGGCCAGCGCGTGCGCTGGGCTCGCGGCATGCTGCAGATCATGCGCATCGACAATCCGCTGCTGGGAAGCGGGCTCTCGGTCGGACAGCGCCTCTGCTATCTCGCCGCGATGATGCATTTCATGTTCGCGGTTCCACGCCTGGTGTTCCTCGTCGCACCGCTCGCCTTCCTGTTCATGGACCAGAACATCATCGCCGCATCGCCACTCGCCATCACCGCCTACGCCCTACCGCACATGTTCCATTCGATCGCGACCGGATCGCGCCTGCAACGAAACTGGCGGCATTCGTTCTGGAGCGAAATCTATGAAACGGTGCTGGCGCTTTTCCTGGTGCGCGTCACCATCGTCACGCTGCTCAGTCCGCGCCGCGGTAAGTTCAACGTGACCGACAAGGGCGGCCTGCTCGAGAACGGCTATTTCGACATCAGCGCGGTTTATCCGAACATCATCCTGGCACTGCTGCTGTTCGCAGGACTCATGCGCGGCGTGCTCGGCATGATCTTCCAGCATACGAATTCCATCACCTTCCAGGCGCTGCTGCTGAACTCGATCTGGATTTCCTTCAGCCTGCTGACCGTACTGGGCGCGCTCGCCGTCGGCCGCGAGACCCGCCAGGTGCGCAAGCAGGCCCGCATCCGCGCCGAGCTGCCGATGTCGATCTACACCGAGGATGGCCGGGTGTTTTCCTGCACCAGCCAGAACCTTTCGCTTGGTGGCGCACGCATACGGATCGACTGGCCGGAACCGGTCACCGACCCCGTATCGATCTCGGCCACCTTCACCAACGATCGCGACCCGGTCGTCATCCCGGCGACGCTGCTGCGGCACGACGGCAAGAGCGCCTACATCAAGTGGCGGCCGTCCGGCATCGCCGACGAGGCGCGGATCGTCCGCACCGTGTTCGGCCGCGCCGATGCCTGGCTCGACTGGGGCGACTACCCGATCGACCGGCCGCTGGTCGGGCTATGGGCGGTGCTGGTCAGCATCAAGGGCCTGTTCCGGCCACGCGGGCATGCACTCACGCCGCAGCAGATCGTGGCGATGGAGAAGGCGGTTCAGGTGCCGACCGATCGTCTCGGCAAGCAGACGCTGGTGTTGCGTCCGCGCGCAGCCGCAACGGTCGGCGTGGCATTGCTCGCGCTCGTGGCAGCGCTGCATCCCCGGCCCGCCATCGCCCAGGCCGTCCGCCTCGACGCGCCGGTTCCGGCAGCCGGTTTGCAGTCCACACCCGCCAGGCCGAGCCCGACCCCTGCGAAACCGGCCACCGACGATGCCAGCAATCCTCCGATGCCGTCGGTCGGCGCCACGCCCGCCGGTCCTGCCCTCCTCCCGGCCGGTGCCGGCACGCAGGCACCAGGCTCGCCATCGTCGGGAGTGGTGGACAGCCAGCCGCCTGCCACCGGTGCCAACAGCATCGTCACCGCCGTTTCGCTGCGCGAGCTCGGCGCCACCGGCCCGATGACCATGCGCGGTACCAGCGCCATCCAGGGCCTGGAGTTCGGCGTACCGGCCGACCAGGTCGTCACCAGCGCGCAGCTCATCCTGTCCGGCGCGATGTCGCCATCGCTGATCCCGGAGGCCAGCTCGGTCACCATCACGCTGAACGAGCAGTATGTCGGGACCCTGCACGTGGATCCCGAGCATCCGGCATTCGGACCGATCGTCTTCCCGATCGACCCGATCTTCTTCGGCGGCGAGAACCGGCTCAATTTTCGCTTCGCCGGCCAATATACCAAGTCCTGCAACGACCCGTTGAGCGGCCTGCTCTGGTCGACCGTATCCGACCGGTCGCGCCTGTCACTCGTCACGGTACCGATCCCGCCGAAGCACCAGCTCTCGCGCCTGCCGCTGCCGTTTTTCGACGCAAACGTGAGGCAGAAGGCGATCATCCCGATCGTCATGCCGAAGAACCCGTCCGGCGAAAGCCTGCGTGCGGCGGCCATCATCGCCTCGTGGTTCGGCCGCCTGGCCGATTTCCGCGGCGTCGCCTTCCCGGTCTCGAACGATTTCCCGCAAACGGGCAGCGCCATCGCCATCGGCCTGCGTAACGACCTGCCGGCAGGCACCGGCGACGCCGCGCTCGATGGGCCGACCCTTTCGGAAGTCGCCAACCCGAACGATCCGAACGGCACCATCCTGCTGGTGACCGGCCGCAATGGTGCCGAGGTGCTGGCCGCCGCGGACAGCCTGGCGCTCGCCACCGACACGCTGGGTGCCGACTCCACCGCCACCGTCTCGCCGGTCGATACCGGCGTGCGGTCGCCCTATGACGCGCCGGCCTTCGTGCCCACCACGCGCAAGGTGCGGTTCGGCGAACTGGTCGCCGCCAGCGACCTCGAAGGCACCGGCTACGTGCCGGGCACCATGTCGGTGCCGTTCCGGACCAGCCCGGACCTCTACACCTGGCGATCGCGCCCGTATGGGCTGGACATCGGCTATCGGTCTCCGGATGGCCCGATCGTGGATGTCGCCGCCTCGCGGCTGGATGTCGGCATCAACAACATGTTCCTGCACAGCTATTCGCTGGCGCCGCCGGCCGCGCCGTTGCTGTGGCTGCAGCGCCTGGTGGGAACCCATATCGGCAGCGTGCATCGCGGCACCTCGATTCCGCCATGGATGGTGTTCGGCCAGAACCAGTTGCAGTTCTATTTCGACGCGCGCCCGATGCATCGCGGCGACTGTGTGGCGATCCCCGGCGACATCCACACCGCGATCGATCAGAACTCCACGCTCGACCTGACCAGTGCCTACCATTTCACCACGCTGCCGAACCTCGCCTTCTTTGCCGGCTCCGGCTTTCCCTACACACGGCTCGCCGACCTGTCGGAAACGGCGATCGTGCTGCCGCCGCACCCGAACACCGTCACGCTCAGCGCCTTTCTCGACCTGATGGGCTTCATGGGCGCCACCACATGGTTTCCAGCCACCGGTGTCGCCGTCGTCACCGCCGACCAGCTCGATACCGTGGCCAATCGCGACCTGATCGTGATGAGCACGCTGCGTGAGCTCGGCAGTGCGGCGCAGCTCCTGTCGAATGCACCCTACCAGGCCGCCGACGCGCGGCTGACGATGTCGCACGGCAGCGCTCTCGACGGGATCTGGTATCTGTTCAGCGATCGGGCCTCCGGGGCACGCCAGCAGCGCATCAGCGGGCTGAACACCACCCTGTCCGACGGCGGCGCAATGGTCGGCGCACAGTCGCCGCTCGCAGCGCATCGCTCCGTCGTGGCGCTTCTGGCCGGCACGCCCCAGGGCCTCGACGGTCTGGTCCAGGCCCTGCACAACAAGATCGACCTGCCGCAGATCCAGGGCGACCTCGTGCTGATGAACGGCGCCCATCTGGACGCCTATCGGACCGGACCGATCTACACGGTCGGGACCCTGCCGTTCTGGCTCTGGCCAGACTGGTTCATGCGCGATCGTCCGATCGGCGTGCTGATCTTTGCCCTCATCGGCTGCCTGGCACTCGGC
>JBPBQO010000002.1:0-45728 GCA_050954785.1 Janthinobacterium lividum | reverse complement strand
GCCAGAGCCGTGCCTCGGCGATAACATCGTCGGGGCCGGCCAGGATCGCGCCGCCGAGACCGCCGAGGCCTTTGTAGAAGGAGACATAGATGGAGTCGCCCACGGCTGCGATGTCGGCGAGCGGCCGGTCGTAATACGGCTGTGCCTCCCAGAGCCGCGCGCCGTCGAGATGCAGCGGAATTCCCCGCGCGCGGCACCAGTCGGAGATGCCGACCAGTTCGTCCCATGTGGGCAGCTTGTAGCCCGCCGAACGCAGCGGCAGTTCGACGGTGACGACACCGGGCCGTTCCGCCACCGCTTCCAACTCGGCCAGGGTGAATGGCGCATGGTCTGCACCCAGGCGGATTGCCTTCAGCCCGTGCAGGCGCTCGTAGGCGTTTTGCTCGTCCTGGTCGATGTGGCTCTTGGGATGCAACGCGACCGTCCGCCGGCCGGACCGGTCCGCCCAGGTCCGAAGCGCCGCCTGCTGGGCCACCACGCCTTTGATCATGAAGACGGCGGATTGCTTGCCCAGCAGCCGGGCGACCTCGCTCTCGAGTGCGGCGATCGCCGTTCCCTTGCCGTAGAGGTCGGGCGGCAGTTCCGACAGCGGCGAGGCCATGAGTGCGGCGAGACGATCGCGTACGGTTTGCGGCCGATGGCCCGACAACATCCGCGCGCATTCCAGCCGAACCGTATCTCGATCGATCAATGGGTCGCCTCCGGAATGCGAACAGTCATTCCGGGAGGTATACGTGATCCGATGTGGTCTGCATCGCTTCATGGCGCTCGGCATGGCGGCGCCGATCGCTGTTACTCGCGACGAGTTGAACCGACCGGATTATGCCGGGCGCATCGGCGCTCGCCTTCCGGAAGCGCCCCCTCGTGACGATCGGGAACCGGAGCGAAGCAGCCTTATCGGCGGTGAGCACCCGGCCAAGCGCAGACGCCCACGGCGATCGCCGGCACAGCAGCATTCAGACGTGCGAAAGACCGTGATAGGCGCGCGCGAAGTAGACCAGGGCCGCTGCCGGGTCGCCGAGGCGGATGTCCTGGACATGGCAGAAAATGACGCTGTGCGTGCCGACCTCGACGACGCTGGAGACCAGGCAATCGAACGAAACCAGCGCCTGCTCGAGCACCGGGGCGCCGGTGACCAGTGTGGTCCAGACGCCTTCGGTGAAGCGTTCCTCCATCTCCAGCTTGCCGGCGAACGCGACCGAGATATCGCGCTGGGCGTGGGCCAGGGTGTTTACGCAGATCGGGCCGCCGACGATGAAGGCGGTGCGCGAGCGTGAGCTGCGATTGATGCAGACCAGCAGGGTGGGCGGAGCGTCGGTTACCGAGCAGACGGCCGACGCGGTCAGCCCATGCCGGCTGGTTCCATCGCCGGTCGTGATGATGTTCACCGCGGCGCCGAGCCGCGACATCGCCTCGCGATAGACCGTTGTATCGACGCCCATCGTGCTTCTCTCCCTGCTGCCAGACGTGGCGCTAATCCCTGACGTGCTTCATGTTCGAAGCATGTGACGTTATCAACCATCCTTCGGATAGGCTGCCCCGCGATCATTGGCGCCGCTGTAATTCGCATATATACGCGCATTCCGACGTAGATCACGAAGGCGGCCCTCCGCATGCATCGACGCACTCTTCTCGGACTTGCAGCCACCCTGGCGGTGCCGGCGCTGCATGCGCGTGCCGCCGCTGCACCGCTGACCTTGCGCGTCGGGATCATGTCCGGGCCGGAAGAGGAAATCGCCGACACGGCGCGCGGTATCGCGGCAGCGCATGGTCTGACGCTCGAGCTGGTGACGTTCGAGGATTATGCCCTGCCGAACGAGGCGCTGGCGAGCGGCGACATCGACGCCAATGCGTTCGAGCACAAGCCGTTTCTCGACTCGCAGATCCAGGCACGCGGCTACCATATCGTCACGCTCGGGCTGACCTATGTCGAGCCGATGGGGATCTATTCGAAAAAGCTCCACACGCTCGACGCGCTGCCCGATGGCGCGCGGATCGCAGTGCAGAACGACCCCAGCAACCAGGGGCGGGCGCTGAACCTGCTGGCGGCACACGGGCTGATCGTGCTGGCGCCGGGACGGGGCCTGCTGCCGTCGCTGGCGGATGTCACCGGGTCGGCCAAGCATGTACGGCTGATCGAGCTCGATGCGGCGCAATTACCGCGGGCGCTCGACGACGTGGCGATGGCCTCGATCAACACCAACTATGCGGTCAGCGCCGGTCTCGATCCGGCTGCGGCGCTGATTCGCGAGCCGCGCGAAAACAATCCGTATGCCAACATGATTGCGGTGCGCACCGGCGATACGAACCGGGCTGGCATGAAGACGCTCCTGGCCGCCTATCAATCGCCCGAAATGGCCGCTTTCCTGGCGTCTCATTTCAAGGGCGCCATCCTTCCGTCGTTCTGAAGCGCTTCCATGGATGATGCGTCTGCCCTGATCCGCTTCGAGCGGGTGACGCGGCGGTTCGGCGGCCATCCGGCGATCGCGGGCGTATCGTTCTCGGTGGGCCATGGCGAGATCGTCGGGGTCATCGGCAGGTCCGGTGCCGGCAAGTCGACGCTGCTGCGCTGCCTGGCCGGGCTGGAACGGCCGGACGAGGGCAAGATCGTGCTCGATGGCCAGGACCTGGCGCAGCTCGACGAAACGGCACTCCGGGCACAGCGGGGGCGCATCGGGCTGGTGTTCCAGCACTTCAACCTGCTGTCGTCGCGGACCGCGGCGCAGAATATCGCGTTGCCGCTTAAGATCGCCGGCTGGACGCGCGCCGACCGCGCGCGCCGCACCGCCGAGCTTCTGGAACTGGTCGGATTGCCGGACCGGGCCGGGCATTATCCGGCGCAGCTTTCCGGCGGGCAGAAGCAGCGTGTCGGCATTGCCCGCGCACTGGCCGCGAGCCCGGCGCTGCTGCTGTGCGACGAGGCGACCTCGGCGCTCGATCCGGAAACGACGCATTCGATCCTGGCGCTGCTACGCGACATCAATACCCGGCTCGGCCTGACCATCATGCTGATCACCCATGAGATGAGCGTGGTCAGGGCCGTGGCGGACCGGGTGCTGGTGCTCGATGCCGGCCGGCTGGTCGAGGATGTGCCGGTGGTGCAGTTGTTCGCTCATGTCGAGACCGACGCCGTGCACGAGGCGACCCGGAGCCTGCTGCGCGACCAGCGTCCGTCGTTGCCCGATTTCCTGGCGGATCGGCTGATGCCGGAGCCGGTCGCCGGCAGCCATGCGGTGTTGGAACTCGGGGTCGGCGGCGACACGGCGCATCTGCCGCTGATCGCCAGGCTGGCGGCCGAAACCGGGATCGAGGCGATGCTGCTGGAAGGTGGGATAACCCATATCGGACGCGAGCCGATCGGTGCGTTGTTCCTCGCCGTGCCCTCGGACCGGGTCCGCGAGGCCGAAGCCGCGCTGCACCGGTTCGGCGCCGATACGACAGAAACCTCGTTGCGAAGGCTTGGCCATGTCGTCCTATCTGGTTGACCAGATCGTGCTGGCGCTCTGGCAGACACTGGAAATGACCCTGGCGTCCGGGGTGATCTCGCTGCTGCTCGGTCTGCCGCTGGCGATCCTGCTGGTGGTGACCGCATCCGATGGCCTGCGGCCGATGCCGCTCCTTAACCGGCTGCTGGGCGGACTGGTGAATGCGGTCCGTTCGCTGCCGTTCATCGTGCTGCTGGTGGCATTGATCCCGTTTACACGGCTGATCGCCGGCACCTCGATCGGTACCGAGGCGGCGATCGTGCCGCTGTCGCTGGCGGCGACGCCATATTTCGCCCGTGTGGCCGAGGTTTCGCTGCGCGAGGTGGACCAGGGCCTGGTCGAGGCAGTGCGGGCAATGGGCGGGAGCAGGCTCTCGGTCATCCGCGAGGTGCTGCTGCCGGAGGCGCTGCCCGGATTGATTTCGGGCTTCACGCTGACACTGGTGACGCTGGTCGGCGCGTCGGCGATGGCGGGTGCGATCGGTGCGGGCGGGCTGGGCGATCTCGCCATTCGCTACGGCTACCAGCGGTTCGAGACCAACGTGATGATCGCCGTCGTGGCCATCCTGATCGTCCTGGTCTCGGCACTGCAATGGGCCGGCGACCGGGCGGCGCGCCACGTCGACAGACGTGCGTGATGCGAACGGCAACACCGAGAATAAATCATCGATGAGTCGCATCGTATCGAAACTATAACATGTTTCAATGACAGAAAAGTATGAAGTCAGAGCGGGATATGACGAAAAATCCGTGCGGGTCTATCAGGCTTTCGGCGAAGGGATAGCAGACGGTGCTTTAGCCGCAGGCCGATTTGTCGAACCATTCCGGCTGACCCGTATGAGCTGGATCAAGCCATCGTTCAACTGGATGATGTATCGAAGCGGATTTGCCGAAAAGCACGATCAGACCAGGATACTCGCCATCGACCTTGCGCGCGAAGGGTTCGACTGGCTGATACGAAACGCGGTTCTATCGCATTTCGATCCTGATCTGCATGCCACGCCGGAACAATGGAACGAGTCCGTGCGGAAAAGCTGCGTTCGAGTTCAATGGGACCCGGAGCGGGACTGGAAACTCGATGTGGTTCCGACTGTGCGAACGATCCAGCTCGGTCTGTCCGGAAGTGCATTGCACGACTACGTCAATACCTGGACGGTCCGGATTACAGACGTGACGTCCCTCGCGCTGCAACAGAAACAGGCGGTCAATGACGGTGCTCTATCCGCTCCCGATAGCCCGGCACTTCAGGAGCGGCCTTACCCTGTGCCGGGTCGGGAGTCGGAAATCCGATCCAGCCGACCCGCCTTCTGAAAGTTTCCGGTCGCGGCTTCAGGCCAGGGTTTCGGAAAACAGCTCCTGCATCGAAGCCCAGGACCGGGCATCGGATTCCGGGCTGTAGCGGATCGCGTCCGGCATGCCGCGGGCCGCGGCCTGCTGGTTGGTGAAGCTGTGCACGGTGTTGCCATACAGATGCATCTGCCAGTCGATACCGGCGTCACGCATCTCGGTCTCGAATTCGGCCCGTTGCTCGGGTGGGATCATCGGGTCGTCGGCACCGATGCACACCAGGATGCGGGCCCGGATCGCCTTCGCATCGGACTTCGGCGCCGTCGTCCCCAGGCCGCTATGGAAGCCGACCACCGCCTTGATGTCGGCTCCCGACCGGGCAAGTTCGAGCGACATGGTGCCGCCGAAGCAGAAGCCGATCGAGGCCACGCGGCCGGCATCGACCTCGGTACGCTCGATCAGCGCGGCCAGGCCGGCGCCGGCCCGGGCCCGGGTCCGCGATGGATCGGCGAACAGCGGCTGCAGCAGGCCGATCGCCTCCTGGAGATCGTCCACCAGCAGACCTTCGCCATGCAGGTCGCAAGCCAGTGCCACATAACCCAGTTCGGACAGACGCCGGGCACGCTCGATCGCATGCTGGCTCAGGCCGAACGCCTCCGGAAAGACCAGCACGCCGGCACGAGGCGATTCGCTTGGCTCGAAAAATAGCTGGCTGCGCATCGTCAGCCCGTCGGCGGCATAGGTCAGGATCTCGTGGGGCATTGGTCGTTCCTCGAGCAGAACCAGCTCGGATCGAGCCGCCTCGATGGTCTACCTGACTGATATAATTCGCATTTTCAAGCGCCAGGGTCGCTTGGCGACTTCATTGTCGCGTGATGCCGGATGCCGATCATGGCGGCAAGCCTTGCGCATCGACACCGATCCGCCCGATTACCGCCATCGTCGGCGTGTTTCTGTTGCGCATCGCAGACGAGCCAGGAGGCAGCGGGTGTTGTCTTTTTCGGCGCTGGGGCTGATTCTCGATCGCCTCGGCATGGCCTATCGACGCTTCGGCATCGAAACCTTACGCACGCCGGACGTTGCTGCTCATCACATACCGGAGGAAATCTCGTGAATCACGCCGATCTCGTGGCCAAGGTTGCCTCGAACGCCGACCTGTCCAAGGAAAGCGCTTCGCAGGCCGTAGAAGCCGTTGCTAAGGCCATCAGCGAGTCATTGAACGCAGGCGAAGAGGTCCGCTATTCGGGCCTCGGCATCTTCGACATCTCGGCTCGCGCAGCCCGTCAGGGACGCAATCCGCAGACCGGCGAAGCCATCGCCATCGCCGCCAGCAAGGTCGCCCGCTTCCGCGCCGCCAAGTCGTTGAAGGACACCCTCAACGCCGGTGGCGACGACAAGAAGGCCGCAAAGCCGGCAGCCGCCAAGGCCGCGCCGAAAGCCGCAGCCAAGCCGGCTGCCAAAAAGAAGTAGTCAGGCCACCGCATATCGGGCGAGTGCTGCTACCACAGCCTCGCCCGATGGCACCCCGACTCCTTCGCCACGCAGAACCGCCTCGAGCGCTGCCCGCATGGTCGGCATCGTGTCCTGCCGGCAGTTGCAGCCCATCGGGCCGATGCGCCAGATCCGACCTGCCACTCGCCGAATAAGTCGCCGATTTCGAGGCTGGTGACGTTGATCATGGTTGGCACCTGGTCGCCCAACAGGGTCAGGCCCATGGCCTGCAAGCCCACGCCCATCGCCTCGCCAGCCGGGCGCGCTCGCGGGCACCTTAGAGCATGGTCGTCGCTTCAGTGTGGTGGTTCAGCCGCCGCTCGGACCAGTAATCCATGATCATCGCCCGGTCGGTATCCGGCTTTATGTGCCACGGCTGCCGGCGGCGGCGTGCACGGTTGCGATCCAGGCGAGGGCGTCTCACATTGAACCATACGACGCTCGGGAGATCAGCAATGGACACGCATGTCGGAACCACGCATCCAGGTCCCCCGGCCCATGCGGCACAGCTCGATCGCCTGGCCGAGATTTCCGTTCGGGTCGGGCTGAACCTCGCGCATGGCCAGGAGCTGGTGATCACCGCCCCACTGGATGCGGTGCCGCTGGTGCGACGCATCACCGAACATGCATACCGCGCGGGCGCCTCGCTCGTGACCACCTTCTATAGCGACGACGAGAGCAAGCTCGCCCGCTTCAGGTTCGCGCCGGACGACGCGTTCGATGTCGCAGCCGGCTGGCTCGCGGAAGGAACCGCACAGGCGTTCCGAGGCAATGCGGCACGGCTGGCCATCACCGGTGAGAACCCGTCGCTGCTGGGTGGCCAGGATGCGGACAAGGTGGCACGCGCCAACCGTGCCAGTTCGCGTGTCAACCGCCCGTCCCTGGAACTGATCACCAACTTCGCCATCAACTGGAATATCGTCGCCTATGCCACGCCGGCATGGGCCCGCACCGTATTCCCGGGCGAGAGCGAGGCGGTTGCGGTCGACAAGCTGTGGACCGCGATCTTTGCCGCATCGCGCACCGATGGCGACGATCCGGTGGCGGCCTGGGCCGCGCATAATGCGGCGCTGGCGACCCGTGGCCGCAGCCTGAACGAGCGCAATTTCTCCGCGCTTCATTTCCGCGGTCCCGGTACCGATCTGGTGGTCGGGCTGGCGGATGGACATCTGTGGGCCGGCGGCGCCGAGGCGGCGATGAACGGCATCGTCTGCAACCCCAACATCCCGACCGAGGAGGTGTTCACCACCCCACATCGCGCCCGCGTCGACGGGTTCGTGCGCAGCACCAAGCCGCTCTCGTACCAGGGCACGCTGATCGAGGACATCATGGTCCGGTTCGAGGATGGCCGCATCGTCGAGGCGCATGCGTCGCGCGGCGAGAACGTGCTGACCCGCGTGCTCGGCACCGACGAGGGCGCGTCCAGGCTCGGCGAAGTGGCCCTGGTGCCGCACTCGTCGCCGATCTCGCAGAGCGGCGTGCTGTTCCAGAACACGCTGTTCGACGAGAACGCCGCCAGCCACCTGGCGGTCGGGCAGGCCTACACCAAGTGCCTGAGCGACACGGAAGGCCAGGATGCCGATGCCTTGGCCGCGCGCGGGGCCAACAGCAGCCTGATCCATATCGACTGGATGATCGGCTCGAACGAGATCGACGTGGACGGGATCACCCAGTCCGGCGACCACCAGCCGGTGATGCGCCGTGGCGAGTGGGCCTGACGACGACCGGCGTAGAGCCTGACCTGTCCGGCAAGACCAAGGGCTCTGCCCTTGCAACCCGCCAAAGGCTCGCCTTTGGAAACCACTTGTTCAAGTAATCGGATTCTCAAGGCGAGCCTTGAGCGGGTCCAGGGCAGAGCCCTGGTCTTGAAGGTCGAACCATGCGGCCTGGTATCAGGCGCCAAGCAGATCCAGGGTTCGGCCGACGATCAGCGTCTCGTCATAGAGGGTGCAGGCCCTGAGACGCCCGGCTTCGCCCATGCGGGCGCGCAACGGCGCATCCGACACGAGCCGGCGAAGCGCTGCCGATAACGGCGCCACCGACATCGGCGGCACCAGAAGGCCGGTCTCCTCCGGCACCACCTGCTCGCGAGGACCGCGAATGTCGGTGGCGACAACCGGCAGGCCACACAGCATCGCCTCGATCACCGACATCGGTAGCCCCTCGAAATGGCTGGGCAGGGCGAAAATATCGGCAGCAGCCAGCAGGTCCGCGATATCGGTGCGATAGCCGAGCCGGCGCAGACGGGTGCCGAGTCGGTCGGGACGCGCGGCTTCGGTGAAGGCGGCTTCCAGGGTCTCGCCGTGATCCGACGGCAACCGGTCTCCGACCACCCATAGTTCGGCATCGGGCACCTGTTCCATCGCCGCCAGCAACTCGGGGTGGCCTTTGTGGCGCACGAGCCGGGACACGACGATGACCACGATCGTCGCCTCCGGCACGCTCATTTCCGCGCGCAGACGGGTTCGCACCTGTGCATCGGGATGAAACTGGGCGGGCGGGCGGCCATTGCCGATCGCGATGGCGCGCGAATGGATGCGTAGCCGGCGAGCGTCGCGTGCTTCCTCTTCGGAGACGGTAAGAAAGCGGTCGGTCACCCGACCGGCGAGCCACTCCAGCACCAGGGCAACGACCCGGCGCGGCCACCGGCCCGGCTGGTTGAACAGGAAGCCGTGGCACGTATAGGCAATCACCCCGACCCCGCACAGGCGGGCGGCGAACCGGGCCAGTACGCCGCTGATCGGCATGTGCGCATGCACCAGAGCGGGCTTCTCGGCACGGATCAGCCGGACCAGTGCCATGAACGCACGCGCCTGGGCGACCGGCGACAGGCTTCGAGCCATAGGCAACGCCTCGACACGAAAGCCGTCCGCGCGGACATCTGCCAGCAGCGGCCCGTCCGCACAGACGCCGACCACCTCGTGGCCGCGTGCACGCAGGCCCCGCATCACCGGCAGCAGGAAATGCCGCAGCGAGAAATCGACGTTGGTGATCTCGAGTATTTTCACAGCGTAGCTGGGACCAGTCGGCTCGGCTCAGCTCTCGACGCGGCTGATCGCCCAGCGAATAGTCTGCGGCCTGGTTTTCTCCTCGTCGGGCGCCGTCTCGGCAGATCCGTCGGGTTCCGTCGCCGCCAGGTTGTCCGGTGCGGCAACGGGCGGGTCGGCTGCCGCCTCGGCAGGTGCCGGACCAGGCTTGGCGGCCACAGGAGCGCGCGGCACGATCACGATCTGCGACGTGCGATGCGGACTGTCGCCGCCGAGATAGATGCTTTCCTCGATGCTCAACCGGCCGCTATCGGCACGCAGCTTCCATACCGAGCCGGACGGCAGGGTCATCAGCACAATACCGCCGTCCTCGTCGGAACCGTCCTGGCCTTCGCGCACCAGCTTGACGGCCGGGTGCAGGTGGAAGCGCAAGGCGAACGCCACCGGATGGTCGGCGCTCACGATATCCTCGCCGCGCACATCCTCGCCGCCATCGGCGACATAGATGCGCCGCTGATGCACCGCGCCGAAGCCCGGCACGTAGCCGTCCTGGCTCAGGTCGAGCCAATGCGCCCCGTTCGCCTGCCGGTGATCGACAACGACGCTGGCCGGCCGCCGCACCACCGTTCCCGACCGGAATTCCGATGAACTGGTATCGGACACGACGAGGGTCGAATGGGCAGCCGTGGCGCGCAATGCGTCGCGCCACGCAGGCAGCACGCCGGCGCCGCAATTGACGATCAGGCGCTCGCGTCCGACCGACATCTCGAACGAAAGGGTTCCGGCATGGGCGTCGCTGTCGAAGCCCGGCGGCGGCGGCGGCCCCGCATCGAGCAGCAGCAGGCTGCGTCCGGACTGGATGCGAATGAAGCCGCTATCGGGCATGTCGGCCGCAACCAGCCGGCCCCGTGTCGCCTGAGAGAGTACGAGGTCGATCTGGGCGGGATTCTCCTCGTGGCTGCCGTTGAACAGGGCCAGGCCGCCATCGCCGTGACGCAACGCGCGCAGCACCGGGGTCATGCGGTCGAGTGCCGCGGCCAGCGCCAGCGGCTGCGCGATCTGGCCGGTCTGCATCAGCGCCCGCATTTCGGCGAGCTCGCGCAGGGCAGCGAATTGGGCACCCGGACTGCGTTCGGCGTGGCTGCCGTCGGGCAGGATCTGGCGACCGATCTCGGGCCCGATATGCCGCATGGTCCGGGTCAGGAAGCCGGCCTGCTCGGGCATCGCGACCGCACAGGCAAGCAGCCCCTTGAGGCAGGTCAGCGCACGATGGTCATGGATCGAGGTCGGGATATTGGCGGCCAGGGCGCGGGCATCGACCATCAGCCGGGTCATCAGCCGCTGGCGGAAGGCATCGTCGGCCGAGGCGGCGAAGAAATCGTAATGGGTGAGCCAGGCAGTGACCCTGGATGCCACCACGTAGGGCGCGCGAGCGATCGGATCGTTCGGTGGACGCGCCAGCCATTCCGAAGCCAGGGCGCGCGCGCGGAGCCGGCCGGCATCGGTACCGAGCGCGCGCAGGTCGCGCAACCAGGAAAACCCGTGCGCGTGGGCCCGTAACAGCGGTGGTACGAGGAGGTCGTTCCACTGGCTGGCCGTGCCCGTGGCGGCAACGGTGCGGTTCGGCTGGAGCTGGCTGACGGCGCCGGAAAACACCAGCTCGCCCTTCATCAGCCGGGCGCCGCGACCGGTATCGCCGGGCCAGAGATCACGAATCGAGACCGTCGGCGCATCGGGTACCCGCGAGCCGCCAAGACCGGGGAGCCGGGCCAGCGAAAGGCGCGCGTCACGAGCGATCCGGCGTACGACCATCAGGGTGCTGCCTTGCCTGCCCCTGTTCCCGACCCGGCCTGACTCCAGCCGGATCTAGGCAACATCGGGGTGGTTTCCGTTTCCACGCAGCGCCGCGATCGCCGCTGCATAATCTTTCTGCCCAAATACCGACGTGCCGGCGACCAGCGTGTCGGCGCCGGCGGCGATGCATTGTGCCGCTGTGGTGACATCGACGCCGCCATCGATCACGATCCGGATGTCCCGGCCGGATTCGGCCACCAGTTCGCGTAACCGGACGATCTTGGCGAGCTGGCTGTGCAGGAAGCTCTGGCCGCCGAAGCCGGGATTGACGGTCATCACCAGGATCAGGTCGGCGATGTCCAGCACCGGGGCCACCGCCTCGGCCGACGTGGCCGGGTTCAACGCGATGCCGGCCTTGAGTCCGAGCGACTTCACCACCTGCAATGAGCGATGGGTGTTCGGCCCGGCCTCGATATGCAGGCTGATATGGTCGGCCCCGGCCTCGGCGAAGGCAGCCAGGTACGGGTCGACCGGCGCGATCATCAGGTGGACGTCGAAGGTCAGCTTGCTGCGCGGACGCAGCGCCTTGATGAGCTGCGGCCCGAACGACAGGTTCGGCACGAAATGTCCGTCCATCACGTCGAGATGCAGCCAGTCGGCACCGGCCGCTTCGATTGCAGCCACCTCTTCGGCCGCCCGGCCGAAATCGGCGGCCAGAAGGCTCGGAGCGATGATCAGGCGCCTGGACGCAAAGGCTGGGTCGACAAAGGAAGCGGACATGCGACCGTGTTTAGCAGGAAGTCGCGAGACTGACACAAGAGCGCATGAACTCCGGCATCAGCGCCGCACGAACCGGGCGGCAAAAAAACCGTCCATGCCGCCGAGCTCGGGCCACAGGCCCGGATGGGTGCGCAGCCAGCCTTCTTGTGTCCGAGCGTCGGGCAATGCGGACAATTCTTCCATCGTGAACGGCTCCGGCGTGAGCCCGAACCGGTAGGCGGCCTCGGCGCGCTGGGCGCCTTCCTCCGGCTGCAGCGAGCACACCGCATAGACCAGCCGCCCGCCCGGACGCAGCATCCGCGACGCTGCCTCGATCAACCGGTCCTGGCCCTCGACCAGGCCGGCAATGTCGGACTGGCGCTTCAGGCGCAGCACGTCCGGATGGCGGCGGGCGGTGCCGGTAGCGCTGCACGGCGCGTCGAGCAGGATCGCATCGAGCAGCTCGGACGGCGTCCAGACCAGGGCATCGGCTTCGACGATGTCGGCCTCGAGCTGCAGGCGGACGAGGTTCTGGCGCAGCCGACGCAGGCGCTGACCATCGCGTTCGACCGCGAATACCCGCGCACCGGCGGATGCGAGCTGAGCCGTCTTGCCGCCGGGAGCTGCGCACAGATCGGCGATGCGTTCGCCGACCTGCGCCGCGAGCAACCGCGCCGGGATGGCAGCGGCTGCGTCCTGGACCCAGAAACCGCCCTCGTCGTAGCCTTCGAGCTCGGCCACGCGGGTGCCGGCGGGCAACCGGACCGAGCCGGTCGGCAGCAGCACCCCGCCTTCCGGTGCCGCACCGCCCGGCCGTAAAGTGAGGTCGAGCGGCGCCTCGCGCGCCAGGCCCTCGGCAATCGGACGCGCTAGCCCGCCCCAGGACGACCAGAGCCAGGCGGGCACGTCCAGCCGCGGCCCGTCGAGCGCGTCGAGCGCCGCCACGCCGGCGCCGGCGACCTTACGCAGGACCGCGTTCACCAGGCCGGTAAAGGGCGCCAGGCCCCGCTCGCGCATCAGCGACACCACCGTGCCGACCGCGGCATGCGGCGGCGTTTCGAGGAACAGCAACTGGGCCGCGCCCATCATCAACGCCAGCTTGACGCGGGACGGCGGCGCCTTTGTCAGGAACGGCTCCAGCACCGCCTCGAGCGTGCCCATGCGACGCAGCACGGTCGCCGCCAGCCGATGTGCCGCCGCACGGTCGCGCGGCGGCACCTGGGCTTTGCTGGTTCCCGGCCCCTTGGCATTGCCGGTCCCCGAAGGGCGGGACGGATCGGCGTGATCGAGCGCTTCCTCGATCGTGCGCCGTCGTTCGGTGACGGCGACCAGCACGTCGAACGCGATCGTCCGGGTGGGATCGGAACCGGCCTTGAGGGAGCCGGCATCGCTTAATCGGTTGTTCATGCGTCCATTATAATATGCCGGCGGGACAGATGGCACGTGGTCGGCTGGCGGACCAGGGCCACCCCGACATGAGCAGCAATGGATAATTAGGGTGAGCAACGCATGACCGGGACCTGGCCTGCCGGCAAAAAGCCGGTGCCGATCGTACCGGGTGTGCACCTGCCATTCACCGCACCGTTGCTGAGTGGCGCACGAGGCCGCGTGCGCGATCGCACTATCGACTATATTCTGCCGAACCCGTCCGGCGGCCGCGGAGCCTATGTGGCGCTGTGGAGCATGGTGAGCGACTTCGCGGCACCGACCCTGCACGACACGATTCTGGCCAGGCGCCTGGGCGGATTGCCGATCCTGACGCCGGCCCTGGTCCGGACCGCCGCCCTTGCCGTCGCCGCCGAAGGATATGCCGGCCGCGCCGCGGCAGATGCGGCAATCCGGGCGAAGGTCGCCGTCGATACGGAGGCGCTGCGGCTGTGGGCGAATTTGCTGATGTCGCTGGTCCGCCGCAGCGACATCCCAGCCTATGAACAATCGGTGATTCCGACCGGGCCGGCCGGACTGGTGCCAGGGCAGGCGACCGACGGATTTTCGATCCTGGCGCAGCGGCTCGGATGGGACCCGTTGGTGCTGTCGAGTGCGCTGGAACAGCTTTCGACCGCCTTCGTCCCTATCGCGGTCGGCGTCGGCGACTCTGGAAGCGGGCGCATCCGGCGGCTGCTTGCTCTGTTGCAGAGCCTGCGCGTGTCGCTGAAGGAGGAACAAACGCACCATTCGATACGGCAACTGGCCAGCATCACGATGATACTGAACCGGCTCGAGCAGTGCCTCGACCATACCGCAACGATGCTCGGCGTGGCGACAGGCGCGTTAGCCGATCCGTCGGCGCTGCTCGATCGGTGGCAAAAGAACCCGGCGGCGGCTGTCGCGCCTATATCGGCGCTCGAGGCCGGTCTTGATGGGTGGGACCGGATCTGCCTGCTCTGGCTGGACGCACGAACGGTATCTGCCCGTGTCGGCCTGATCAGCGAGCTCGGCCGGCTGGCCTCCCTGGCAGGGGTGGCCTCGATGGTTGCCGTCGAGGGAACGCCCGGTGCCGCGCAGGCCCCGGCGGCCCGGCCCAGGCCTGCCGCGGCCTATTCCGATCCATTGCGGCTGAGTCCGCTGCCGGCCGGACTGATCGAACGGAACGAACGCATCAGGGCCGATGAGCTGGCATTGGACGACGTGCATGGCTGATCGCGCGCAACAGTCTGGCAGCGTCCGGGGCGGAAGCCTTCAGGCGCTATCGGAGGAGCTGCGGCATGCGGATAATCCGAAGCTTCTCGAGATCACCCGCATGATCGACCTGCTGCCCGAACGGGGAACGGCGGACCTGCTGCTCGCACCGGTGCGCGACCGGCTGGCCAACCTGCGGCCGCCGCGACAGATCACCCGCGTCCGCCTGCTGTTCATGCCGTTCGATTCGGTGCTGGTGCCCGCGGGACGCTGGAAGCCGGGCGACCTCGCCATTCCACGCTCGATCATCAAGCCGCTCACCGCCCTGGTTTTCGATGGAGCGCCGATGGTCGCCGCACTTGCAGCCGACGAGGCCGACGAGGCCGCACTGACGCGGGTGGGCCAGCCGATCTGGGACGCCGTAGCCCTGCGGCTGGCGGAATTCGTCATTCCGGAGAGTTGGGGCACGGCGGCATGGCAGTCGGCGCATGGCCTGACTATCCCGTTGGTCAAGCCGCTGATCACGGTGATCAGGCTGGTCCTGAGCCGAGCAGTCGAGATCCGTTCATTGCCGCTGCAAACCGACCCCACCTCCGATCCGGCCATGTCGGCGTTGCTGTCGGATGCGGCACGGACAGGGCCATTGGGTTGGGGCATCATGCTGGCGCTCCTGCTGGACGCTTCGGCAGCGGATCGCGTGGCGGCCGCTGCCATTGCCCTCGCGCGCGGCAATCGGTTCGCAGCTGCGCTGCATGCCGGGCTGGATACAGCCGCGTCCGACACGCTTGATCGGATGAAAACAGTAATCGACGATCCGGTGCCGCCCGATCTGCTCGATCCGAACAGCCTGGAAGTCAGGCTCGCTTTGATCCGCCGCGTCGAGGCATTCGGGCGGCTGGAGTATCGTCCGCCGGCCGAGCAGAAACGTGTGTCCGTCCTGCGCCAGACTCTGTCGACGGCGAACCAAATGGTGTTCGAGCAGACCCTGCAGGCCCGGTTACCTGGCGTCGCGACAGGCACCTCGGAACTGATGGGCTCAGCTCGGATCGGTGCGCTCGAAGCCGAGGCACGCCATCTGCGCCGTTTTGCGCAGGCGGCCTCCAGGCTCGGCGACGGGGAGCAGTATGACCGTCTGCTGCAGGAGGCGGCATCGCGATATGCCGGCCCTGGTCCCTCGTTCACGATCGCCGACCGGATGCGCCTGACCGAGTTGCTGGTCGGCAGCGACAAGGCGGCGCGGGCGTTCGGCATCGTCTGACCGGTTCATCGCTTGTTTAGGAAGCAGGCTGCATCATTACCAAAGAACCGGCAGGAAGCGGGAACTCATGGCAGCTCACCAGTCGATGCTCTGGATGCCCCGACCGGTCCGGTCGGCTCATGCCGGGCATGACTCCATATGGCAGGATCGGGAACCAGCCGGAACGACGCCACCCGGTATCCCGCGCCCGGGCAGCATCGCGATCGGAACGCCCTGGGGCATGCCGGCATTGCCGCAGCGCCGGCCGGACTACGGGCTCGATCCGGGAGTCTATCTTCCGTTTACCGCGCCAATGCTGTGCGGCGTGCGGGTCCGCGCCAGCCAGCACGAGCTGGAGTTCATTCTGCCCAATCCGTCCGGCGGGCGCGGCGTCTATGTGGCCGGCTGGAGCGTGGTGACCGGTTTCGCCGCACCGACCCTGCATGACACGTTGCTGGTGGGACGCCTCTCGGGCCGCAACAGGATCGGCCCCGCCGACGTCCGTGAGGCAGCCCGCCTGGTGGCACTCGACGGTCATGCCGGACAGCACGCGGCTGAGACTGCCCGACAGGCGCTTGCCGGGCTCGCGACCAGTTCGCTCCGGTTGCGTGCGCTGTTCCTGCTGACCCTGGCGCGTCGCTCCGGCTTCGGCGGGCCGAAGCAGGAAACGAGCTGCCTGAACCCGGCTGGCTTCGGCATGCTTGCCAGCCGGATCGGCTGGCAGGCGCCGCAGCTTGCGGATGCGATCGAATGGCTTTCGGTGCAGTTCGCCTCGATCGTGTCGGGGTCCAGCCGCAGTACCGGGCCGATCCCCGCGTCGGGTGCCGCCGGCCGCTGGGGGCGGCTGCTGTCGCTGGTTCATCGGTTCAGGCGGGCGCTGGTCGAGGAACAGTATGGCCGCAACGGCCCGGACGTCATAATATTGAGCCGGATCGCCGAGGCGGCCGATCGCTGCATCCAACGGGCCGAACTGTTGCTGCCGGAAATCGAGGCGATGCTGGCCGATCCGCAGCGTCTGCTGGATGACTGGCGTGACGGCGGCGGTGGGATTGTGGCTCCACCCTGGCTGAACGCACTTGAAACCGCATTCGATGGATGGGACCGGATCTGCCTGCTCTGGTTCGATGCCGGGACGCCATACGCGAGACAGGCGTTGATTCCGGAAATCTCCGTTCTCGCCCGTGTGACCGGCAGCACGGACGGATGGCCCCCCGTGGGCAGTCATCCGTCCGGCACCGACGTCGAGATGCAGGCAACGCGTGAACTGGTCGAACGCAACGAGCGTATCCGTTCACTGGAGCTGACAATCGAACTGGATGCGGGTTGAACGCTTCTGGTCGGACGGTCTTGACCGAGGCAATGCGACGCGGGAGCCTAGACGTCATGATGCCTTTCGCCCCGGATGTCGGCACGGTTGACCTGGACCTGCCGGACACACAAATCGGCGCGGCACTGGACCGTATTCGCGACCGGATCGCGCACGCGGCTCGGGAGAGCGGTCGGGATCCTGCCAACGTGACGCTGGTGGCGGTTTCCAAAACCCATTCTGCCGCCGCGGTAGCCGCTGCGCTGGCATTCGGTCAGATCGTGTTTGGGGAGAACCGTGTCCAGGAAGCTCAAGGCAAGTTCCCGGACCTGCGGGCCGCACGCTCCGCGCATGGCGAGCCTGGCCCGCTGCTGCATCTGATCGGCCCCTTGCAGACCAACAAGGTGGCGGATGCGGTTCATCTCGCCGACGTGATCGAGACGCTGGATCGCCCACGTCTGGCGGACGCGATCGAGCAAGCCGCTCAGAAGGCCGGCAGGATGCCGGAGCTGCTGATCCAGGTGAATATCGGCGAAGAACCCCAGAAAGCCGGTGTTGCGCCGGATGAGGCGGATCGCTTCATCGAGGCATGTTGCCGGCGTTTCGGCCACGCCCTTACCGGGCTGATGGCGATCCCGCCGGCGGATGTCGATCCGGCGCCGTTCTTTCGCCGGCTCGTGGCCATGGCGGACCGGCACGGATTGGAACGGCGCTCGATGGGGATGTCGACCGACTTCGAACAGGCAATTGCGATGGGAGCGACCTCGGTCAGGATCGGGACCGCGATCTTCGGCGGCCGGCCTGCCCCGGCATCACTTGCCTCACCCGATACAATCCTGGCCGGCTCCGGGAGCCCGCTTGCGTCTTTGCGGGACTAGGTCGTATGGGGCTGCATCGGGCACCGGATCGAACGGGCCTCTGCTCCGGAGCGTGGCTGGATGAGTGATGTCGCCGGAGCTTCTGGCGCGGCCCAGTCTGGTACGGACCAGTTCGGTGCTGTCGTTGGCGGCGTCCCTGCCGGGATCCATAACCGTTTGACGGAGCCCGCCCCCGGCACCGGTCATGGCGGGACCCGCAACCGTGCCGTCACGATCGGTTCGCTCCTGGCGGTGCTGGGCGTCGTCTACGGCGATATCGGCACCAGTCCGCTCTATGCGCTGAAAGCCACGCTGCAAATCGTCAGCCCCCATGCGCATGCGGTTTCCCGGTGGGAGGTGCTCGGGCTCCTCAGCCTGATCTTCTGGTCGCTGATCCTGATCGTCACCATCAAGTACGTGACGCTGGTCATGCGTGCCGACAATAACGGCGAGGGCGGCATCCTGGCGCTGATGGCGCTGGCGCAGCGTGTCTCGCCGGGACCGGGACTGCGGCGCATCCTGGGTTTCGTCGGCATCATCGGCGCCTGCCTGTTCTTCGGCGACGGTACCATCACGCCCGCCATTTCCGTGCTGTCGGCGGTCGAGGGGCTCGAGGTCAGCATGCCCAGCGCCGCCGAGATCGTGCTGCCGATCGCGGTGGTGGTCATCGTGGCGCTGTTCAGCATGCAATGGCGCGGGACCGGCAGCGTCGGACGCATCTTCGGCCCGATCATGCTGCTCTGGTTCGTCAGCATCGGCATTCTCGGCGCGATCCAGGTGTTCCGCTTTCCGTTCGTATTACAGGCACTGCTGCCGCATCACGCCGCGATCTTCATCTGGAACCATGGCTGGCTCGCCTTCGTCGCCCTCGGCGCGGTGGTGCTGGCAGTGACCGGAGCCGAAGCGCTCTATGCCGACATGGGTCATTTCGGCCGCAAGCCGATCCGGGTCGCCTGGCTCGGGCTGGTGCTGCCCGCGTTGGCGCTCAACTATCTCGGCCAGGGCGCGCTGATCATCGAACATCCGGGCGCGATGGCGAACCCGTTCTTCCTGCTATGCCCGCATTGGCTGCGCCTGCCGATGGTACTTCTTGCCACCATGGCCACCGTCATCGCCAGCCAGGCGATGATCACCGGCGCCTACTCGATCGCCCGCCAGATGGTGCAGCTCGGCTATTTCCCGCGGATGCGCGTGCTGCATACCAATGCCGATGAGGAAGGCCAGATCTATGTGCCGCAGGTGAACTGGGCGCTGCTGGTCGGCGTGCTGGTGCTGGTGCTGTCGTTCCGGACCTCGGACTCGCTGGCGTCTGCATACGGCATCGCGGTGACCGGCACCTTCATGTGCACCTGCGTTCTGGCGACGGTGGTGTTCCGCCGGATCTATCGTTGGTCGAGGTTTGCCGCTCTCGGCACGTTCGGCACCTTTTTCGTGATCGACGGCGTGTTCTTCGCGGCCAACGCGCTCAAGATCCCGCAAGGCGGCTGGGTGCCGCTGATGCTCGGCACCGTGCTGGCCACGCTGATGACCACCTGGAAAACCGGTCGCGGCCTGATCCTGGCGCGCTGGAAGCAGGACAGCCTGCCGCTCGCCTCTTTCCTCGCGCGCCTGCCGCAATCGCGCACCCTGCGCGTGCCCGGCATCGCCATCTTCCTGACCGCGAACGCCGATTTCGTGCCGGCCTCGCTGCTGCACAACCTCAAACATAACAAGGTGCTGCACGAGCGCATCCTGTTCGTCACCGCCCAGAACCTGGACCAGCCGGAAGCCGATGCCGGAGGCCGCATGATGGTCGAGGAGATGGCGCCGGGGATCCACCGGGTGACGCTGCGATACGGCTTCATGGAAAGTCCGAACCTGCCCCGCGCACTGGAGGAGCTTCGCGCGCACGGCGTCGCGTTCGACCCGATGCAGGCCTCCTACTTCGTCAACCGCGAGGTTCTCGTGCGGGCGGCGATCCCGAAGATGCCGCTCTGGCGGATGTCGCTGTTCCTGGTGATGGCACGCAATGCGGTGCCGGCGATCGAATTCTTCCGTATTCCGTCCGATCGCGTGGTGGAGCTCGGCGTCCGCGTCGCCATCTGACTGGAATGGGTCTTGCCCTCTACATCCACTGGCCCTTCTGCCTGGCCAAGTGTCCGTATTGCGACTTCAACAGCCATGTCCGGGATGCCATCCCGCAGGCCCGGTTCGCCCGCGCACTGCGCACCGAGCTTGCGACCGAAGCCGCACGGCTGGGGCGCCGACCGCTCTCCTCGATCTTTTTCGGCGGCGGTACCCCGAGCCTGATGGAGCCGCAGACGGTCGCCGACCTGATCGCCGATGCCTGCCGCCTGTTCGAGCCGATGCCGGATATGGAAATCACCCTCGAAGCCAACCCGACCAGCGTCGAGCTCGGCAAGCTGCATGGTTTCCGGGCGGCCGGAGTGAACCGCATCTCTCTCGGCGTGCAGAGCCTGGAGGCCGAGGCGCTGCAGATGCTCGGTCGCGAGCACTCCGCCACGCAGGCGGTCGGGGCCCTGGAAACCGCGCGGGCCATATTCCCGCGCATCTCGTTCGACCTGATCTATGCCCGTCCCGGCCAGACCGTCGGCGCCTGGCGCGCCGAGCTCGACCGCGCACTGGCACTGGCTTCGGACCATCTGTCGCTCTACCAGCTCACCATCGAGCCCGGCACCCGCTTCGAGGCTTTGCACCGGCAGGGGCTGATCGCGATGCCGGACGAGGAACTCGGTGCCGCCCTGTACGAAGAGACCGCCGAGGTGGCCGCGCGCCACGGGCTGCTCGCCTACGAGGTCTCGAACTATGCCCGGCCCGGTTCCGAAAGCCGGCACAATCTCGCCTACTGGCGCTATGCCGATTACGTCGGCATCGGCCCCGGCGCGCACGGCCGCATCACGCTGCCGAACGCGGAAGGCGAGGCTCCCGGGACGTCGCCCGCCATCTATGCGACACGCCGGCACCGCGCTCCGGAACCGTGGGCCGACCGGGTCGAACGGCTGGGCCACGGCCTCACCGACGAAACCCGACTGGTCGCACCCGAGCCCGCGCGTGAAATGCTGCTGATGGGACTGCGCCTGTCGGAGGGGATCGATGCCGCGCGATTTGCCGCGCGCACGGGCACCACATTGATCGACGCGGTTGAACCGGTGATCCTCGAGGCGGCGATCGAGGAGGATTATCTCCGGTGGCACGATGGTTGCCTCGTGGCGACCTCGGCCGGACGGCTTCGGCTGGAGGCGCTCCTCGGAGCGCTGGTACGTTAGGGGATAATCGGTGGTTCGGACGAGTTTGATGACCGGGGCGATCGGCTCGCGGCTTCGTGGTGCGATGCCCTTGCCAATCCTTGCGGGGGTCCTGGCAGGACTCCTGGCCGGCGTCGCCATGCCGGCGGCGCATGCGGCGGCGCCGATCTACGTCATCGAGGATAACGACTTCCTGGGCCCTGGCGGCTCGGACGTGCAGTCGGCGCTGCCGCTGCTCGCCAACCCGAACGTCACGCTGCTCGGCCTGACCGTCGCGACCGGCGATGCCTGGGAAAACGCCGAGGCCGCGCACATCCTGCGCTTCCTCGAGATCGCCGGCCGGCCGGACGTGCCGGTCGCGGACGGCGCGGTCTACCCGCTGGTCAATAGCGTCGCCCGCATGCGCGAATGGGAACACCGGTTCGGGCCGATCCAGTGGAAGGGCGCCTGGGGAGAGACCGGTTCGATCGACCAGATCCCGGCCGTCGAGCCGCCGATCGGTCCGTTGAAGGCCGGCGCGCCCCATATCCACACCATCGCCGAGCCGGCGGCCCTGTTCCTGATCCGCCAGGTGCACGCGCATCCGCACCAGGTGACAATCGTCGAAGCCGGGCCGATGACCAACCTCGCCCTCGCCATCCGTCTCGACCCGACCTTTGCCGCCACCGCGAAGCAGCTCGTGTTCATGGGCGCGCTGATCGACACCAACATGATGGCGGTGACCGGCAACGCCGACTTCGCCTCCGACTTCAACTTCATCTTCGATCCGGAGGCGGCCCACATCGTGCTCACCGCCGACTGGCCGAAAATCGTCTCGCTCGGCAACGTCTCGAACGGCGTGATGATGACGCCGGCGCTGATGGACCGGATCGCCGCGGTCAAGACACCGCTCACCACCTACCTCAAGCAATATTTCGCGCCCCTGCCGCTCTGGGACGAAATGGCAGGAGCCGTCGCGGTCGATCCTTCCCTGATCACGAAGTCTGTCGATGCGATCATGGACGTGGACCTGACCGATGGGGTGAATTATGGCCATGCCCATGTCTGGACCGCCGCATTGGCACCGAAGGGAATGGGCCTGCGCGCCGTCACGATCGTGCAGGACATCGATACCAAACGGTTCGTGGACGGCTTCGTGAGGGACGCCCAGTTCACGCCGTCCCATCCGACACACTGACGGGAGCTTTCATGGCGGGTAAAGGAACATCGGGCAGTGGCGAAGGACGGACCGCCCTTCTCGTCGGCACCTCGCGCGGGCTTGGCCTCGGGCTGGTGCAACAGCACCTCGCACGCGGCTGGCGGGTGATCGCGACCGTGCGCGACCATTCTCCCGCCTTGCAGGCGCTCGCGGACCAGGCGGGCGACCGGCTCTCGATCGAGACGCTCGATATCAACCAGCCGGCACAGCTCGAAAGCCTTGCCCAGCGGCTCGCCGGCATCCGGATCGACCTGCTGTTCGTGATTGCCGGTGTGGCACACGATCCGGCGCAGACGATCGGCGCGATTTCGGACGAGGAGTTCATCCATATCCTGCGCACCAACACGCTGAGCCCGATGCGTGTGGTGGAACGGCTCGAGGCACTGGTGCCGTTGCCTGGTGGCACGATCGCGGTCATGTCGTCCGGCCTCGGCAGCATCTCCCTCAACGAGTCCGGAGGCTACGAAACCTATCGCGCCAGCAAGGCGGCGCTGGACATGCTCCTCCGGTCGGTCGCGGCACGCCGGCGCGACAGCCAGCGCACCTTCCTGGCGGTTGATCCGGGCTGGGTACGCACCGACATGGGTGGTCCGGACGCACATCTCGACGTGGATACCAGCACCATCGGCATGACCGACATGCTGGAAGCCCGACGCGGCACGCCGGGTGTGTTCTTCGTGACCTATCGCAACGAGGGTCTGGGCTGGTAGCTCGGCTCCTGCCCGAGGCCTTTCCATGGCGCTGAACCTGATCAAGCTGGCTGTCGGCATCGTTACGCCGGAGGCACTGGCCGAGCGCCAGGCCATGCGCTCGCGCGAGACCGGCGCTCATGGCGGCCGGCCCTTCTTCCGCACCCGCAGCTTCCCGCGCCGCGCCGCCGAGGTGCTGGATGGCGGCTCGATCTACTGGGTCACGGCTGGGATGCTCCTGTGCCGGCAGGAAATCCACGACATCGTCCAGGACCAGCGCGACGACGGCACACCCTGCACCGGCGTCGTGCTCCATGCGTCGATCGTCCCGGTGGTGCCGCGCACGGTCCGGGCTTTCCAGGGCTGGCGCTATCTGACGGAACCCGACGCGCCGGTCGACCTGACCGGGAATGCGGCCACCGGGGACGAACTGCCGATGGCACTGCGCCGCGAGTTGCTGGCGCTCTGCCTGCTTTGATAGGAAGGCCAGGGCGCGGCTTTGGATCGGCAAGTGGCTGTGGCTGATCGGCAAGCGCCTGCCAGGATTCGCCGCAGGGCTGCACGCACTGGTTGATTAGAACCCGGCAGTTCGCCACGATGCCGGGATCATGGCCGTCGCACAGATGCAGGATGATTTCGGACCGGGATGCGATCTGCGCATCTTGTGGCTGCTGCCGTTGCTGTGCTTGCTGGCGGCATGCGGTGGGAATTCGGCACGGCTCAGCCGCTATTCACCTGCCAGCATGACCTATCCCGAGCCGGGGCCGCCGGAAGATCCCTGGCGGCCCTACATCCGCGATGCATCGGGACGCTTCAGCGTTCCCCAACAATGGATCCGGGCGGTCATGCACCAGGAGTCCGGCGGTCACGAGTACCTGCATGGGCAGCCGATCACCTCCGGTGCCGGCGCCATGGGACTGATGCAGTTGATGCCGGCAACCTACGCAGAGCTGCAGGCCCAGTACAATCTCGGCAACGACCCATTCGAGCCGCACGACAACATCCTGGCCGGAACCGCCTACATCCGGCAGATGTACCAGAAATACGGTGCTCCGGCGTTTCTTGCAGCCTACAACGCCGGCCCGCAACGGCTCGACAATTACCTGTCGAGCGGACGCTCGCTGCCTAACGAGACGATCGACTACGTGGCTTCGATCGCACCCAATCTCGGTACCGAACTCGCCATGAGCGGACCGCTGGCCGCTTATGCCAGCGGTGGAACACCCGGCCGATACACCCCAAGCGGCTATGCGCCGGTTCAACTGGCATTCTATCGGGTATCGACCCGTCGCCGCCGTACCGGAGGACGGGCCGGTTGCTGGCACGATCCGGACGCCGCCTACGATCCCGACGCGCCGTGCCAGGCAGCGCCGGCCGCACCGATTCAGGTCGCATCGTATGCGCCGGTCCGGTCGGCGATCGCCTACGCACCGCCGTCGTATTCCGGTTCGGGCTGCGCTCGCGATCCCGATGCCGCCTACGATGCGGCGTGCAGCCCCCGCCCGGCACGTTTCTATGCGCCGAAGCCAACGTTCGCGACTGCCGTCATACCGGTATCGGCGCCTGTTTCCCGTCCGCCGTCCTATGGAAGCTGGACGATCCAGGTGGGCGCGTTCGACACGGTCGACCAGGCACGCTTTGCCACGACCATGGCGCGGCAGGCGGATTTTACCCGGCTTGCAGGCACCCAGAGCATTGTGCAGCAGACCACTCCCTTCGGCCACGGCGTGCTGTATCGTGCGCGTCTGGCCGGTCTTGCCCGTGGCGATGCCGGAAGCGCCTGCGCCACCCTCAAGGCGCAGAACATTCCCTGCATGGTGGTCACGCCAGGCGGCTGAACCGCATTGTCCAGCAGCCGTTTGCGTCGTGCCCTCAAGGAGAACGACATGACCGAGATCAGGACATTGCAGCCGCATGACCCGCTGCCCGACGGCCCCGCCATCGTGTTGATGCGCAGGTTCGAGGAGGAAGACCCGATTCGGGCGATGATCGAGCTGATCGTCATCCACAAGAACCAGTCCGAGGAAACCAGCCGCCTGCTGACCGAAGCTGGTGAGCCGCTACCCTGGGACCAGGCGAAAACGCTTGCAGCGGCGCAGGCGAAGCAGGCCGGCCAGCATCATGTCTATCATGTCGATCGGACTGCCGGCCCGCGTGAGCGCGAGATTGCCGAGCATGGCGGCGACCATACGGTCGCTATGGACACGCTCGACGACGACGACCTGGAAGACGGGGTGAAGGGCACCGACATGCGCGACATGAAGCTGAACGAGGCGCCCCGGAAGTTCTAACCGAAGCTTCCGGCCGGGGCGACGCCGCCCCGGCCTTCCGGTCAGGTCTAGAGCTTTTTCCGATCGAAGCAGATCGGAAGAAAGCTCTAGGTCTTTGTTTTGGCGAGCATCTTTATTCGATCGAGAAAGCAAGACGATCGGATGATGCTCTAAATAGCGACCCGGATCTGCCCGTCCATGCCGGGCCAATCGGAATACCCGACCGAGTTGCCGCCGTACCAGTATTCCTTCGGTGACTCCGCCAGCGGTCCACCCGTGCGCAGCCGGTCGACCAGATCCGGGTTGGCGATGAAGTTGCGGCCGAAACTGAACGCATCCGCGAGGTTCCCGGCGATTGCCTTCTCGGCCAGATCCACGGTGTAGTTGTTGTTGCCGATCCAGGCTCCGGAGAACCGCGTGCGGAGAGCGCCGAAATCGACATCGGCCGGATGATCGCGGGTCTGCTGGGTCACGCCCTCGATCGTGTGGACATAGGCCAGCCTGAGCGCCGACAACGCATCGAGATAGGCGCCGTAGGTGGCCATGACGTCGCGGTCGAGCGGGGTCACGCCGGGCATGGTGGTGGTCGGCGAGATACGAATGCCGACTCGGTCGCCGCCGCCCCAGACGTCGGTAACCACGCGGGCGACCTCGAGCGGAAAACGCAGCCGGTTTTCCAGCGAGCCGCCATACTGGTCGGTGCGAAGGTTGGTGCTGTCGCGCAGGAACTGCTCCAGCAGGTAGTTATTGGCCGAATGGATCTCGACGCCGTCGAAGCCGGCCTCCCGCGCGCAGGTCGCGGCGTGGCGGTAATCCTCGACGATCGCCTGCGTCTCGCCGGTAGACAGGGCGCGCGGCGTTACATGATCCTGCATGCCCTCGTTGGTGAAGGCCTGGCCAGTCGGCTTGACGGCCGAGGGAGCGACGGGCAGTGCGCCACCCGGCTGCAGGCTCGGGTGCGAAATCCGACCGGTGTGCCAAAGCTGCAACACGATCAATCCGCCGGCAGAATGCACGGCATGGGTCACGCGCTGCCAGGCAGTAACCTGTGCTGCGGTCCAGATGCCCGGCGTGAGTGCATAGCCGCGCGCCTGGGCCGAGATGTTGGTCGCTTCCGAAACGATCAGGCCGGCGGTGGCGCGCTGGGCGTAATAAGCGGCGGCATAGTCGGGCGGGATACCATCGTCGCTGGAGCGGCTGCGGGTCAGCGGTGCCATGACGATCCGGTTGCTGAGCGCCAACGCGCCGAGCTGGAACGGCTGGAACAGCGGGCTGTCGGGATTGATAGACATCTAGTCTCCTCGAAACGGCGAGTTGGTCCTGCGCACCCAGCCTGTCATGGTGGAGCACTGGATGTCGGAATGTGTGGTTCCCGACCCATAACGGCGACGCAGCCGTCATCTGCAAGACCACGATGTTCACTAACGATGACGTCTGAGTGAGTTTCTGCCATGATCCGTAATGAACTATGCGCATGGGCTCAGGGGTGATGTTGGATACGCTGCGGCCTGGGCTTCCTAAAACCGACGCGGTGCTGCTGCGGCTCCAGTTGATCGGCCGAATGCAGGCCACGACGCTGAACAACGAGAGCGTCCTGCCGCTCGGTCGCAAGACCCGCGGGCTGTTGGCGATCCTGGCATTGTCCGGACGGCGACCGGTGCTGCGGTCGAAGCTGGCCGAGCTCCTGTGGAGCCGCCGCTCCGAGGAACAGGCCAGGGCGTCGTTGCGCCAGGAAATTCATCGCCTGCTGGAGGCATTGTCCCCGATCGGGACAGACATCATTACCGTCGAGCGCCATACGCTCGCACTCAAGCCGGCCCTGACATCGGTCGACGCCGAACGGATTCGTAACGCCAACGCGAACCAGGCCGAGAGTTTGCCGCCGATCGACGGCATTCTGCTCGATGAGCTGACCGGCACCGATCCGGCGCTCGACCTGTGGCTCGACCAGGAACGCACCCGCTTGCGCGAGCACGCGATCGGGCTGTTCGAGACCATGCTGCGCCGGCAGCGCGACACACAAGGTACGCTTGCCGCTGCCCGCCAATTGCTGCTGCTGGACGGCCTTCATGAAGGTGCATGGCGCGCTCAGATCCAGGGCCTGCTTGCCCAGGGCGAGACCAGCCTTGCGTTCCAGAGTGCTCAGCGGTGTGCCAGCGCCTTTGCTGCACGCAACGCCATCGAGCCCGGCCCGGAAACACGCCTGCTGCTTTCGGAACTCCTGCGCGGCAATGGCGCAGGCATCCAGCACGATGCGGCGGCGTCGCCGCAGTCGGTCACGGGTGCGTCGAGCTTGGACGGGGCAGCCTCCACCTCCGAGTCCATGCCGCCGCCATTGAGCGATCAGCCGGACGGATCGGCACACCGTGGAGCAGCGCCGCTCGAACTGACCGGGCAGCAACCCACGCGATTTGGCGAGGGTCTCAACCGGCTGCGACGCACGGCCGTGCATGGCCTGCCATTCGTTGCCGTCCTGCCTTTGCTCGACCTGAACGACAGCGCCGCGTTCAGCACGCTGGCGCAAGGCCTTGCCGAGGATCTCGTCGCCGGGCTGATCCGCTATGGCGGCGTCAAGCTGCTGCAGGGCAGCGAACTGCAGGAGAGCCTGGCCCAGGGCCGCGACGACGCCGTGCTCCGGCGCAACTTCGGCCTCGACTACATACTGGACGGTACACTCCAGCGTGTCGGCGGCCGGATCCGGGTCATCCTGCGCCTGACCGACATCCGCCAGTACGGGCAGATCATCTGGGCTCAACGCTTCGACTTGCCCGAAGACAATGTGCTCGCGCTACAGGATCTGATCACCACCCGGGTCCTGGCCCAGTTGCCCTGGGAAATCATGCTGGTGGAAAGCCGCCGCCTGCATCACCGTCCGGCCGCGGAGCTCGACTCGAACGGGCTCGTCATGCGCGCGGTCTCCTACATCCTGCGGATCGATCGTATCCAGAACGACCACGCCTGCGCCCTGCTCCGCCAATCGATGGAGCTCGATAATAGCCATCCACTGGCTCACATGATCATGAGCCTGGCCTATCTTGTCCGCTTCATGCAGCGCTGGGACAACCCGGCTATCATCGCGGCCCATGCCGACACCGAATCCAATGCGGTGCTGGAACGGGATCCGACCATCAATGGCGGGCTGACCATGAGTGGCCTGATCAGAAGCGAAGTGCATGACGAGCCGGAAGCCGCGCTGATCCTGCTCGAACGCGCGCTTGCGCTGCATCCTTCGGCTGCTGCCGGGTGGGCCGCCATGGCGTTCGCCCAGGTCAGGCTGGGCCGGCTGGATGAAGCGGACCAGAATTTCCAACACTACAAGACGCTGTTTCCAACCCATCCGATGGAGGTCATGCTCGACCAGCCCGGCATCATGATCCCGCTCCTGCAGGGCCGGTTCGAGGATGCGGCCCGGGTCGGTGCGGTGCTGGTGGAACTGCGTCCCGGATTTGCTCCGAACCTGGTTCCCTATCTGGCAGCCCTTGGCCATCTGGGACGTGCGGCGGAGGCGGACAGGATCCGTACCCGGCTGCAGACCATGCTGCCGGCGGGCGGGATCGCCTCGGTGGTACAGGGAGCGGGCTTGCGCGTGGCCGAGCATCGTCAGCGTCTCGAGGACGGTCTCCGGCTGGCCGGCATCAGTCTGTCACTGTCGGTTTCGGATGAGCCGGTCGGACCGCTTGGCGCGACACGGCGAGCAGGATAGATAAGCTACCCTTCCCATATGGCTCCCCGTCACGACGCGGGACCGGCCTCATCCAGGTCCCCCCAGAGGCTTCATGAACTACAGCTCGATGTTTCTCCGTGCGTTCGCTCCTGCCGCGCTTGCGCTGATCTGCCTGGGCAGCCTTGCCGGGTGCCATGGTTCCGGTGGCCATAGTCAGGCGATGGCCGGCGATACCGCTGCGCTGGCGACACCGACGCATGAGAACCACCTGATGGGGGAGGATCGCAGCGCCACCGCCGGCGACCAGACCGCGGTCGGGGTGAACGCCTATCTCTGGCGCGGCGCGATCGACACGCTGTCGTTCATGCCGTTCGCATCGGCCGAACCGGCTGGCGGCATCATCATCACCGACTGGTACAGCCCGCCCACGACGACAGGCGAGCGCTTCAAGGCCAATGCCTATATCCTGGGCAAGCAGCTTCGTTCGGACGCGATCCGGGTGTCAATCTTCCGCCAGATCCAGCAGGACGGTCAGTGGGTGGATGCTCCGGTTGCCGCCAACACAGCGGCCGACATCACCAGCAAGATCCTGGCCCGGGCCCGTCAGTTGCGTACCGACGCCGGCGCCGGCTAGTTCGGCGATCAGGGCGGGCGATCGGGACAGGCAGGCGATTTTCATGAGCGATAGCGAGCTGCGGCCGGCTGGCGAGACCGAGACACGCTACAATTTTCGCGACGCCGAGCTGCGCTGGCAGACCGCCTGGAACGACAGCGCCTGCTTCGACGTGCCGGATGTCCCGCCCGCGGACCGGCCCAAATACTATGTGCTCGAGATGTTCCCGTATCCGAGCGGCCAGCTCCATATGGGCCACGTCCGGAACTACACGCTCGGTGACGTGGTGGCCCGCTACAAGCGCGCGCGCGGCCATGCGGTGCTGCATCCGATGGGCTGGGACGCGTTTGGCCTGCCGGCGGAGAATGCCGCCCGCGAGCGCGGCATCAACCCGGCAGACTGGACGCTGGCCAACATCGAGACGATGCGCGACACCCTGAAGCGGCTTGGCCTGTCGCTGAACTGGGATCGCGAGATCGCCACCTGCCTGCCGGACTATTACGGCCAGCAACAGAAGCTTTTCCTGGACATGGCAGCCGCCGGCCTGGTCGAGCGCCGGGACGCACTGGTCAACTGGGATCCGGTCGACCAAACGGTGCTGGCCAACGAGCAGGTCGTCGACGGGCGAGGCTGGCGGTCCGGCGCGGTCGTCGAAAAAAAGCGGCTCAGCCAGTGGTTCTTCCGCATCACCGAGTTCGCACCGGACCTGCTCGCGGCCCTCGACGGGCTCGACGAGTGGCCGGAGCGGGTACGCCTGATGCAGGCGCACTGGATCGGCCGCAGCGAGGGAGCCCGGGTGCGTTTCCCGCTGGCGCATCCGCCGGCCGGGCTCGACTCCGATATGGATGGGCTCGAGGTCTATACCACCCGCCCCGACACGTTGTTCGGCATGTCGTTCCTGGCGATCGCGCCGGAGCATCCGCTGGCGGCATATGTCGCCCTGACCGACCCGAAGGCCGCCGCCTTTATCGCCGAATGCCGCAGCCTCGGCACCAGCGAGGCGTCGATCGAGAGTGCGGTCAAGCGCGGCCACGATACCGGCCTGCGTGTCGCCCATCCGTTCATGCCGAATGCCACCTTTCCGGTCTGGATCGCCAACTTCGTACTGATGGAATACGGCACCGGGGCGATCTTCGGCTGTCCCTGCGGCGACCAGCGCGATCTCGATTTCGCACGCCTCTATGACCTTCCGGTGCCGGTGGTGGTGCTCCCGCCTGGCGAGGAGGAAGCCGGCTTCTCGATCGGCCGCACGACCCATGACGGACCCGGCACCCTGATCAACTCGGGCTTCATGGACGGGCTGTCCACGGATGCCGGCCGCACGGTGGCGATCGAGCGGCTGGAGGCGATGGGCGTCGGCCGCGGGGTGGTGAACTGGCGCCTGCGCGACTGGGGCATCTCGCGCCAGCGCTACTGGGGCTGCCCGATCCCGATCATTCATTGCACGCGTTGCGGCGCGGTGCCGGTGCCGGACGACCAGTTGCCGGTGCGGCTGCCCGACGATCCCGATTTCTCGATCCCCGGCAACGCGCTCGACCATCATCCGACCTGGAAGCATGTGGATTGCCCGCGCTGCGGCGAGCCGGCCACGCGCGAAACCGACACCTGCGACACGTTCGTCGACAGCTCCTGGTATTTCGCGCGCTTTACCTCGCCACGGGCACTCACGCCGACGGTGCGCGCCGCAGCCGATGCCTGGCTGCCGGTGGACCAGTATATCGGCGGCATCGAGCACGCGATCCTGCATCTGCTGTATGCGCGTTTCTTCACCCGGGCGATGCACGCGACCGGCCATCTCGGGCTGGACGAGCCGTTCGCACGGCTGTTCACGCAAGGCATGGTGAACCACGAGAGCTACCGCGATCCGGACGGCACGTGGCTCTATCCGGAAGAAATCGACCGCCGCAGTACCGGTGCCGTGCGCCGCGATACCGGCACGACCGTGCAGGTCGGCCGGGTCGAGAAGATGTCGAAGTCCAAGCGCAACACCGTCTCGCCCGAAGCGATCATCGACCGGTTCGGCGCCGATACCGCACGTTGGTTCGTGCTGTCCGACAGCCCGCCCGAGCGCGACATGGAATGGACCGAGGCCGGCGTTGCCGGAGCTGCCCGCTTCACCCAGCGGCTGTTCCGGCTGGTCGGCGCGGTCGCCGCGGGCACACGGCCATCGGCAGTGCCGGAGAGTTTCGGCGAACCGGCGGACACGCTGCGCCGCGCCACTCACCGCACCATCGCCACGGTGACCGACGCGCTGGAGGCCTTCACCTTCAATGTCGCCGTGGCACGCCTGCATGAGCTTGCCTCGGCGATCGCGGATGCCGCCCAGGCAACGCCGACCGCCGACCTGGATTGGGCACGCCGCGAGGCTGCCGGCACGCTATGCCTGCTGGTAGCGCCGATGATGCCGCATCTTGCCGAGGAGCTGCTGGCCCTGCTCGACTCCGATGCAGCCCTTGCCGCCGTGCAGGCCTGGCCGATCGCGGACCCGCTCCTGCTGGCAGCCCGGCGCGTGACCATCGCCGTGCAGATCATGGGCAAGCTGCGCGGCACCATCGAGGCGCTGCCGGACGAAGCCGGCGATGTCGTGATCGCCGCCGCCGAGGCGGAACCAAACGTTGCGCGCTCGCTCCAAGGCAAGCGCGTGGTCAAGCGCATCCATGTGCCCAACCGGATCGTCAACTTCGTGGTTGCAGGATGATCAATCGCACGCCGCTCGCCGTCCTGCTGATGCTGCCTCTGGCAGTGTCCGCCTGCGGTTTCCATCCGCTGTATGGCGATGGCAACGAGGCAGCCGTCACGAAGCTGCCGGACATTTTCGTGCAGAACATTCCGGAACGCTCCGGCCAGGAGCTTCGCCTGGCGTTGCAGCAGCGGCTTGCCGGCACCAGCGAGGCGGAACCGCAGGGCTATGTGCTCGCGGTCAACCTCTCCTCGTCGTCGGAATCGGTCGGCATCCACGGCGACAACACCTCCGAGCGCAACCGCGTTGTCGGCCGAGCACACTGGAGCCTGTCGGCGGTATTGCCTGCGACCACTTCGGTCGCCAGCGGGGATGTCCGCACGGTCGATGGCTACAACATCATCAACGAGCAGTATTTCGCTGCCAGCATCGCCAACGAGACCACCCAGCAGCGGGTCGCCAACAATCTGGCCGACGCGATCACCCTGCAGCTCGCCACCTGGTTCACCAACCATCGGCCGCCCGTGTCGGCTGTGAAACGTGCCTCGTCCGCCTCCTTCCTCACCCCCAGCAACGTGCCGGGCGACACCACCGATACGCCGCTCACGGCCCCGGCCGAGGATGGCTTGCCGTCCAGCGCAATCGGACGCGGCAATCCGGTACAGTGATCGGGTTGTCCCGGTAGCGGCATGAAGGTCGATGCGAGGCAGGCCGGGCGGCTCCTGAGCGCGCCGGGCGCGTTGCGGGCGATCCTGCTGCATGGCGAGGATACCGGGCTGATCCGCGAACGTGCCGCCGATGCGGTGCGTGCGGCGGCGGGCACCCTGGATGATCCGTTCCGTCTCGCCACCCTCTCCCGCGATGCGCACGAGCGTCTGGAGGAGGAGGTCACCGCGCTGTCGCTGACCGGCGGGCGGCGCGTGGTGTGGGTTCGCGATGCCACCGACGCGCTGGTGGCGCCCCTGAAGCGCGCGCTCGGGAAGCCGGGCGACACGCTGGTGGTGCTGGAAGGCCCCGGCCTGGTCTCCCGATCCAAGTTGCGCGCGCAGGTCGAGGCGATGCCGGACGGCGCATCGATCGCCTGCTACCCGGAAGAAGGACGGGCGCTGGAGGCGCAAGTGTCGCAGATGCTGGGCGCGCACAAGGTGCGGATCGATCCGGATGCGCTGGTCTGGCTGTGTTCCCGGCTCGGCGCCGATCGTGCCGCGACCCGTGGCGAGGTCGAGAAGCTGGTGCTGTATGCAGGTGGCGCCGGGGACGGCGAAGGCCGCATCACGCTGGACGACGCAATGGCCTGCACTGGCGATGCTGCCGGCGCCTCGCTGGACGATGCCGCCTTTGCCGCAACCGCCGGCGACCGCGCCGGTGCCGACCTGGCGATCGAGCGGACGCTGGCCGAAGGGTCGAGCCCGATCGCGGTGGCGCGTGCCCTGTTGAGCCATCTGCACCGGCTGCGGCTCGCGCGGCTGGTCATGGAAGAAACCGGCCAGGGCGCGCAGGACGCGATGCGGGGCTTGCGGCCACCGGTGTTCTTCAAGCGGACCCAGGCATTCGCCCAGGCGCTGTCGCTCTGGAGTGCTGCCGGGCTGTTGCGTGCGGCGGAGCAGACCCAGGCGCTCGAGCTCGCCTGCAAGCAAACCGGGGCGCCCGACCTGGTGCTGTGCAAGCGGCACCTGGCGGTGGTTGTGGGCCAGGCCCAGGCCAGCCGTGGCGCACGACATTGACGGAGCATGTTGCCCGCAGCTTGGGCGTTGGCCTATAAGCGGGCTGGTTGTCCGCGTAGCTCAGCCGGATAGAGCACAGGATTCCTTGTCACCAACTGGGCGTCACGATGGGAAACCGCGTGATGGATCCGCTCAAAGTCGGGGAAAGCTGAGGCGCTCTATGCGCTGTGCCAATCCCGAGCCAAGCCCATCCGAAAGGATGGGAAGGTGTAGAGACTGGACGGGCGGCACCTAAGGGTTCCGGCCTAGGGTGAAGGGACAGTCCAGACCACGAACGCCACCCCACCGGGTGGCGGCGGCGAAAGTCGAAGTGGGATGAATCCTGGGGCCGTGGGTTCGAATCCCGCCGCGGACACCAATTTCTCGACGACGGCCAGTTTTGCAGAGACCGAAACTCGCAATACATGCAAAAGACGTCGAAGACGTCTGGAACTGCCGCATTGGTGTGTCGGAAGCCGACGCGTAGAGCACGATGACGTCGCTCTGGTATCAGGAACGCTATCAGCGCCTTGATGGCAGCTTCCACGCTGCGGCGATCGCTACCGACAAAGTCTGATCCTACTTGTTGCGAAGGTAGGTATCCGCCGGCGGGCACTACCGGGCATGTACCACGGCAGACTGAGTAAGCATGGCCATTCCCGCCGACCTTCCAACCGGCAAATGGTTAGGCTGGGCGGTACTACACATAGTATTCCGTTCGGCTGCCACTTCCGCGGCGGCGGGAAACCTGCCATTCTCAAAAAATGAGAGTAAGCGTAAATGGTGGGTTTTCCGCGATTATCCCGGCTCAGGTCAGGGCCGCACGCGCCCTGCTTGGATGGTCGCGCGATCGCTTGTCTGAAACCTGCGGGGTTCCTGTCCGAACCCTGGACAGGCTGGAGAAGGGCCAAGGATCACCCCAGCTGCGCACGGTGGAGGCAATCCGTACTGCTCTGGAAATGGCCGGAGTAGAATTTACCAATGACGATGCGCCAGGTGTGAAGCTACGGAGTGCCGTAAATGGCTGATGGCAGCGGTTTGGTCGGGATTGGCCTCTACACCGTCGCGGAGGCCGGCCGACTGATCGATGTGCCGCCCCCCACCCTCATTCGCTGGTTGCGTGGTCATAAGGCGCACGGACAATGGTATCTGCCGCTATGGAAGCCCCAGGTCGATATTGGCGACGAGAAAATTTACCTCAGCTTCCGTGACTTGATGGAGGCGCGAGTAGCTTCCCAGTTCATCGATCGCGGCCTGAGCGCGCAGAAAGTGCGATGGGCGATCGCCTTGGCAACCAACATGGTCGGTGAGCGGCCATTATCGACCACGTGGCTGAGAACAGATGGGCGAGCCGTGTTCCTACAGGTGGTACAAGAGACCGACAGCGAACCGACGATCATCAACCTGTTTACCAAACAGCACGTATTTGCATCCGTGGTGGAACGAACTTTTAAAGACGTTGAATTTGAAGGGCCGTTTCCGAGCATGTGGTGGCCTACGGGATCAAAATCCGGGATCTTGGTTGACCCTCACCGTTCGTTCGGCCAGCCAATCGAGCACGAGACTTCCATACCAGCAGTAGTGCTGGCGAACGCTGCAAAAGCCGAGGGTTCTGCCGAGGAAGCAGCGCGCGCTTGGTGTGTCCCGGTTCGGGCCATAAAGCGCTCCGTGCGCTTCCAGAACTACATGGAGCAAAAGAAGGCAGCGTGAGGGTCTTCTTCGACCACTGCACCTCGCCTGTCTTCGCGAGCACCCTGGATGGGTATCTGCGAAATACTGAACACTCGGCTCAGCACATCAAGGATCTTCCGTGCGGTCCAGCTGCAGCGGATGATGTGTGGATGAACATGCTTTCCACGAGTGGCGACGTTTGGGTGGTAATGACGGGCGACGGACGCATCCAGCGTAGCAAAGTGCTTAGAGAGGCATATCGCCGAGCCGGCCTCCGTGGCTTCGTACTCGCTCCTGCATATCAGAAAACCCCAGTTCATCAGACTGCCGCGAACCTCGTTTGGCGCTGGCCAGAGATTGAGGTTTTTATCGGATCGTTGAGGGGGGCAGCACTATTCGAGTTGCCGGCGGGCCGTTCAACAAAGTTCTCAGCTCTTCAACTCTGATCAGACTTGTACGCAGGTCCAGCATTCTACATTTTGAGAGATGGCTGCTCTGAGCCATCCCCCCGCTCGATGCATTGATCTGTCATAATCTGCTGAAAGCGTATCGCACAATCATGCACGATATAGAGAGGTATGATACCAACCGGCGTAAAGCCTGACCTATCTGGCAAGGCCAAGAGCTCTGCCGTTGGAACCTGCCAGAGGCTCGCCTTTGGAAACCGGTTGTCTAAACGATCTGATTCTCAAGGCATGCCTTGAGCGGGTCCAGGGCAGAGCCTTGGCCTTGATGGTCAGCCTTTATCCGGCTTGGTATGAGTTCTATTGAAGGTGGTGCCGGGCTGTAAGCCCGGCGCTATGATCCGCGCCCAGGTTTCACACAATTCCTCCATTTGACTCACCTTACGCCGTCGCGAAACTACCCGTGTCCGGGCAGGAAGCTGGTCACGCTCGACAGGATTTCCTTGGCGGAGTTCTTAACGACGCTGCCGAGCTCGGGCTCCGACATCATCATCGTCAGGAAGTTCTTCGCGTCCTTCAGCGTGATGTGCGGCGGCAAGGGTGGCACGTTCGGATCGGTTCGCGCTTCCAGGATGACCGGCCGATCGGCATTCAGCGCCTCGTCCCATGCCGCGCCGACCTTGTCCGGATCATCGACGTAGATCCCTTTGAGGCCGATCAGTTCCGCGTATTTATGATATGGGAAATCGGGGATCGATTGCGTGCTCTCGGTCTTGCCGGCACCGAGCTGCACGCGCTCCTCCCAGGTGACCTGATTGAGATCCTGGTTGTTCAGCACCAGCACGATCAGATGCGGGCTGGACCATTTCCTCCAGTATTTGGAAATGGTGATCATGACATTTATGCCATTCATCTGCATGGCGCCGTCGCCCATGCAAGCAATGACCGTACGTTCGGGAAACGCCATCTTTGCCGCCACGGCATAGGGCGTTCCGGCACCGAGTGAAGCGAGGCTGCCGGACAGCGACCCTTTCATGCCACGACGCATCTTCAGGTCGCGGGCATACCAGTTGGCGACCGAGCCGCTATCGGCGGTGATGATCGCGTTCTCGGGCAGACGCGGCGATAGCTCGTGGAACACGCGCTGGGGGTTGAGCGGCGTGGCGGAATGCATCGCCCGCTTCTCGAGCGTCACCCACCACTCGCCGACTTCCTTTTCGATCCCCTGCTGCCAACTGCGGTCGGTCTTGCGTTCGAGCAGCGGTAGCAAGGCTCGCAACGTTGCCTTGCTGTCCCCGACCAGATTGATTTCCATCGGGTAGCGCAAGCTGAGGTTGGCGCCGTCGATGTCGATCTGCACGCCGCGCGCGCTGCCTGGTTTCGGTAGGAACTCGCTGTAGGGAAATGCCGAGCCGACCACCAGCAAGGTGTCGCACTCCTGCATCATGGTCCAGCTCGGCTTGGTGCCGAGCAGGCCGAGCGAACCGGTGACGAACGGCAGCCCGTCGGGAACCGCCGCCTTGCCGAGCAGGGCCTTGGCGATACCCGCCCCGAGCACATCCGCGACCGCGATCACCTCGTCGGTCGCCTCGAGTGCACCGGCACCGACCAGCATCGCGACCTTCCTGCCCGAGTTCAGCACCGCGGCGGCGGCTTTCAGGCCATGCATTTCCGGGACCTTGGAAATGACCGGGTAGCCGACGCCGGTATGGGTCGTGCCGTGCACCAGGGGTGGGTCGGAATAGTCGAGCAACTGCAGATCGTTCGGAATGATGACGCACGTCACCGAGCGCTTCGTCTGGGCAATGCGCACCGCGCGATCGATCAGGTGCCTGACCTGGGATGGAACCATCGCCGTCGCGACAAAGTCGGATGCCACATCCTTGAACAGGCTCTGCAGGTCGATCTCCTGCTGGTAATGGGCACCGATCGCAGTACGGGCCTGTTGCCCGACAATGGCGACGACCGGCACATGATCCATCTTGGCGTCATACAGCCCGGTCAGCAGGTGCGTGGCTCCCGGACCGGAGGTCGCATAGCAGAGACCGACCTGGCCGGTGAATTTTGCGTGTCCGGATGCCATGAAGGCGGCCATTTCCTCGTGCCGGACCTGCACGTAGTCAAAGCCGTCCGCGATCGCCTTCTCCAGTGCCAGATCGAGACCACCGACGCCGTCGCCCGGATAACCATAGACCCGGTCGAGGCCCCATTCGCGCAACCTGTGCCAGACGAACTCGCTGACGTTCATGCTCATGCTCTGGTGCTCCGACAGGAACGATAAGGGATGGCGTGGCGCCGCCGGCTCGCTTCCTTACGCCGCCCCGCGGGATGCGTTCCGAACATGCCTCGTGCCGGACGTCCGCCCTGCCCTGCAAATACATGATGTGCGGTCGATGAACTCAACCTTCCGATCGGTCTTGAAAGGCTCGAACCCGACCATGCTGGTCCCGTCTTCGTTGTTCCGTCCAAGAGGATCAAGCACCATGCCGATGATCGCAGTCATTACAGGTGCCGGCGCCGGCGTAGGGCGCGCGACCGCCGAGGAATTCGCGCGTCAGGGCTACGACGTCGCCCTGCTGTCCCGCGACAAGGACCGGCTCGAGCGGGCAGCCGTCCAGCTTCGCGCCCATGGCATCCGTGCTCTTCCGATCCCCACCGACGTCGCCGATGCAGCCGCTGTCGAGGCGGCGGCAACACGCGTCGAGGAAGAACTCGGGCCGATCGACGTGTGGGTGAACATCGCGATGGCGACGGTGTTCGCACCCGTCAGCAAACTCACCGCAGCCGAGTTCGAGCGCGGCACCAAGGTGACTTACCTGGGCCAGGTGCATGGCACGATGGCAGCCCTTTCGCGCATGCGGACGCGCAACCGGGGCACCATCGTGAATGTCGGCTCGGCGCTCGGCTATCGCTCGGTGCCGCTGCAGTCGATCTATTGCGGGGCGAAATTCGCCATACGCGGGTTCACCGACAGCCTGCGTTCGGAGATCATCCACGACAAGGTCGACGTGCATCTGACCATGGTCGACCTGCCGGCAATCAACACGCCGCAGTTCGACTGGGCGATGAACAAGATGGGCGTCAAGGCCAAGCCGGTGGCGCCGATCTACCAGCCCGAGGTTCCGGCACGCGCGATATTCTTTGCAGCCACGCACAGGCGACGGGAAATCTGGGTCGGTTATCCGACGGTGCAGGCGATCCTCGCCAACCGGATCGCGGCCGGGCTGATCGATCGCTATCTGGCCAAGGCTGGTTACAGCGGACAATTGACCGAGACGCCGCTCGGTCCGGACGCACCGGCAAACCTGTATGAGCCGGTGCCCGGTGACTACGGCGCGCATGGCCGGTTCGACAAGAGGTCGAAATCCGGCAGCTGGGAGATGTTCACCGATCGGCACCGCGCCGCGTTCTGGGCGGCCGCAGGTATCGGGCTGGTGGCCGGCATCCACATGATCGCCAAGCGACTGGACGTCTGATGAGCAACCCCATCGAGGATTACGCGCTGATCGGCGATGGCCAGACCGCGGCGCTGGTCAGCCGCGCGGGCTCGATCGACTGGCTATGCTGGCCGCGCTTCGACGACGATGCGTGTTTCGCGGCCCTGCTCGGCACGCCGGAGAACGGGCGCTGGTTGCTCGAGCCGGCCGGGAAAGTGATTTCAAGCAGCAGGCGCTACCAGCACGATACGCTGGTCATGGAAACCGACCTGGAAACAGCGGACGGAGCGATCCGGCTGATCGACTTCATGCCGATGCGGGATGGATCGACGTCTTCGCTGGTGCGGTTGGTGGTCGGACTTCGCGGACGGGTAGCCAGCCGGATGGAACTGCGGCTGCGCTTCGACTATGGCGCCTTGCCGCCCTGGAGCGAGCAGACAGTCGATGGGTTTGTCGCGAAAGTCGGTCCGGATCTGGTCGTTCTGCACGCTCCGGTCGCGATCAGCGTACAGCAGCATGTGAGCCAGGCGCAGTTCACCGTGGAGGAAGGGCACCGCCTCGCCTTCGTGCTGAGCTACAGCCCGTCACATTTGCCGGTGCCGTCGCCGATCGATGCCGAACGGGCGCTCGTCGCTACCCAATCGTTCTGGCGCGAGTGGGCTGGCCGCTTCGATGACGGCAAAACGGAATGGCCCGAAGCGGTGCGCCGCTCGCTCATTACCCTGAAGGCAATGATCCACCAGCCGAGCGGCGGCCTGGTAGCGGCCCCTACGACATCGCTGCCGGAAGCACCGGGCGGCAAGATGAATTGGGACTACCGGTATTGCTGGCTGCGTGACTCCACTTTCACGCTCGGCGCGCTGCTCAATGCCGGCTACCGGGACGAGGCGGAACAATGGCGCGATTGGCTGTTGCGGGCGATCGCCGGATCTCCCGAACGGATGCGGATCATGTACCGCATCGACGGCGCCCGGCACCTGAGCGAATGGTCGGTCGATAGCCTGCCTGGCTATAAATATGCTGTCCCGGTTCGGGTCGGCAATGCGGCGTCCACCCAGCACCAGATCGACGTGTTCGGCGAAGTGCTCGACTGTCTCAACCTGGCCCATGAAGGTGGCGTGCCGCCGTCGGACCAGCAGGCTATGGCCGAACGCAAGATCGTGGAGCACCTGGAGCAGGTGTGGAACACCGAAGGATCCGGTGTGTGGGAGTCCCGCGCGGAATTACGGCAATATACCTACTCCAAGGCCATGGCATGGGTCGGGATCGACCGGTTCCTGCGCCAGTATGGTGAAAGCCTGTCGGCGTCGGGTGACGAGGACGCTTCTTTCGTTCGCCGGTTGTCGGCTCTGCGCCAGACCATTCACGACGAGGTCTGCCGCGAGGGCTGGAACGAGGGGCTCGGCACCTTTACCCAGCATTATGGAGGCCAGGAGATCGACGCGAGTCTGCTGCTGATGCCGCTGGTCGGGTTCCTGCCGGCAGACGACCCGCGCATGAAAGCGACGATCGAGACGATCCAGCGCGAACTCAGCGAAGACGGGTTGATCCGCCGGATGAAGGCAAAGAGCAGCGGCCCCAACGAAGGTGCCTTTCTTGCCTGCTCCTTCTGGATGGCGGATTGCCTCAACCTGCTGGGTCGAACCGACGAGGCCAAGGCCCAGCTTGAGCGAGTGTTGGCACTGCGCAACGATGTCGGATTGCTATCAGAAGAGTATAATGTACCGGGCAAGCATCTGGCCGGTAATTTTCCACAGGCACTCAGTCATCTGGCCTTGATCAATACGGCGCTGGGCCTGTGCGGCCCCGTGCTGAACCGCGGCGGCGCATAACGGAACGCGACGACCTGGGTTGCGGCGCATTTGGCAGAACACTTATACGTGACCACCAAATTCCGATCATGTTTGCCTGGTCGAACACGAAAGCAAATCTTCCCGCTGGGGCGTTTGCCATTAAGTAATAGTCATGCGAGCTTCATCCCAGCGGATATGAAGGGAACATGACGTGTTATATCGTTCTTTTCGTTGCGCGGTCGGCATGTTCGGTAAGGCGTGACGTGAGCTTTAAACGTCCTTCTATCCTCGCGTACTCGTGAGCACCGACAGGATGCTGGCATCGTTGGTAGCCGATCGGTTAATCTGCCTGTTCATGGGTCGCTCCTGATCGATGCGACAGCTTTTCGCACCCGGTGCCGATGCGCTCCTCCGGCTGGTATTTCTCATTCTTGCCGTCGTCGTCGTTGGTGGGCTCGCTATCGTCAACGGCGTTTCGCGTTCGGATTATTTCTATGGCGTCGGGGTTGCGCCCGAGCAGCCGGTCCCGTTCAGCCACAAACATCATTCCGGTGAGCTCGGACTCGATTGCCGCTACTGCCATACGTCGGTCGAGGTTGCGGCAACGTCAGGAATTCCGCCGACCTGGACGTGCATGACGTGTCATTCACAGATCTGGACGGGGTCGCAGATGCTGGCTCCGGTTCGTGAAAGCCTGGCCAACAACCAGCCATTGCACTGGACCCGCGTCAACCGGTTGCCGGAATACGTCTATTACAACCACTCGATCCACGTGACCAAAGGCATCGGCTGTTCGAGTTGTCATGGCGCGATGGACACGATGCAGCTGACCTACCGGGCCAACGCCTTCAAGATGGAGTTCTGCATCACCTGCCACCGCAATCCGGAAAAGTTCATCCGGCCCGCGGCGGAGGTGTGGAACATGTCGTGGAAGCCGGCGGCGGATCAGGCCGTGCTCGGCAAGATGCTGGTGATGCAGAACCATATCAGGCCGGCAGCGCAACTGACCGACTGCTCGATATGCCATCGATGACACAGCTCAGCCAGGAAGGGATCGTCTGATCATGGCAGCCGATCCGGACGACATCGATGCACTCCGCGCAGCCTTGCGGGCCCGCGACAGTGCCGGCGGCCCGAGCGCCTGGCGCAGCCTGGAAGACCTGGCCGGCACGCCCGCATTCCGGCGTTTCCTGAAGGCGGAATATCCGGGTGTCGCCAACGTTGCAGGCCCGGGCTCATCGGTGCTCGGGAGTCCGATCGATCGCCGGCGCTTCTTCCGGGTCATGGCTGCTTCTCTGGCACTGGCCGGGCTCGCCGGCTGCGACGACGACAGCGACAGCGATGGCCGCACCGAGGAAATCCCCTACGTCCGCGACCCGCCGCATATCATTGCCAGCACCAACACGCGGTATGCCACCGCGACGCTGACCGACGGGTTCGCGAACGGCGTGCATGTCGTCACCCGCAATGGACGGCCGCACAAGATCGAAAGCAACACTGACCATCCCTGGACGCGTGGCGGCACCGACGTGCTGGGACAGGCCTCGATCCTCGGGCTTTACGATCCGTTCCGGTCGCAGGCCGTACTGCGGTCCGGCCGGCCCACCGACTGGGACACCTTCCGGGCGATGACGCTTGCTCCGATCGCCGTTGCGCGGGCGCGGCAAGGCGACGGATTGCGCCTGCTGACCGGGCCCATCACGTCTCCGTCGTTGGCCGCACAGATCAATCGACTCCGCGCCGATCTTCCCGAACTACACTGGCATAGCCACGAGCCGATTTCGCGGGCCTCGTTGCGCGACGGCAGCCGGATGGCGTTCGGCCGGTCGCTGGAAACACGCTGGCGTTTCGACAAGGCACGAGTCGTGGTGGCGCTCGACGGCGATTTTCTCGATGCGGGTCCGCAACAGGTCGGCGCATCGCGCGACTGGATCGAGGCACGCCACGCATCCGCCAAATCGGGGACCCTGCTCACGCTGCATTCGTTCAGCCCGACGCCGAGCCTGACCAGTGCCAAGGCGGATTATCACGCACCGATGTCCGCGCGCGAGATCGCCAGCCTCGCCGACTGCCTCGCCACCGGTCAGGACTGGACCGGCTCGGCGTCGCCGGCGGTGCAACGGGCGATGGCCGCACTTGAGGGCGCACGCGGCCAGGGCATCGTGCATGTCGGCATGTCGCAACCTACTTCGGTACATGCGGCTGTCCATCGCGCCAATGCACGGCTGGGCAATCTTGGTATAAGCGTATTGCAGACGGAAAGCCCGGTCGCGGCAGCCGAGGATGTCGCGTCGTTGCTGGCCGCGATGCAGGCGGGCCAAGTACAGACCCTGGTGATGATCGGCACCAACCCGCTCTACGACATGCCGGCCGATCTCGATTTCGCAACCCACCTCGCCCGCGTGCCACTCAAGATCCATGCCGGCGATTATGCCGACGAAACTGCTGAATCTTGTGACTGGCACTTGCCGCTTGCACATCCGCTGGAAGCGTGGGGCGATGCACGCGCCTTCGACGGTACCGTATCCCTACTGCAGCCGACTATCGCACCGTTTTATGAAGGCCGGTCGCCGCAGGAAATTCTGTCGCTGCTGACAGACCCCGAGCCCCGCAGCGGTCAGGCGTTGCTGAAGGCCTATTGGGGAAGCCAATGGGGCGACGCCGCCGACGATCGCTGGCATTCGTCGCTGCGTCGGGGGTTCGTTGCCGACAGCGCCTTCGCGCCGGTGCCGGTGTCGCTGATCCAGTCGAACGCGTCGCCGGTTGCCGCGCCGGAACCGGCCGGACTCGAACTGCTGTTCCGTCCCGATCCGAGCATTCGCGAAGGTGCCAGCGCCAACGCCAACAATGCCTGGCTGCAGGAACTGCCCAAGCCGCTGACCAAGATCGTCTGGGAAAACGTGGTGGCGATCTCGCCGCGACTGGCGCAACGCGAAGGGCTTCGCAATGGCGACCTGGTGATGCTGGAGGCGGGCGGACATCATGTCGAGGCGCCGGTCTGGATCACGCCGGGACAGGCCGAGAACACGCTGACGGCGACGCTGGGCTACGGTCGGCGCACTGCCGACATGCTGGCGACCAACCTCGGCTACGACGCCTACGCGTTGCAGCGCGGCGCCACTCCCTGGGGTCGCGACGATGCGACGCTGCACAAAACCGGCCGGCGTGCGCAGATCGCGACGACGCAGGACCATTCGTCGATGGAGGGCCACGAGTTCGTCCGGATGCAGCAGCCCGGCGCGCGTCAGAACGACGAGGCCTCGCTGAAACCGGCCACGCTGTATGCGTCGGAGAGCGTCGAGAAGCCGGGCGACGGCCGTGCATGGGGCATGGTGATCGACCTCGACAGTTGCATCGGCTGCAATGCCTGCGTGGTGGCCTGCCAGTCCGAAAACAACATCGCCGTGGTCGGCAAGGACCAGGTGATGCAGGGGCGCGAGATGCACTGGCTGCGGATTGACCGCTACTACGAGGGCGATCTCGATGCGCCGGACACCCGGTTCCAGCCGGTGCCCTGTATGCATTGCGAAGACGCGCCCTGCGAGGTCGGCTGCCCGGTGGAGGCCACGCTGCACGACCATGAGGGGCTGAACCTGATGGTCTATAATCGCTGTGTCGGCACCCGCGCCTGCTCCGGTTATTGCCCTTACAAGGTGCGGCACTTCAACTACCTGGATTATTCCGCCGGCGCGCAGCCATCGATACAGGCCGGGCGCAATCCCGACGTCACCGTCCGGGCGATCGGCGTGATGGAGAAGTGCACCTACTGCGTGCAGCGGATTGCCGAGGCGCGGATCGACAGCGACAAGTCCGGGCAGCCGATCGCCGATGGTGTAGTACAAACCGCCTGCCAGACATCGTGCCCGACGCGCGCGATCAGTTTCGGCAACCTGGACGATCCGACCGCGCAAGTCACGGCACAGCGTCATGACGACCGGAACTACGCCCTGCTCGGCGAACTCGGGGTCAAGCCGCGGACCACCTACCTCGCCGGGCTGTTGCCGCCGCCGACCCAGCCCGCGACCGACGGCAAGTCCTGATCATGAACGACGACATGCCCCCCGAGGCCACGCCGTTTTTGGGATCGAACGAAACCTACGAAAGCATAGGCTTGCAGGTGGAGCAGGCGACGTTCGGCGGTGTCGGCCTGACATGGTGGCTGGCGCTGCTTGCATCGCTAGGACTGATCGGCGTTCTGGTTATATCGGTGGGCTGGCTGCTGTATGAAGGCGTCGGCATCTGGGGCAACAACATCCCGGTCACCTGGGCGCTCGACATCGTCGGCTACGACTGGTGGATCGGCCTCGCCACCGGTTCGCTCGGGATATCGGTTATTCTGCTGTTGCTGAACCAGGGATGGCGCAGCTCGATCAGCCGCATCAGCGAGACCGTCGCGGTGCTCGCGGCAGTCGCTGCCGCGATCTACCCGATCATCCATCTGGGCCGGCCATGGTTCTTCTACTGGAACCTGCCCTATCCGAACACGCTGCTGCTGTGGCCGCAGTTCCGCAGCCCGCTTTATTGGGACGCGGTCGATATC
>JBPBQO010000001.1:0-189432 GCA_050954785.1 Janthinobacterium lividum | reverse complement strand
AGGCGGCAACGCCGCGACCGAGGACGTGTCGGCGCCGGACAGCCCGTCCGTGTCGACGTTCGTCTCGGCCGAGCTGTCGAAGTCGGAGCGGCCGGAGCTCGCGTCGGCGCGCGTGGTCATCTCCGGCGGCCGCGGCATGCAGAACGGTGAGAACTTCAGGCTGCTCGACCCGATCGCCGACAGCCTCGGCGCCGCGATCGGCGCATCGCGCGCGGCGGTCGATGCGGGCTACGTGCCGAACGACTACCAGGTCGGCCAGACCGGCAAGATCGTCGCACCCGACCTGTATGTCGCGATCGGCATCTCCGGCGCGATCCAGCACCTCGCCGGCATGAAGGACAGCAAGGTCATCGTCGCCATCAACAAGGACGCGGACGCACCGATCTTCCAGGTCGCCGATTACGGCCTGGTCGCCGACCTGTTCACCGCAGTCCCGGAACTCGCAGCCGAACTCCAGAAGGCAGGCTGATTTTATCATCGCGGATGCATGATCCACCGACGATCCGGGCGATCTGCATCACCGTGCGGTTCCCGAGGTTTCCTGGCCCAGAAGAACGACATGCATCTGTCTCCGGATCACGAAACCGAGCCTCCGATACAGCCTGATCGCGGCAAGATTGTCGGAGAAAGCATGAAGAAACGGAATACTGCCCTGGCTGGCTATAGTCCGTGAGACCGCTACCGAGAGAACGCGGGCATATCCCCGGCCGCGATAGTCGGGATGCGTGCAGACCGCACTGACCTCGGTAAGCCCGTCCAAGCACAGACGCTCACCAGCCATCGCGACCAATCTGCCTGCATCCCGGATACCGACGAACCGGCCGAGTTCTGGCGAGCGCAAGCTGAACGGCCCTGGCTTTACCATGTCGGCAAGACCGAACATCGCCGCGTGATCAGACTGCTCCAGTACAACAGGCACAGGCCCGGCGACCTCGTCCATCGAGGCCGTGCATACCATCTGCTCGAGAGTATTTTCCAGGAGGATCTCCAGACCGGGCGGAACGACAATCTTGTCGACCGTGAACAGGCCTGCCGGCTTTCCGGGCTGTATGAGCTTCTGCAAATCAACCAGACTGGCCAACGAAAGATCACGCATGCCGGCGAACGGCGCAATATCCGAGGGATAGCGCCGGGCCAGTCCCGCACCCTCCGCGAAGTGCTGGTGCCGGGTCGTCAGGGCATTCCAGATCGGGCGGTCCAGCAGATCCATCAGCCATCTTGTCACAATGTGCCTGTGTCAGGACGCTTCCTGTTCCTTCAGCAGCGAACTCAGCTTCAGCGCCACGCTCTGAGAGCCTTCGATCTTCAGTTGGCCGAGCGTGTAGGCCCACATCGCGTTCAGCTTGCCGGTCAGCAGCTTCTGCATGTTTTCCGAAGAGAGCGTGATGGTGGTGTCCGCCTCGGTGTCCTCGTCTGCCTCGGTTACCGCCACGTCCGGCTTGGTCGCATCGACCAGGATCGAGCCGGCATCCTTGAGGTCGATCCGGACCCGATGACCGAGCGTCGACAGCAGTTCTCGTTTTTCCTTGATAATTTCAATGATTTCTTGAGTCTCGGACATCCGGATCTCCTTCTGGTTGACGTATCGTTCAGCCGGGACGGCTGCGCGACAGGAAAGCATTGAGGCTGGCGGCGGCCTCGGGGCTGGACAGACGCTGCACGAAGATCGCAGCTTCCCGGTTCTTCGCGGCGCGGACTGCAGCGAGGTCGCCGCGCAGCAACTGCCGGCTGAGACGAAGCGCTTCCGGCGGACGCGCCGCCAGCCGAGCCGCATAATCTCCAGTAATTACATGGAGCTCGTCCACCGGCACGACCCGATTTACCAATCGTAGCTCGTAGGCCGTGCTTGCATTGAAATTGTCTCCCAGCAGCAGTAGTTCGGCCGCGCGTCGATACCCCATCAACTGCGGCAGGAGCAACGAGGACGCGGCTTCCGGAACCAGCCCGAGCTTCACGAACGGCAACCCGAACATTGCATCCTCGGATGCGACGACGATATCGCAATGCAGCAGCATGGTCGTGCCGATGCCGATCGCAACGCCACCGACCGCAGCCACGATCGGCTTGCCGAAGCCGATCAGCGTGTCGAGGAACCGCAAGCCCGCGGGCTGCTCGCTCGTTGCAGCGTCCTGCCGGCTCTGCATCAGGAAGTCGGCGATATCGTTGCCTGCACAGAAATCGGCGCCCGAACTCTCGATCTGCACGACGCGGACCGCATCCTCGGCATCCGCCGAGCGCAGAAGCATGCCCAAGCGATCATACATCGCTGACGTGAGCGCGTTCTTTTTCTCCGGCCGGTTCAGGATAATCCGGCAAATGCCAGTCTGCGTGACGGTCTCGATCATCTCGGTCACGCCCGAATGTCCCGATCGCGGCATAGCTCCGTACGGGCCCGGGCATATTCGATCAAGAGCCGCTCGACGATATCGGCGACAGGATGCACGGCGTCGATCGCACCGATCCCCTGGCCGCACCCCCAGACGTCGCGCCAGGCCTTGGTGCCGTTTTCCAGGCTGAGCTGCCCGGGCGCGGCAGTCTCCAGCGCATCCGGATCGAGACCGGCGCGGGTGATCGAGCCGCGCAGGTAATTGCCGTGCACGCCAGTGAACAGGTTAGAATAGACGATGTCCCCCGCTCCGGACTCCAGCAGCATCTGCTTGTACTCGGGCGCTGCGTTCGCCTCCTCGCTGGCGATGAAGGCAGACCCGATATAGGCGAGATCCGCGCCCATGGCCCGCGCCGCCAGGACCGCGCGGCCGGTGGCGATCGCGCCGGACAGCACGATCGGGCCGTCGAACCAGGCGCGGGTTTCGGCCAGCAGCGCAAACGGGGACTGGGTTCCGGCATGTCCGCCGGCACCGGCGGCGACCAGCACGAGCCCGTCCGCACCCTTCTCGATCGCCTTGCGGGCGTGCACCTGGTTGGTCACGTCGTGCAGGACCAGCCCACCATAGGTATGCACCGCGTCGTTCACATCCGGCTGCGCACCGAGTGAGGTGATCACGATCGGCACGCGATGGCGCATGCAGGTTTCCACATCCGCCGACAGCCGGGTGTTGGACCGGTGCACGATCTGATTGACCGCGAAGGGCGCGACCTCGCCATCCGGCCGGCGCACCGCATCCTCGATCCGCGACAGCCAGTCATGCAACGCATCCGGGCCGCCGCGGGCGTTCAAAGCCGGGAACGCGCCGATGATCCCGGCACGGCACTGCGCAACCACCAGCGACTCGTTCGAGACGATGAACAGCGGCGCCGCCAGCACAGGCAGCCTCAGCCCCCCAACGATCGCCCGGAAGCCTGTCACGGACCGTGGTTCGGATGTCACACGCTGTAGGCCTCCGCCATCTGGTCGATCGCCTCGAGCTTCTGCCGGAACAGCGTCCAATCGTCATCGACGCCGATCGGTGCCCAGATCGCCTCGACTTCATCGATCAGCATGGTGCACGGAACATGCCCTGCAAAATAGGGATGGTCGAGGCGCAGTCCGGCCGCTGCCTCGTAGCCGTTAATCATAACGCGCAGGGAGGCAAATCCAGCCTCGGCATACAGGCCGGCGGACGGACCGGACGCTGCACGGCCGGCTGCGAGCGGGCCGCCATACCAATCGAAAAAGAACTGCTCGAACGGCATCTGGCTTTCGCGCAGGAACTGCCAGACCTGCTGGACCAAGGCGGTATCCAGGTCCGGTCCCTGCGATTTGAGGCCGAGGCGACGCAGCATCGCGATCGAAAGCTCGGCGTAGAACAGCCCGCCAAAACCTTTCAGCACGGTCTCGAGCGTCTCCTGATCGGACAGCGGCAGCAGGCACTCGGCAAGCCGGATCAGGTTCCACAGCAGCGTGTCGGGCTGTCGCCCATATGCATACAGCTTGCCGGTATCGAAGTAGGCCGCTGTAAATTCCGGCTGATAGGTCGGCAGGAAGCGCCACGGTCCGTAATCGAAGCTCTCGCCGGTGACGTTGATGTTGTCGGTGTTCAGCACCCCGTGCACGAAGCCGGCCAGCATCCATTCCGCCCCGAGCCGGGCCACCTTTGTGGTCACCGCACCGAGGAACGCCAGCACGCGGTCGGCTTCCGCCTCGCGCCATAGCTCGGGCATGTAGGTCCGGATGGTGTAGTCGAGCAGCCGGCGGATGCTGTCGGTATCCTGGTGATAGGCCAGACGCTGGAAGGTGCCGATGCGGATATGCGAGTGGTTGAGGCGCACCAGCACCGCCGACCGGGTCGGCGACGGTTCGTCGCCGCGTGTCAGCGCCTCGCCGGTCTCGATCAGCGAGAACGACTTCGAAGTATAGACCCCGAGCGCCTCCAGCATGGATGTGGCCAGCACCTCGCGGACACCGCCCTTGAGGGTGAGCTTGCCGTCGCCGCCACGCGACCATGGCGTGCGCCCGCTGCCCTTGGTGCCGAAATCCAGCAGCCTGCCGTCGACCAGGTCATGCGCCTGCCCGAACAGGAAGCCGCGCCCGTCGCCGAGTTCGGGGTTGTAGTGCTTGAACTGGTGGCCGTGATAGCGCAGCGCCAGCGGCTGCGGAAACGACCCCGGCAATGGCTCGAACCGGCCGAAATGATCCACCCACTCGGCATCGGTGAGCGTGTCGAGCCCGACCCGCGTGGCCTGTGCCTGATTGCGGTAGCGCAGGATGTGTTTCGGGAACACCGCCGGCTCGACCAGGTCGAAGAACGCTTCTCCGAGCAAGGCGTGTGCGGTCGAAGGTTTGAAGTTCGGCGTCGCTGTCATTGTCCCGTCCTGCTGCGGCTTGAATTCCAGCTGCATATAGGAAGGCTACGCCGTCTTGGGTGGCAGTCCGCCGGGAAAGCGTCGCAGCAGCACCAGCATGATCAGGATACCCGGTAGGCAGGCGGCCACGGTCAGCAGGTAGAAGCTGGTCCAGCCGAGGCCTTGCGCCAGGAAGCCGGTGGTGCCGCCGAGCGTGCGCCATGCCACCGGTGCGAGCGACGACAGCAGGGCGTATTGCGTCGCTGTGTAGTCGAGCGAGCAGAGCCGGGAGAGGTAGGTGGCGAACGTGGTCGCGGCCAACACCTCGGCGAAACCCTCCAGCGTTACCTTTGCGAACAGCATCGGGAACACCGGTCCGGCCTGAACCAGAGCTACGTACAGCAGGATCGAGCACATCTGCACGCAGGCGCACAGGATCAGCGCTCGTCCGAGACCGATGCGCGCGACCAGCAGCCCGCTTGCAGCCGCACCGGCCAGCGCCGCGCAGAGCGAGGGAATGCCGTTGGCGGCAGCGACCGAGGTCGGTGCGAAACCGAGCGCGTGATAAAGCGGATAGGCCATCGTGTCGGCGAGCTGGGTACCGAGATTGAACACCAGCACGAAGGCGATCACGATCCAGGCACCGGGCCGGCCGAGCAGGTCGCGAAACGGTGCGACCACACGAGTTTGCAGCGCATGGCGCCAGCCCGACCCGGTGGCGATCGTCGGCGCAAGGAACGGCTCGGGTGCCAGCAGTGCCAGCACGGGACCAACCAGGCTGAGGGCGGCCATCACCAGCAAGGCCAGATGCCAGCCGCCTTTCGCCGCGATCCAGATCGCGCCGGCGCCCGAGCACAGCATGGCAATCCGGTAGCCCCAGGTGTAGGCGCCGAGCGCCGCGGCCTGCAACCGGACGGGAAAGGTCTCGATCCGCCATGCATCGATGACGATGTCCTGGCTGGCGGAAAAGAAGGCGAGCGACATCGCGGAACAAACCAGCGGCAACAGGCCGTGGGTTGGCTGGCAATTCGCCATCGCGATGATGGCGAGCGTCAGCAGCGCCTGGATCGGCAGCATCCAGCCGCGACGGCGACCGAGACGGTGCAGCAATCCGAAGGGACGCCGGTCGAGCAGCGGTGCCCAGAGAAATTTCAGAAGGTAGGGCAGCCCGATCAGGGCTGCCGCGCCGATAGCCCGGAGCGAGATGTGACTCTCGCTCAACCATTGCTGCAGCGTGAAGAACGTCAAATACAGCGGCAGGCCCGAGGCGAAGCCGAAACCCCCGATCAGGCCGATCAGGCGCTTGTCGATCGGCGCGAAGATCGAGTCGGGTGGAGGCATCAGGGGAGCTGAATGCGGTCAGGGGCGTCGGAGCCGGCCGAAGCCAACCCCAACGCCCCTGTCACGCGAAGAAAAAACAGCTCGCAGATTACTGCGGTGCCGCCTCGGTCGAAGCTGCCTTCTTGTGGTGCTTCGAGGTCGTCTTCTTGTGGTGCTTGGTGGTCTTCTTGGGGGCCATCGTGCTGTCGGTGGACGGCGCGGCGGTCGGAGCGGCCATTGCAGGTGCGGCTGCATCGGGAGCAGCGGCGGCGGGAGCAGTCATCGGAGCAGCGGTGGTGGCCGGGGCCGCCGTCGTGCTCTGAGCGAATGCCGGAGCCGCGGTGCCGAGCAGGGCAACGGTCGACAGGGCAGCGAGGAACCGGGTCGTGAAGGTCATGGATGTCTCCGCGGTGTGGGGCAGGCGTTGCTGCAACATCGACCCCAGAAGGGGTTCGGCTGCGCACCGAGTCCATACCATGGCGCCCCAGGCGCGTCGCGGGTCAAAATTTGGTAATCTTTATAAGTTTCTTACGCTGTCGCCCGAAATACAACACAAACCGACGTCAACCACATAACAAATCGTGTCAGCTTCGTGGCAGATGTCTGAAAACCGGTTGAACAAATGGCTTAACGTATTGAAATATCACAAACCGAGTCCGTCCGGCGATGGACACCCACCGCCGGACGGGCTTGCACTGTGTCAGGCGGCGCTGTCGCCCTTACGCTCCATGCGCTTGCGCTCGTTCGGATCCAGGTAACGCTTGCGGATGCGAATCGCAGACGGGGTCACCTCGACCAGCTCGTCATCCTCGATGTAGGCGATCGCCTGCTCGAGGCTCATCCGGCGCGGCGGCGTCAGCAGCATCGCATCGTCCTTGCCGGCAGCGCGAATGTTGGTGAGCTTCTTTTCCTTGATCGGGTTGATCTCGAGATCCGACCCACGGGAATGCTCGCCCAGGATCATGCCGACATAAACCTTCTCGCCCGGGTCGACGAACAACTGGCCGCGCTCCTGCAGATACCAGAGCGCATACTGCACTGCCGCTCCGTCCTCGGAGCTGATCAGCGAACCCTTGCTGCGACCCTCGATCGTTCCGGCCCAGGGCTGATAACCGGCGAACAGCCGGTTCATGATGCCGGTGCCGCGCGTGTCGGTCAGGAACTCGCCGTGATAGCCGATCAGGCCGCGCGACGGGATCAGGAAGGTCAGCCGCACCTTGCCGCCGCCGGACGGACGCATGTCCTGCATCTGGCCTTTGCGGATGCTCATCTTCTCGACGACGACGCCGGAGAAGGCCTCGTCCACGTCGACCAGCACTTCCTCGAACGGCTCCTCGCGCTCGCCGGTCTCTTCGTTCTGACGCGTCAGAACGCGGGGACGGCCGATGGTCAGCTCGAAACCCTCGCGGCGCATCTGCTCGATCAGCACGCCGAGCTGAAGCTCGCCACGACCGGCAACCTCGAATGCCTCGCTCTCCGGGCTCTCGGAGACGCGAATGGCGACGTTGCCCTCCACTTCCTTGAACAGACGGTCGCGGATCTGGCGCGACGTGACCTTCTTGCCTTCACGGCCGCCGAGCGGGCCGTCGTTCAGGCGAAAGGTCATCGCCAGGGTCGGCGGATCGACCGGGATGGCCGGCAGGGCCGCGGTGACTTCGGGCGACGCGATGGTTTCCGGAATGGTCGCATCGGACAGGCCGGCAACCGCGATGATGTCGCCGGCTTCGGCCTCCTCGATCACCACACGGTCCAGGCCGCGGAACGACAGCAGCTTGGTCAGGCGTCCGGTCTCGACCACGGTGCCGTCGGCACGCAGCACGCGGACCGGCATGTTCAGCCTGGCACGGCCCTGCTCGATGCGGCCGGTCAGCACGCGACCTAGGAACGGGTCGGCCTCGAGGATGGAAGCGACCATCGCGAACGGCGCGTCCTTGTTCAGGGCCGGCGGGTTCACGTGGCTCAGCACGAGATCGTAGAGCGGTGCCAGGTCCTTCTTCGGACCATCGAGCTCGACATCGGCCCAGCCCTGACGGCCGGAGGCGAACAGCATCGGAAAGTCGAGCTGCTCGTCGGTGGCGCCGAGGGCGGCGAACAGGTCGAACACCTCGTTATGGACCTCGTCCGGACGGGCGTCCTGACGGTCGACCTTGTTGACGACCACGATCGGCTTGATGCCGCGGGCAAGGGCCTTGGTCAGCACGAACTTGGTTTGCGGCAGCGCGCCTTCGGCGGCATCCACCAGCACGATCGCGCCATCCACCATGTTCAGGATGCGCTCGACTTCGCCGCCGAAATCGGCGTGTCCGGGCGTATCGATGATGTTGATCCGGGTGTTCTTCCAGACGACGCTGGTGCACTTCGCCAGGATGGTGATGCCGCGCTCACGCTCCAGGTCGTTGCGATCCATCGCCCGTTCGGCGACCACCTGATTTTCGCGGAAGGCGCCCGACTGCCTCAGGAGCTGGTCGACGAGGGTTGTCTTGCCATGATCGACGTGCGCGATGATGGCGATGTTGCGGATTTCCATGCGTCTGACCTGTGGGCTCTTGGCGGCGCGGAAAATGCGCGAACGACGCCGCCACCCGGATGGTGGCAGCGGCGCGGGCCCGCTTCGGCCCGACTAGAATGATGGATCGGTGTCCCGACACGACTGGATGCCGGATGAAACCGTGATGCTGGCGGCTAGATAATGCTGCGACGCACTGTTTGCACGCCAAAAATGCAAATAGGTGGTTCAGCCCGACGCAGGGCGGGTCACCAGCGCGCGCAGGTCGGCCAACGGACGGGCCCCGAAATGCGAAATCACCTCCGATGCGGCGATGCTGCCGATCCGCCCGCATTCGGCGATCGACCTGCCTTCCGCCAGCCCGACCAGGAAGCCCGCGGCATAGGCGTCGCCGGCGCCGGTGCTGTCGACAATGCTGGTCGGCACCGCCTCGATGTCGGTACGCTCGCCGTGCCGGAACGCGACGCTGCCTTTTTCGGAACGGGTCAGCACGGCCAGCTCGACGTCCCGAGACACGCGCTCGGCCGCCTGCTCGAAGCTGTCCGCCTGATAGAGCGACATGATTTCGTCCTCGTTGGCGAACAGGATGTCCACATGGCCGGCCGCCAGTTCGAGGAAGGCCGGCCGGTGCCGGTCGACGCAGAACGGGTCCGACAGCGACAAGGCCACCGTGCGTCCGGCTTCGTGGGCGATGGTGGCAGCACGCCTGAAGGCATCCTGGGCTGCCGGCGGGTCGAACAGGTAGCCCTCGAGATAGGTGATGCGGGCGTCCCCGACAGCATCGGCATCGACATCGTCCGGTCCGAACGCGGTGCAGGCGCCGAGATAGGTGTTCATCGTGCGCTGGCCGTCCGGGGTCACCAGGATCAGGCAGCGGGCGGTCGAGCGTCCGTCGGCCCGGTCGGCACCGAGTGGGGCAGTCGGGTAGTGGATGCCGGCCGAAACCAGGTCGCTGGCAAACGCGGCACCCAGCGCGTCCTCGGCAACCGTGCCGAGATAGGCGGTGCGGGCACCGAGCAGCGACGCCACGACGCAGGTATTCGCGGCCGAGCCGCCGCCCGTCTGTTGGGGCTGCTCCAGAAGGGCATAAAGTGCGTCCGCACGGGCAGCCACGATCAGCGTCATGCTGCCCGGGACCATCCCTTCGGCCTGCGGCATGCCGTCCGGCACCGCAGCCAGCACGTCGACGATGGCGTTGCCGATGCCGAGCAGGTCGAACCGGGCATCCCGGGTAATGTTGGCCAAGCTCACGGTCAGGTGCTCCAGCAGGCAATCGTGCGTCCGCTAGCATCGGAGGCCGCATGCGGCAATGCAGCCTGCCCCGATCGCGATTTAGCATTGCCTTCGCACTTGTCCGCCGCCCTGGCCAGCGTGTAAGGCGAAGGCCGGTCTCGCGCTCTCGTAGATGTGTGTGTGAGACTCCCGCTGGACGGCCGTGCCGTTCAGAACCGAGACATCGAGCGCAGCGGGGGATCCAGGTGTTCAGACGACGCAAACCAGAAGAGGCCAGCGAGGTCCCAGCGATCCCGCCGGGTCCCGCGACCGCCACGCGACCAGGCCAGCCGGCACAGCAAGCCGCCGCGGCCGCCGCCCCGGATGCAGGGAGCCCGCGTCCGCCTGGGGTTCCAGGCGCGCCGGCACTTCCGACATCCTCGTCGATGGGCCAGGCGGCCCAGACACCAGGCCAGAATTCCGCCCAGAACCCAGCACCGTCCAAGGAGCCCTCATCGATGGGTCGTTCGCCGTTTCCGACGCCTCCCAGCCCCCCGTCCGCAGGCGCCCTTCCGCCTGGTGGCATTCCAAGCCGCGGTCCTCTGCCCGGCACCCCCGGCGCACCTCCCGGTGCTCCCGGCGCGGCCCCCAAGAAGGACATGACCGAGCGTCGGACCCTGGTGGTCGGTCGCGGCATCAGCGTCCAGGGCGTGGTCCAGGACGCCGAGCGGCTGGTGGTCGAGGGCACCGTCGAGGCGACCATGATCCATGCGACGGAGCTCTCGGTCGCACCGGGCGGCGTGTTCCGTGGTGAAATCGAAGTCGAGGACGCCGAGCTCGCCGGAACCGTCGACGGCACGCTGACCGCGCGTGGCAACCTTACCATCCGTGCCAGCGGCCGGTTGATCGGCACTGCCAAGTGCCGTCGCCTGCAGGTCGAGGATGGCGGCCAGGTCACCGGTCGTCTCGAGATGATCACCGATCAGGCACGTCCGGCATCGCAGCCGGTCGGCGAGCAGGGCCAGGCCAGCCGGCCAGCACCGTCGCCGGTTGCCGCAATCGACCCGGCGCACGCCGCGACCCCGTAACGCCTGCAATCCAGCCCGAACCTCCCGGCCCGTCGATGGGCCGGGAGGTCGGCGCTGCGGACCAACGACATGTCCTGGAGCGATCTTTCCGACCTGCTCCATGCATCGATCCTGCTGCCGCTGCTGTTCGGCAGCTTCGTCATCGGCACGCTGGTGCAACGTCGGCTGCCGGAGGCCCATCGCGGCGCCAAGACCCACGAGATGCTGCACCTGGTCATCGACATGCTGGTGACGTTCGCCGCGATCGTGCTCGGCCTGCTGATCACCAACGCCAAGACAACCTTCGATGCGACCGGCGACGACGTTCGGGCCTACGCGATCCAGATCATCACGCTCGATCAGACATTGAACAGCTATGGTCCCGGAGCGGCGGCGCTGCATCCGCTGCTGGTGCGCTACACGCAGGATGTCGTGGCTCAGACCCCGCACGGACTGGGTGCTGCCACCACGCAGCGGTTCGGGCTGCTGAGCCGGATCGAGGCCGGCATGCTCGAACTGCCTGCGGCGACGAACCTGGAGCGCCATCTGCGCGACGAGGCGCTGACGCAGCTCACCCGACTGCAACAGGAGCGTCACCGGATCGGTGACGAGGCCCGGGGCCAGACCAGCCTGTCGTTCTATGCCGTGCTGACCGTGTGGCTGATGGTGGTGTATGGCTGCTTCGGCCTGATCACCGAGCATAGCCTGCTCGGCAGCCTCATCATCGGCCTGTCGGTCGTGGCGATCGTGCTGGCGCTGTTCGTGATCCTGGACATGAACACGCCGTTCGCCGGCCTGGTCGTGGTGTCCGATGCACCGCTCAGGGAAGCCCTGCAAACCATTCTCGCGGAATAGCGCCGCTACAAAGCGAGCGCCCAGCCGGCCAGGCCACATGCGCCCATCACCCAGAGCGGGTTCAGCTTCACCGCGCAGAACACCACGGTCGCGATCGCGGTCAGCACGTATTGCATCAGGCCATGATCGGTACTGCGGGCGATCACGATGGCGCTGGCCAGGATCAACCCGATGGCGATCGGCGCCAGTCCTTCCTCGATCGCGATGCGCCAGCGGGACCGCTTCGCGCCGAGCCAGAACCGGGCCGCGACATAGACCAGGATCCAGGCAGGCAGGATCATCGCCACGGTTGCCAGCAACGCGCCCGGTATGCCGCCGGCCTGATAGCCGATCGCGCTGACCAGCAGCGTGCTGGGGCCGGGAGCGGCCTGGGCGATGGCGAATGCCTGCGAGAACTGCTCGGCGGTGATCCACCCGTAGGTGTGCACCGCCTTGAGCTGGATCTGCGGGATGACGGCATTGCCGCCGCCGAACGACAGCAGCGACGAAGACCCGAACAGCAGACAGATCTGCAGGATCCGGGCAGGGGTCAACCGGACGCTCCCGGATGCACCTGCGCCGGCTGCCGGTAGCTCCAGAACACACCGACCGGCCCCAGCACCAGCATCGTCGCCCAGAGCGGCACACGCAGCACCGCCGCCGCGACCGTGGTCGCGAGGCACAGCGCGAACGGCACCATCGAGCGCAGCGTCTTGCGGCCGGTCTGCCAGACCATCGACAGGGTGAGTGCCACTGCCGCCGGGTTCAGACCGGCCAGCACGTGCTGCACCGCGCCGACATGCTGGTAGCGGGTGGCGAACGCGCACAGTGCGACGATGATGACGAACGGGATCGCGATCAGCCCGGCCACGGCCGCCGCGGCGCCACCCATCCCCTGCATGCGGGCGCCGACAAAGATCGCCACGTTGACCTGGTTGGCGCCAGGCAGCAGGCGGCAGATGGTCATGGCGCTCAGGAATTCGGTCTCGTTCATCCAGCCGCGACGCATCACCACGATCTCGCGCGACCACGCCGAGAGTCCGCCGCCGAAACTCGCCAGCGAGATGGTGTTGAACGTCCGTGCCAGTTCCCACAGGCTCGGATGCCCGGGACCGCCGGTGCCGGCAGGTGCGGATCCTGCGGTTTCACTCATGGACGTAGTCCGGATCGTGCGGCTGGTCGTTCTCGACATGGGCGGCGGCCATGAGCGGGTCCGGCGCGTCGTAGCGCTTGCTCTCGTCCCAGTCGCCGTCGAACACCCGCTTCAGTCCCAGCACGATCTCGGGCGCTTCGACGACGATGCCGAGTTCGCGGCGCAGGTCGAACGCGCTGCGGTCGATGTTCATCGAGCCGACCAGTGCCCGTGCATCGTCGGCCAGGATCAGCTTGGCGTGGGTGCGCAGGCCGTGCTGCTTGTGAATGCGCGCGCCGGCACGACGAAGCATGTGCAGCGACGAGAAGGTGTCGAGCAGGTCGTAGTCGCTGATGCCGTGCTTGCCGCCGCACAACACCTTGACCGCGACACCACGGTCGAGCGCTGCCATCAGCCGGTCCAGCACCGTCATGTCGACGAACTTCGGATGCTGCACCGAAAGGCTTTTACCGGCTTCGTCGATGAAGTCGCACATGACCTGTCGCGAGCTGGTGTTGCTCCAGAGCAGCCGGCTGCCGGGTCCCGGTTCGAACGGAAGGCGGGCCAAATCGGCCTCGAAGCAGGCACCGACTTCGGCCGCCACCGCCTCGTCCCGCAGCACCAGGCCATAGTCGCGGGTGGTGGTGAAATACTTCTCGCAGAAATTGAACGTGGCGATCAGCGTCGTCCGGCCATCCACCACCATCGACTTCTCGTGCGTGACGGCGAAGCTCGGGCTGCTCCAGTCGCACTGGATACCGGACCCCGCCAGCCGCTCGCGCGTCTCGTCGTTGGCACGGCTGCCGGACGAACGTTGCGGGTTCAGCATCACCCGCACCGTGACGCCGCGTGCCGTTGCCGCTTCCAGTGCCGCCAGGATCTCCGGCGAGGTGAAGGTGAACATCTTGATCGAGACACTGTGGCGCGCCGCATCGATCAGCGCGGTGACGCTGCGGACCCCGTCGTCCGGCTGCACGACCAATTTCATCCCATGCGACGTGTCGATGACCCTGGCCACGGATTATCCCCTACCCGCTGTTCAGGCTGCAGCATTGGGCAGTTGCGGGATCGAGACAATCGGCCAATGTATCCGGCTTCCGGGTTGATGCTAATTTATCTGCTCAGCGTTCCAGCGCGGACGAAACCTGCAGCTCGATCGCCTGCAACTCGTCCAGGGTTCGGGTCAGTGCGGCACTCATGGCGCGGAGCTGTTTGATACGGTCGCGGACCGCGCGCAGCAGCAGGCGTTTCTGTTCGTCGTGTTCGGGATCGACGTCGTAGAGATCGAGGAACTCCTTGATCTCGCGAAGGCTGAAGCCGAGCCGCTTGCCGCGCAGGATCAACTGCATGCGGGCATGTTCGCGATAGGTATAGACACGCGTGGCTCCGGCCCGGCCTGGCTGGATCAGGCCCTTATCCTCATAGAAACGGATCGCCCGGGCCGTCACGCCGAGCTCGACAGCCAGTTCGGTCACGGTCAGCAACCGGTCGTGTTGAACGACCTCGATCAGGGCATCTGCCATTCTTGAACTCCAGCGCGGCGGGGCAGGCAGGTCTAGCCCATTGTTTTCGCGAGCATCCGTATCGCACCGACAGCGATCGGATGTCAGGCAGCAGCGTGACTGGCCACGGTCGGCGCGGCCTGTCCTGTGGCAACCAGTCGCTTGGCGGCTTCCTCGGCAACCAGCTCCTTCTTGGACAGCTTGCCGACCAGCGTGCGTGGCAACGATGCACGGATCTCGATCTCGCGCGGCATCTCGATCCGCGACACCTGCCCGACCAGAAAGCTGCAGAGCTCCGCCTCGGTCACGGTCGCACCCGCTTTCAGTGCGACGAACGCTTTCGGCGCCTCCCCGCGATAATGGTCCGGCAGGCCGATGACGCTTGCCTCGAGGACATCGGGATGACGATACAGCGCCTCCTCGATCACCCGCGGATAGACGTTGAAGCCGCTGCACAGGATCAGATCCTTGATGCGGTCGACCAGATAGAGGTAGCCGTCCTCGTCCAGATAGCCGATGTCGCCGGTGCGCAGCGCGCCGTCGATCATCGTTGCCTCGGTTTCCTGGGGATGGTTCCAGTAGCCTTTCATGATCTGCGGCCCGCGGGCGCACACCTCGCCACGTTCGCCCTGCGTCAGCACGCGCGTCGGATCCCCGAGATCGCGTATTTCGATCACTGTCCCGATGACTGGCAATCCCGCCGAACCCGGCTTGTCCTTCTGCTCCAGCGGGTTGCAGGTCAGCACCGGCGAGGCTTCGCTCAGCCCATAGCCCTCGGCGACGTGGCAGCCGGTCAGGCTCTCGAACCGGCGCTTGACCTCCGCCGGCAGCGGCGCACCACCCGAGATACAGAAGCGGATCGAACGCATCGCCCGCGCCTGACGACGCGATCCTGCCTCCACCGCGTCGGCCACCGCAGTATAAAGTGTCGGCACGGCGGGGAAAATGTTTGGCTGGGTGCGGCGGATCGTGCTCAGGATCGACTTCATCTGGAAGCGTGGCAGCAGGATCATCGTCGAGCCGGTAGCGATCGCGTAGTTCAGCACCGTGGTCAGTGCGAACACGTGGAACAACGGCAGAACGCCGAGTATCCGCACGTCCAGATTGCCGACCGCCATCACCACGATCTCCTGCGCGCTGTTGGCGGTGAGGTTGGCGTGGGTAAGGGCCGCCCCCTTGGGAAGGCCGGTGGTACCGCCGGTATATTGCAGCAAGGCGACGTCGTGCACGTCGAGCGGCACCGGCCGCGGACGGCCCTCGTTGGCGATCAGCCCGGCATACGAGGCATAGAGCGGACCCTTCCCGGGAGCCGCGATGTCACGGCGCTTGAGTGCGCTGTAAAGCACGCGCTTGAGCGGCGGCATGGCGCCCGCCATCGGACACACGATCAGCTTGCGCAGACCAGTGCGGGCTGCCACCGCGACCACCTTGTCGTGTAGCGCGCGCACGTCCGGCAGCACCATCATCGTCGTGCCGGAATCGTCGACCTGCGTGGCGAGTTCCCGCTCGGTATAGAGCGGGTTGTAGTTCACCACGATTCCGCCAGCCTTCATGATGGCGAAATAGAAAATGACGAAGTACGGCGTGTTGGGCAGACATAGCCCGACCCGTTCCCCCGGCGTCAGCCCCAGTTCCTGCAGACCCTGGGCCGCACGATCCACCAGGTCGGCGATTGACGAATAGCGCCACCGCCGGCCCAGGAAATCGATCGCGATCCGGTTCGGGAACGCGCCTGCGGTTTCCTCGAGCAGCCCCGGCAGCGTGCGAACCGGAATCGGATCAAGGGGTTCGAGACCGGCGACGTCGCTCAGGAACGACATGGCATTTCCTTGTTCGCGATCGGTTGCGGGATCAGAACCACAATCTCGTGCCGATGCCGACAACGACACCGCTCGCCTCGACCGTGCCCCGCAGACCGACCGGCACCTGCACCCGCGTGCCGGCATAGGCAGTGGCGTTGCGCGTGATCGCCGCATTCTGGAAGTCGATGTACGTGACCGAGGCATCGACCGACAAGCGCTTGCTGACCAGGACCGACGTGCCGACCGAGAACAGCCAGCGGTTCGCATCCGGCACCCGTGCATCGCGAGTGGGACCCGGCGTCGGTGTCGGGTCGTACTGAACGCCGGTGCGCATCACCCAGCCCGGCGTCACCTGGTAATCGATGCCGAAGGCGCCGTTCAGCGTGTCGCGATAATGCTCGTTGGTCTGCGACTTCAGTGGACTGGTGACGTAGATCGCATCGAACGTGCTCCAGCCCTGCCGCACCGTCTGCGCATTCAGCGTCAGCCGGTCGGTTGCCTGCCAGCGCAGACCGAACGTCGCAGCCCACGGTGTCGTGAAATTCGCTCCCGCATCGGCGCGGAGGTTCTGCCCGGCCAGCAACCCGGTCAGGCCGGACACATCCAGCTTGCCGCTGATCTCGTGCTTGACGCTGGACCGGTAGGCGGCACCGAACACCAGCCGATCGGTCAGATGCAGTTGCATCCCGACATTGTATCCGACGTTCCAGCCATTGCCGTGCAACGTTTGTTGTCCGTCGGGCTGGCCGGCGAACAGGTTGGGCAACGCCGCACTGAGTGCTGCGACCGTATATTCGATGTTCGGGCCAACGCCGATCCCGAGCCAGCGTGTCGGCCGCCAAGCCAACGTGGGCTGCAGGTCGATCGTGGTCAGCCGCGAAGTAAGTGCCGCGTAACGCGTCCAGCTATCGGTCGGATATTTGGTCACGAAGCTGAACGGCGACGTTATCGACATGCCCACGGCCCACTGGCCGTTGATCCGGTAGGCGAACGCTCCACTCGGCAGAACGCCGTTCGAGACCGGATTATCCACCCGATCGTTGCCGCCGACAGATGTGGTCCTGCTGCCGAGATGACCGATGGTCGAGCCGTGATCCGTGATCGTGGAGTTCACGAAGATGCCCGAGACGCCACTATAGGACTCGGATCGCTCGATGCCGGCGATGCTTGCCGGGTTCCACCACAGCGACTCCGCGCCCATATCCGCCGCTTCGCCCGAGTAGGCGCGGCCACCGCCCTTTATCGACTGGTCCTGCAGGTAGAACCCCGCTGCCCTGGCATCTCCCGCCCAGCCGCCGAAGCCTGCCAGGCAAGAAAACGCTACACCGCAAGCCGAAGACAGATATCGCATGACGTCATCCCTTTACGCGGACAGTATAATCCATCCGTCGTTATTTTTTCGTTAGCAATCGGCATCGCCTACACTGACGATAGGATTTTACCTCCGTTGTCTACGCTTCACGCAATCTTACGTTTACGTCAAGCGCTTCTCTCTATGATGCACCGCACAAGTTATAATCATAGACTATAAGCCAATAGTTAAGGTTGTTTGCCATCGGGACCAATGCTATTTGCAGACCCAGATTGACGTATACGGAAGGTGTCGGCCGTCTTGGTCGAGACGCTTCATGTCCTGGAGACTGAGCCGATGCAAAATACGGTGATTGCGGGTTACGCCCGTTCCCCGTTTCACCTCGCCAACAAGGGCCAGTTGACCCGGGTCAGGCCGGATGACCTTGCGGCACAAGTGGTGCGCGGCCTGATCGAGCGGACCGGCGTGAAGCCGGACGACATCGAAGACCTGATCGTCGGCTGCGCGTTTCCGGAAGCCGAACAGGGTTTCAACGTCGCGCGTCTGATCGGGCTCCTGGCGGACCTGCCGATCAGCATCGGCGGGGTCACCGTCAACCGCTTCTGCGGCTCGTCGATGCAGGCGATCCACATGGCCGCCGGCGCCATCGCCCTCGGTGCCGGCGAGGTGTTCGTCTGTGCCGGCGTCGAAAGCATGAGCCGGGTGCCGATGATGGGCTTCAACCCGCTGCCCAACCCCGAACTCGCCGCGAAAAGTGCCGGAGCCTACATAAGCATGGGCGAGACCGCCGAGAACGTTGCTGCCAAGTACCAGATCGGCCGTCCGGCACAGGAACGGTTCGCCCTGCACAGCCAGGAGAAGGCCGCGGCCGCACAGGCTGGCGGCCTGCTGGCGGACGAGATCGTGCCGATTCGCACCAAGGCCGGACTCGTGGAAACCGACGGCTGCATCCGCCCGGAAAGCACCGCCGAGGGCCTCGCGGGACTGAAGCCCGCCTTCGACAAGGACGGCACCGTCACCGCCGGTACCTCCTCGCCACTGACCGACGGCGCCAGCGCGGTCCTGGTGTGCAGCGAGGAATATGCGTTGCGCAACGGCCTCACCATCCTGGCGCGCCTGCGCAGCATCGGCGTCAGCGGCTGCGCGCCGGAAACCATGGGGCTCGGTCCGATCAACGCCAGCCGCAAGGCGTTCGACCGGGCGGGAATCAAGGCGTCGGACCTGGATGTGGTGGAACTGAACGAGGCCTTCGCCAGCCAGGCGCTCGCCTGCATGGGCGAACTGGGCCTGCGCGAGGAGACTGTGAATATCGATGGCGGCGCGATCGCGATCGGCCATCCGCTGGGTGCGACCGGCGCCCGCATCGTCGGCAAGGCGGCACAGTTGCTGTCCCGCACCGGCGGTCATTATGCGCTGGCAACCCAGTGCATCGGCGGCGGTCAGGGGATCGCCACGGTGCTGGAGCGGGTGTGATGGCAGTCATCGACGGTCAGGCAGCCACGATCCGGCGCGTCTGCGTCATCGGCGCCGGCGTGATGGGCGCCGGCATCGCGGCCCAGGTGGCCAATGCCGGCATTCCGGTGCTGCTGCTCGACATCCTGCCGAAGTCGGGCGACGACCGGAACGCCGTTGCCAAGGCGGCGGTCGCCCGCGCGCTGAAGACCGATCCGGCGCCGTTCATGTCGCCCCAGGCGGCGAAGCTGATCGAGACCGGCAACATCGAGGACCATCTGGCCCGCGTGGCCGAGTGCGACTGGGTCATCGAGGTCATCGTCGAGCGGCTCGACCTGAAGCAGGCGCTATATCGCCGGCTGGACGCCGTGCGCCGCCCCGGTACCGCGATCAGCTCCAACACCTCGACAATTCCGCTGGCACAACTTGTCGGAGGATTGCCCGAGAGCCTGTCGTGCGACTTCATGATCACCCACTTCTTCAATCCGCCGCGCTACATGCGACTGCTGGAGATGGTGACCGGGCCTGCCACCGACATGGCATTGGCCGCGCGGGTCGCGCAGTTCTGTGACCTCTCGCTCGGCAAGACCGTGGTACGCGCCAACGATACCCCGGGCTTCATCGCCAACCGCATCGGCACCTACTGGCTACAGCACGGCGTCAATGCGGCGATGGACCAGGGATTGTCGGTCGAGGAAGCCGATGCGGTCATGGGCCGGCCGTTCGGCATCCCCAAGACCGGCGTGTTCGGCCTGATCGACCTGGTCGGGCTCGACCTGATGCCGCACATCAATGCCAGCATGAAAGCGTCGCTGCCCGCAGGCGACGCATTTCTCGACACGCTGCGTGACGTGCCGTTGCTCAGCAAAATGATTGCCGACGGCTATACCGGCCGCAAGGGTCTCGGCGGTTTCTATCGGATCAACCGCGAGGCCGGAAAGATCAAGGAGTCGATCGGCCTCGTCACCGGTGAATACGAGACGTCGAAAAGCACCAGCTTGCCGGCTTCCCTGTCGCGCAGTCCTGCCAAGCTGATCGCGTCTACCGACCGCTACGGCCAGTACGCCTGGTCGGTCATGGGTGCGACGCTGGCCTATGCCGCCAGCCTGGTACCGACCATCGCCGACGACATCGTTTCGGTGGATGCCGCGATGCGCCTTGGCTTCAATTGGAAGCAGGGGCCATTCGAGCTGCTGGACTCGCTCGGGCCGGCCGTGGTGGCGCGACGACTGGAAGCGGAAGGCAAGCCGGTGCCGGCATTGCTGCGCGCAGTCGGCGACGGCACCTTCTATAAGGTCGAGAACGGGCAGACACTGTTCCTTGGCACCGACGGCCAGTATCGCCCGATCGAACGGCCTGCCGGCGTGCTGCTGCTCGAGGACGTGAAGCGTCGGTCCGAGCCGTTGCTCAGGAACGGGTCCGCGGCGCTTTGGGATGTCGGGGACGGTATCGCCTGCTTCGAGCTGACCTCGAAGATGAACGCGTTCGACGAGCAGATCATGAAGCTGCTCGACAAAAGCATCGAACTCGTGAAGCAGCGCTACAAGGCGCTGGTGATCTATACCGATGCGGCCAATTTTTCCGCCGGCGCCAATCTCGGACTGGCCTTGTTCGCCTGCAATATCGCCGCCTGGGGCGAGATCGAGAAACTCGTTTCCGGCGGCCAGCGCACCTTCAAGGCGCTGAAATATGCGCCTTTCCCGGTCGTGAGCGCGCCGGCCGGACTGGCGCTCGGCGGCGGCTGCGAGATCCTGCTGCATTCCGATGCGATCCAGGCGCATGCCGAGAGCTATATCGGCCTGGTCGAATGCGGTGTCGGCCTGGTACCGGGCTGGGGCGGCTGCGGCGAGATGATCGCGCGCTGGACGGCCACACCCAGCATGCCGAAGGGCCCGATGCCGGCGGTGGCCAAGGTGTTCGAGACCGTCAGCGTCGCCAAGGTATCGAAATCCGCATCCGAGGCGAAAGCGCTCGGGTTCCTGCGAGCGAAAGATGGCATCACGATGAATCGCGACCGGCTGTTGTTCGATGCCCGTGCCCGCGCGCTGTCGCTGGTGGAGAACTACACCGCCCCGAAGCCGTCGGAGTTCAGGCTGCCGGGTGCCGCCGGGCGCGTGGCGATGAACCTCGCGGCCAACGGCTTCCACCGTCAGGGCATTGCCACCGACCATGATCTGGTCGTGGCCGACAACCTGGCCGAGGTGCTGTCCGGCGGCACGGCCGACCTGGTCGATGTGGTGACCGAAAAGCAGATGCTTGCCCTGGAACGGGCCGCCTTCATGCGCCTCGTACGCACCGGCGCCACCCTGGACCGGATCGAGCATACGCTCGAAACCGGCAAGCCATTGCGTAACTAGAGCATCATCCGATCGTCTTTCTATTCGATCGGATAAAGATGCTCGCTAGATAACTAGTCCGACGCTGCGGAGGAAAATTTCATGCAGACCTACAACGCCCCGCTGCGCGACATGCGTTTCGTCCTGCACGAACTGCACGGGCTCGATGCGCTGACGTCGCTGCCGCATTTTGCCGATCTGAATGCGGAAACCGTCGATCTCGTGCTGGAAGAGGCGTCGCGGATCGCCACCGAAGTCCTGCTGCCGCTGAACGCATCTGGCGACGCCGAAGGCTGCATCGTCGAGAATGGTGTCGTACGGACTCCGAAGGGTTTCCGGGAGGCCTACGACATCTTCCGCGACGGCGGATGGAATGCGCTCGCGGGCGACCCGAACTACGGCGGCCAGGGCCTGCCCGAGAGCGTCAACAAGCTCGTCGAGGAAATGATCTGCGGCGCCAACCTGTCCTTCAGCCTGTATCCCGGGCTGACGCATGGTGCGGTAATGGCGCTGAGCGCGTACGGCTCGTCCGAACTCAAGGATTTGTATCTTCCGAAGATGATAGACGGCACCTGGTCCGGTGCGATGTGCCTTACGGAATCGCAGTGCGGCACCGACCTCGGCCTGCTGCGCACCCGCGCGGTGCCGCAGGAGGATGGCAGCTACCTGCTGACCGGTTCCAAGATCTTCATCTCGGCGGGTGAGCACGACCTGACCGAGAACATCATCCATCTGGTGCTGGCACGCCTTCCCGACGCGCCCGCCGGCATCAAGGGCATCAGCCTGTTCCTGGCGCCGAAGTTCCTGCCGGGGCCGGACGGCTCGGCCGGACCGCGCAACGGCATCCTGTGCACCGGGCTGGAACACAAGATGGGACTGAAGGCTTCCGCCACCTGCCAGATCTCGTTCGACGACGCGCAGGCCTGGCTGGTCGGCGCGCCGCACAAGGGCATGCAGAGCATGTTCGTGATGATGAACGAGGAGCGGCTCGGCGTCGGCATCCAGGGGCTGGGCGTGGCTTCGGCCGCCTACCAGTCCGCCGTCGCCTATGCCAAGGACCGGCTGCAGGGCCGTTCGCTATCCGGCACCAGGCGGCCCGATCTCGCCGCCGACCCGATCATCGTGCATCCGGACGTGCGCCGCATGCTGATGACCATGCGCACCAGCGCCGAGGGCTGCCGCGCCGTCGGCATCTGGGTGGCGCAGGCGGTGGACCTGTCGAAGCACGCGAACACCGAGGGCGAGCGCAAGGAAGCCGCGGATTTCGTGGCGCTGATGACACCGGTGGTGAAGGCGCTGTTCACCGATCTGGGATTCGAGGCTGCCAGCCTCGGCGTGCAGGTCTATGGCGGGCACGGCTACATCCGCGAGCATGGCGTCGAGCAGTATGTGCGCGATGCCCGCATCGCCATGCTCTACGAGGGCACCAACGGTATCCAGGCGCTCGACCTGGTCGGTCGCAAGATGCCGGCGCATATGGGCCGCTACCTGCGGCGGCTGTTCCACCCGATCTCGAATTTCATCGAGACGCACCGCAAGCACGACGCGGTCGCCGGCATGGTCGAGCAGCTCGAGCGCGCGTTCGGCGCGTTGCAGTTGGCGACAGGGCAGATCGCCCAAACCGGCCTCAAGGACCCCGAGGAAGCGGGTGCCGCGGCGACGGAGTATCTGCGCCTGCTTGGGCTGGTGGCGATGGGCTACATGTTCGTGCGCTCGGCGGTCATCGCGTCCGAGCGTCTGGCGGGCAACACGGACGAGCCCGATTTCTATCGTGCCAAGCTGGCGAGCGCGCAGTTCTTCATCGATCGTACCCTGCCCCAGGCGACCGGGCTGTTCCTTGCCATCAAGTCCGGCAAGGCCTCGACGATGGCACTGGACGAGGCCGCGTTCTGATGTCCCAAATCGGGACCCTGCCACCACCGGCCGGCTTCATCCGCCTGCCGATGGCCGGGCTTGCCGACTTCACCGCGCGCAACCTGCCACTGCACGTGCGCACCGAGGATGGCCATCTGATCGGCGGGTTCCGGGTCGCACCCGAGCATTGCAACCCCGCCGGCACCTGCCATGGCGGCATGATCGCCACCTTCTGCGACATCCTGCTGGCGTTCGCAGGCATGTTCGAGGGCCGGCTGGAGACGATGATCCTGCCGACGATCAGCCTCTCGATCGACTACCTCGCTCCGGCGCGTCCCGGCGCCTGGATGGACGCCAGAGCCGACATCATCAAGACCACGCGCACCATGCTGTTCGCACAGGCGGTGATCCACACCGATGGTGCACCCTCCGCCCGCGTCAACGGCGTGTTCAAGGTGCCGACGCCCGACCCGTCAGGCATCGATACCGGCGCCTGGCTACGCGAGCTGCTTGGGGTCTGAACATTCGATCCGAGGGGCTGGATCGGTTCTCTACGGTGTCGTCTGTTCGACGTTCCGCGCGTGAGCGACCAGCGCGACCTTCACGGTCACGGTCGCCGCAACCGAATCCGTTCCTGCCCACTGGCCCTGTCCCACACTGAAGGCGGTTCGATCGAGCGGCATGCTTGCGGACATCGTTGCCTTGCCATCGACGATATCGAGCGTGAACGGAAGCACGACAGGTTTATCCGCGCTGCGGATTTTCAGGTTACCGTCCGCCTCGTAGTTGTTGCCGCCAAGCGACAGAATCCTGCTCGCGTGGAAACGCGCTTGCGGAAAAACGGCCCGGTCGAACCAATCCGGCGTCGGCAACATCTGGTCGCGGGTATCATCCTGGGTGGTGGCAGATCCGGTATCGACGAGCACCTCCACCTTGGCATCGGCGAGATGCTGGGGATCGAAGTCGATGACCGCGGACCATTGGCTGAAATGCCCGACAACGGGCTGACCATTCACCACGGTCTCGAAGCCAAGGGTCGAGGCGGCCTTGTCGATAACCCAGTTCGACGCCGCCTGCTGGGCAGGGACCATCACCGGGCGCGATACGACAGGCGTCGGGCTAGAATAGCCGACCAGCACGAGCACGACGGCGCCGCAGCCGGCCGCGACGGCGGCAAGGAAGGCGATGCGCCGGCTGGGGTTGGTTTCAGCGGACTTCGGACCGGGAAGCATTCGGGGCAACACCGGTGTGCCTCGATCGAACTGGTGTTTCAACGCGCCGCCGACATGGAGCACGATCAGCGCGACTGCGCTCCAGGCGAGCCAGTAATGTGTTCCGTCCGCCAAGGCGCCGACCTCGTGACGCCGAGGCAGCGGCAAACCATGGATCCCCGGAAAATAGGGCCAGGGTATAAAGCGATAAAGCAGTGTCGGGATATTTTCCGCGCTGCTCGATACGAGGATCCATCCGCTCAGCGGCATCAGGATCATGAAGCCGTAAAAGACCCAATGGGTCGCATGCGCCGCAAATACCTCGACTGGATGCAGGCCGCGCGGCAGCGGTGGGGGACGGTGCGCAAGACGCCAGGCGAGCCGGGCGACACTGAGCAGCAAGACCGTGACGCCAAACGATTTATGAACCTGGAATATCTGGAACTTCGTCAGGCCATGCATGAGGCCCATCCTCCATCCCAGCAGAAGGTTGAGAAGAATCAGGATCGCGATGGTCCAATGGAAGAACAATGCGATCGAGGAATACCGCCGCGCTCCCGCGTTCGTTTTGGTTTCGATCTGGGGCATGTCCATCGCTGCTGCTCGCCTTGAAGAGGAAAGGCGCCGACGGAGCCCGAATCCGGCTATCTTCCAGCACCATGCGACCGATAGGAAGAGCAACGATGGAATCCCATCGTTTCTATCCACGGTGGCTCGCCTGCCGAAGCAGCAATGATTTTATAGCGTTTACAAAATGATACGGCATTTCTTCGCTCGGTAGGCACCTGATCCGAAACACCCCTGCTCGGCTGCCCACAAGCAGCCTGAGCCCTCCTGTCGTCGAGTATATGGGCGCTGGCACACACGCTTCTGCAGCGGCAACGCGAACAGGTGATCGTAAGCTTTTCGGCGCGGCGTCGATGACGCTGAACCAGATCGGGACGTGGCACAACAGGTCGAAAATAATCGACTATCAGGACGATACGTCCCGGCAAGGCCCTCAGTAAGAAAAATGCGTTCGGCTACTGTTGCAGACTATGCATAGGTTCACTTCAACTAATGCCGAAAGGCGTACGGTGCCGCCGAGCGACAGGATCTTGCTCATGCGGAGACGCGCTTCTTTCGACGCTGGTCGGGACGACAATCCAGTAGATCGCATGCGTTGCGAACGTTTCGCCACGATGCAAGTCCAGTACTTGCACACATCGGAAGAAAAGCGATGCGATTTCATCGTTATCTTCCGTGACAGCTTCCCGGCCCGGCAACGCCTGTTCCGTCGTTCAACGGAACATCAGCCCGGATCGCGTAACCCTGCAATCAGTTGCCCCTGCGTTGCGTGACCACCGCTCCTGTTGTCGAGCGCGCGCGCACGTATGCGACCACGTTCCTGCAAAGGCAGCTCGAGCCAGCGATAGGTGAGTTCGGCGGCGGTCAAGGTGGCGAGTGCTGCGATCATGAAGCGGAGCGGCACGAAATTCTCGCTGCCCAGCCCGGTATGCCGCATGACGTCGATGACGACGAACCAGATCGGGATGTGGCACAAATACAGCGAATAGGAACGCGCACCGATCCATAGCATCGGCCGTCCGAGCCCCAGCGGGGTCGGGATCAGGCCCTGCTGCTGGCTGGCCGCGAACACCAGCAGGAAAGCCGCGCAGTTCGCGACCGCCCAGGCCAATGGGTGGAAATCGATCAGAATGAGGGGGAACGTCAGCAGCACGGTCCAGGCGCCAACCATCATGACGACGCAGCCGGGCAGTTTTCGCGGCAGGCAAAGCGCCATGATCGCACCCAGGCCGGATCTTTCGAACTCGAACAGCAGCAGTCCGTAAACCAGGCCGTCATAGCGGAACAGCCACCAGACATCGCCACCCGGCCGCCAGACCGCATTCAACGCGCACAAGGCGACGAGCCCGCGGATGCGCCAGCGCCGAGCTACTACCAGCAGCATCAGCGGCAGCACGACATAGAACTGGTTTTCGACCGACAGGCTCCAGTAATAGCCGAAGAAGCTGCGATGATAGCTTTCTTCGAAATTCCTCAGCGAGACGATGCCCGAAATCGCCTTGAAGAACATCTCGCGCGGCGTCAGCCACAGGGCGACGTTGCCGGAGATCAGGCTCGCGATCAACGGCAGCACGCACCATAGGGTGGCGGCCGGAACCAGCCGGTAGAACCGGCGCACCCAGAACGACCCCACCCGCTGAACCCGATGCGGAACGCCCCGGTATTCGGACGCCTCGTAGGGCCCGACGAACGATCGGCCGATCAGATAGCCGGAGATGACGAAGAACAGGTCGACACCGGTTTCCGGATTGATCCAATCCTGCAGACGCTCGAGCCCGCCTGCCGGATAGGGCATGCAGATCAACGGACCATGCTTGATGATGACGAAAATGATCGCAATGGCCCGCAGCACCTCGATTTCGGCGTTGGGGCGATGCCGACGATCGAGGCTATCCGCGGGCGGGATGTGCATATCCATGGCCTGGCAGGCTTAACCCACATCGACGGGACATAGCTTGTCACATCTCTCGCACCTCGACGCCTGGCCAATAAGAACGTAAAGTGAACGATATCTGCCTCGAACAGGCGCGTCGATGTCATTGATCCGGGATGCCAGGCCATGGTTGCCGATCAGGCCATAACGCCCAGCTTGCGGCGGATCATCCATGTCGACATGGATGCGTTCTACGCATCGGTCGAGCAGCGCGACGACCCGTCGTTACGCGGCAAGCCGCTGGCCGTCGGCGGTTCGCGCGAACGCAGCGTGGTGGCGGCAGCGAGCTACGAGGCGCGGCGCTTCGGCGTGCGCTCGGCCATGGCGTCGGTCACGGCACGGCGGCAATGCCCGGAGCTGATCTTCGTGAAACCGCGCTTCGACGTCTATCGCGAGATATCGCTGCAGATCCGCCAAATTTTTGCCGATTACACGCCATTGATCCAGCCACTGTCGCTGGACGAGGCTTATCTCGACGTCACCCAACCACTGCGCGATCTCGGTTCGGCAACGGCGATCGCCGAGGAGATCCGGGCGCGTATCCGCGAGCAGACCGGGCTTACCGCCTCAGCGGGGGTTTCCTACAACAAGTTCCTGGCCAAGCTGGCATCCGACCATCGCAAGCCGGACGGGTTGTTCGTCATCACACCGCGATACGGCCCGACCTTCGTCGAGACGCTCAAGGTCAGCCAGTTCCATGGTGTCGGGCCGGTGACGGCGGCCAAGATGGAGCGGCTCGGCATCCATACGGGGCTGGATCTGCGTGGACACCCGATCGACTTCCTGATCCGGCACTTCGGCAAGTCGGGTCCGCACTACCATGCCATCGCACGCGGCCAGGACGAGCGGCCGGTGGTGGCGGACCGCCTGCGCAAGTCGATCGGCGCGGAGCAGACGTTCGAGCGCGACATCACTGATTGGAACGAGGCACTGGCCGCGATCCAGCCGGCGATCGACAAGGTCTGGGCCACCTACGACAAGGGCGGTCGGGGGGCACGGACGATCACGCTGAAGGTGAAATTTTCCGACTTCCGGATCATGACCCGGGCAGCCTCGAGCGCCCGGCCCGTCGCCACCCGGAACGCGCTCGCCATCGCCGCCGAAGGCCTGTTACGCGCCTCGTTTCCGTTCGAGAAAAGCGTGCGGCTGCTGGGCGTCAGCGTGTCCCGGTTCGACGACGAGCAGACCGAGCAGGCAGCCAGCGCCGAGGATCTGTTCAGCGCGGCCGGTCGCCCCGGTTCGTGAGGTCTGCGCAGACCGGGCGACGGTTTAGACCAAGCTGCTTTGACCACACGCAGGTTCGATTATACGATTGCGCGTCAATATTCGGAGATATCACGATGCGGATGCGTTATTTGAGAGGCAGTTGCCTGTGCGCTGCGATCATTGGCGTGTCCGGCTTCGGAGCTTTCCTGTCGAACCCGGCCCTGGCCGCCGACCCGATCCGGATCGGGTACATCCCGGTGCTCGGTTCGTCGGCTCTGTTCGTGCTCGACGGCGAAGGCTGGGCGAAACCGGCCGGGCTGACGCTGAAGCTGATCAAATTCCAGGCCGGAACCCAGGCGATCCAGGCACTCGCGGCAGGGCAGATCGATGCCTACGTCGCCGGCGTGCTGCCGTTGCTGGTCGCCCGATCGCACGGGATCGACGTCAAGGTGGTCGCAGCCGGCGCGGTCGAGGAACTCGAGGTCGCGGCGCGTGGACAGCTCGCAACCGTCGCTCTCCCGAGCAGCAGCCTGTCCGACTGGTTCGCCGCCTTCACCAAGGCGACCGGCCGCAAGCCGAAGATCGCCGCTCAGCCGGTGGGGTCGGTTCCTGACACGCTGCTGCGCTACTGGATGCAGGATCGCAATCACCTGGATCCGAAATCCGCCGACATCATCGGCATCGATATCGACGCGGCCCAACAGGCGCTGCTGTCCGGCGCCGTCGATGCGGCCATCCTGCGGGAGCCGGCACTGACTGTCGTGCGCCACCGGCTGCCGGACGTGCAGCTCCTGGCACATGGCGGCGACCTGATGCCGGACCAGCCCGGCTCGGTGCTGGCGATCGTCCGTCCCGATGCCCCCGACCGTGCCGCCTGGAAGGACAAGCTGGTCGGGCTGTTCGTCCGCGCGACCGACCTGATCAAGAGCAAGCCTGCCGAAGCGGCGCCGTTCATCCTGACGGTTCTTGGCGGCGGCATCCTGAGCCAGTCGGTGATCGAGGAGGCGCTCGCATCGCCGGACACGAAATTCATCTCCGACCCGGCACGGCTCATGGCTCCGGTGAAGGCGCTGCAGGATTTCCAAGTCGCGAACGGCACGCTCAAGGAAGCCGTGCCGGTGGCATCGCTGTTCGACCTCGGCCCCTACAGCCGTATCGCCCACTGACCGTCGGACGCTGTCGAATGCCCGCCTGGTTGCGCCGCCCCAGCGCCTCGTCCTCACGGCTGCTGCTCGGCGGCCTCGGCCTGTGTTTGCTGTTCGGCGCCTGGGAAGCAGCCCTGCGGCTCGGGCTGGTGTCGCCGGGACTGCTGCCACGCCCAAGCGAACTGCCTGCAGCCTGGATCAGGGAGGTACGCGGCGGCTTCTGGCTGCAGGCCATCCTCGACAGCCTGACGCACTACCTGCTGGGCGTGCTGATCGGCACCTGCCTCGGGATCGCTGGTGGCCTCGCGTGCGGAATGCTTCCGCGCCTTGATGCGCTGACCAGCGGCCTGGTCAGGCTGCTCCGGCCAATTCCGAGCCTGGCGTGGGTCCCGTTCGCCATCCTGTGGTTCGGCCTCAACACCGCAGGCGCCACTTTCGTCGTTGCCATCTCGGTGTTCTGGATCAACTTCTATGCGGCCCATGGCGCGGTACAGGCGATCGACCGGTCGCTATTCGAAGTGGCCGATGCATTCGGGCACGCCAGCGTGCTGGGCCGGCTGACCAAGATCGTGCTGCCGGCCTCGATGCCAGGCATTCTGGCGGGCCTGCGTACCGGGATCGGTCAGGCCTGGATGTCGGTCGTGGCGGCCGAACTATTTGGCGTTCCGGGAATCGGCGCCCGCATGATGCAGGCCTCCAGCCTGCTCGCGACCGACCTCGTGGTGATCTACATGCTGACCATGGCGCTGCTCTACGCGCTCACCGATTCGGTTTTCATGCTGGTGCGCAACCGCCTGCTCGCGTGGCAACGATGACGGCGCCCCTTCTGTCGCTGCAGGACATCACCCTTTCCTACAGCCAGGACGGCACCACCACGACCATCCTGCAGGGCCTGGACCTCGCCATCGCACCAGGAGCATTCGTGGCGCTGCTGGGACCATCCGGCGTCGGCAAGTCGACGTTGCTCCGGGTGGCCATGGGACTGGTCGCGCCCAGCAAGGGCGTGGTGCAGCGTCCTCCCGATCGCATCGGCAATCGACGCAGTGCCGCACTGGTGTTCCAGGATGCCAAGCTGCTGCCCTGGCGCCGGGTGCGGGCCAATGTCGAACTTGGCCTCGAAGGGCTGCGCCTGTCGCGTGCCGAACGGCATGATCGCGCCATGCGGGCGCTGGCCCTGGTCGGGCTCGAGGCGCAGGCCGGCCGCTGGCCGCACCAGTTGTCCGGCGGCCAGCGCCAGCGTGTCGGCGTGGCGCGGGCGCTGGCCGTCGACCCGGACCTGCTGCTGATGGACGAACCGTTCGGCGCGCTGGACGCGATCACCCGGGCGACACTGCAGGAGGAACTGCTGCGGATCTGGCTGCAGACGCGCAAGACTGTGCTGTTCGTCACGCACGACATCGACGAGGCGCTGTTCCTGGCCGACCGCATCATCGTGCTGGGTGGAACGCCGGCGTCGGTACGGGGCGAGCTTCAGGTCGGCTCGCGTCCGCGCGAACGCGACGACCCGCAGCACGCGCTGCTTGGCCGGCACCTGCGCGCGTTGCTGACCGACGACCCTGCCGCCGGCGCCTGGCGCGGCGTCGATATCTGACCTGGATCCCGAGGAACGCCCGCGATGGACTTCATGGACCGCGCCACCCGACACCGGATCATCGGCCCGCATGTGGCACCGGAGGGATATTACGAAGCCAGCAAACGAATGCCGTTCCTGGGGCAGGTCACCTGCAGGACCGAGACGGTCGAGGCCGGAAGCTGGCAGGAGATCGTGCTCGATTACGAGGTGGGGGCATCGGGCCTCGCGGACGGCGCCTGGATCAAGGCGACCTTCAAGTTCTATTCCGACTGGGCCTTGTTCCAGACCGCAGACCCGACGAAGGCAAACTACATCTCCGCCGAATATCAGGCGGGCCCGTTGTTTCCCGGGCAGGAACCGGCAACGGTGCAATCGCTCTCGTGCCGCTTCGACCAGAAGGGCCATGAGCGGCCGTTCCAGAAGGCCATCATCGTCGACGTGATCGACGGGTATCTCAATCCTGGCGACCACATCCTCATCCGTCTCGGCGATCGTCGCGCCGGCGGGTCCGGCACTCGCGTGCAGACCTTCGTGGAAAAAGACTTCCGGTTCAGGCTCTATATCGATCCGGTCGGAACCTCGCGCTTCAGCGCGGTGCCGGCCGATGTCGTCATGCAGATCGTCCCCGGACCGGCCGAGCGCCTGATCGTGACGGCGCCCCGACTGATACGGCCGGACGTCGCCATCCGCGTCCATCTGCGCACCGAGGATTCCTGGGGCAACACCACCGTCGATGGCGGGGATACGGTCCTGCTCACCGCACACCACGCGGATGCACCACCAGTCGTCACGCATGCCGTTCTGTCCGACGACGGATGGGCGATCGCGACGGTCGACAGCCTGAAGCTGGACCAGCCGGGCGAGTTCAGGCTGGAAGCGCACCTCGCGGACAGGCCTCGGGTTCTACCTGGCCACGCCTACGTCTCCGTCGATTCTGCCGCCCGGTTCGAGCGCATTTTTTACGGCGATCTGCATGTGCATTCGGACGACACCGTCGGCACCAACGACACCGTCTATAATCTCGGCTACGGCCGCGACGTGGCCGGGCTCGATGTACTCGGCTACACGGCGAACGACTTCCAGATCACCGAGGCGCGCTGGAACCAGGCTGTCGCGCACGTCAACACGATGAACCAGGACGGAAGCTTCGTGTGCTATCCCGGCACCGAATGGTGCGGCAACTCATGCGCCGGCGGCGACCACAACGTGGTGTTCCTGCATGACCGCGTGCCGGAGTTTCCGTTCGACCGGAATGGCAATCTGGTACGCTCGTTCGAGTGGAACGAGGAAATGGCATCGGACCGGATCGAGCCGGGCGCCTGGCCGCTCGAGGATGTGTATGCCACCTACGCGCATGATCCCGAAGGCCACCTGCTGATCCCGCATGTCGGCGGACGGCGCTGCAATCTCGGCTGGCACCATCCGGCCCTCGAGCGGCTGGTCGAGATCGGCTCGGCATGGGGCCATTTCCCCTGGCTGCTGCAGGATGCGGTGGCGCGCGGCTACAAGATCGGGGTTTCGGCGAACAGCGACGAGCATCGCGGCCGATGCGGCGGCGGCGCGCCCGGAACCGCGGTGTTCGGCACCAAAGGCGGGCTAACCGGCATCCTGGCGGACCGGCTGGATCGTAACACGATCGGCCAGGCGCTGCGGGCCCGGCACACGTTCGCAACGACCGGCGAGCGTACAGTCGGGCTGGCATGGTCGGGCGCGCATCTGCAGGGCGACGAGTTCACCCATGCGGGCGAACTCCGCGTCGACTACCGGTTCCTCGGCGATATCGGTTTCGACATGATCGAGGCATACGACCATACCGGGTGCATCTGGTCGCGCGACCTGCAGCGCGAGGCCGGCTTCTCGCAGCACCGGCTCCGCGTATACTGGGGCGGGGCGCGTATTCGCGATCGCTATCGCTGGGCTGCATGGCACGGACGGATCACCGTGACCGGTGCTACCATCCTCGGCCACACGGCGTTCGGCTTCGAGCACCAGGAGGAAACGATCCGTCGCAGTTCACCGGTGACGGTCGATTTTCATTCCGATACGTTCGGCGACCGCGACACGATCGAACTCGAGCTGGATGCGATCGCCCGCGCGACCATCCTGGTCGAGGGAACCATCGGCGGATACGTGAAGGTCGGCGACGCACGCGCCGGCAACGGTTTCGTGCACCAGCCGACATTCCGGCTGGAAACGGACGGCTCGCATCTTCTCCAGAACGATGCCGTCACCGCGAACCTGGCGGGCATCGACATGCACGTTTCCATCCAGCGCCTTGCCGACCAGGACGCACCGCGCGACGTGCAGGGCTCGTTTGTCGCCAATCCTGACAACGGGCCGCACGGTCATCGGCAAATCTATCTGGTCGGCCGCCAGCGTGACGGATCGGCGGTCTATACCTCGCCGCTGATCGTCATGTTCACGTAGCCGGCTGCGACGCCTACCCGTTCACCGCCTGCATGCCTGCTGCAGGATAACGCTCGCCGCTGGCGGAACCGACCGGCAGAAGCTGGGCAATAGCAGTCAAGTCGTCCGCGCTCAGCACGAGGTTTGCCGCGGCGAGATTTTCCTCGAGATACCGGACTTTCTTGGTTCCTGGGATGGGCACCACGTCGTCGCCCTGTGCCAGCACCCAGGCGAGCGCCAACTGGCCCGGCGTGCAGCCCTTAGTCTCGGTAAGCTGCTTCAGTTTTTCCACCAGATCGAGGTTCTTCGTGAACGCTTCGCCCTGGAAGCGGGGCGAGTTACGCCGCCAGTCATCCTTTTCCAGATCGTCGGGCGACTTGATCTGTCCGGTAAGAAAGCCTCGGCCCAGCGGGCTGTAGGGCACGAAGCCGATCCCGAGTTCGCGCAGCGTCGGCAGGATCGATTCCTCAGGGTCGCGGGACCACAGCGAATACTCGGTTTGCAGGGCGGTGATCGGATGCACGACATGTGCCCGCCTGATCGTCGCTGCCGACGCTTCGGACAGGCCGAGGAAGCGAACCTTGCCGGCCTTCACGAGATCCGCCATTGCGCCGACGGTTTCCTCGATCGGCGTCTTCGGATCGACACGGTGCTGATAATACAGGTCGATCACGTCGAGGCCGAGCCGCTTGAGGCTCGCGTCGCAGGCCGACCGAACGTAATCCGGCTTGCCGCTTATCCCGGTCCGTTCGCCGTTCGGCCCCCAGGTATTGGCAAACTTCGTCGCGATGAACACGCGGTCGCGCATGCCTCGCAGTTCGCGACCGACCAGTTCCTCGTTCGCACCGTTTCCATAGACATCGGCACTGTCGAAAAACGTGACGCCGAGCTCGACCGCACGATGCAGTGTCCTGACACTTTCCTGATGATCACGCTGACCATAGAAATCGGACATTCCCATACAGCCCAGTCCGAGAGCCGAAACCTCGGGTCCATCACGACCCAGCCTGCGCATCTTCATGTCGAACATCTCCGTCTTATGATCCAGTATTGGCCCGAGTTCAGGCCTTGTCCAACAATCCGCCGATGCGCTGGCATGTCGACAGCGCCCATGTTAAATTGTCCGTGTATCCGACGGTTGCTTGAAAAACGAGTTCGCTTGCCACCGGACAAGGACAATCTCGAAGGTGTTCCGGATGAGTTCAAGCGAGCAGATTGTCCGTCGAAAGCTGTCGGACGAGATCTTCGACCGCCTCAAGACCATCATTCTCGGCGGAGAGCTCAAGATTGGCGATACGCTGCCGTCCGAACGCGATCTCATGGAACGCTTCGGCGTGGGACGCCCCGCCATCCGCGAGGCGATGCATGCATTGAGCAATCTCGGTCTCATCAGCATCTCGCATGGCGAGCGTGCGCGTGTTTGCGCCCTGACGCCGGCCTCGCTGTTTCGCCAGATCGACCTTCCCGCGCAATTGATGCTGTCGGGCTCCTCGAAATCCCTGAATCACCTGCTCGATGCACGGCTGTTCTTCGAACGGGGCATGGTACGCGCTGCCGCGGAAGCCGCGACGCAGGCCGAGGTGACTGCCCTGCGGCAAGCCATCGAGCGGCAGTCCGTCATGACCGATGACATCACGAGCTTCATCGAGCAGGACATGGAATTCCATGTGATGATCGCCGCGAGCGCGCGCAACCCGATTTTCGAAGCCGTCAGCCGGGCAATGCTGGGATGGCTGCGGAGCTACCATACCGAGATGCTGCACTGGTCGGGCAAGGAAAACGTGACGATCGCCGAGCATGAGGAGATCGTCGACTGCATCGCCGCACACGATCCCGACAAAGCCGAAGCCACCATGATCAAGCATCTGCAACGGTCCAGCACGTTGTACGTGCATCAAACCGATCGCATATCGCCGAACGCTGATTTAGCTAAGAAACCGGCGCGAAAAGCGGCTAAATCCTCGCAACGCAGCTGACAGTTGGTGGTGTCTACCTGCCTTGCAGGCTGACCACCGAATACGGGCTAAGGATCACGTGGTCGGTCACAGCCACATGATCGATCCAGGTTCGAGATGCATCATCGTCAAGACGCATCCCAACGCTGAAGTCCTCAAGCCCCACAATTCGAACCGATTGTGCGTCTGCCGTCAGGTTGGCGAGCCACAACACCGTGGTGCCATCGTCGCGAACGGTCGCGACAGCCGCGATCGTATTCGGCGTGTCGGCGCGACACGTACGGCGTGGCTGACCCGCCGCCTGCGCGAAGTCCCTGACCACGTCGAAAACAGGATGGCGATGGATGCTGCCGTCCGGCTGTTCCTCCGCAATCCCAAGCGACCCGGTCAACGCGGCCGGCACCAGGCTGTCGAGCTGCTCCGCTTCGGTGGCCGCCAGGTAACCGACGCTCCAGGCCGCCGCGAACAGACCGCGCTGGCGTGGGTCGTGATCGGTCATCGTCATCCGCACCCCGTCCGGGTTCAGGATCACCCGTGATCCATACGGGTTCTGCCGCATTCCGATCGTCGATGGGCCGATACGATAGGGCCGACCATTGCCGATGATCGCGCGGGCGGAACCGAAATATGCGGCAAGGCCTCCAGGCTTTGCATCACCGAAAGATCGTCCGAGGCGTGCACGATCGGGCAGGTGCAATGCGATACGAAATCCAGCATCGCGACCGGCGGTGGCTTTCGGTTCAGCTCGGTGAAGTAGCTGAGCATGCCGCCACCCAGCAGAATGTCGGGAAACGCCACTCGCGCCGCCTGGTAGATATCGGCCAGTGGCGGGCAATCCGGCCACGTGCTGCCCGGCGGCGTCGACTGCCGGTCTACCGCCGGCGACACCATCAGGGATGTCAGCGACAGGCCCGACCCGGCGACCGCATCTGCCAGCCGGCGCAGCTCATGTGCGGGTTCTTTCCGACCGGGCAACGCGACTTCGAGGCAGATTTCAGGCACCTCGCCCAATCCGGCAATTTTTCCGAACGCCTCGAGGTCGGCAACATCATGCCCCGCGAGCGGATCGAAATGGAAAAGCAGAAGCTGAGGCACGATCTCGGCAAGCAGGTCCGGATGGCGAAGGACCGTCGCCGCCTGATCGGGATGAAACACCAGCCCGACCCGCGGCATGCTGCCGCAGGTCCTGCCGATCGTCACGAGGATCGGCGCCGGCTCGGCTCGCGCCGCTTGGATGGCGACCGATCGCCGGTCGCGGATCTCCAGGGTCACGCTCTGCCGGTTCGCAATTCCGCCGGGCAATTCGTAGGGCCAAGGCAATGCCAACGGCCGGACATAGGTCTTGAACGACGCGTCGGACCAGGCGCGCTGGTCCTCCATCTCGAACACGTCGCCCTGCAGAAGACACCGCGCCTCCAGGCCAGGTACCGGATCGTGGGTGATCGCCCGTATGTCGCGGAACGGCTGCCACGGCGCGATCAGTTCGGGGAAAATCCCTTCCTCGATACTGCCGTCGACGTGCTCTACCGTGGCCCGCCCACCGACGACGCCGGATAACGGATGCAGCACCGCGAAGCCACAGCGCGTGGTCAGGAAATCGGCCTCGGGAACGGCCGACACCTCGAACGTCAACCAGCCATCCGGCGTACCCGCGATGGTAGCCGTGTAGTCGAGCGACTGGCCGGTTTCGAAATCGTTGCACTTGGCCCGGTAGACGACTCGAAAACCTTCCGCATCCTGCGTGACCCGGCAATCCTGCAGAACCGGCGCATAGGTTCCCCAATCCTTGTCGCGCACCACATAGGCGACGGCACGCAGAACCTCGATCCCGTCGTAGCGGATCGTGCGCAGACCACCCTCGACGAACGTGGCCTGCAGCAGCCCGGCGGCAAGCGTCAGCGCATCCGGCGACGGTTCATCGGTGCCGAGACGCCGACGCAGCAATGCCGCGTGCTCGGTCACAGCGTCTCGAGGCGGACGGTCTGGCCGCGTTCCGCACTGAGATAGGCCGCCTGCACCAGCGCGAACGTCTGCAGGTTGTCGCGCCCGGACGTATCGGGCTCACGGCCGGCGCGCAGGGCCTCCACCCAGTGGCGCTGGATGTTGAACACGCTCTCCTGGATGTTGTGCCAGGGCCGCGACGCCCACGGCAGCAACGGCGGCGACACGTCCTCGATGACCGTCCCGTTGCGCCCGGAAATCGTCAGGCGATAATCCCGGCCGAGGCGCAAAATTCCGGCGTCGCCATCGATCTCGACGAAGGTCTCCGGGAACGGCTCATGCTCCTGCGGGCTGGCATACGAGCAATCCACCACCGAGGTCACGCCGCCGACATGGTCCAGCAGCATGGTCGCCACGTCCTCGCCGGCGATGGCCGGGTTGACCCGACGGGTGCGTGCGGTGATCGCCAGCGCGTCGCCCAACAGGAACCGTGCGATGTCGAGGCTGTGGATGCCCAGATCCTCGATGATGAAGCGGGCGCCGGTCGCGAGATAGGGCTGCGCCGCATACACGTCGAAGCCCGAGCGGAACGAGACCCGGCCCCAGAACGGCGTGCCGATCCGGCCGGCCTGGATCGCCTGCTTCACTGCCAGGATCGGTGTCTGCCAGCGGAAATTCTCATGCACCATGAACGGCACGGAAGCATCGGCGGCGGCCTGCACCATGGCACGCGCATCCTCCAGCGTCGGCGCGATCGGCTTCTGGCAGATGATCGCGACGCCATGCCGTGCCGCCAGCTCGACCAGCGCCCGATGGCTCGGCGGCGTGGTGGCGATGTCGACGAAGTCGAGCCGTTCCGTCGCCAGCATCCGTTCGGCGTCCTGGTAGCGCGCCGCCACCCCGAACTGTTCACCGAACTGCGCCAGCCGGGCCGGATCGCGGTCGCACAGCGCCACGATCTCGACGTCCGGCAGATCGGCCCAGCCGTGCATCTGGTTGACCGCGAAGAAGCCGCAGCCGATCAGCGCGCCGCGTAGCTTGGGAGTGGCCCCGGTCTGCATCAACCTGCCTTCGCCACTTGGCGCAGCACCGCACGCGCCTGCAGCTTGCGCTGTGCCTGGTCCACCACCACCGCGAGAATGATCACCAGTCCCTTCACCACGATCTGCCAGAAGGTGCTGACCCCCATCATCACCAGCCCCTCGGACAGGATGCCGATGACGAAGGCGCCGATGATGGTGCCGCCGATCGTGCCGCGACCACCGGACATCGACGTGCCGCCCAGCACCACCGCCGCGATCGCGGTCAGCTCGAAGGTTTCACCGGTGGCCGGCTGCGCTGCAACTAGCTGCGAGGTAATGACCAGCCCGACGACCGCGGCACAGAAGCCGCTGAACATGTAGACGATCATCTTCACGTGGTTGACGCGGATGCCTGACAGACCCGCCGCACGCTCGTTGCCGCCGACTGCGTAGATATAGCGGCCGAGCGGCGTGCGCACCGCGACGTAGGCCGCCACCAGTCCCAGCACGATCATCATCCAGATGGCGACCGGCAGGCCCAGGATCGTGCCCTCGCCGAGGAACGGGAAACCCTGGTTTCCGAACTCCTTGCGCCCGACCAGGTTGGAGAACGTGTCGCCGTTGGACGACAGCAGCGCCGCACCGCGTGCGATGTAGAGCATCCCGAGCGTGGCGATGAACGGTGCCACATTGAGCTTGGTGATCAGCCATCCATTGATCGCGCCGATCAGCACGCCGAGCACCAGCGTGATCAGGCAGGTCTCGACCACGTTGAAATAGATCGTGTAGCCAAGATGCGTGTCGAAGCCGTGCAGGATCAGTCCGCCGGCCATCATGCCGGACAGACCGACGATCGAGCCGATCGACAGGTCGATGCCGCCGGTGATGATCACGAACGTCATGCCGAGCGACAGGATCGCGTTGATCGCCACCTGCTTGGAAATCAGGATCACGTTGGCGGCACTGGCGAAGTTCGGCGCGGCCAGTCCGAAGAACACCACCACGACGAACAGGGCGATGAAGGTGCGCAGCTTGAGCAGTTGCAGCCCGAGCGAGAAAGCAGGCTTCACGTCCTGGCGGGTGGTTTCGATGGTAGCGCTCATGACGTGACACTCGCAGGACTTGAATGGGAATGGGTGCCGTGCCCGACCGACGATGCCAGCACGACCGCATCCTCGGTGGCCTCGCCGGGCTCGAACAACCGGGTGACGCGGCCATTGCTCATCACCGCGATCCGGTCGGACAGCGCCATGACTTCCTCCAGGTCGGAGGTGACGAACAGGATGCCGAGCCCATCGGCCGCAAGCCTGCGCATGGTGCGGAACACGTCGGCCTTGGCACCGATGTCGATGCCGCGCGACGGCTCGTCCATCAGCAGGATCTTGGGACTGGTCATCAGCGCTTTCGCGATCACCACCTTCTGCTGGTTGCCGCCGCTCATCGACGAGACCGGCAGGTCCGGATACGGCGCCTTGATCGACAGGTCGCGTATGGTGGCGGCAACCGCAGCCGCCTCGCGTTCGCGCCTGATATGGAACACGCTGGTGTAGCGGGCGAGGCTGGCCATCGTCATGTTGGTGGCGATCGACAGGATCGAGACCAGTCCCTCGCGCTGCCGGTCCTCGGGGATCAACGCCAGGCCGCGCCGGATCCGGCCGCTGACGTCGCGCTCGCGCACCAGTTCGCCATCGATGAAGATGCGGCCGGCGGAATGGGTGTGGCGCCCCATCACGCAGTCGAAGAACTCCGAGCGTCCGGCGCCCATCAGCCCGTAGATGCCGACGATCTCGCCCTTGCGTACCGACAGCGACACATGATCGACCTTGTAGCCGCCGGACAGGCTCGGCAGCGTGATCTCCTCGGCGCGAAACACCTCCGCACCGATGCGATGACCGTCCGCTTTCGGGAAATCCTTGGCCTCGCCGCCGATCATCTTGCGGATGATCCAGGGCAGGTCGATCTCGGCCATGCGCGCGCCGCCGGTAACCCGCCCGTCACGCAGGGTGGTGACATAATCACCGATTTTGATCAGCTCCTCGAGCCGGTGCGAGATGTAGACGATGCCGACGCCGCGCGCCTTCAGTTCGTCGATCACCCGGAACAACACCGTCGTTTCGGCGGAACTCAACGCCGAGGTCGGCTCGTCCATGATCAGGATGCGGGCATTCTGCGCCAGTGCCTTGGCGATCTCGACGATCTGCTGCTGTCCGATTGGCAGGTCGCCGACCATTCCGGTCGGGTCGATATCCGCTTCGAGCTGCTGCAGGTACTCCCCGGCGCGGCGTTCCTGTTGCTTGATGTCGATGCCGCGGCCGGGACGGGTGATCTCGCGGCCGATGAAGATGTTTTCGGCCACGCTCATGTTGGGGAACAGGTTCAGCTCCTGGAACACCATCCCGATTCCGCGCGAGATCGCCTCATCGCGAGAATTGAACTGGACCCCCTTGCCGTCCATCAGCATACGGCCGCTGGTCGGCTGCACCACGCCGGCGATCACCTTCATCAGTGTCGACTTGCCGGCGCCATTCTCGCCGACAAGCACGTTCACGGCGCCGCCGACGACGTCGAACGAAACATCCTGCAGAGCGATGATCCCGGGATAGACCTTGCTGACTGTGTCGACCCGCAGCAGGACCGGCTGCTCGGTCACGGTGTCTTCTCCGGCAGGGTGATCGTGATCGGTGTCACCAGCGGGACTGGATTGGCGGGATCGGCAAAGAATGCACCCAGGATCGAGATGCGGCGTCCCTTCAACTGGTCGCGCGGCAAATCCTTCAGCACCACGTCACGGACGTGCGCATTCAACGCCTTCGAGAAATCGGCGAAATCGATCTGGTTGGAAAAGCTGCTGAACGAGATGAAATCCAGCCCGTCGCGCAAGGCGGAACCGCGAATGACCGGTCCGATCTGCACCGTGACATCCGGCTTGCCGTCACCATCGACATCCACGCTAAGCGTTCCCGCCCGGCTAGCGGTCTCGACGTCGACGACGGTGCCGTCGATCTGCGTGAACAATACCGGTTTCGCCGCCGCGTCGCTGCCGCGATGGCCATGCGCCTTGATTGCGTCATCGGGCGATTTGGCGAGTTGCGCCGCGAGCTCCGGATAGGGCGCTGCCTTGGCCTTCGCATAGGCAAGCAGTTGCGGCGTCCAGAGCGCATCGACGCGCGCCTTCGGGTCCTGCGTGCCGGACGCCTGCCCGGCCGTCACGCTCCCGGTCTTGACGAACCGGCATCCAGGAAGTGTCGACAGCAGGCACAGGCTGCCGAGCAGAAGTGTAGCTCTTATCGTCAACAGGCAATTCCGATCCTGGATGCGCGCAAACTGTCCGGGGAAATCAGTTTGACAGTTTGAAACGTTCGAGCTTGGTCGCATTGGTCTTGTCGATCAGCGTGCAGTCGAGAAGCTGTTTTTCCGCAGCGCCGGTCGAGCCCGACTTCAGATACTTGTCCATCTGCACGACCGCCGTCTCGGCTTCCTGAATCACCGGCTGCAGCACCGTCGCGCGAATTCCGCCCTGTTCGATCGAGTCCCGCACGTCGTTGCTGCCATCCATGCCGACGACGATCACGTCGCCATGGCCGGCGGCCTTCAGCGCGGCATATGCGCCCATCGCCATCGTGTCGTTGCCGCAGATCACGCCCTTGATCGTCGGGTTGGCCTCCAGAATGGACTGCATCTTCGAGAAGGCTTCGCTCTGCTTCCAGTTTGCGGACTGGCGCGCAACCATTTTCAGATCCGGATAGTCGTCGATGACGTCGTGGAAGCCTTTGGACCGGATGCCGGCGTTGGTATCGCTGTCGCGGCCGACCAGCTCCACATACGAGCCTTTCTCGCCCATCAGCTTGACGAACGCCTGCGCGCCGATCTGCGCGCCCTGGTAGTTGTTCGAGATGATCTGCGAGATCGCGACCTTGGGCACGCTGATTTCGCGATCGATCAGGAAGCTCGGGATCTTGGCCTTCCGCGCCATCTGCACGGCGGCGACGGTTGCATCCGATCCCGCATTATCCAGGATGATCGCCTTGGCGCCGCGTGCGATCATCGCCTCGACGAGCTGATACTGCTTGGCCGGATCATCGTCGTGCGACAGCTCGATGGCGCTGTAGCCCAGGGATTCGGCCTTGGCTTTCGCGGCATCCGCCTCGGCGCCGTAGAACGGATTGTCGTGCGACGGCGTAATGACCGCGACCAGGTCAGCGGCCCGCGCTGAAACTGCGGTCGAAACCATGAAACTCGTGGCGAGCAGGCAGCAAAGCAGAGTACGGGCCTTCATGAACATTCTCCAATGATGACGACAGTCCTTCTTCCGGGACTGTTTCCTGTCCGGTCATAGTCCAATAATTGGTATGACGAGTCAATGAGATGACTAGTAAGGTGCCAGGCGCTTCAGGCCGTCCCGGCGCGAATGTTCTGGAAATAAGCGTCGCTGCCGACCTGACCGCCCTTCAGCGCGATTTGCAGGCCATCGAAGGCAGGATCGTCTGAATGTGCCGTGCAGAGCGGCGATCCCGGCGTCTGTGGCAGCGGCAGGCAGGTGGTAAGGGCAAAGATCCCGAGTTCCCGCAGCGCGTGGCTGGAAGTGTCGCCGCCGGCAATGACCGCCCGCGTCAAACCCTGCGATCGCACCAGTCCGGCCAGCAATTGGCCAAGACCCTGTCCGATCATGTGCCGTGCGCCGTCGAGGCCGGCAAAACTGGCACCGACATCGCTCGATGGCCCGAGTGCCGTATGCAGGATGACGCTGCGGCCTGCTCCGAGCGCCTGTTCGGCCTGTTTCGTGGCCTGCGCGATCGCAGCGTCTTCACCGGCCCGAACGAACGATTGCGGATCGATGGCGATGCGCACGAAGCCCGCCTGCTCGGCATGCAGGATCTGGCGCTCGGTGGTCGGCGACACGCTGCCCGATACGACCGCGATACGATCGACGGCACCGGGAGACCTGAAGTCCGACGTGCCGGAAATTACCCCATCTTCGGTCCAGGCGGCCGCCAGGGCATATTCCATGCCCGACGATCCCACCGCGAACCGGCTGCCGGACCGAAGCAGCCGGACCAGTTGCCGCCCGACGGCGCGCTGCTGCAGATCGTCCGCCACATCGAGCAACAGGACATCGTTTGCCGCGGCAAGCTGGTCGACCAGCGCGTCGGCTTCGGGCGACAGGAGCTGCACATGGTCGATCCGGCCGATCCGGGCCTGCGTCTGATGCGACAGATGCAGGATAAGGTCCGCTTCCGCCATCGGCGTGACCGGGTGCCGGCTCATCACCGGATGCCGGTCGATGCGATACACGGTCCCCTGGTAGGCCGCGAACAACTGGCCGAAGGCGGTGTAGCGACGCAGTTGCGGCGCACCGACCACCAGCGGCACGACCAGGCCGCCGAACACCTGCCGGCCGATATCGAGGGCGCACCCGATGCTGCCGATGTCCGGCGCGGAATCGAATGTCGAGCACACCTTGTAGTGGCACAGCGGCGCGTCGAGCCCGGCCAGCCAGGCGAAGTCGGCCGGCAGGTGTTCCCGCATCCAGGCCGGCGTTTCGCTGCGACTGGTGCCGGCAAGGCCGATCGCCCTTACGTCGGGAAAGCGCGCACGCTGCCCCGCAGTCGGACGCCGGATGAACAACACCGTCGAAACGCCACGCAGGCTCAGCGCCTCCATGACATCGGTCGATCCGGTCAGGTCATCGCCGTAATAGGAGAGGAGCAGGTCGCTCATGCGACGCTCGCGTGCTTGCCAGCCATCAGAAATCGTTCCCCGCCTGCTGTTCCGGACTGCCGAACTTCGCGAGCGATTGCGCCAGCTCGGGATGGTCCCGCGCATAGGTCGCCAGCGGGATGCCTGCCTCCGCCGCGTCCCAGGACTGGCGCACCGCGCGCACGCCGGCGGCCGGTCCGCCCGGATGGCTGACGACGCCGCCGCCGCACAGATAGAGCAGCTCTGTCGTCTGGCCGGTGCGCTGCCAGGTGGCCGGCGCCTGGCCGCCCCACTGCCCGGAACACACCACCGGAAGTGGGCAGTCGGCTTCTGAAAAGATCGGCGTGCGGCAATTGGCGAAGGAGGTCACGAACGACTGGTCCGGCTCCCAGTATTTTGCACCGATGCCGTTGATCTGGAACTGGTCGATGCCGAGCAGGCGCCAGAACAGGCTGTACACCTTGAAGTCCATGCCCAGACCAGGATGACGGGTCAGGATGTCCCAGCCGTTGCGATGGGCATGCAGCACCAGATTCGAGCGCTTGCGCAGGAACGCCAGCCCGCCGAACCCGACCGAGTTGATGTTCACCACCGCGGCGTTGCCACCTGCGGCAACGACCAGATCATGGTTGCGCAGCATGTCGTCGGGGTCGGCGGCCGAGATGCCGAACGCATACATGGTCTTGCGGCCGGTGCGCTGCTCGCGGTCGAGGATCAGCGGCATGATCGCCCGAACCCGGTCGGCCAGGCTCGAATAGGCCGGGCTCATCAGCTTCTCGTCGTCCTTGATGAAGTCGACGTCGGCTTCGATCAGCTCGCGCACCATGTCGGCACTCTCGTGCGGACGCAGCCCGAGTGCCGGCTTGACGATGGTGCCGATGATCGGCCGGCCGAACACGCCGGTCAGCGCGCGGCTGCCGGCGCCGCCGAATTGCGGGCCGGGGTAGGCGCCGCGGAAGCTGTCCGGCAACACCAGGTCGGTGATGCGGATGCCGGTAAAGCCCTTGATCGCATAGACGCCGTTCACCGCGATGGTCATCAGCGCTGCGAGATCGGTGCCGATCGCTTCCACCGGAAACGAGATCTCCGCCTCGGCAAGGTTATAGCGAGGTGCCGGGCCGGACTGCGGCAGCGACGGGGTCTCGACCGGCGGCAGCTCCCGCAATGCGGTGACGCGGGCCGCCACACGGGCCTTCAGTTCCGGCGTCTCGCCCGGCAGCGGCACGAAGGTGCCGGTCGACTGGTCGCTGGCGATCTTTTCCGCAAGCGACGCGGGATCGCCCGCGGTCTCGATCCGGTAAGTGACCTTGATCACGTCGCTCATGATCCGGCCTTGCCGTCGCCGGAGTTCAGGAAGGCAAACATCAGCACTCCAAACAAAGCGAGGGCTCCACCCAGGGCCAGCAAGGCCGCCTCGTAGCCGCCGGATGCGCTGCGGATCCAGCCGGTGAAATAGGGTCCGAGGAAACCACCGAGGTTCCCGATCGAGTTGATCAGCGCCAGGCTGGCTGCGGCGGATGCGCCGGAAAACAGGCGCATCGGCACGGTCCAGAACACGGTGTTGGACGACCAGATGCCCATGGCCGCCAGGCAAAGTCCGAGCAGGCCCAGCACCGGCGATGCGGCGAGTGCGGTGAGAACGAACCCGGCTGCCCCACCCAGCGCGCACAGCAGGATGTGCCATTTGCGGTCGCCGGTGCGATCGGAATGCGCGCCGTTCACGGTCATCGCCACCGCCGTGCACAGGAACGGCAGCGACGTCACCAGCCCGGTCTGAAGATCGGTCAGGTGCCCGGCGGAATGCACCAGTTGCGGCAGCCACATGGTCACGCCGTAGATCGCCATGATGTTCAGCATTGCCGCCCCGGCGAGGAACAGGCCACGCGGATCGCGCAGCGCGGCCAGCGGATGATGCGGGCGTTCGATCGTTGCCTGTTCGCGGCTGATCGTATCCTGCAGCCACCGGCATTCGCGGTCGCTCAGCCAGCGTGCATCCTTCGGCCGGTCGGTCAGGAAAAAGAAGGCGATCACACCCAGCAGGATCGATGGCAGGCCTTCGAGCAGGAACAGCCATTGCCAGTTCTCGAGCCCGGCCCTGGTGCCCAGGCTGAGCACCAGGCCGGACAGCGGCGAGCCGATCACCAGCGACACCACCGAGCCCAGCGAAAACACCGACATCACCCGCGCACGCGCCGCTGCCGGGAACCAGTAGGTCATGTAGAGCAGCACGCCCGGAAAGAACCCGGCCTCGGCCGCGCCGAGCAGAAAGCGCAGAACGAGGAAGGACGTTTCGCCGCGTACCAGCACGCAGGCACAGGCCAGCACGCCCCAGCTGATCATGATGCGCGAGATCCAGACCCGTGCGCCGAACCGGTGCAGGGCCAGGTTGCTCGGGATCTCGAACAGGAAGTAGCCGATGAAGAATATGCCGGCGCCCAGCCCGAACACCGTCGGTGTGAAGCCGAGCGACCGGTTCATGTGCAGGGCAGCGAACCCGACATTCACCCGATCGAGGAATGCCACGAAGAAGCACAGGATCAGGAACGGCAACACACGCCGACCGACCTTGCGGACAAGTGCCGCCTCGTCGGCCGCGTTCATCGCCACGCTCTCGAGCGTTGCCGTCCTTGCCTGCATGATTCGCGGCCAACCTGGTCCTGGAGACGGAGTCGCCTAGGTAATCCGCTCGATGCTGGCAGCGATTTCCGCCGGCTCGAACACTTTCTTCCAGTCGTCGCGCATCAGTGCCGGCTTGCCGAACTGGATCGCCTTGTTGCAGGCATCCGAGAACACGCCCGGGGTTTCCTCGAAAATCACCGAAGCCAGCACATTGATGTGGCCGAGCAGGAAGTCGCGTGCCGCCTGCTTGTCGACGCCGCGTGCCACGACTTCGTCCATCGCCTCGCGCATCACCACCAGCAACGTTGCAGCCACCGTCTCGGACAGGCCGGGCTCGAGCAGGGCCATCTGGTCGACCGTGACGCGATGCGACCGCATGACCGGCGCCCAGATCACCTTCGCGATGTCCTCGCCGAGCGCGTAGGCGCTGTCCGGTCCCTGCATCAGCGCGCTGACGATGTGCTGCTTGGCATGCACGCCACCGAAGAAATCGCGCTTGGCGACAGGATCGGTCTCGTCGTTGAACACCGGCGGATGGCACGGATGGGTGACGAAATAGGTGAGATCGTCGCGCTTCGGCAGATGTCCGGCAAACGGCGCGGCTGCGTCGAGTGCCACGATCATGGTGCCGGGCTTCAGCTTGTCGATGATCGACGCTGCAACCTTGCCGATCAGCGTATCGGGAACCGCCAGGATCACCACATCGGCGCCATCGAGAGCGGCGTCTGCCGGCACACACTCGATGCCGAGGCCGGAATTGAGGCGTGCCCGGCCGGCTTCACCGAGCTCGACATGGCGCACGTCGTAGGTGGAACCTTTCAGGTTGCTGGACAAACGATAGCCCATCTTCCCGCCGGCCCCGAACAGAGCGATCGTCGTCACGCAGCTTCTCCTCAAACTCATGCAGCGATACCGTGCTGCTGGTATGACGAGTATACCTGCCTTGGCGGATTGGCAACTCTCTCCTCCGATCGCGCGACCGTTTCTTGACAATCATGCGTATGCAAATCATTGCACTCTACAATGGATATTCAGTTCAGGGAGGATGACCCGATCGGCTTCGGCCGCCGGCTTCTGCGTCTCGGCACGGCCTGGCGACGCGAGCTGGACCAGCAGTTGCGCCGCTACGGCCTGACCGATGCGAGCTGGAGGCCGATCCTGTTGCTCGGCAATCTCGAAACGCCGATCCGCCAGGGCGATCTCGTTCGCATGCTCGACATGGACGGCCCGTCCCTGGCCCGGCTGCTGGAAACGCTCGAGCGGGACGGGCTGGTCGAGCGGGTCGAGGATCCGGCCGACCGGCGTTCCAAGCTCGTAAGCATTGGTGCGCCGGGTCGCGCCATCCACACCCATGTTCACGCCCTGGCAACGGCGCTCGGCAAGAAGTTGCTGGCCGGGATCGACACGGACGAACTCGCCATTTGCCATACCGTGTTCGACCGTATCGAGCAGACTTTGCGCCGGATCGGCCAGGACGACCGCACCGATGACACGCTACCGCGGCCAGACCGCGAGCAGCCGGCTTGAGCGGCCCCGCATGACCGGTACCGACGACATCGTGACGCGACCGTTGCGGACGGCGGCGTCACGCATGGCGACCTTGCTGCATGCAGCCGGACGCATGAACGGAGCCGGGCTGTGGGCGCGTGCTGCAAGTCCGCAATGGGCGACGCTGGCCTATATGCTACGCACGATGCTGGCGATCGGCATCGCGCTGTTCACCGCCTTCGCGCTGCAACTGCAGTCGCCGATGTCGGCGGTGACCACGGTGCTGATCGTCGTCAATCCAGTCACCGGCGCATTGATTTCGAAAAGCCTGTGGCGGCTGTTCGGTACCCTGCTCGGTGCCGTCGTTGCGGTCGCGTTGATGTCGGCCTTCGCGCAGGCGCCGCTGCTGTTCACCCTGGCGCTGTCGCTGTGCATCGGGGTCGCCTGCGTAACGGCGTCGCTGCTGCGCTACTTCAAGGCGTATGGCGCGGTACTGGCCGGCTACACCATCATCATTATCGCCAGCAGCTCGTTCGCGCAGCCGTTGAATATCTTCACCGGCGCGCTCTCGCGCGTCTCGGCGGTATCGGTCGGCGTCGTATCGGCCGCTTTGGTGTTCCTGCTGACCAGCCTGCCAAAACCGTCCACGCTGGCGGTGACGATCGAGACCCTGGTTCGAGATATCGCCAGCGGCTTCGTGCTGTATCGCCAACCCGGCGGACCCGCGTTGAGCAGCGTCGGCGCCGGCGCACTTCCTCGCACAGGACTGCTGCTACGGGCGACCGCGCTGGACGAGGCCATCGAATATGCGGGCGCCGACAGCTACGTCCTGCGTCGCCGGATGGGACGGTTGCGGCTTGGCGCGGCGCAGTTGCTCGGCCTGCTGAGCACCCTCGAACCGCTGCACGATGCGCTGGCTCACACACTACGGGACGATGCCTCTCCGGACATGTCCGAGGCATATCAGGCCCAGTCGATCGCCCGCGAGACGATGCAGACGCTGTCGCACCTCGCCGTCGGCGGTCTTGCGGGAAGCCTGCCGATGATCGACGCGGCACGGACCCGCATCGATGCAATCGCCTTCGGGCTCAGGGACCCGGTGGCCCTGACCGTGGTCCTGCATGAACGCGATATGCTGTTGCAGTTGTCGCATGCGGTCGCCGACCTGACCGGAACCGGGCCGGCGGATGGGCGGATCCGGCTGCGTCCCTACCTGGACTGGACAACCGCCTTCCGGAACGGACTCCGGGGCGTACTGGTGACGCTCATCGGCGGACTGTTCTGGTATGCGACGCAATGGACCGCCGGGCCGACCATGCTGTCCTACCTTGTGCCGGCTGCCTGCCTGCTCTCGACCAACCCATCCGCATCCAAGGCCAGTCTTGAACTGGCAACGGGAACACTCCTCGCGATTCCAGTCAGCATGGTGTTCCAGATTTTCCTGGTGCCGCAGATTTCCGGCTTTCCATTGTTATGGGGCACGCTGTGCCTGTGTCTGATACCGGGCATCTGGCTGCAGTACCATCCGGTCCATCGTGGCCGCGCGTTCGGCTATGTCGTGTTCTTCAACGCGATGATCAATGTGCACAATCCGATCAGCTTCGATGACATCTCGCTGCTCAACAACTGGCAGGCGTTCCTGCTCGGCTGCATCTGCCTGGTGATGGTGTTCCGGGTGCTGCTGCCGGCGAATCCGCGACGCGACATCGGCCGTCTGGCGGCCTCCCTCGGACGTGCCATCGAGCTGCTGTCCTGGCAGCGTCCTGTCGTTGCCGGGTTCGAGGCATGGCCGATCCCACGATGGGAAGTCTGGCAGAACCTGCAGATGCAGAAGATCCAGCGCATGATCCAGCGCCTGCAACAGATCCCGGGCCTGGCACCGGCGCCACTGGTACAGGCGGCCTTCGCGACCGTGGCGCTCGGACGCGTGGTGCTGACGCTGCAACAACTCCGGTCCGACCCTGCATTGCCCGCGGCCGGGCATGATGCCGCACGACAGGCGTTGCGCGCCCTGCGGCGGGTGCGGACAGAACCGGCGCGTGCAGCGTCCCGGATCAACCGGCTCGAACAGGAGCTGGCACCCTTGCTCGAGCCAGGTCCGCCGGCGGACGCGGAGACCCCGACCCGGGATGCGCCCGATCGAGGTCTCCATGCGCTGGTCGGCACCCTCGGCGAAGCGGCGTTGCTGATCGAAAAAGCGCGCGGCCTGCTCGACCGGCGACGTCCGGTCCTGGTCTCCGCGTGATGCGCCACCGATGCTGACCGAACTCAATGTCGCCGGCGTGCTGTTCGCGCCGATCGTGCTGTATTGCCTGGTCGCGCTGCCGATCACGCTGGTGCTGCGCGTGCTGCTCTGGCGCAGCGGCCTGGCTCGCTGGAGCTGGCACCTGCCTCTGCTGGAGGTAGCGCTCTATGTCTGCGTGTTGTCCCTGCTCGTCATGTACGCCTGACCAGATACCGAGGCCTGAACTCCCATGAACCTCCTGCGCGCCTTGTTTCGCGTTACCCTGACACTCGTGGTGGTTGCCGTGGCCCTGGTGCTCGGTGCCTCGCTCTGGCGCACCTACATGGTGGCGCCATGGACCCGTGACGGACGGGTGCGGGCGTACGTCGTCGACATTGCGCCGGAAGTGTCCGGCACGGTGGTCGCGGTGCCGGTCCGGGACAACCAGCTCGTGCACAAGGGCGATCCGCTGTTCGTCATCGACCCGTCGCGGTTCCGGCTGGCGATCGCCGAGGCCACGGCCAGGCTGTCCAGCGCGCACGAGGACCTGCGCCTGCGCCAGTCCGATGCGTCACGACGCGCCGGCCTGGCCGGGATCGTTTCCGCTGAGGAACGCGAGCGCTTCACGTCCACCGCTTCGACCTCGCAGGCCGCACTGGATGCGGCGCAGGTTCAGCTCGACACGGCGAAGCTGAACCTCGCACGCGCCACCCTCTATGCGCCGGTGAACGGCATCGTCACCAACCTGCTGCTACGCGTCGGCGACTACGTCACCACCGGGCAGGCGAGGATCGCACTGATCGATTCGGACTCGTTCTGGGTCTATGGCTACTTCGAGGAAACCAAGCTCGGCGGCATCCATGTCGGCGATCCCGCACGGATCAAACTGATGGGCTACCAGGCGCTGCTCGGCGGCCATGTCGAGAGCATCGCCCGCGGCATCAACGACCAGAACGGCAATCCGGACCGCTCCGGCCTGCAGGACGTGAACCCGGTATTCACCTGGGTCAGGCTGGCGCAGCGCATCCCGGTCCGCATCCATCTCGACAGCATCCCGGCCGGCATCGTTCTGGCAGCCGGGATGACCTGTTCGGTCGCGGTCGGCTCGGAAGCACGCAACCACGAACGGCTTCCTACCTGGCTGCAGGACCATCTGTGAGCCGAACGGCAGCCCGCATCATGCCATTTCCCAAGCTTAATGGTCCCAGACTTCGGTTCCGGCACATCTCCGGACCCTCCTGCCTGGCGTCCCTGCTGTTGCTGACGGGCTGCATCGTCGGGCCGAAATACCACACGCCGGAAATGGCTCTCCCGGCCAACTGGACCGAGCATGCAGCGACCCCGGACGAGCTCGCCGCGACCCAGGCGGAAATGCGCGACTGGTGGGCGAGCTTTCACGATCCGGTGCTGACCCTGCTGGTGAACCGCGCGATCAGCGGCAACTACGACCTGGCGATCGCCGGCCAGCGCCTGCTTGCCGCACGCGGCCTGCGCGACCAGATCGCCGGCGGCCTGTATCCGCAGATCGACGTGACACCGGCCGCCGGCATCCAGCGCTTCAGCACGACGCTCGAATACCCGCCGCTGACCGGTGCGAATTCCGACAACCGCCTGTGGCAATATGGTCTTACCGCGAGCTGGGAGCTCGACGTGTTCGGCCGCATCCGCCACTCGATCGAGGCGCAACAGGCCGCGGTCGATGCCGGCATCGAACAGCGCCGCTCCACCCTGCTGGCGCTGCTGTCGGAACTGTCCACCGACTACGTCACCCTGCGTGCCTCGCAACTGCAACTGCAGATCGCCGACCGTAACATCCAGGCAGCCAGCGACGCCCTGGCACTCACCAACAAGGTCTTTACCCAGGGCCTGGGCACCACGCTGCAGGTGGCGCAGGCACAGGGCGAGCTCGAAACCGAACAGGCCACGCGGCAACCGCTGCAGACCCGTATCGCCCAGTTGGCGCACGCGATCTCGGTGCTGACGGGACAGATGCCCGGCACCTTCGAGGGGTTGCTGGAACGGCCGGCACCGCTGCCGTCCGTGCCGGGCCTGCCGGTGGCGCTGCCGTCGATGGTGATCGCCAACCGTCCGGACATCCGTCAGGCCGAACGGCAATATGCGCAGGCAACCGCGCGGATCGGGGTGGCGGTGGCTCAGCTCTATCCGAGCTTCGTCCTGCCGCTCTCGTTCACGCCCCAGTCCAGCATGATCCATGAGCTGTTCACCGCCAGCAGCCTGGCCTGGTCGCTGGTGCTGCAGGTCAGCGCGCCGCTGTATCATGGCGGCCGTCTGTCAGCCGAAGTCCGCGAGGCGCATGCGAACGCGGAAGCCGCTCGCCTCCAATATGAACAGACCGTGCTGCGCTCGTTCCAGGAGGTCGAGGACCGGCTGGTCGCCTATCGCAACGACAAGATCCGGAGTGCGACGCTGCATCGGGCCGCACAGAGCAATGCACTGGCTCTCGACCGCGCGCGCAGGCTGTATGGGGCTGGCCTGTCGGGCTTCCTCGACGTGCTGACCAGCGAACGCGCGACCTACACTGCCGAAAACCTCGAAGCGGTTGGGGAACTGGCCCGGCTGCAGGACGCGATCGGCCTGTTCACGGCGATCGGTGCCGGCTGGCAAGGCGTTCCCTTGACGGCCACTACCTTGCCGATCGACGAAAAAACGCAGCACAGGATGGCGGCCGGGCATTAGGATCGCGGCATGCAGATCATGGATAATGTCTCCATGCCATATACGGTCGTTACGAATTGGTATCGCGATATCCGGTCATGCCGACTTCAGGTGGAACCCGAGTTGCCTCGGCAAGTTATCTGCACGTCGAAACAGCTTGGCCTGTTCTGCATGACATTGGCCTGCTTCGACCGGTTGGAAAGAAGAACGTCATGGTCGAGGATCATCCTCTCTACGGTAGAGGGCGCCTGAGTGCTCCGATCCCGAACCTCTCCCATCGGGAAAACCAAGGCACCACGACGACCAACTACGAGTTGATCGAAGAATTGCGCTCGATCCGAAAGCAGGGAGAAATCGATCTGCTGGCTATAGAGAATTACGATCCGGACTTCTCGGTGAAGCTGTCGGCCTGCGCACTCGAGTCGGAGTCCGAAACTCTTCTCGGGCACTGGCTTGATCGACGACTCTCCGTGCTCAAGAAAACTCAGCAGGATCTTCGCACTGCCTGGCTCAAGACTCAGGTGGATGTCTCCGCTGGCGAGGACTGACCGAACTATTGGCCAGAAGCACCGGTAGCTTCTGGTGATTCAGGACATCCTGTTCCGAACTACCGAAAACCATGGCTTCCAGCCATGAATGAATATCTTCGAACATGACTAGCAGGTCGCATCGGTCACGTGTCGCTGCGTCGATCGTGACCCGTCCTGCATGCCGTCCGTTCAGGACGAGCCGATGGATCGTGACGAGAACACCACGCTGTTTCACCGCCCGTATACAGGCTTCGAGATCCTCTTCGTTTTCAGGATCGTCGTCGGGAACAAGCACGTGCAACTCCGTGGATTCGAGCAGGAGTGCCATGATCGGATTGCGCGATATGTCGAGCCGGGTGCCGCGTTTCCATGCGATTGCGATCCTCTCGGCAATTAACGCAGAGGAAGTTTCCGGCACGACGATAACCGGCGCCGAAGGTCCGGCCAGCAACGAACGGATGATCTTCGACACCTTCACATGATCGCGGCCATGACTGCCGTCCGGTGATCCGACAACCACAAGAACGGCATCGCGCGCCGCAGCAACGATGATCTCGCAGAAATCTCCTTCGACTTCCTGAAACGATGCACTGCGATCCGCCTGTTGCTGCTCGATTTGGTAGGTGCGAGCGTCTTCGCGTTCGCTGCAAAGCTGGAGACGCTCTTCGGTCATGACCTCCTCGGTCGGCATGAACGACGGGTCGTGAAGCGGCCGAGAGTGCAGGGCACGCACCTCGGGATCGTGCAGCCGGTCCGAAAGAAGTTGACCGGCTCGCAGTATGGACGCGGTGGTTTGTGGATCGTCCAGGACACACACGATGCTATCCATGTCAGGCATCCCGATGCTGCATGAGAACGGGAAGATCGGCGTGCCTGAGCATGCTTTCCGTTACGCCGCCGAATACTTCCTCGCGCAGGCTGCCATGGCTGTAGCTACCCATGACGAGAAGACCGGCACCAGCTTCATGCGCCATCGAAAGCAGTTGCGCTCCGGTGTCGTCACCGGCTGCTGCTGCCGTGACCCGTTCGATCGGCAACCCATCGAAGGCCGTATCCAGGGACACATCGTCCTGCCCGTCGCCGATCTGGAGAATGAGGACGCGCTTCGCCTTCGACAGCAGGGGCGCCGCGGTCCGTACTGCCTGGCGCACATGTGGATCGTCACGCCAGGCTACGGCAATGACCTGGCCGAACTCGCCGGCATGGCCGGACGGGACAAGCAGCACCGGTCGTTGCGCCCGGATCAGGGCAGCATGGATGCGGGACCGAGCGGTCGCATTGCCGATGGTCTGTTCCAGCAGAAGAAGGTGGGCACCACGACCATGCTCGGCGATTGCCAGCGCACCATCGCCGCGCACCTCGATCCAGCGAGCCGGATGGCCGGTACGGCGCTCCTGCTCGACCCAGCGATCGAGTGTCGACCGCATGCCCTCGACCCAATCCGTGCGCCTGGCCGCGATCTCTTTCGTGCGTTGCTGGGTCGATACCTCTTCGGTCGGCTGCAGTTCGGCCAGTACCGGGCCGTCGATCGCCAGCGCGGTGATCCGCCCGTCTTCCCTGGCCATGAGCTGCCGTGCGACGGCAAGCATGCCCTGTACTGCTTCGGGTCGATGCAATGCGACCAGCGTGCTGTCGCTGATCGATCCGGGAGTTGCCGTGCCGATGACCGCGAGACGCGAGGTTCGTGTCATCAATGCCAGCGAATAGCCAACAGCCACGCTCGCGAGGCAAAGCGCCACCGAGAGCGCGATGTTGACGAGGGCCTGCCCGGTCCTGCCGTCACGAAGCAGCTCGAACGTCTGCAGGCTGAACGAGGAGAAGGTGGTGAAGCCCCCGCAGACGCCGACCATGACGAAGGCGCGCACGTCGAATGGGACCGCGAAACGACCGTCGGTCGCGGTCAGGGTTCCGAAGAAGCCGATGACGAAAGAGCCGACGATATTGATGAGGATCGTGCCCCACGGGAAGCTGGGGCCGGTCAGCGCCACCATCGCGTTCCCGAGCCAAGCTCGTGCGACGCTGCCGAGTGCGCCGCCCAGGCCGATCAATGCGTAAGTCAGCATTCGCGACAGGCTCCCTCGATCGAAGAAGCCGACGATAGGTTCCGCTTTTGATGGTTATCTTGGAGCAAGAACAGGATCCTCCCGCGGACGTTTAGTCCGAATTTGCAGGAGTCATCAGCCCACGGCGGGCGGTTCAAGGGGGAACCCCATCCCCTATCGACCAAGTGTTGCATCCTGATGGATGCCACTCAACACCGTTTTTGCCAGGTGTGCGGATGAGTTCGATTCAACTTCCATCGATACGAGCGGCTAAAAGCTGGCTTTCCGATCCGCCGCGCGCTGTGCTGGGCCGAGCTGGGCATTGCGCATTCGCAGCCCATGATGCTCAGGTCAGTCGCTCACAACGGAGGCTTTCATTCGATGACGATCCGCGCTCTTGGCTGCATGGCAACCCTCCTGGTAGCGGGATTCCTTGCAGCGTGCAGTTCCAGTTTCGGCGGTGGCGGCTCGTCGCCCAGCCGGACCTATGTCGTGATGCCGAATGGCGAGGCCGTGCCTGCTCAGGTCACCACGCGACCGCCGCACAACTGATCCCCTCGGGGCTGGTTCAACGGCGGCGGCCGATCAAGCACGCGCTGCTGACCACCCGGCTAACCCGGTCCATCACCTGCGAGGCGAACACGATCCCCGAGGCCTTCGGCATGACACCGGCTGCATGCAGGGCATCTCCGCTCCAGCTGTTGCAGGTGTAGGTGCCGGAATAGCCGATCCGGGTCGCATAGAAGATGCTGCCCGGAAAGAAGCCGTTGGCGATCCGGACCGGCTGGTCGTGTCGCACGTCGAGGGTCCGCCAGATGAAATCGGACAGGCGGTCGGCCCCTTCGGAGGACAAGCGGGCAATCTCCATCGTGCCGTCGTGGTAGGCACGGTCCGGCGGCGCGGTCAGTCCGGCGATCAGCAGCGTGCCGTCGCCGGGAAACGGGCCGACCAGCAGGTCGCCGAGACCGGTCACCGGCGCCATCATGAAGGTGCGCTTGCCGAAGCCGACCATCAGCACCGCCATGCCGGGAAATACGTGCCGGAACTGCCGCATCTCGCCACGCAGCGCAGCGGCCGGGATAGCGAGGTCGGTGTGCCAGCCATGCGACACGATCGCGATGGCATCGTCGGCCAGCGGACCCGGGACGCAGGCCGGTGGCGTCGACGCGCAACCGGCCAGGACCAGGGCTAGGACCAGGGACAGTATCGGCAGCAGCCGGCAGGCGAGCCTACGGGCTGCCGGTGTAGAGCGCTGAAACATCGTGCGCGAGCGCTGCACGGCTATCCGGCCGCGTGTAGAGCATATGACCGCCGGGATAGACCTTGAGCCGCACGCGATCGCGTCCGACCGGCATGTGCTCGATCAGCCAGCGGCTGCCGGAAAACGGGCAGGTCAGGTCGAAATAACCGTTGGCGATGAACACCCGCAGGGACGGATTGACCGCCATCAGCTTGCGCAGATCGGGCATGCCACGCGAGATCAGGTCGCCGCCTTGCTTGTAGTCCCAGGCCTTGTTCACCGCGAGGTTCAGCAGGTCGTATTTCAGGTCGGTGCGAAAGCCGAGCGCGTCGCCGACATAGCCGGTGAAGGCATTGCCATAGGCAAGCCCGTATCCGGAGAGCACCGGTTCCGGGCTGTCGCCATTGTCGATGCCTTCGGGATAGGGATCGGCAATCGAGAGTGTACCGTCGTACAGGCTGTAGAGCCGGCCGTCACGGCTCCGCACGTCATGTGCCTGCGGATCGATCTGGGCGCGTTCCTTGGCAACGACAGCCTCGGGCAGCCCGGTCATGACAGCGACCTTGCCGTAGAAATCATGCGCTGCATCGGCAGCGAGCGGAGCGCCTGCCAGCGTCGAGAGATATGGACCGAACGCGTAGTGATACGCATCGTCGACCGCCTGCGGGGTGAGCTTGTGGTCGCGTTCCAGCGCGGCTGCGGCCAGGCTCGGCAACAGGATCGCATTAGCCAGCGGATTGTCGCTGCTGCCGATCAGGTTCATCTCGATCGCCGGCGAGATCATGACGATACCGGCCAGCGGGATGTTCTGTTCGGTTTGCAGCGCATAGGCGGTCTTGATCGAGCGGATGCCGCCATAGCTTTCGCCGACCAGGTATTTCGGCGAGCGCTGACGCCGGTTGGCCTCGAGCCAGAGCCGGATCGCGTCGGCGAAAGCGGACCCGTCCTGCTTTACGCCCCAGAACTGCTTGGGCGCCTTGGCCGGCTTCTCCGGCAGGCTGTAGCCGGTGCCGACCGCATCGATGAACACCATGTCGGTGAAGCGCAGCCAGCTATCGGGATTGGGACCGATCTGCGCGTTCGCGCCGTCGGTCGGGTTGGCGGTCGGAAAATTCAGCACCACCGGTCCAGCGGCACCCAGATGCAGGAAGGCGGTCCCGGCGCCGGGACCGCCGTTGAAGAAGAAGCTGACCGGTCGACGCGGCACCTGCTGACCGTCCGCGACATAGGCCACGTAGAACACCTTGGCGGACGGTGCGCCTTCATCGTCGCGCAAGGTCAGCGTTCCCGCCGTGGCGGTGTAGCCAAGATGGCCGGTGGCCAGGGCCAGGTCGTGATGAGTGACGCTGTCCACCGGCAGTTCGGCGATCAGTGCGTTATCGGATTTCTCCGGCTTGTCGACCGGTGCCGGCTTGGCTGCCGCCGCCGCCAGCGACACCGGTGTCGCCAGTCCGTGCGCGTCATCGGCCAGGGCCGAGGTGGCAACGAGACCGCTGGTCATCAGCAATACGGCAAGCAGCCGTTTCGCTTGAGCGGGAGGGGTCGGCGGCAGAGGGGTCATGACAAATCCAGGCGTTGCGACATCCCGACTCTTTATCGGAATGTTCGGTGCGTCCAGTGCGCGCAAATCCCGGCCACCGGTCGGCGCGTTCGATCGGGCGTGAAGATCGCCACCTTCAACATCAACGGCATCGACCGGCGGCTGCCGAACCTGCTGGCATGGCTGCACGCGGCAAAGCCCGATGTAGCCTGTCTGCAGGAACTCAAGGCCGTCCATGCCGACTTCCCGCGGGAGGCGATCCGGGAAGCCGGATATGAGGCGGTGTGGCAGGGCGAGCGGAGCTGGAACGGCGTGGCGATCCTGGCGCGCGGCCGTGAACCGGTGCCGACCCGGCGCCGGCTGCCGGGCGATCCCGACGACCAACAGGCACGCTATATCGAAGCCGCGGTCGATGGGGTGCTGATAGCATGCCTCTATTTGCCGAACGGCAATCCGCAGCCTGGCCCGAAGTTCGAGTACAAGCTGGCCTGGTTCGAGCGGCTGATCACGCATGCAGCCAGCCTGCACGCGACCGGGCTGCCGGTGGTGCTGGCCGGCGATTATAATGTCGTGCCGACCGACGCCGACATCTATCCGACCAAGTCCTGGAGCCGGAACGCGCTGCTGCAGCCGGCCGTTCGAGACGGGTTCCGCCGGCTGCTGGCACAGGGCTGGACGGACGCGCTGCGGACCATCCACCCGGTCGGGCCGCTGCCGACCTTCTGGGACTACAAGCGCGAGGGCTTTTCGCGCGATGCCGGATTGCGGCTCGACCACATCCTGCTCAGCCCGGACCTCGCCGGCCGGCTGATCGATGCCGGGGTGGACCGACCGGTGCGCGGCGAACGGAACGCCAGCGACCATGCGCCTGCCTGGGCCTTGCTTCGCAGCAGACGCCATCGGAACAGCACGCCGCCGGCGCCGTTGCCTGACGCAGATAGGAGGCTTCTCCCCGATGACGACCACTGACGACGAGCGCTTCATGCGCCGGGCCCTGGACCTTGCCGAAACCGGACGCGATACGCCTGGCGCCGGTCCGATCGGCTGTGTGATCGTGTTCGACGGCAAGGTGATCGGCGAGGGTCACAACGAGGTCGGCCTCCGGCATGATCCCAGTGCGCATGCCGAGATCGTGGCGATACGACGTGCCTGCGAGAGCCTCGAACGCGACGATCTACGTGGCGCCACGCTCTATTCGACGCTGCAACCGTGCGGCATGTGCAGCATGGCCAGCATCTGGACCAGCATCGAACGGATCGTCTACGGCGCCAGCCGGCCGGACGTGCACAGGATGTATTTCGAGGATCGCCACCTGGACGTGCTCGACATCATCGACGACGCGTTCCGCAACGACATGACGGCCACGGGAGGCGTGCTGCGACAGGAATGCGCCGCGCTGTACTACAAGCCCGGCGACGAGCCGCCGGAACAGGAACAGGCGAATGTCTGAGCCGGCATCATCGGGCGTTCAGGACGGCTGGTCGGCCTTGGAAGCTGCCATTGCTTCCTCGGTCAGTCGCTTCTCGTTCCGTTTCAGGAACAGGAAGCCGCTGCCGAGGACAAGTGCTGCGACGCAGCCGAAACCTATGCCGAGCGGGCCCGAGATCTTTTCGACCTGGCTGCCGAGCAGATAGGCGGCAAGTGAGTAGCCGCCTGCCCAGCCGATCCCCCCCAGCGTGTTGTAAAGCAGGAAGGTATGCCACGGCATCCGGTTGGCGCCGGCGAGCAATGCGGCGAACGTCCTCAGGATGGCGATGAACCGTCCGAAGAAGACCACCTTGCCGCCATGCTTGCGGAACAGGTAGCGGCCGAGCAACAGCCGTTCCTCGGTCAGGCCGACACGACCTCCCCACCGCGCCAGAACCCGGAAGCCGACGCTGCGGCCGATCAGGTAGCCCAGATTGTCGCCCATGATCGCGCCGACGATGGCCACGACGATGACCCAGACGATGTTCAGCTTGTGGGTAGCCGCGCAATACAGCGCAGTGCCGATGATCAGGCTCTCACCCGGAAGCGGCGCACCCATGCTTTCGAGCATGACGATGATGCCGACCAGGCCATAGCCGTAATGCTCGAGAAGATGGTCGAGATGGTGCAGGAGGAACATCGACGGTGCTCGAACGGAGTTGCCAGGAAGCGTTTGGAGCGCCCGGTGTCAAGCCGGGACGGTCGGATTCCGGGCCAGGTCTACAGGCTCGGGTTCCGGTGTGATCGGCGGCGCCGGTTGAGCCGAGCCGAGGAGCCGGCTTGCCAGCAGCATCAAATCCAGACCCCCCGGTACGACCAGCATTTCGGCCGGAGCACTGCCGCGTATCACGGTCACCGCGTCCTTCGGACAAACGCCGAGGCAGCCGACCTCTAGAACACGCATGTCGCGGCGACGTTTGAGATCACGCAGCACCTGCTTGAAGGCGTCCGGCAACGTGTCCTTTTGCTTCGGCCCGAATCCGCCCTTCAACTTGCCGCTGCATTTGCGGCAGACCAGCAGCACCTCCCGCCATGGACCTTTGGCGGTGATGATTTCGCCGGAAATCGCCTTGTGCTTCTTGCTCATGGAGGACCCTTCTCGCCGGGTCTCTCAACGCACGAGCGCGCAAATGGTCGATGTCGAGAATTCGTCCATGGACGAAGAGACTGGTGGAGCCAAGCGGGATCGAACCGCTGACCTCCTGAATGCCATTCAGGCGCTCTCCCAGCTGAGCTATGGCCCCGTCGTCTGGTCGGCGCACCGATCATGATGCGCTTGGGTGCGCGGCGTATAGCGGTGGTTCGGGATGGTGGCAAGCCTGGGGCCTGGGCTTTTAGACATGATCGATCGGATCTCAGCCGATGAGCATGTCCTGCTGTCTCAGAAAATCCAGCAACGCCAGCAGCGGCAGGCCCAGGATCGCGGCGTGCTCGCCTTCGACCGTGTCGAACAGGTGGATGCCGGGTCCCTCGAGCCGATAGGCGCCGACGCAGTGCAGCACATGCTCGGCCTCGACAGAGAGATAAGCATCGAGGAACGCGTTGGTAAGCCGACGCATCGACAAGGCAGGTGCCGCCACATGCCGCCAAACCATCTCACCATGCCTGTAACAGACGAGCGCGGTGTGCAGCACGTGCGTTCGGCCGCTCAACGCCTGCAACTGCGTGCGGGCAGCCGCCGGGTCGATCGGCTTGTCGTACCAGCGCCCTTCGCACACCAGGAGCTGGTCCGCTCCGATAATGAGCGCACCGGAATCGATGCCTGGCTGGTCCGAGACCGATTCTGCCTTCCGCTCGGCCAGCATCAGTGCCGCATCGGCCGCCTGTAGTCCTTTTGCCTGGGCCTGCCGCTTCAGCGTGTCCTCGTCGACCGATGGTTTCCGAACCGTCACGCTGAGACCGGCGGCTCGTACCAGAGCAAGCCGACTCGACGACGCGCTGGCGAGGATGATCGGCGGGTGCCGACGTTGCAGGCTGGAGGGGTCTGTCACGAGTGTGGGAGTCCTGGGGTACACGGGGATGATATCGCTCCCGGGCAGGTGGGGTACCGAGTCACGTGCATGACTCGGTACGGCGGCGATAGCGGTGGGTTGTACACAGCCCCATGTCAGGAACTTCGGGATAACTTCTGAAAGATAAGACGGATCAGCACGTTGGGAGTTGTACACGCTGTGGGGAAAGCGGGGTACGTTTTTTGTAAGCCGGGTACCCCGACATCCACAGGCCCTACTAGGACTCCAACCATTTTCTTCTTCTTCTTTCATGTTTAGATCACGGCACTCTGACGAGACCGGATACGCCGGATCCATGCAGACACAGGCGAACTGACAATGACCGAGAAGCGGCTACTGCGGGTTCTGCAGGGCGAAGCGGTATGGCCGCCACCGGTATGGTTGATGCGCCAAGCCGGTCGCTACCTGCCCGAATTCCGTGCGCTCAGGGCTCAGGCGGACTTCATCACCCGCTGCATGACGCCCGACATCGCGACCGAAATCACGCTGCAGCCGATCCGTCGTTACGGCATGGATGGGGCTATCCTGTTCAGCGACATTCTCATCCTGCCATGGGCGATGGGGCAGTCGCTGCACTTCGCCGAGGGGATCGGACCGGTGCTGGAACCGATCCGTTCGGCCGCCGATCTGGACCGGCTGAGGCCTGAGCGCGTCGCTGACGTCACTGCCCCCATCATGGAGACGTTACGCCGTCTCAGACGCTCCCTGGACGCGCCAGCGGACCAGTCCGTGCTCGGAGCAGGTGTTGCCGGCGCCACGACGCTGATCGGGTTCGCCGGATCGCCGTTCACCGTCGCCTGCTACATGGTCGAAGGCGGCAGTTCGCGCGACTTCCTGGAACCGCGGCGGATGGCTTATGAGCAACCGGCTTTGTTCGACCGGCTCATCGAGCTGCTGGCACAGGCGACCGCCACGATGTTGTGCGCGCAGATCGAGGCCGGCGCAGAGGCGGTCATGCTGTTCGATAGCTGGGCCGGCCTGCTGCCGCCGCCGCAGTTCCAGCGCTACGTGATCGAGCCAAGCCGGCTGATCATCGACGAGATCAGGCGGCATCATCCGACGGTGCCGATCGTGGGATTCCCGCGGCTGGGCGGATTGCTGGTCGGCCAGTATGCGAAAGCGACCGGCGTGAATGCCCTGGCGCTCGATACGTCGGCGGATCTGGCCCTGGCTGCGACGCTGGTTCCGGACAATGTCGCACTGCAGGGCAATCTCGATCCGTTGTGCCTGCTGGCCGGCGGGGACGGCCTGACCCGCGAGGTCGAGCGTATCCGTCAGACGCTGCGGGGCCGGCCGCATATCTTCAACCTGGGTCACGGCGTGCTGCCGCAGACCTCGCCGGACGAGGTTGGTCGCCTGATCGAACAGGTCCGCCGCGCGTGACCCGTTCATGATCGCGGCATTAGGGCCGTATCTGCTGTGGGAGAAGGCGTTCCATGTGATCTCGGTGATCGCGTGGATGGCCGGGTTGTTCTATCTGCCGCGGCTGTTCGTTTATCACTGCGCGGTCGAACAGGGCTCGGCGCAGAGCGAGGGCTTCAAGGTGATGGAGCGGCGGTTGCTGCGCCAGATCACCACACCGGCGATGATGTCCGCGGTATTCTTCGGGACGCTGATGGTGCTGACCCCGGGTGCGGTCGATTGGCATGCTGGCTGGTGGTACGTGAAGCTCTCCAGCGCGGTTCTGATGCTGGCGTTCCATGGTGCCTGTGCCGGCTGGCGGAAGGACTTCCTGCTGGACCGCAACCAGCGGCCACAACGCTTCTACCGGATGGCCAACGAGGTGCCGACGGTTCTGATGCTGGTGATCGTCATCATGGCGATCGTACAGCCCTTTTGAAACTGGGCAGAATTGAAAGATTTCCGAAAGGTGGTGGTGGGCGCAGTAGGATTCGAACCTACGACCCGCTGATTAAGAGTCAGCTGCTCTACCAACTGAGCTATGCGCCCCCATTGTCGAACCTGGCCGAAGCCGGGTTCCCCTACGGGAGACGGCGCTATAGCAGCGTGCGCGGGGCTGGGGCAAGTGGGGCGCCGGCATTAACTGCGGGATCGGCTGGTTAGCTGGTCTGCAGGCCTCAAGTGTTGAGCAGGCGCAGCACGCCGTCGAGCTGATCGAGCGTCTCGTAATGGATGCGAAGCTGGCCGCCACGACCGTTGAATTGCACTTCCACACGCAGGCCGAGCTTCTCGCGCAGGTCGCGTTCCAGCGCGTCGATCTCCGGATCCTTGCCTTCACGCTGGTTGATCGGCATGCGTGCACTGGCAGGAGCGATTTTACTGGCAGTCACGTGAGCCTGCGCGAGCGCCTCGGTCTGCCGCACGGTCAGGCGCTTGGCAATGACAGCCATGGCCGCCTTGGCAGGGTCGGGATGCCCGATCAGGGCGCGTGCATGGCCGGCTGACAGGTCCCCCTTCATCACGTCGCGTCGCACCGACAACGGCAGTTGCAGCAGGCGCATGGTGTTGGCGACATGGCTGCGCGACTTGCCGACGGCGCCGGCAAGCTCTTCCTGGGTCATCGAGAATTCGCCCATCAGGCGCTGCAGGCCTTCGGCCTCCTCGATCGCGTTGAGATCGCGACGCTGCAGGTTCTCGACCAGGGAGGCGGCCATCGCATCCGCATCGGTCAACGCGCGGATATGGACCGGCACCTCGTGCAGCCCGACCAGTTGGGCTGCACGCCAGCGCCGCTCACCGGCAATGATCTGGTAGCGGCTCGGATCGTCTGGATGCACACGAGCCAGGATCGGCTGCAGGATGCCCCTGGACCGGATCGAGTCCGCCAGTTCCTCGAGCGGTTCCTGCTCCATGATCTGGCGTGGCTGGAATGCACCGGGCTCGAGCAACTCGACGGGAAGCGTGTTGATGGCGGCACCCGACGAACTACCCTTGGCGGATGCTGGGTTGTCGCCGAGCAGGGCAGCAAGGCCTCTGCCGAGACGGGGCGCGTGGGCGTCCTTCTTGGCGCTCATGGTGCATGTCCTGGGGCGGGTGTGTTGGTCCGGGTGAGCAGTTCCTGGGCGAGCCGGTCGTAAGCGAGGGCGCCGCTGGACTTGGCGTCATACAGATGTGCCGGCTTGCCGTAACTTTGGGCTTCGGAAATCCGGATGTTGCGCGGGATCACCGTTTCGAACACCTGCTCACCGAAAAAGCCCCTGGCATCGGCGGCGACCAGTTCGGACAGGTTGTTGCGCCGGTCGAACATGGTCAGCACGAGGCCCTGCACATGCAGGTTCGAGTTGAAGGCGCGCCTGACCCGTTCAACCGTGCGGATGAGCTGGCTGACGCCTTCCAGGGCGAAGAACTCGCACTGCAGCGGCACCAGCACGGAATGGGCTGCAACCAGCGCATTCAGGGTCAGCAGGCCCAGGCTGGGAGGGCAGTCGATCAGGATGAAGTCGTACGCGAGTGGCGCATCCGGCGGCGAGAGAACCTCGGCCAGGCGATATTCACGCTTCTCCATGTCGACGAGCTCGATCTCGGCACCGGCCAACTCATTGTCGGACGGCACCAGCGACAGCAGTGGAACCAGCGTGGCGCAGGCCAATTCGTCGACGGATCGATTTTCCGCCATCAGCGCGTAGCTGCCTGCGCGACGGTTGGCATAGTCGATGCCGAGGCCGGTCGACGCGTTGCCTTGCGGATCCAAATCGATCAGCAGAACCCGATAGCGGGCGACAGCCAAAGCGGTCGCCAGATTGATTGCGGTCGTGGTTTTACCGACGCCACCTTTCTGGTTGGCAATGGCGATGATGTGGGGAGAAACATTGGATGAGGCTGCACCGGATTTACCGGCCGGCCGCCCGGTCGGGCTCACTGACACGCCTGATTTCACTTAATCTGAGGATGACGCCATCCGGATCGGTTCGGCTCGGTCGTCGGGACACGATCATGTGCCATTCCGACGCGACCGCGGTCAATTCGTCGTCTGCGGTCCGGCCCTTCAGGAACAGGCAGACACCGTCCTCGGCCAGGAAGCGCGTGGCCCATCCGAGCAGGCGCGAGAGCGGTGCGAGCGCGCGGGCGGTGACGTAGCGGGTCGGTGGCAGATCGACCTGTTCCAGACGACTGGCGATGATGGTGGCGGTAACGCCGGTTGCGCGTGCGGCTTCGCGCAGGAAGCTCGCCTTACGCTGATCGACCTCGATCAAGGTGACGGGACTGTTGTTGGCAATCGCCAGGATCAGGCCGGGAAAGCCACCGCCGGAACCCAGATCGACAAACGGCTCGCCTGTCGGAAGCAACGGCTCGAGTTGCAGGCTGTCCTCGATGTGGCGGGTCCATAGGTGCGGCAGGTCGTTCTGCGACACCAGATTGATCTTCCGGTTCCAGCGGCTCAACAGCTCAGCAAAGATCGTCAGTCGTTCCGTTGTTTCACGTGAAACAATTTGGCCGCCCTCGTCGTCACCGGGAAAATGTTTCACGTGAAACATCATGCTGCTTTCAGATGGGCGAGTAGCGCCATCAATGCCGAGGGGGTTATTCCAGGAACACGTTGCGCCGCGCTGAAATTCGCTGGTTGTGCCGCAATCAGCCGCTCACGCATCTCGGTGCTCAGCCCGCCGATCCTCTGGTAGTCCAACGATGCCGGCAACAGCATCACCGTTTCGGCCGAGAGCTGACGTATCTCGCGTGCCTGTCGCCCAAGATAGCCACGGTAGCGTGCTTCGGTCTCGACATGGAGCCTGACCCGCTCCGGCAGTTGTGCCAACCAGGGCGCCACGCCATTCAGCGCCGCCGGATCGGGCTCACCCGACAGCAGATCCAGCACCGTGCGCCTGCGACCATCTGCAGTGACTGCCAGCCCATGCGTCAGCAGCACCGACGGCGGGAAGCTATCGGTCTCCGCCCGTGTCATGGCGTGGTCGATCAAGTCGCGATCGGTCGTAAATGCTTGTGCCCGTGCCGATCCGACACAGCCCCACGCGATCCCGGCCCCGGTCAGCCGCAGATCGGCGTTGTCGGCCCTGAGAGTCAGCCGGTATTCAGCGCGCGAGGTGAACATACGATACGGCTCCGACACACCCTGCGTGGTGAGATCGTCGACCATGACGCCGAGATAGCCCATGCCCCGATCCACCACGATCGGATCGCTGCCGGCGGCACGTCGTGCGGCATTCAAACCAGCCAGCAGGCCCTGCGCCGCTGCCTCCTCATAACCGGTGGTGCCGTTGATCTGCCCGGCCAGGAACAGGCGCCCGATCTGCTTCAGCTCCAGCGTCGGCCAGAGTGCCCGTGGATCGATATGGTCGTATTCGACGGCGTAGCCGGGCCGGACGATGCGCGCGTGTCGCAGCCCGGGAATTGTCGCCACAAGACGTGCCTGCACCGATGCAGGCAGGCTAGTCGAGATCCCGTTCGGATAAACCAGGTCACCACCCGGATTGCCCGGTAGCGCTTCCGGCTCGAGGAAAACCTGATGCCGTTCCCGGTCCGCGAACCGGACCACCTTGTCCTCGATCGACGGGCAGTAGCGTGGACCGCGTCCTGAAATACCGCCGCCATAGACCGCCGACAGGTGCAGGCTTTCCCGAATGAGCGTGTGGGTTTCAGGCGTGGTGGACGTGATCCGGCACGAGACCTGACGGTTGACGATCGCCGTCGTCATGCGGCTGAACGGCTGTGGAACCGTATCGCCGGGATCGTCCTGCAGGCTTTCCCAATCGATGCTATCCCGTGCCAAGCGCGGCGGCGTTCCGGTCTTCAGCCGGCCAAGCGGCAGCTTCATCGCTTCCAGACGATGCCCCAGCGCTGCTGCCGGGGCTTCGCCGACCCGACCAGCCGGCGTAGTTTCATGGCCCAAATGGATGACGCCGCGCAGGAACGTGCCCGCCGTCAGTACGACGGCTCCCGCTTCGAAACGCTGCCCATCTGCACAAACTACCCCGCAGGCCTCACCGTCCGCGTCCAGCAGCAGGTCGTCCACGGCGCCGGCGACGATTGTCAGGTTGGCCGTCTCCCGAAGCAGATCGTTGATCGCCGTTCGATAGAGCGAGCGATCCGCCTGGGCGCGAGGACCATGCACCGCCGGCCCCTTGGAGCGATTGAGCAACTTGAAGTGGATGCCGGCACGGTCGGCCGCGCGCCCCATCAATCCGTCCAACGCGTCGATTTCGCGCACCAGATGGCCTTTGCCGATTCCACCGATCGCAGGATTGCACGACATCGCACCAATCGTTTCGAGTTGATGCGTCAGCAGCAGCGTACGTGCTCCCATCCGAGCCGAGGCTGCAGCCGCCTCGCATCCCGCATGTCCGCCGCCGATGACGATCACGTCCAGCTTGCCGCCCATGTCAGCTTCTTTCCCGATGCAGTCCGCGCCGGCTATTTTCCGATGCAGAATTGTCCAAACACGCTGTCTAGCAGATCCTCGACGCCGATTGCGCCTGTCAGCCGTCCCAGGGCCTGCATTGCAAGCCGCAATGCCTCGCCACGCAACTCCGCCAGATCGAGCCACTGCGCTGCTTCCAGATGGCCGACTGCCTCGTCGATGCCGGCACGATGGCGTGCACGGGTCATCGGTGGCTCTGCTCCGGTATCGGTAAGGCGAACCACTTCCCGAACCAGGGCCGCTTCCAGTTGCTCGATACCATCGCCCGTTCGTGCACTGACGCCGATCCAGCCGACCGGTGCCGAAGCCAGATCCACCTTGTTCCAGACCCGCAACCGGCCCGTTTCAGCTTCCGCGGGTAATAGTCCGGCGGCGACCTCGAGAACCAGATCGGCATGCGACGCGTGCTGCCGGGCCCGGCGCACGCCCTCGGCCTCCAGGGGATCGACAGTCTCGCGCAATCCCGCCGTATCGACCAGCGTGATAGGCACGCCGCCGAGCATCAGCCGGACCTCGATCGCATCCCGCGTCGTGCCGGCCCATTCGGAAACAATGGCCGCGTCCCGCCCGGCGAGCCGGTTGACCAGGCTCGACTTGCCGACATTCGGTGGTCCGACGACCGCGACCACCAGCCCCGACCTAATCCGCTGGGCCTGCTCGCCACGGTCCAGGTGACGCCGCATCTCGTCCAGCAACTGGCCAAGGTCTCTCACCAGGCCAGCCTCGATCTCAGGCGGCAGGTCCTCGTCGGGGAAGTCGATCAGCGCTTCCTGATGTGCGAGCAGATGACGCAACCGCACCGCCCAGCCCTGATAGAGCTGGCTCAACGCGCCGTCGGCCTGACGCAACGCCTGTCTACGTTGGCTTTGGGTTTCCGCCTCGATCAGGTCGGCAATGCCTTCGGCCTCCAGCAGATCCAGCCGTCCGTTCGAGAAGGCCCGCCTGGTGAATTCCCCCGGTTCGGCCGGACGTGCACCCAGTGCCACAAGCGCATCAGACACGGCCTCGATGACCGCTGGCCCTGCATGTAGATGCAGCTCGGCACTATCCTCGCCGGTGTAGCTGCCGGGTCCCGGGAACCACAGCACCAGCGCCCTGTCCAGCAGCTCCCTGTCCTGCGCATAGAGTGCCCGGACCACGGCACGCCGCGGCGCCGGCAGATCACCACCCAGCTGCTCCAGGATATGCCGGCTCGATGCGCCGCTGATCCGAATCACCGCAATGGCTGCCCGGCCGCTGCCGGTCGCTCGTGCGAAAATGGTTGCGTCGCCGCCGATCATGTCTCCTCCTGCCTGTGCGTCCACGATCCACTTGACACCATTCCGGCCCTGCACTGCGATGCCCTGCATCCGGTGTCCATGCCGGCCCGGGAGATCGGCCAGCTTGCCACAATTGTCACTGCATTCTCCGTTGGGGTCGCTGACCCTGACACAGGAAGACGACGCCCTGGTTGCTCTGGATATGGGGTGGGGCCGGGACCAGGAGGAAACGGCGCTGCTCCGCGAAGCGCGGGATCAACTTCATGCCTATTTCGACGGCGACCTGACCCGGTTCATGTTGCCGTTGGCACCGGTCATGGCAACGCCCTACCGCACGCGCGTCTGGGCCGCACTGGCTGCCATCCCGTTCGGGGAAACCCGGACCTATTCCGAACTGGCAAAACTCGCCGGCGGGTCCGCGCGCTCGATCGGGCAGGCCAACAGCGTCAACCCGTTGCCCATCCTGATCCCCTGCCATCGGGTCGTTGCCGCCACCCACATGGGTGGCTTCTCGATGGAAGGCGGGCTCGAGACCAAACGCTTCCTGCTGTCGCTGGAACGCCGGGATCGGCCGCAGATCGGGCAAGCCGCATGACCAGGGCCGTCCGGGTGCACGCCTATGGTGGCCCCGACATGCTGCGCGTGGACAATGTCCCGACACCGGCTCCGGCCTCCCAGGAGGTGCTGATCCGGCAGGAAGCGATCGGCGTCAACTTCATCGACATCTACTGCCGCACCGGTCTCTACAAGCTTCCGAGCCTGCCTGCGGTCATCGGCATGGAGGCAGCCGGTGTGGTGGAAGCGATCGGCAGCGATGTCACGTTGTTGAAGGTCGGCGATCGCGTCGCCTACCCGACCCAGCTCGGCGCCTATACGAACTACCGCGCCATCGCCGCCGACCTGGTGGTGCAACTGCCCGACGAGATCGACATGCGCACCGCAGCGGCGATGATGCTGCGTGGCCTGACGGTGCAGGCGTTGTTGCGCCAGGTCCGGGTGCTCAACGCAGGCGACACCATCCTGGTCACCGCGGCTGCCGGAGGATTGGGTCTGCTGCTGTGCCAATGGGCATCGCATCTGGGTGCTACGGTGATCGGCGTGGTCTCGACCGAGGAAAAAGCAGAGCTTGCCCGTGCCTATGGTGCTGCCCACACGATCGTCGGCCTCGTCGACCTCCCTGCCAAGGTAAAGCGGATTACCGGCGGTGCGATGGTGCCGGTCGTCTATGACAGCATCGGCAAGGACGGCTTCATGCCCAGCCTCGACTGCCTCGCACCTCGTGGGCTGCTTGTCAGCTACGGCAACGCGTCCGGCGAGGTAACCGGTGTTTCGCTGAGCCTGCTTGCGGCACGTGGCAGCCTGTATGTGACGCGTCCGAAGCTCATGACCTTCATCGCCCGGCGCGAGCAACTCGTCAGCGCGTCGGCCGAACTGTTCGGGGTCGTGTCCAGCGGGGCGGTCAAGATCCTGATCGGGCAGAGCTTCCCGCTCGCGGACGTCGCCGAGGCACATCGGGCGTTGGAAAGCCGGGCTACCACAGGCAGCACGATCCTCATCCCGAACTAGATTTCGGTTCCAACTGAAAAAGGCCCCGGCGAACCGGGGCCTTTCCATCAGGTATTCATCGCGTCGAAGAAATCCTGGTTCGTCTTGCTGTATTTCAGCTTGTCGAGCAGGAAGTCCATCGCATCCATGGTGCCCATCGGCTGCAGGATCCGTCGCAGGACCCACATCTTGGACAGCGAGGCCTTGTCGACCAGCAGCTCTTCCTTGCGTGTGCCACTCTTGGTGACGTCGATCGCCGGGAAGGTGCGCTTGTCGGACAGCTTGCGATCGAGGATCAGCTCCGAGTTGCCGGTGCCCTTGAACTCCTCGAAAATCACCTCGTCCATGCGCGAGCCGGTATCGATCAGCGCGGTCGCGATGATGGTGAGCGAGCCGCCTTCCTCGATATTGCGGGCCGCACCAAAGAAGCGCTTCGGACGCTGCAACGCATTGGCGTCCACACCACCGGTCAGCACCTTGCCGGAGGACGGCACGACGGTGTTGTAGGCACGAGCAAGCCGGGTGATGGAATCCAGCAGGATCACCACGTCGCGCTTGTGTTCGACCAGCCGCTTGGCCTTCTCGAGCACCATCTCGGTCACCTGGACGTGGCGTGTTGCCGGCTCGTCGAAGGTCGAGGACACGACCTCGCCCTTCACCGTACGCTGCATGTCGGTGACCTCTTCGGGCCGCTCGTCGATGAGCAGCACGATGAGGAAGACTTCCGGGTGGTTGGCCGAGATCGCGGTGGCGATGCTCTGGAGCATCACCGTCTTGCCGGTTCTTGGCGGGGCGACGATGAGTGCACGCTGGCCCATGCCGATCGGCGACACGAGGTCGATCACCCGCGGCGTGAAATCGCGTGTCTGGCCCTTGGCGGTGACCGGCGCGTTCTCGTTCTCCATCTTCAATCGACGATCCGGATAGAGCGGCGTCAGATTGTCGAAGTTGATGCGATGCTTGACCGCCTCGGGAGCTTCGAAATTGATGGTGTTGAGCTTGAGCAGCGCGAAATACCGCTCGCCGTCCTTAGGCGCCCGGATCTGGCCCTCGACCGTGTCGCCGGTCCGAAGACCGAACCGCCTGACCTGGCTCGGCGACACATAGATGTCGTCGGGTCCCGGCAGGAAGCTGGCGCCCGGCGAGCGAAGATAGCCGAAGCCGTCGGAGAGGATCTCCAACGTGCCCTCGCCATGGATCTCCTGGTCGTTCTCGGCCAGGTTCTTGAGGATGGCGAACATCATGTCCTGCTTGCGCAAGGATGATGCATTCTCGATCTGCAGCGACTCCGCAAAGGAGAGCAGATCCGAGGGAGTTTTTGCCTTGAGTTCGGCGAGGTGCATTGGACGCCTCGAATATGTCTGATCGTGCAGAGGGAGGGGAACGGGTCAAGTGCCGAACAGGCAGCCAGACCGGTTGTGACCGAGAACGGGAGGGCCCCGCGCTTGTTCGATCGACATCGTTCCGAGTGGAGAGATCCATGGATCGGCAGGAGGTGCCGTCAGGACAAGCACAAACTAGGGGCCAGCGAATGTTTCGTCAAGAAGTCGAAGAAGACTGGCCCGCAGGATCGAAGGAAGCCGACGTCAGCCAGTAGCGTCCGGCGACTGCTCGGTCGCCCCACCATGTCACCAACCGGGCCAGCAGCCCGACATGACGAGGCTCCGATACGATTTCACCGGACAGAACACTGGCAGTACAGACACCCCGCATCAGTACGTCCTGGGTGGGCAAGGACAAATGCAGGGTGCAATCCCCGGTGCCTGCCGTCGGTCCTGCAATCAGGCGTCCGGAAACCATGCCCTGGTCCACCAGGCGACGATCCGCTCGGAACAGGATCGCTTCCCCATGCAGCGAACCATTGGCCGCCGGGGCCGAAAGCCCGATCGACAGGTGCAGCGGCGGCTGATCGACGGCTTCGTGCAGCCCGGGCACGGTTCCCTGAAGCTCGCCTCCATAGCGGAACGGCTGCGACGCGATCCGGAGCATGGTGGCACCCGGATCGGAGCCCCGATCATCCGAAGCCGCGATGGCAATGACCGGCAGGCAGCAGGCCGCCATGGCAAGCGACGAGGTCGTAAGCATCCGCATCGGCGAACTCTCCCTTATCGCCAGCCCAGCCAGCCCTTCCGCCAGAACCAGATCAGCGGCAGCACGATCGTGGCCCCCATCAGGACGAGCGCGTACTCATACCCGAAACTCCAGTTCAGTTCCGGGATATTCTTGAAGTTCATCCCGTAGATGCTGGCGATCAGGGTAGGTGGAATGCCGACGATGCTGACCACGGTCAGGATCTTGATGCCGTTGCTTTGCTCGATGTTGATGAAGCCGAGCGTGGCGTCGAGCAGGAACTGCACCTTGTTGCTCATCTGGACGGCATAGTCGGTCAGCGAACCGATATCCTTGCCCAGCAGGCGCAGCCGGCCGGCGAGGCGTTCCGGACACGAGCGCTCGGTGTTCTCGCTGATGTAGAGAATGATCCGTTGCAGCCCGAGCAGACTGTCGCGTGCCGAGGATATCAGGTCGGCTTCCTTGCCGACCTTCTGCAGCATGTCGCGCAACATGCGATCGACATTCTCCCCACTCGGCTCGGCGGAGTGGAAGATGCTCTTGGAGAGCTGGTCGAGATCGCGCCCCGATAGCTCGAGCAGGTCGGCAATCCGGTCGATGAACCCTTCGAGCAGCATCACCAGCGTGTCCGCGCTGCCGTGCGGCGAGCTGTGCCCGGCCATGCGCCGGCTGACCGTCTCGAATACCGGGAAATCGGTGTAGCGGATCGACACCAGCCGATCATGGCTCAGCACGAAGCCGACCGGCGAGGTGAACGACACGTCGTCGATCCGCCGGACCAGCGGCGTCGACAGATAGAAGGTCTGTTCTTCCATATAGACGCGGCTCGAACTCTCGATCTCCTCGACGTCCAGGCGCGTCGGCATGCGCAGGCCGGTGATCGTCGCAGCGAGCGTCCGCTCTTCCTCGGTCGGGTTCAGCAGGTCGAGCCATGCGGCCTCGTCGCTTTCCGCCTCGGACGTCACGGCAACCGGCGGGCGGCCGGAAGGATGGGCAAGAAACATGGGGCGCGAACCTCGATCGGATGTACGTGATAACCGATAGCCACACGATCGTGTCAAACCATGACTTCGCATCCCCATATCGGTGAGGCGTGACCTTCCGTGACCCCTGCGCTAGGAAGACGCCGTCCCGGAGATCGCCTCGTGAGCCCGCTGCCTCTGTCCGCCACACCAGTTTCCCGTTCGCCCGGCTCAACGCTGGACCCCGCCATCCCGGTCTCGGTCCAGCTTGCCGAGCGGACCGCCGACCTGCGCCGCGAAGCCCTGCGCCCCAACACCTTGCGGTCGGGCCCCGACGAGCGTGGCCGCTTCGGCATTTTCGGCGGCAGGTTCGTCGCAGAAACGCTGATGCCGCTGGTGCTGGAGCTGGACCAGGCCTACGAGGCGGCCAAGGCCGACCCGGAGTTTCGGCGCGAGCTCGACTACTACCTCAAGGATTATGTCGGCCGCCCGAGCCCGCTCTGGCATGCCCGCCGGCTGACCGCCGAGCTGGGCGGCGCGCGCATCTACCTGAAGCGCGAAGAGCTCAACCATACCGGCTCGCATAAGCTCAACAACGTCATGGGCCAGATCCTGCTGGCCCGTCGCATGGGTCGCACCCGCATCATCGCCGAGACCGGCGCCGGCCAGCATGGCGTCGCCACGGCGACCGTCTGCGCGCTGTTCGGGCTGAAATGCGTTATCTACATGGGCGCCACCGACTGCGAGCGGCAGAAGCCGAACGTGTTCCGGATGCGCCTGCTCGGCGCTGAGGTGCACGCGGTGACGACCGGCGCCGGCACCCTCAAGGACGCGATGAACGAGGCGATGCGCGACTGGGTCGCGAACGTCGCCGACACCTACTACCTGATCGGCACGGTCGCCGGCCCGCATCCGTATCCGGCGATGGTGCGCGACTTCCAGTGCGTTATCGGCGACGAGACGCGTGCCCAATTGCATGAGGTCGAGGGCCGTCTCCCGGACGCGATCGTGGCGGCGATCGGCGGCGGCTCCAACGCCATGGGCATTTTCCATCCGTTCCTGGATGACGCCTCGGTGAAGCTGATCGGCGTCGAAGCGGCCGGACGCGGCCTCGATAGCGGCGAGCAGGCGGCCAGCATCAGCCGCGGCCGTCCGGGCGTGTTGCACGGCAACCGCACCTACCTTCTGCAGGACGAACACGGCCAGATCCAGGAAGCGCATTCGATCAGCGCCGGCCTGGATTATCCGGGCATCGGGCCGGAGCATTCGTGGCTGCACGATATCGGCCGGGCCCAGTACGTGGCGATCACCGACGACGAGGCCCTGGCCGCGTTCCAGCTCTGCACCCGCACCGAGGGCATCATCCCGGCCCTCGAATGCGCGCACGCCCTGTCGCATGTGGCCAAGATCGCGCCGACGATGGGCAAGGACGAGATCATCGTGATGAATCTCTCCGGTCGTGGCGACAAGGACATCTTTACCGTCGCCGAGCACCTGGGCGTGACCCTGTGAGTCGGATCGCCGCCCGGTTCGCCGCCCTCAGACAGGCCGGCCGCGGTGCGCTGATCCCGTACCTCGAGGCAGGCGACCCGGACCTGGACACCGCGGCGGCGATCCTGCGCGGCATGCCGGGCGCCGGTGCCGACCTGATCGAGATCGGCGTGCCGTTCACCGATCCGATGGCGGACGGTCCGATCATCCAGGCCGCGTCCAAGCGCGGGTTGCTGGCCGGCGCCACGCTCGCCCGCACGCTGTCTATGGTGGCCAGCTTCCGTGAGCATGATGTCGACACGCCCATCATATTGATGGGCTACCTGAACCCGATCGACAGCTACGGCCCGGCCCGTTTCTGCGCCGACGCCGGCCGTGCGGGTGTGGACGGGTTGATCGTGGTGGACTTGCCGTCGGAAGAAGCCGATCTGCTGGAAAGCCATGCCGCCGAGCATGGAATCGACATCATCCGGCTGGTCGCGCCGACAACCGATGCCGCCCGCCTGCCGATTGTGCTCCAAGGCAGCTCCGGCTTCATCTATTACGTCAGCATCACCGGCGTGACCGGCACCCGCACCGCGTCCGAAGCTGATCTTGTCCTGGCGCTGCCGATCCTGCGCCAGGCGACCGACCTTCCGGTGGCGATCGGCTTCGGCATCCGCACCCCTGCCCAGGCGGCGGCGGCGGTCAGGGTGGCCGATGGCGCCGTGGTCGCATCGGCGTTGATCGAGACGTTGGCGAAAAGCCTGGACCAGCACGGTCGTGCCGGTCCTGATACGGTAAGCCTCGTGCTCGACCAGGTCAGGATGCTGGCCGAGGGCGTCAGGAATGCACGTCTAGGCGCGCAGGTTAAGGAAATCGTTGCATGAGCTGGCTGACCACCTATGTCCGGCCGAAGATCCGCAACCTGCTCGGCAAGCGGGATGTGCCGGACAATCTCTGGACGCAGTGTGAATCCTGCAACCAGATGATCTTCAGCAAGGACCTGCAGAAGTCGCTGAACGTCTGCCCGCATTGCGGCCATCATATGCGCGCCCTGGTCAACGACCGGCTGGCCTGGACCTTCGACGATGGCCAGTTCACCCGGATCGAGCTGCCCAAGGCGCCGGCCGATCCGCTCGGCTTCCGCGATCAGAAGAAATACACCGACCGCCTCAAGGAAAACCGCACCAAGACGCATCTCGACGAGGCGCTGGTCGTGGCGCACGGCACCATCGTCGGCAACAAGGCCGTGGTCGCCGTCATGGCGTTCGAGTTCATGGCCGGCACGATGGGTGCGGCACTCGGCGAGGGCATCGTCGCCGCCGCCCGGCTGGCCGTGCTGCAGCAGGCGCCGCTGGTCATCTTCACCGCATCCGGCGGTGCCCGCATGCAGGAGGGCATGATCAGCCTGATGCAGATGCCGCGCACCACCATCGCCGTGCAGATGGTGAAGGAAGCAGGCCTGCCCTACATCGTCGTGATGACCAATCCGACCACCGGCGGCGTCACTGCCAGCTTCTCGATGCTGGGCGACATCCAGATCGCCGAGCCGAATGCGCTGATCGGCTTCGCGGGTCCCCGGGTGATCGAGCAGACGGTGCGCGAAACCCTCCCCGAGGGCTTCCAGCGGTCAGAATACCTGCTGGCGCATGGCATGCTCGACATGGTCGTCCAGCGGTCGGAGATGCGCAGCACATTGGGCCGCCTGCTCTCCCTGCTCGGCACCAGGGACACGCTCTCGCACGCGGCCTAGCTCATGCTGTCGCCCGAGTTCAGCGGCCGCAGCGGTGTCGTGCTGGAGCGGCTGCAACGTCTCTATCCGGCACTGATCGACCTCAGCCTCGGTCGGCTGGAAGCGCTGCTTGCCAAGCTCGACCATCCGGAACAAAAATTGCCTCCGGTCATTCATGTTGCCGGCACCAACGGCAAGGGCAGTACCTGCGCCCATGTCCGCGCCATCGCCGAAGCGGCCGGGCTCGTTGTGCATGCAACCACCAGCCCGCATCTGGTCGAAGTCACCGAACGGTTCCGGGTTGCCGGCCGGCTGGTCACCGAGGCGCATCTGGTGGCGACGCTCGAGCGGATCGAGCGCGTCAACGCCGGCGCACCGATTACCGTGTTCGAGGTACTGACCGCCTGTGCGTTCCTGCTGTTCGCGGAAACGCCGGCGGACCTGGCCATCATCGAGGTCGGGCTGGGCGGCCGCTACGATGCGACCAATGTGCTGGCAGGCCCCGCCGCCTGCGCCATCGCGTCGCTGTCGATGGACCATGAAGGCTTCCTCGGCAACACGCTGGCCGGCATCGCGCGGGAGAAGGCCGGCATCATCAAGCCGGGATCGCCGGTCGTGACCGGCCGGCACCAGCCGGAGGCGCTGGCGGAAATCGTCGCGGAAGCCGAGCGGCAGCAGGCGCCGCTCCTGCTGCGCGATCGCGACTGGACCATCGAGCGTACAACGAACGCGTCGCGACCGCTCCGCTACCAGGACCGCCATGGGGTGTTGGAGCTGCCATTGCCCGGCCTGGACGGCCCGCACCAGATCGACAATGCCGGGCTGGCAATCGTCGTGTTGCGTGCATCGGGCCTGACGCTTCCGGAGCACGCCTTTGCCGGCATCGCACGAGCGACCTGGCCTGCGCGGATGCAGCGTCTGAGCGGCCGACTGGCGGCGACGCTGCCGCCGGGCTGGGAGCTCTGGCTCGATGGCGGCCATAATCCCGGCGCTGGTTTGGCCCTCGCGGCAACCCTCGATGCCTGGTCGGACCGGCCGGTGCATCTGCTGGTCGGTATGAAGCAGAGCAAGGACCCGGCCGGCTTCCTCGCGCCCTTGCTGGCACACGCCGAGACTGTTTGGGCGGTCTCGGAGCCGGGGCAGCATCTCGCCTTGCCGGTCGAGACCATCGTCGCTTCATCGGGAGGCGTAGCCCGGCCTGGCCCGACCGTGGCCCAGGCGCTTTCCAGCCTGTTCGAGACACCCCGCCTGCCAGGCAGGATACTGATTTGCGGCAGCCTGTATCTGGCCGGCGAGGTGCTCAAGGCCGATGGCTGGGTGCCGGACTAACGACCTGCCGACGGTCGTTGTTGCGTTTCATGTCCGAGCGGTCTTTTCTGGACCACTACGAATCACGGGGTCAGAACAATGCGCAAGGTGATCTTCGACACCGACCCGGGCGTCGACGACGCGATGGCCCTGCGCTTCCTGACCCGGCGTCCGGAACTGGACCTGCTTGGCGTCACCACGGTGCATGGCAATGCCGACATCGACACCGTCACCCGCAACGCGCTCTACCTGAAGGACCGGTTCGGTTTTTCGGCGCCCATCTCGCAAGGGTCGGGCGTCACCTTGCTTAATCGCCAGGGCAGCCCGGCCGGTCATGTGCATGGCCGGAACGGGCTTGGCGACGTCGACATCCCCGACACGATCCGATCGACAGTGGATTTGAGACGTGGCCACCGGTTCATCATCGACCTGATCCGCGAGAATCCGCACGAAGTCACCATCATCGCGGTGGGCCCGTTGACCAACCTCGCCCGCGCCCTGGACAAGGACCGCGAGATCGCCCGGCTGGTGCAGGGCGTCGTGGTCATGGGCGGGGCCTTCGGCATGCACGGCCATACCGGCAACGTATCCCCGGTTGCCGAAGCCAACATCTCCAACGACCCCGAGGCTGCCGATGCCGTGTTCACCGCGCCTTGGCCCGTGACCATCATCGGCCTCGACGTCACTCAGCAGGTGGTGATGGATGCGGCGTATCTCGAACGCCTGCGTCGGGATGGCGGCGAGGATGGGCAATTTTTGTGGGACATCAGCCGTGGCTACCAGGCGTTCCACCAGCGCACCCGTCGTCTCGACGGCATCTTCACCCATGACAGCCTGGCAGTAGCCTACACCATCGCTCCCGAGCTGTTCAGCATCAGGCGGGGTCCGGTCCGGGTGGTATGTGGCGGGCTCGCCTCGGGACAGACGATCCAGAAGCCCAAGCATTCCTCGTTCCCGATCGGCGCATGGGACGCGCATTCGGATCAATCGGTGGCGGTCGAGGTCGACGTCGCCGGCGTGCTTGCGCTCTACGCCGGCACGTTCATCCCTGCCGTTCCTGTGCCGGCCCACCGGTAAGCAGGTAGCACGCGCAACCGGCGCTGCGGGATGCGTGCGGGTCCGGCTCCAGCAGCGTCTCGACGGCGAACCGGCGCATTCGCAGCACGACGAAATCGGCCGGCCCATCCAGGATGAAGTCGAAATCCTCCGCGAGCACGGATAGCCAGTAGGCCACGCCGGGACGCTCGGTAAGAATGACCGGATCCTGTGCGCTGACGACAAGCCCGTTATCTAGCGCGCTGGTTGCCTCGGCCCGGTTGGTCACGTGATAGAGGTAGGCGTCGGTGCGGTCGTTCGGACGCAGGTTTCGATGATCGACCTGCTGCAGCATGACCGTTTGCGGATCGAGGTGATACGGCGCTGACGTGTCGGGCTCGGGCCTGGATGCGGTGACCTGCTCCGGAGCCGGTTCGGGCTTTGCCTGCGCCAGGACAGGCTCGGGCTGCGGCTCCGGCGCGTCGTGTTCCGGCATCTCAGGCTCGGATATTTCGGGCTCGGGTTGTGCCGGTTCGGCTACCGTTGGTTCGGTTGCCGCCGGTTCACTCGCCGTCGGTTCAGCCTCTGCCGATTCGACAGCTTTCGGCTCCGGCTCCGGTTGCACCGGTTGAAACAGGTCTTCCGGCTGCGGTTTCGCCTTGGAGGCCCGGCGTTTCGGTGTGGTTGCGGCGCGAACCGGAACGGACGTTTCGATATCCTCGGGCGGCGTCTCGATTGCGTCCGGCGGTGTCGGGAGATCCAGTTCCGGCAACGGAAGCTCGTGCGTCTGCATGGCAACGCGGCCAGCGGTGCCTGAGGCCCGTCCGGTTCGCGCCGCGGCAATCCGGCGGCGTAGCGAGGCGTCCGAAGGCTGGTCTGGCATGGCAACGTCGAATTTGGCATCGGAACCGGCACTGCGCCAGTAGTGCGCGACCGCCTCGTCCGGGTTGCGGGCGCTGCTGATGCGTCGCAGCACCTGCCCCTGCTGGTCCTCGATCCTGAAAATCGGCCTGCGCGTGACCGGACTGATGAAGCCGCTTTGCCTGACCCGAATTTTGCTGCTGTTCGTCAAAGCCTGCGCGTTCATGTTTGCCCTGGATACGATAGTGAAATATTACCGAATTACAGGTTACGACGATTATTCGCCATAAGATTAAATGGACCAGAATAACTCTTTTTTATAGTTGTCCGCCCCGGTTGGTCAACCGCTCGCGCAGCCTGCACACAGGCCTTCGACTTCCACGGTGGAGCGATGCGGCACGAAACCAGCCGTCCTGGCAGCTGTGTTCAACGCTGCCGCGACATCATCGTCCTCGAGTTCGATGGTACGGCCACAACGAGTGCAGATCAGGAACTGTGCTGCATGGTGATGGGTGGGGCCATCAGTGTGACGATGGGGTTCCTCGGTTCCCGATGCATGTACGCAGCCAACGAATGCGGACAGCCTCTCGACCTTGTGCACGAGCCCCTGGTCGAGCAAAAAATCGAGCGCACGATACACGGTCGGTGGTGCGGCCCCCTTATGCGCGGTCCGCAGCCGGTCGAGCAGGTCGTAGGCGCCGATCGGCGTCTCGCTGTCGAGCACCAGACCCAGCACCTGACGACGCAACTCGGTCAATCGTGAACCGCGCCGGTCGCAAATGATCCCGGCCCGATCCAGCAGCTCGGTCGTAGTTGGGCTGAAACTGGACGGCTGCACCGCACCTTCCTTCGCCTGCATGGTGCCTCTTTCGATCACTGACGTTATAGTATAACAGATCCGACCCTAATGGGAGAGTCCGGATCATGAAGAGGATACAGCTCAGGCCGGCCATGCGGCTGGCGATCCGGCTGGTCTCCGGTATATGCGGCCTGCACGGCATTACCGCCTATGCGGCAACACCTCTGGTTATCGTTGCGGCCGAGGATGTCTATGGCAACATGGCGCGTTCCCTCGGTGGTTCCCATGTGAGCGTGACCAGCATCCTTACCAATCCGGACCAGGATCCGCACCTGTTCGAGATCAGCCCGAGCATCGCCAGGGCAGTGGCCGGTGCTGCGATCGTCGTCTCCAACGGGATCGGCTATGATCCCTGGATGGCGACGCTGATCGCCGCCTCCTCCGCCCAAGGCAAGCCGGCTCGCTCGGTCCTGGTCGTGGCGGACCTGATCGGCCGTCATGCGGGAGACAATCCGCATCTCTGGTACGATCCGATCACCATGCCAGCCTATGCCCGCGGCCTTTCGGCACTGCTGGCACGGCGGGATCCGGCGAACACGGCCGATTATGCTGTCCGGCTGGACCATGTGCTGGCCGCCGTTGCTCCGGTCGCGGTTCGCGCCGCTGCGCTGAAATCACGCTACGCTGGCACGCCGGTTACCGCGACGGAACCGGTCTTCGGCAACATGGCATCGGCACTCGGGCTCGACATGCACAACCAGCGCTTCCAGCTTGCGGTCATGAACGACACCGAACCAGCCGTGTCCGATGTCGTCCTGATGGAACAGGATCTCCGGCAACGGCGTGTAAGGCTGCTGTTCTTCAACAGCCAGGCGACCAACAGCGCGGCGCGACGCCTCGAAACCGTGGCCCGACAGGCGGGCATCCCGGTGGTCGGCGTGACCGAAACCGAGCCGCATGACCAGGACTACACGCAGTGGATGCTGGCCGAACTCGATGCGGTCGACCACGCACTCGATCACCCTCCCGGCCACCCATGATTCCGGCCATCGCGGTCTCGGATGTAACTTTGGTCCAGGGCGGCCAGCCGGTGCTGTCCGCGATCTCGTTCGATATCGGCCCCGACGAGTTCATCGGCGTGCTCGGTGCGAACGGCGCCGGCAAGACGACGCTGATGCGGGCGATCCTGGGCCTTTTGCGGCCGGCGACCGGACGCATCGAGGTGTTCGGCCAGCCGGTCCGGCGCGGCCATCCATCGATCGGCTACATGCCGCAGATGCGTGCACAGGTTGCTCCACGCCTCAGCGGCCGGACGATGGTGATGGCAGCGCTCGACGGTCATCGCTGGGGCACACGGCTGCCGAGTGCCGCCGCCGATCGCGAAGTCGACCGCGTGCTCGGACTGGTGCAGGCGACGTCTCTCGCGGCGCGGCCTCTTGCCGAGCTATCCGGCGGCGAACGCCAGCGTCTGCTGCTGGCGCAGGCGCTGCTGGGGCAACCCAGGCTGCTGCTGCTCGACGAGCCGTTGATCAGCCTCGATCCGTCCAGGCAGTCCGAGGTGGTGGCGCTGGTGCGCACGCTGCAGCGGTCGCTCGGCATCGCGGTGCTGTTCAGCGCGCACGAACTCAATCCGCTGCTCGGCGCGCTGGACCGCGTGCTCTATCTCGGTCGCGGGCACGCCGCCCTCGGCAGCGTGGACGAGGTCATCACCTCCCCGAACCTGTCGCGCCTGTATGGCGCGCCGATCGAGGTCGTACGGCTCGGTAGCCGGATCTTCGTGATGTCCGATACGCACGACATGGAGCGCGATGCGCATGGTCCGTGCCACGCCCAAGACCATGCCCACGGGCACGATCATGCCCATGCGAGGCCTGCGTGATGCTGTCCGGCCTGTTCGCCTACGGCTTCATGGTCAACGCCTTCGCCGCTGCGACCATCGTGGCGCTGGTCGCCGGGCCGGTCGGTTTCTTCCTGGTGCTGCGCCAGCAGAGCTTTGCCGGCCATGCCCTGTCCCATGTCGGCTTCACCGGCGCCACCGGTGCGGTCCTGCTCGGATTGCCGCCACTTTGGGGGCTGGTCGCGCTGACCCTTGCAGCCGGCCTGTCGATGGGGCTGCTCGGCGAGAAGGTGGCCGGCCGCGACGTGGCGATCGGCCTGGTGCTGGCGCTATCGCTCGGGTTCGGCCTGCTGTTCCTGCACTTTTTCACTGCCTACGCATCGCAGGCGACGGCGCTGCTGTTCGGCAACGTGTTCGGCGTCGACCGCGCCACGCTCTGGACGTTGCTGGCGCTCGGCGCGCTCGCCTTGTCCGGCCTCGCAATCATCGCGCGGCCGTTGCTGTTCGCCAGTCTGCAACCCGAGCTCGCCGAGGCGCGTGGCGTGCGCCTGCGACTGGTCTCGGTGCTGTTCCTGGGACTGGTCGGACTGGCGACCGCCGGCTGCGCCCAGATCGTGGGCGTGTTGCTGGTGTTCACCCTGATGGTCGGGCCGGCGGCAGCGGCTCAGCGCGTCACGCGCTCGCTCGGGGCGGGGATCGCCCTGTCGGCGCTGCTGGCACTAATCGAGGCCTGGGGCGGCATCATCCTCGCCTGGGCCACCGACTGGCCGGCAAGCTTCTGGATTACCGCCCTCAGCGCCGTGGTGTACCTGCTGTCTTGCCTGAAGCTGCCGGCTTCGTTTCGGCCGATCCGGCCGGAGCAGGCGCCAGGTCTTCTTCCAGCACGGTGATGTGGATCGAGTAGGACACTTCGCCCTCGTCCTCGTCACGATGCACGGTGCCGATGACTTCCTTGTCGATTGCCAGCTCGACCGTGGCGCCCTTGCGCGGAGGAGCCACGACCATGACTTTTTCCGAGCCGAGCAGCTTGCGCAGGTATGTCTGGACGCGGGTGATATCGGAACTGTTCATGGGACGACCTTTCGAGTCCGTTGGGCCCGGTGGGATAGGCCATAATCGCCACGGATGAAAACGAAGATCACGCGAGAGCGGCAAACAAGCTCCCGGCCAGGGCCGCGCGGGAGAAATGGCGCTCGGCAAACGCCACCTGCATCGCCGAGCTGATCGCCCAGCGCCGGTCGTCCAGCAGCAGCGCGACCAGTCCGGCCGCTAGTTCAGCCGCGTCGTCGGTCACCGGAACCACCTGCTCCAGCCCCGGTATCCCCTCGGCGCCGATCGAGGTGGTGACCAGGGGCAGGCCCTGCTGCAGCGCCTCGACCACCTTGCCCTTCACGCCGGCGCCGACACGCAGCGGCACGATCGACACGCGTGCATCGAGATAGGCCGCCGCAAGCCCGGCTTCGCTCAGGTTGCCGGTCACGGTGATCCTGTCGCCATCGGCCAGGGCCAGCACCTCGGCGGTCGGATGCGATCCGGCCAGCACCAGCCTGACCGCGGGCACGCGTGCGCGGACCAGCGGCAGGATCTCCCGGACCAGCCATGTGGCCGCATCGATGTTGGGCGGATGCGCGAAGCCGGCCACGAACAGGATCACTGGTTCCACCGGTGGCGCGCCGCGCGGCCGGAACCGGTCGAAGCTGAACGGCACGATCCCGTGCGCCGGCGCCCCCGGAACCAGGGCGCGGACCTGCGCCGCTTCCGCCTCCGACGGATACAGCAGCACGTCGAACATGCCCCAGAGCCGTCGTTCCAGCTTTTCCATCTCGTCGGCTTCCGCCGCCAGGGCAGTGTCACCGAGCAGGACTGCCTGCCGCCGCATCCGCACATGATGGATATCGACGCCATAGAAGCTGAGCCGCGCCTTCGTGTGGTGCAGCAGGTCCAGGATGCACTCGCTGGCAACGTTGGGCCGCATCGCCAGCGCATAGTCGAGCTCGGCGCCGTTTCGGGCGATCCACTGCGTGAAATCCAGAGCCAGGCGACTGTCCAGCACTTCGACGCCGATGGTTTCCAGCAGGTACGTATAGTCGTTGTGCGCGCGGTTCTGTGGCCAGAACTTCACCACCCAGCCGGCATCCCGCAGCGCCGTCACGATCCCCATGGTCGAGCGCGATCCGGCATCGCGGTCCGGCTCCGGTACATAATGATCGATGACCAGGATGGTTTTGCGCCCTTTCGCATGCTCCGGCGCACGCATCGGGTCGGTGCCGGACGGGACATGCTCCGAAACCAGAAGCTGCGGCCAGCGTGCCAGCAACCGATGCCGGTTCACCTCCTGCTGCGCCTTGATACCGGTCGTGGGATCCGTACCATGCGACAATCCCTCATGGTGGATCACCACGCTGGCCGGCTGGTACATCACAAGCAGGCCTCGCGCGCGGATCCGAAAGGCAAGATCCACATCCTCGTAATAGGCAGGCGCGAATACCGGATCGAAGCCACCGAGCACCTCGAACAGGTCCCGCTTCAGCAGGATCGACGCGCCGGAGATATAATCGACCTCGCGCACCGTGTTGTATTGCGGCTGCGCCGGATCGTCGCCACGGCCGTAGTTGCAGCCGGTCCCGTCCTGCCAGATGATGCCGCCCGCTTCCTGAAGCCGCCCATCCGGGAACAGCAGTCTGGAGCCGACCAGCCCGACATCCGGCCTTGCTTCCGCCAGGGCGACCAGCGCATCGATGAAGCCGGGCAGCGGCTCGGTATCGTTGTTCAGGAATAGCAGGTAGCGGCCACGCGCCAGCAGTGCGGCCGAATTGCAGTTGTGCAGGAAACCGAGATTGGACCGGTTGCGAACCAGGCGCAGTCCGACGACGGCGTCCAGCAGCATCATGTCCGGATCGCCTGATGCATCCTCGGCGACGATCACCTCGAACGGCGTCGCCGTCCGCGAACCGGCAATCGCTTCCAGGCAGCGAAGGGTGACCCTGGCCTGCCCATAGGCGGGGATGATCACCGATACTGAAGGAGTGGTCGTCGTCGGCAGCACCAGCGGTGACGATCGTGCTGCCGGTTCGTGATCCGATTGCACAGGCAACAGGATTGCCTTGCGATACCTGGTCCTGGCCTTAAGCCGCTGCGGCAACTGCAGTGTCGTTGTCCACCACAGGGCCTTCAGCGCCTGTCGGCCACGTCGCGCGACTTCGGGTCGTTCGTCCAGCAGACGCCGCGCTGGCCAGGTGGCACGCCAGAACGAGCTGGACTGGTGGGCTGCCAGATGCAGCCGAAGCAGTGCGATTTCCGCATCCTGTTGCCGCACATGCGCATCGATCCCACCTGGACCATGGTCCGGTTCAGGTGCCGGGATCGTCGGCTCAGGATCCGGCAGGCGCGAAGGGCTGTTTCGTAGCGAAGCGATACGCCTCTCGGCGTGCAGCAACGACAGACGCAGCGCCGCCATCTCGATGGCGTGCTTATCCCGATCGATGGTGTCCATGACGCTTGCCGACGAACTTGGCCGTGGACGATCGGACGGTGGTGCTACAGGATCGGGTTGCGGCCGCGGGCGATCAACTCGAGCTCGATCTTGACGTCGGGCGTATCGAAGCCGCCGACAAGGCGCAGGGTCAGGGCCGGCCGGGCATCGCCGAACGCATCGCGCAGCAAGGGGAAGCATGCCGGAAACGCGTCCGCGTCATGCACCAGGTAGATCACCCGGACGACGTCGCTCATCGAAAGTCCGGCCGCTTCGAGAGATTGTGCCCCGTTCATCAGCGCCTGTCGGCATTGCTCGGACAGACGGCGCGGGAACCCACCTTGACGGCGATCGAAACCGGTAACGCGTCGCACCCGAACTTCCTGTCGGCCATCCACCGGGCGGCGCTCGACTCGCGATGTCAATGTGGGTTCGGAATCGTGCAGCTGCGTCCTGGTCGCGACCGACATTACGAACGCTCCTGTTCGGGTTCCTGTCACAAATGCGTTAGAAACGCTGATTTTTCAAATCAATATTCATTCACCGTTCACGATTAAACATCACGTCGCAAAACCTGAGCCTTTTTATCAAAAGTATTGAGGGTCTCCCGAATGCCGACTCCTCATGCAGTTTCAACACCTTTGATGATGCATGGCAGCAGCGGTGCCCTTCGTGGCCGCGCCGTGCTGTTGCTTGGTCGCCCCGGTGCCGGGAAATCCGACCTGCTGCTTCGTCTGGTCGATCGAGGTTTTATGTTGGTCGCGGATGACCAGGTCATTATCGAGGCCGGCCAGGTTTCGCCGCCCGCCGCCCTGGCCGGACTGATCGAGATCCGCGGGTTCGGTCTGCTGCGCATGTCACATGTCGCACCCGTACCGCTCGTGCTGGTGGTGACACTGGATGGCGATGTCGACCAGGAAAGCATCGCCGGGCATCCTCCTGAACATGGAACCGTACGGCTGCCGGTTCCATGCCGCCATGCCGGGCTCGGCCTGCCGATGCTGCGGATCGACCCCTTCCGTGTCTCGGCGCCGCTGCAGGTCGAGATCGCGCTCGATTGTTTGGCCGGTCGCAGGTCGTTGCTGTCGGGCGGGCTGGACTTGTCTCAATAACATTGCAATTTCGACATGTCTGATACGTGTTCAGCACATGGATCATCCGACAAGATTTCGACGCAACCCGTTCTGCCGCACCATATCTGTTTGAGTATGTCCGTATCGCGACCGTCTGGCTGATCTGTTGTAACATGCCCCGAGCACGAACTGTTTCTGGACATGTCGCTGGCGATGCTGTGATTGGATCGGAAACAGGCGAAAGAGTCTCCATGGACCGAGTGTCCGATCGATTGCCGGGCCGACAGGATCAGGCGTCATTATTTGATGACAGGTCGATTCTAGCCGTGTCCGCCAGAACGATTTTTGCTGGATCAGCCACATGATCGGCCTCGTATTGATCACGCATGGCGATATCGGCGCATCGCTCCGTGCCGCCATGGAACATGTGGTCGGCAAGCAGCACCAGATGGCTACCCTGTCGATCGGCGCCGATGACGATATCCAGGCACGCCGCCGGGATCTCGAAGCCGCGATTGTCGCCGTCGATCATAGCGACGGCATCATCCTGCTCACCGACATGTTCGGCAGCACGCCCTCCAATCTAGCTATCTCTATGCTGGAGCGTGGTGACATCGAGGTCATCGCCGGCGTCAACCTGCCGATGCTGGTCAAGCTGGCCAAGGTCCGTTCCAATCGTACGCTCGATGAATGCATCGACATCGCCGAGGAAGCTGGCCGTAAATACATCGCGGCTGCGTCGCGTCTGCCCGAGCCATGTCTCGGCGGCGCCGTCTGCTGCAAGGCTATCGGCGTGGCCGTGGAACCGGCAATTGAAGGTTCGGTTCGCAGGCGCCCCGTCACGGTCACTGGTTAACCGGCTTACGGTTCGGCACGTATGGCGGCTACAGAGAACGAACCCGTCCACGAGCCGGCGGCTTCACGACCCGATCTCCTGATCAGAACCGTCACCATCGTCAATCTGCGCGGTCTGCATGCACGTGCTGCCGCCCGTTTCGTGGTGATGGCGGAACGCTTTAGCACTCCCGTCGATGTTTCACGCGATGGTCAGGTGGTGTCTGCACGCTCGATCATGGGCCTGATGATGCTGGGTGCCGGTCGTGGCGCCAGTATCACCCTGCAGGCCGAGGCGGACGGGTGGGATGCGCAGGAAGCCCTCGACGCGCTCGCCACGCTGGTCGAGGCTGGTTTCGATGAGCAGGACTGACGACAGCAATAAGTCCGTCCCGGCCCGGCCAAGAACCAGGCCGTCTGCCGGGAAGCCGGCCTGCGCCAAGGCGGCTGTCGTTGCGCCGGTGCAGGAACGACACTTCTCGGGCCAGGGGATCTATCCCGGGATCGCCATCGGCCCGGTCGCTTTCGCCGCCGAAGCCCCGACGCCGGTGGCTTCGCGCACCCTGCAGAACACCGAGATCGCGTCCGAAACAGCACGGCTCGACGAGGCGGTGCAACGGTCGCTGCGCCAGCTCGAAAAGCTGAAGGCCAGGCTCGCCTTCCTGTCCGAGGAAAGCCAGGCCGAGATCGCGCCGTTGCTCGACGTCTATCGCCAGATGCTCGGACCGTCCCGGCTGTTGCGGAACGCCGCCGCCCGGATCGTCAAGGAGAAGCTGAACGCCGAGGCCGCGGTGATGATGGAAGCCGAGGCGCTGGCACAGTTGCTCACTCCCTCGCGCTTGCCCGACGCCGCCGCGCTGGACGGCGAGGAGGCTGCGGCTGCCTTGCGTCGCGCCGAGGAAGTGCGCGAGATCGGCCGTCGGCTGATCCGCAACCTGACCCGGGCGCCGTTCCGGTCCTTCGCCAAGCTGCCGGCCGGCGTGATCCTGGTGACCGAGCAACTACGTCCCGCGGATGCCGCCCTGATCGATCCGGCTCGCATCGCCGGCGTGGTCATGGATGACGGCGGCACCGCCGACCATACCGCCATCATGCTGCGGGCACTCGGGATCCCCGCCGTGCTCGGCGTCGCCGGCATCACCGCGAAGGCGCGCGCCGGCTGCCAGATCGTGGTCGATGGCGGTGCCGGCCTGGTCACGCTCGATCCCAGTCCCGACACCATCCAGGCCGCGCGTCGGGACGTGGTGTCCTATGCCAAGGAGCGGCAGCGACTAGGGCGGTTGCGCCGGTTGCCGGCCAGGCTCTCGGGCGGTGAGGCGGTCGAGCTGCAGGCGAACCTGGAATTGCCGGCCGAGCTTCCGCTGATCGCCCAGGCAGGCGCGGCCGGGATCGGCCTGCTGCGCACCGAGTTCCTGTTCATCAACGCCGACACCCTGCCCGACGAGCTCGAACAGGAAGAGGTCTATCGCGGTGTCGTCGACGCCATGGGCGGTGAATGCACCACCATCCGCCTGCTGGACTGGGGCGGCGAGAAACAGAGCGAGGCACTGAATTCGGTGGGGTTCTTCACCGGAACCACCGACCTGAACCCCGCTCTCGGCCTGCGCGGGCTGAGGCTGCTCCTTCACAATCCTCTGGTGATGGAAACCCAGTTGGCGGCAATCCTGCGCGTCGCCCGTGACGGGCACGTGCGCATCCTGCTGCCGATGGTGACCACCCTGGCCGAGCTGCGGATGGCGCGCGAGATCTATGACCGGGTCAGCCGACGCCTGCGCCGGCGCGGCGTCCGCCTGCCGGACAAGCTGCCGGAGCTCGGCATCATGATCGAGACCCCGGCCGCCGCGCTGAGCGCCGAGACGCTGGCGCTGGAGGCCGAGTTCCTGGCGATCGGCACCAACGACCTGACCATGTACACGCTGGCGGTGGACCGAGCCTCGAGCGACGTCGCATCGCTGTACGATCCACTGCATCCGGCGGTGCTGCGCCTGATCGGCCATGCCACCGACGCCGCCCTGCGCCTGCGCCGGCCGGTGTCGCTGTGCGGAGAAATCGCCGGCAACCCGCTGGTGGTGCCCCTACTGATGGGCATGGGCCTGCGTTCGTTCAGCATGAACGCCTCGGCGATCCCGCGCGTGAAGCAGGTGGTACGCCAGGCCTCGCTGGATGAATGCCGCAGACTTGCACGGCGCGTGATGGAGGAGAGCGACCCGCATCACATCTCCCGCCTTCTCACCGAGTTCGCGGCGCGATAAGCCCCCGCGTACGCCCCGCCGACACACAGAGTTCGCCGCGACAGGCAGCTTGCCCGATCCGGGATAGGACCCAGCACCATGACTTCCGACATCCTGCCGATCCGGCGCGCCCTGCTTTCCGTCTCCGACAAGACCGGACTGGTCGAACTGGCGAAGGCCCTGGCGGCACACGGCGCCGAACTGCTCTCGACCGGCGGCTCGGCCAAGGCCCTGCGCGAGGCCGGCGTCGCGGTGGTCGAGGTGTCGGATCATACTGGCTTCCCGGAGATCCTGGACGGACGGGTGAAAACCCTGGTGCCGCAGATCCATGGCGGCATCCTGGGCCGTCGCGACCTGCCCGAGCACGTGGCGCAAATGGAGCAACACTCCATCGCCCCGATCGACCTGGTGTGCGTCAACCTCTACCCGTTCGAGGCGACCGTGGCCTCGGGTGCCGATGCCGACGACTGCATCGAGAACATCGATATCGGCGGCCCGGCGCTGATCCGTGCCGCCGCCAAGAACCATCCCCACGTCGCCGTGCTGACCGATCCCGCGCAATACCAGGCGCTGATCGACAGCGTTAAGACGTTGCGCGGCACCACCCTTGCCGATCGCCGCGCCTGGGCCGGCACCGCCTATGCCCGCACCGCGACCTACGATGCAGCCATCGCCACCTGGTTCAGCGCCGAGCGCGGCGACCTGTTGCCGATGCGCATGGTGGTCGGTGGCACGCGTGCCGAGGCGCTTCGCTACGGCGAGAATCCGCACCAGAAAGCCGCCTTCTACACCGATGGCAGCGGGCGTCCCGGCATCGCCACGGCAACCCAGGTCCAGGGCAAGGCGCTTTCCTACAATAACCTCAACGACACCGATGCCGCCTTCGAGGCGGTCGCCGAGTTCGAACACCCGGCCGTGGTGATCGTGAAGCACGCCAATCCATGCGGCGTTGCCACCGCCGCCGATCTCGAAACCGCGTGGGACCTGGCCCTGCGCTGCGACCCGGTTTCGGCATTCGGTGGGATCGTTGCGGTCAACCGCACGCTGGACGAGGCGGCCGCATTGCGGATCGCCAAGATCTTCACCGAGGTGATCGTGGCCCCGGACGCCACCGATGCCGCCAGACTCGTGCTGGCAACCAAAAAGAACCTGCGGCTGCTGCTGACCGGCGCCATGCCGGACCCGGCGGCACCCGCGGTGCAGGTCAAGAGCGTGGCCGGCGGCTTCCTGGCCCAGACCCGCGACAATGGCCGTCCCGGCGAGTTGAAGGTGGTGACCAAGCGAGCGCCGACCGATGCCGAGCTGGCCGACCTGGTGATCGCGTTCCGCGTCGCCAAGCACGTGAAGTCGAACGCGATCGTCTATGTGAAGGACGGTGCCACCGTCGGCGTCGGTGCCGGCCAGATGAGCCGGGTGGATTCCGCCCGTATTGCCGCGTCCAAGAGCGCCGAAGCCGCCAAGGCGGCCGGACTCGAGGGCCGGCTGACCGAGGGCAGCGTGGTTGCGTCGGATGCGTTCTTTCCGTTCGTCGACGGGCTCGAGATCGCCATCGAGGCCGGAGCCACCGCGGTGATCCAGCCGGGCGGCTCGATCCGCGACGCCGAGATCATCGCCGCCGCCGACAAGGCCGGCGTGGCGATGGTCTTTACCGGGATGCGCCACTTCCGCCATTGACCGGCACCGTTACAGGTGAATTCGGTTTTGCGAAGCAGTTGCAATGAGTTGACGTGACTTGAAAAGTTCGCCGCCAACGGTGATTACTCCGTCATGCGGAAATTCGACGAGCTGAGCGAAGCTGAGATCCTTGCGCTGGCAATCGCCAGCGAGGAAGAGGACGGGCGCGTTTACGCCGATTTCTCGCATCAGCTTCGCGAAAACTATCCAGATAGCGCCAGCATTTTTACCGAGATGGCCGTCGAGGAGCAGGAGCACAGGCAACGGTTGATCGACCTGTATGCCAGTCGCTTCGGTGATCATATCCCAATGGTGCGACGACAGGACATTGCCGGCTTCGTCCAGCGCCGGGCACCGTGGCAGGTGCAGCGGCAGGGTATCGAGGCGATGCGCCGGCACGCGAGACAGATGGAACTCGATGCTGCCCGTTTCTACCGGCAGGCGGCAAGCCGCTCGTCCGATGCGGCGATCCGCAAGCTGCTGGGTGATCTGGCGATGGCCGAGGACGCACATGAGCAGGCGGCCGGCGCGATCGAGCTGAAGCGGCTTCCCGCCAGCAAGCGGGAAATCGAGGACGACGACGCGCGCCGGCGCTTCGTGCTGCAGGTGGTGCAGCCCGGGCTGGTCGGGCTCATGGACGGTTCGGTCTCTACACTTGCCCCGGTGTTCGCGGCAGCGTTTGCGACCCACCTGCCGTGGAACGCTTTCCTGGTCGGGATCGCGGCCTCGGTCGGCGCAGGCATCTCGATGGGCTTCGCGGAGGCGCTGTCCGACGACGGCAAGCTGTCCGGACGCGGTGCGCCGCTGCTGCGTGGCGTGATCTGCGGCCTGATGACCACGCTGGGCGGCATCGGCCACACGTTACCGTTCCTGATCTCGAACTTCAACAATGCGCTTGTGGTCGCCGGTATCGTGGTGGTGATCGAGCTCGCGATCATCTCCTGGATCCGCTGGCGCTACCAGGACACGCCGCTCCTGTCGGCAGCGATCCAGATCCTGTTCGGCGGCGGCCTGGTGTTCGCTGCCGGAGTGCTGATCGGGTCCTTTTGAAGAGCATCGTCAAGCCAGCATGAAGCGGGATAGAATGGGGTCCATGCGCCGCTTCCTTCTCCTGACATTGTTGCTGATCTCTCTCGCTTCTGGTGCTCCGGCTGCACTGGCCCAGGCAGTTCAGCAAGCACAGCTTACTCCCGCCGATCTAGGGTGGGTCGCCCGTATCCAGGACACCCTGAACGGGATCACCACCCTGAAGGGCCGGTTCCAGCAGATCGCGCCGGATGGTCGCCGCAGTACCGGAATCGTCTGGCTGAATCGTCCCGGGCGGATGCGTTTTGCGTATGACAAGCCGAGCCCGCTGCTACTGGTGGCGGGCAACGGCCGGCTCGTCTTCACCGACAGCGAGCTCAAGCAGACAACCGAGATCCCGCTGGACAAGACGCCGCTCGGCCTGCTGCTGCGCCCGAACCTGAGCCTAGCCGGCGACGTGACGGTGACCGGCTTCAGCCATGCGAACGGCCTGGTACAGGCGACACTGGTACGCACCGCAAGCCCCGGCGATGGCAGCCTGACCCTGGTGCTCGGCGACGCTCCATTGCTGCTCAAGGCCTGGAGCGTAATCGACGCGCAGGGACGCGAGACACGGATCGACCTGTTCGACCTGGCCGTCGGCATGCCGATCGAGCAGAGCCTGTTCGACACCAAGGTCGAGCCCTAGCGGCTCCGCCCGGCCGACTGCCGCAGGAACCGGTCTGCGACAAGATCGTTATCTCGACGGGACTATTCCCGACTGGAGAAGACGATGGACAAGGATCGCGCTGGCGGCATCGGCCACCAGGTCAAAGGCACCCTCAAGGAAGCCGCCGGCAAGGTAACCGGTAACGATCAGCTTGCAACCGAAGGCAAGGTCGAGAAGGCTGGCGGCCACGTTCAGGAAGGCGTCGGTAAAGGCAAGGACGCCGTGCGGGACGTCGTTAAGGACTGATTCGACACATGATTTGCCCGAAGGCGCGACCGCTCTGCCGGTTGCGCCTTCGATATTCGGCACGTCCAGTGATAGGCTCCCTATATTAGAGAGTATGCCCCAGGAGCTCACTGTGCCGTCATGACGCGCTTGTCACCGCCATTCGGGCAATCGATCTTGCCGCTCGCCCGCTTAAACCTGTGCCAAGCCGCGGGAATTCGTTGATGTTCCAGACGGCTCTGGTCGGTGCACGTATTTTCACCGGCGACACGACGTTAGTCGATCATGCGTTGTTGCTTGCCGACGACAGAATCGTTGGGCTTGCTCCTCTGGTCGCGTTGCCTCGCGACACGCGCATGCAACGGCTCGAAGGTCTGCTGGTGCCTGGCTTCGTCGACGTCCAGGTCAATGGCGGCGGCGGCGTGCTGTTCAACGACGACCCCAGCCCGGACGCCCTGAATACGATCGCATCCGCGCATGCCCGGCACGGATCGACGGCATTGCTGCCGACCTTCATCACCGATCGTCCGGAAGCGATGCGGGCCGCGATCACGGCGGCGAAGGCTGCCATCGAGGCGAATACGCCGGGCATCGCCGGTCTGCATCTGGAAGGCCCATTCCTCAGCCCGGCCCGTCGCGGCGCGCATGATTCGGCGTTGATCCGGCCGATGAGCGAGGAGGACATGGTGCTGATCCTGGAATGCGGGATCGAGCACCTGCTGCTGACGGTGGCACCTGAAATCGTCTCGCCCGAACAGATCGAGCGGCTGGTGCGTGCAGGGGTCACCGTGAGCCTCGGCCATAGCGATGCCGATGCGGATACCGTATTCGCCGCAATCGATGCCGGTGCCACCGGCGTTACCCATCTATTCAACGCCATGTCGCAAATGACGGGACGCGCGCCGGGCCTGGTCGGTGCTGCCCTGGAGCGCGGCGAGATCTGGGCCGGGCTGATTGCCGACCTGCACCATGTCGACCCGATCATGCTGCGGATCGCGATGGCGTCGAAGCGCCTGCCCGGGCGGCTCATGCTGGTGACGGACGCGATGCCGCTGGCCGGCATCGAGCTCGAGGATGACGAGGACGAGTTCCTGTTGAACGGCCGGACCGTGCGGCGCGAGGATGGCCGGCTGACCCTGGCCGACGGGACACTGGCAGGCTCCGACCTGACGATGGACCGGGCCATAGCCCATGCTGCGTTCGACCTGGATATTCCGGTCGAGGAAGCGCTGCGCATGGCCAGCCTCTATCCGGCCAGATTCATGCGCATGGAACGCACGCACGGCCGGCTGGAGGCTGGACGCGCCGCCGACCTGGTGCTGCTGGACAACGAATTATGCTGCCAGCGCTGCTGGCGCAACGGCGTCGAGCTGCCTCAGCTCGTGGTGGCACCATCCTCGTCCGCCGGGTCGCCGGGTTCTTCGTCCGACGAGGCCGCCAACGCTGCCGCCTCCGCCGCCAGCTCCATTGCCCGCGCATAGACCACCCGGCGTGGCAGGCTCACGACAGCTGCGACCAGGGTGGCGGCATCCTTGACCGAGTGGGTGGCGAGCGCTGCCCGCAGCCGCTCGTCCAGTCCGCCCGCATCGCTGGAATCTTCCGGCGCCGGTCCGATCAGCACGGTGATCTCGCCGCGAGCCTGGTTGACCGCATAGTGCGCCGCCAGCACGTCCAGCGGGCCACGCCGGACCTCCTCGAACCGCTTGGTCAGCTCGCGCGCCACGGCTGCATCGCGCGTGCCGAACACGGCATGCAGATCGGCCAGCATCTCCGCCAGACGGTGTGGCGCCTCGTGCCAGATCAGCGTTGCCGACAATCCGGCCCGTTCCGCTGCCAGAAGCCGGCCGAACGCCTCGCGCCGGGCGGCGGAGCGAGGCGGCGAAAATCCCACGAACAGGAACGGATGCGGTGGCAGGCCGGACAGGGTCAGTGCGGTGATCGCCGCATTCACGCCGGGTGCCGCGGTGACATGGATACCCTGCTCGATCGCCGCGCGGACCAGCCGGAAGCCCGGATCGGACACCAGCGGCGTCCCTGCGTCGGACACCAGGGCAATGCGCCGGCCGGCCCGGAGCATGTCCAGCAAGGCAGGAATACGCTGTCGCTCGTTGTGCTCATGCAACGCTTCGGTGCGTGCGGAGATATGCTTGGCAGAGAACAGCCGCGCGGTGGTGCGGGTGTCCTCGCACAGCACCAGGTCGGCCTGTTGCAGGTAGTCGATCGCGCGTTGGGTCATGTCGCCGAGGTTGCCGATCGGCGTGGACACGAGCACCAGTCCTCCGGCATCCCGTGCTACGCGATCCGACGCTTCGTCGATCGAGGCTGGGGTCGAAGCCGGTGGTTCTAGGGCAGAGGGATCGAGTTCGGGTGAATCAGGGGGAAGGGATGACGAGTCTTCAGGCATCACGCCAGTGGGCGCGCCTCGATGCGCGGCGTCAACGCGAAGCACGCATAGGATCGTCGCAACGAAGGCATTGGTGCCTGTCCGCGGCGATGCTTCGCCTTCCGTTGTTCGCCTCGACCCTGCTGGTGACCGCCTGCGCCAACATGTTCGGGTCGGGTGCGCCCGTAGCGCCGGTGCTGCCCGATCAATCGACGCTGCAATCCGACACGGCACCCCCGGCCGAGCTGCCGACGCCATCGGTTCCACCGGACGGTCCCAAGGTCGGCATCCTGCTGCCGCTCAGCGGTCCGAACGGCAGCCTGGGCGTAGGCATGTTGCGTGCGGCCAAACTGGCCCTGGAAGTGCCAGGATCGCCAATCCTGGACCCGCACGACACTGCCGGTCCGTCGGGTGCGGCCAATGCCGCGACCCTGGCTATCCAGGCCGGTGACCGCATCATCCTGGGGCCGTTGACCTCGGCCGACACCGCGCAGGTGGCACCGATCGCCGCAACCGCAAACGTGCCGGTCCTGGCCTTCACCAGTGACGTGACGCAGGCGCATCCCGGCGTCTGGGTGATGGGCGTTACGCCGGAACAGCAGGTGCGCCGGCTGGTGTTCGCCGCCAAGCAGGATGGCCGCAGCCGCATCGCCGCCCTGCTGCCGTCGAGCGCGCTCGGGGAAGCGCTGGCTCAGGGCCTGACACTCGCCTGTGCCGATGCCGGCCTGCCGCCGCCGACGATCCTGACCCATGCCGGGACCAGCGAGAGCATCGATGCCACCATGAAGCAGTTGTCCGATTTCACGACCCGCCAGGGCGTGGTCGACCAGCAGCTCAAGGATGCTGCCCCGAGTGCCGCGCCGGTGGCATCCGCAGCCCCACTTCCAGGCCAGCAGGTCTGGGCGGCACCTGCCGCACCACTCTCTGGAATTTCTGCAACTGCCGCCGCTACGCCACCGGTCGTGCCTCCGGCGCCGCCGCTGCCCGCGCCACCGTTCGACGCCTTGCTGCTAGGCGATACCGGCCTCCAGCTCCAGCAGGTGATCACGGCGTTGCATACGTCGGGAATAACCCCGGCGCAGGTACGGATCATGGGTCCGACCCTGTGGGGCGCCTTTGCCAGCAAGCTGCATGCGCTTGCCGGTGCCTGGTATGCAGGTCCGCAGCCAACCGCCCGCCTCGGCTTCGTCCAGCAGTATCAGACTGCCTACCACCAGTCGCCGAAGCTGTTGTCCGATTACGCGTATGACGCGGCTGCCCTGGCGCGCAGCATCGCCTCGAAGAGCTACGACGCCGGGGATCTGACCCGGACCGACGGCTTCGCCGGCGTGGACGGCGTGTTCGCCTTGAAGCCCGATGGTCATGTCCATCGGGCCCTGGCCATCTTCCAGGTTCAGCCCGGCGGCGGCGCCAGCATCATCCAGCCTGCCCCGAATACCCTCGACACAGGAAGCTGACCTGCTTTCTGTCGCACTTCCGAATGATGAGATCGTTGAGAATGCGTTGTGCCGAGTGAGAGCGTAGCGCCCGGCGTGATGGTCGAGAACCGGCGCGGAGCGGCCTTATCGGCCGTAAGCACTCGGCAAGCGCAGACACCCGCGTCAGTTCGCCGGCACAGTAGCCGCCACGCGCGATCTCAGGCGGCGGCAATGGCGGAGAGGGTAAGTACCGGCCGTATGCACGACAGTGCCGCTTCGAAGCTCGGGAAGCTGCCGAGCCGGTGGTTGCGCACGTGATCGATCACCAACCAGCGCATGCCATCGGGACGGACCATGTAGGCCGGGTCGGCATTCTCCCGCACCCAGACCAGCACATGTTCCAGGACCATGGGCGCGTCGGTCAGGGTGCGTGGGGACACATCCACGTCGCAGAGACCCATCGAAGCACCAGCCTGCAGCCAGCGCATCAAATACTCCCGGTGACGCGGCAAGAAACGGAGACGTAAAGAAACGATATTGGAGTCGACCGAGAAGTCACGAAGCAGCGCAGGCTTGGCCATCGAAGAACCCTTAGGAGAGAGGCTCGCTATATCGTGAGGACGGTAACTGGCTCCACTTCACCACACCAAATGGATTCTGCTGAACGACCGGGTTCGGACCGGTGGTTTCTAAGCTTCCAGAAGCTTGTGTGGTAAAAATGCAATGATCCGTTACGGTGGTGACGGCTTTACTTCATGTGCCGTGTTAACTTCATCAGCCAACATCGATATCGCCGGATCCGGCGTGTTTGGTATGGGTCAGGCGCCCTATCAACCTGTCCCGCGCGGCAGGGTCGTGCCAGCGCAGCGATACGCCGGCGACGATGATGTCCCCTCGTAGCGCCAGGGGCAGACGCACCGCGTCTTTCGGGGTGGTGACCAGTATGGCTCCTAGTCGTGCCGCGTCGCGTTGCAGCGCATCGAGTTCCCGGCCATGGAAGCGATGATGATCGGGAAAGGCATGTGTGCAGGCGAGGTCGAGCCCGACCCGATCCAGCGCATCGAAGAACTTCTCCGGCCTGCCGATGCCGGCGAAGGCCAGCACCTTCCGTCCACGCAGCTCCAGCGTGGCCTCGTCCATGACCAGTTCCGCATGCAGTACCGTCAGGCCGGGCGGCAGGCTTGCGCCATCGCCGGTTTCGTCCGGGCCGATCATGATGGCCGCCGCCGCCCGAGCGGCGGCGGTGCCGACCGGCTCGCGCAAGGGCCCGGCCGGCAGCAGCCTGCCGTTGCCGAAACCGGCGGCGCCATCGATCACCAGCAGCGGCCAGTCCTGGACCAGGCCGGGATTCTGTAGTCCGTCATCCATCAGCAGGATCTGCGCACCGGCTGCGATCGCCGCCTGCGCGCCGGCGGCCCGATCCGCCGAGATCCAGCAGGGCGCCTGCCTCGCCAGCAGCAGCGCCTCATCCCCGACCAGGGTGGCGTCATGCCGATCCGGGTCGACCCGTAGCACCGAGCGTCCGACGCGTCCGCCATAGCCCCGGGTCAGGCAATGCACCGCAAGGCCCAGCACCTGCAGCCGGGCCGCGAGATCGAGTGCCAGCGTGGTCTTGCCGGCGCCGCCGACGCCGACATTGCCGCAGCAGATTACCGGAACCGGCGCCGTCCAGCCGGGACGGAGCAGACGACGGGCGGTGGCACGCTTGGTGATGGCACCCAGGGGACCGAGCACCATCCCGGCCAGGCTCGGCCGGCGGGAATACCAGAAGGCCGGAGCCTGCACCGGGCTATGCCCGCCTGTCCGCGACCAGCCCGAGCAGCCGCCGAGCCAGCCGGTCCGGCAATCCGTTCGACGTGCCTGCCTGGTCCAGGGCAGCATCCGCCATGGCCCGAAGCTGGTCCGGGTGGGTCAGCATGCGATCGACCCAGGCTTCGAGCCCGGCCTCGTCGGTCGTGGTGACGAGCGCTCCCGCCGTCCGCAGCCGGGCGACATCCTCGTTGAAATTCTGCGATAGCGGGCCGATCGCCATGGCGCAGCCGAGGCGTGCCGGCTCGAGCGGGTTATGCCCGCCCCCCGGCGGTTTGACCGCATCCAGGCTGTTGCCGATGAACACGATGCCGATCAGCCTGTAGAGCAAGCCCAGCTCACCCAGCGTGTCGCAGATCCAGATGCCGCGTTCGGGGTCCGGGTCCTGCCCGGCAGCCCGCCTGCGTGCGTTGCCGAGTTCGACGGCGATGTCTGCCCCGCGCTCCGGATGACGAGGCGCCACCACGGTGAGCAGCGTCGGATGGCGGGACGCGAGCGACTGGTGGATGGCGGCGATCCGAACTTCCTCGCCCTCGTGCGTGCTGGCGGCAAGCCAGACCGGGCGGTCGCCAAGCACCGCGCGCAGCCGGTCGAGTTCGGTCTCGTCGACCGGCAACGCGCCGGCGGCCTGCTTGAGGTCGCCATCATGCTCCACGCCCGTGGCGCCGAGTGCCCGCAACCGTTCGGCATCCTGCGGCGAGCGGGCGGTGATCCAGTCGAACGCTGCGAACAGGCGCTTTGCAACGAATCCGGTCATTCCCCACGCCTTGGCGCTGCGGTCGGACATGCGGGCATTCAGCAGTGCCAATGGAATGCCGCGCCGGGCACACCCGACGATCAGGTTCGGCCACAGCTCGCTTTCCACCAGTGCCACCAGATCCGGCCGCCAGTGATCGAGGAACCGGCCGATCCAGCGCGGCACGTCGAGCGGGACGAAACGATGCCGCACGCGCGTATCGAGTCCGTCCTCGGCCAGGCGCTGCTCGGCCAGGCGCTGCGCGTTGACGGTGCCGGTGGTCAGCAGGATGTGCAGGTCCGGATCGATCCGGCGGAGGGCACCGAGCAGCGGGAACAGCGACAGCGTCTCGCCGACGCTGGCCGCGTGCAGCCAGAGCAGCGTGCCGTCCGGTCGTGACGATCGGTCGATGCCGGTTCGTTCGGCGAGCCGTCCGGCGATCTCCTTGCCCCGGCGCAGGCGGCGGCGCAGCAGCAGCCGCAAGCCGGGCGCCGCGAGGCTTGCTGCGCCGGCCCAGAGCGCGAACGGCAGCCCGAACCGGGGTTTGCTCATGCGTCGGCGCGTCCTTGCGCCCTGGCGGCAACGGCATCCAGCGATGCCGCGATCGCAACCGACGCTGCCTCCCATCCATGTCGCGGAACCGGGATCGGCGCGCCGCACACGATTCGCCCGCGTCCGAACGGCAGTGGCAGGACCATCCGGTCCCATGAGCCCAGCCGCCGCGACGGCCGGCAGAACGCGGCCGCCGGCACCACCGGAACACCGGACAGCGCCGCGAGCCGTGCGACGCCCGGCTGGACGACGCGGCGCGGACCACGCGGGCCATCCGGAGTGATGGCCACCAGGCTGCCGGAGCGCAGCAGTTCGAGCAGGCTCCGCATCGCGGTGGCGCCGCCCTTGTCGCGTGACGGGCCGGTGTGACCGGGCTTCGGCCGGTCGGACGATCCGGCGACAACCTGCACATCCCACTTTCGCACGATGTCGGTCATCGTCCGGCCGTCGCGATGTCGGCTGATCAGCACCGTCATCCTGAGAAGCGGGTTGGCCCGGTGCGCGTGCCACCACAGGGCAGGCACCAGCGGCAGGAACTCATGCCAGAACGCGACGATGGCGCTGCGTCCGTCGACCGCCAGCATGTATGGCCAGGCCTCGTCCGGTGCCTCGACGGTCCAGCGCGTGGTGCGGAGCGCGAACACCAGATAGAGGCCGATCAGTCGCGCCGACAGCATGCGCACGAACCGGCTGCGGATCAGGCGCTTCATCCTGCCGGCCCATCGCTCGCGCATGGCCGGGAACCGACGGAGAACCAGAACAAACCCATGGCCGCGCCGGTAGCACGGCCCGGCCACCGACGACAGCGGCCACGTGTCGACTAGCGCCCGGTCTGGCCTCGATGGCGGAGCAGATGGTCCGCCAGCACGCAGGCCAGCATGGCTTCGCCGACCGGCACGGCGCGGATGCCGACACACGGGTCGTGGCGGCCCTTAGTCGCCACATCCACCGCCTCGCCGTCGCGCGTGACCGAGGCAACCGCGGTCAGGATCGAGCTGGTCGGCTTCACGGCGAAACGCGCGGTGATCGGCTGGCCGGTCGAGATGCCGCCGAGGATGCCGCCAGCATGGTTGGACTGGAACGCGACGCGACCATCCTGCATCGTCATTGGATCGGCATTCTCCTCACCGCTGAGTGCGGCGGCGGCGAACCCGGCGCCGATCTCCACGCCCTTGACCGCATTGATGCCCATCAGCGCCGAAGCGAGGTCGGCATCCAGCTTGGCATAGATCGGCGCACCCAGTCCGGGAGGCACGCCATTGGCCTCGAGGGCGATGATCGCGCCGGTCGAGGAGCCGCTCTTGCGCACCTGGTCGAGGTAGCTCTCCCAGATCGGCACCATCACGGCATCGGGACAAAAGAACGGGTTGCGCTCCACCTCGTCCCAGTCCCACCGGACCGGGTCGATCGCGTGCAGCCCGATCTGCACCAACGCGCCACGCACCCGAACCTGCGGTCCCAGCACTAGTCGCGCCACCGCACCCGCCGCCACCCGCACGGCAGTCTCGCGCGCCGATGATCGCCCGCCGCCACGCGGATCGCGCAGGCCGTATTTCAGGTCGTAGGTGACGTCGGCATGACCCGGCCGGTAGCGGTCGGCGATATTGCCGTAGTCGCGCGAGCGCTGGTCGGTGTTCTCGATCATGAGCGAAATCGGTGTGCCGGTGGTCAACCCCTCGTAGGTGCCGGAGAGAATGCGCACCGCGTCCGGCTCGCGCCGCTGCGTCGTGAAGCGCGACTGGCCGGGCCGGCGCCGGTCCAGGAACGGCTGGATGTCGGCCTCGGTCAGCGCCAGCCCGGGCGGACAGCCATCGATCACGCCGCCGATCGACGGTCCGTGGCTCTCGCCCCAGCTGGTGACGCGGAACAGATGGCCGAAGCTGTTATGCGACATGGTCGGCGTGTCCGGTCCGAACGTCAGTCCGTGATGGCGGCGATATCCGGGGCGCCCGGGTTCTTCATGCCGACCACGTGGTAGCCGCTATCGACATGATGGATCTCACCGGTCACGCCGCTGGACAGGTCCGACAGGAGATAGAGCCCGGCGCCGCCGACCTCGTCGATGGTCACGTTGCGCTCGAGCGGCGCGTTGAGCTGGTTCCATTTCAGGATGTAGCGGAAGTCGCCGATCCCGCTCGCCGCCAGTGTCTTGATCGGCCCGGCCGAGATCGCGTTGACGCGGATGCCGTCGGAGCCGAGATCGGCCGCCATGTAGCGGACCGAAGCTTCCAGTGCCGCCTTGGCCACGCCCATCATGTTGTAGTGCGGCATGACCCGCTCGGCACCGAGGTAGGTCAGCGTCAGGATCGATCCGCCGGCTCCCATCAGGGCGGCGGCGCGCCGGGCGACGGCGGTGAACGAGTAGCAGGAGATGTCGATCGCCTGCAGGAACGCGTCCCGCGGCGTGTCGATGTAGCGGCCGCGCAGATATTGCTTATCGGCCCAGCCGATCGCGTGGACCAGGAAGTCGAGACCGCCCCACTCGCTCTTGATCTGCGCGAATGCGGTATCCATCGCGGCATCGTCGGACACGTCGCAGGGCAGTACCAGCTTGGAGCCGATCCCGTCCGCCAGGGGCCGTACCCGCTTCTCGAGCGCGTCGCCCTGGAAGGTGAAGGCGAGTTCGGCGCCCTGCGCGGCACAGGCGGAAGCGATGCCCCAGGCGATCGAGCGCTCGTTGGCGACGCCCATGATCAGCCCGCGCTTGCCCTGCATCAGGGTGCCACGGAGGGGAAGGTTGGCAGAGCCCTCTGGCATGGCGGCTTTGATCCTGAAAAATATCGGTCCAGAAATCATGGACCTGAAAGGTGCGGGCCGGAAACCTGTCGGCCGCACCACATGCAGCTTTGGTGGTCGCACACCGTTCCTTGAGGAACAAGAGGCTGCCTCGACCGGCCGGTTCGCCGTCGGATATCCCTATCACGTCCTGGAGTAACATGATGCCGGAAGCGGCGCTCGAAGTGGTCTCGAACCCGATCCTCCTGTTCCGGCAGTGGCTGGAGGAGGCGAAGGCGACCGAACCGAACGATCCTGTCGCGATGACGCTGGCGACCGCCTCGGCCGATGGCAGGCCTTCGGCGCGCATGGTCCTGCTCAAGGACGTCGATGACCGGGGGTTTGTGTTCTACACCAACAAGCAGAGCAACAAGGCCGGGCAACTGGCCGCGACACATCATGCGGCGTTGCTGTTCCACTGGAAGTCGCTGCGCCGGCAGGTCCGGGTCGAGGGGCTGGTCGAGGATGTCGGCGACGCGGAAGCCGACCTCTATTTCCAGACCCGCGCACGCATTTCCCGTCTCGGCGCGATCGCATCCGACCAGTCCCGGCCCTTGTCGGATCGTGCCGAGCTGGAGCGGCGCCTTGCCGAGGCCGATGCGCGCTACCCCGGCAACGAGGTGCCGCGTCCGGCGCACTGGTCCGGCTATCGGGTGCGGCCGGAGATGATCGAATTCTGGAAGGACATGCCGTTCCGCCTGCACGATCGCATGGTGTATCGCCGGCAGGACGATGCCGGTTGGCGAACCGAGCGACTTTACCCGTAAGGTCCAAAGGACTGCACTCCAACCATTCGGACACACCGCCCATGGGCGATATCGCCGCCATCCTGCTGCCCCTGAATGGCGCCTCCACGGACGAGGCCGCCATCACGCTGGGTCTCGAACTCGCACGGCGCTTCTCGGCGCACCTGCAGGCCCTGCATGTCGCGACCGACAGTCGCGAGGTCGCGCCGCTGGCCGGCGAGGGCCTGTCCGGAGCGATGGTCGAGGAGATGATGAGCGTCGCCGAGCGGGAGTCCGTGCGTCGCACCTCCCGTGCCAGGGTCCTGTTCGATGCCGCGTTGTCGCTGGGCAACGCAGTGCCGGTGGCACTGGTCGATCGGCTACCGCAGGGAACGGCCACGGTTCGTTCCCCGACCGCCAGCTTTCGGTCGGTGATCGGCCGGGAACATGAACTGGTCGCCCATGCGGCACGCCTGTCCGACCTGATCCTCATCCCGCACCCGGACTCGGACGACGCGATCTCCTCTTCCGAGGCGTTGCATGGCGTGCTGTTCGACAGCGGCCGTCCCGTCATCATCGCGCCCAAGACCGTTCCAGCCAGCATCGGCCGGCGCATCTGCGTTGCCTGGAACGGCACTGCCGAAAGCGCTTCGGCCGTATTTTCAGCGCTGCCCTGGATGCAGCAGGCCGAGGCGGTGCAGGTGCTCTATTCGGACGATTACCAGCGACGCGGCCCGGAAGCGGCGGAACTGGTGACCTACCTGGGCGGCCATGGAATCGCCGCGACGACGGCCGCGTTCTTCAAGCCCAAGGATGGCAGGGTCGGTGCCGGACTTCTCGCCGCCACCACGGCCTTCGAGGCCGACCTGCTGGTCATGGGTGCGTACTCGCACTCCCGTCTCCGCCAGCTGATCATGGGCGGGGTGACGCGATACGTGATCAGCAACGCGACCCTGCCGGTCCTGATGGCCCGCTAGGCCAGGACCGACCAGGACCACTCCGCGATCAGACTCCCGGAAGCTCGTTGACCGCCACGACGCGCCATGAGGCGGGGTGGCGTTCGAGAATAGTCAGGGACAGGTTCTGGACCGATAGCCGCAGCGAGGTCTCGGCATCGACGCCCAGCGCATGCGCCGTCGCGGCCCGGATCGCGCCACCATGGCTCACCACGACGATGTCCTGGCCGTCATGTATGTCGGCGAGGCGCTCGATCGCTTCGCCCACCCGCTCCAGCACCTGCACCATGCTCTCGCCGCCCGGCGGAATTTCGTCGGCGGCCATCGGCCAGAACGGATGCGCCGGCATGATCAGCCGCTCGGGGAGCTCGTGGTGCTGGAGTCCGTGATAGTCGCCCATCGACTGCTCGATCAGGCCGGGCTCGACCGACCATTCGGTGGCCGGGTAACCGGCCTCCTGGATTGCCTGCGCGGTACGCTGGGTGCGCGACAGCGGGGTCGTGACCCAGACCGCGTCGCGGGGTAGCCGCGCCGCCAGTGCCTCGTACATCGGCACCTGGGCTACCAGGCTTTCCGGGCAGAGCGGCACGTCGAGCGAGCCATAGAGCTTCATCCGGGCGTTCTGCTCGACCAGGGCGTGCCGGATCAGCCAGAAGCGCGTGATCCCGGGAACCAGGGTTGGTGTGTCGAGGAAGGCGGCGCGCTGTGTCATCGAAACCCTGTCATTGAGCGGAACATCCAGGTGCGGCTGGGACGCCGCGTATCAGGTCAAACGTCGATGGCGAGAAAAGGGCAGGCGCCACCGGTCACTTCTAAATGTTGAGGCCGGGATCGGCCCGCCGCCGCAACGGCGCGTCCGAGGAAAAGCGCGGCTCCGGGTCGAGCCGTTCGAGCATGTCCCAATGCCGGAGTAGAAGCCCGATCTTGTCGATGATCCGGCGCACGTCGGCGATCTCGCGCGCCATGCGCGCCGTACCGTCGAGGCCTTCATGCGACGGTTCGCCGGACAGTAGCCGGGCACCGACCGAAATCCGCAAGGCGCCCGCCATTACCGGCCCGAGCGTGTCGTGCGCGACCGGGGCGGGTTGGCCGATATGACACAGCAGCCGCGCCAACGCGCGGTCGGTGTCGCCCGCATCGGGCTCGAGCACACGGCTGACATCGGCGTTGAGCCAGCGATAGATTTTTCGCGCCCGCGCCACCTCGAGAGGCCGCCGTGCCGGCAGGCCCGATCCGGCGCCGGGCTCCAGCACCATGAAGCTGCGTATGGTCTGGAGCTGATCCCAGCCCGATTCGGCGGCTCCGGCATCATCGAGAACCAGGTCGACCCGCGACGGCGCCGGAACCTCGACCGCCAGCACGTCCGGGCTTGATGCAATTGCCGACTCCACGCCGGCGATGAAGCTGGCCGTTCGTTGCCGCGCCTCGACGTCCGGAACCAGCGCGAACGCCTGCATCTCGGCCAGTGCCGCCTGCCAGCGCAACAGCATGCCCGGGTTGGCCCGGTCGGCAAGCGCGCGGGCGGCACCTGCCGAGGCCCCGGATGGCCAGTCGGAGCGGCCGCCATAGTCGGCGAGGCCAGCGGGAAGCAGGTCGGGTGCGTGCAGGCGGGCCGCGAGCCGAGTGGGCAGCAGCAGCGCCCCGCAGAAAGGCGGCCCGGTGAAGAATTTCGAGCCGGTGATCATCACCATCCAGCCACGCGCGAGGTCGGCCTGCACCCGCCGCCGATCGAGCCGCGCCTGGCAGGCATCGACCACGATCTCGAGCTGGTCGCCCAGGCGGGCCTGCAGCGTTTCCAGGCAGGCTTCGCTCGGCGCCAGTAGCCCGGTCTTGGACAGGTCCAGCCGATGCAGCAGTACCGTCCGTCCCTCGCCCGCTTCCGCCACGACCATCCGGATGCAGGCCGCATCGACCGCATCGGGCGGCAACAGGCGGCCATCCTCGCCCCGGATCGCCACCTTGAGCACGCGTGTCGTGCCGGCGAACCCGTCGATCGGTTCGCCCTTCACCACGTGCCGTCCAAGGGCGGTGTCATCGGCGAAATGACAGCCTGCCGCCGCCAGCGGAACACCCGCACCGGTTTCCTCGGGCGCCAGCAGGATGTTGCTGACCGGGCGGGCCGGACGACCATCCGGACCGGCCAGCCCGCATATCGCCAGTGCGATCAGCTCGCTGTCGGTGCCGGATGCCGCAAGCACGACGCGGGACGGTCCCGGATTGGCCAGGCCATAATAGTCGGCAATCGATTGCCGCACCTGTTCGGCTTCATGGTCCAGCGCCGTCTGCGACTGGCCGAGCAAGGCCGCGATCGCCAATCGCTTGCGGGCGGCTTCCGCGCCACCGAAGCCACGTTCGGACAACGAGGATGCCGTCGAGGATGCGAAGGTAATCGCCCATGGGCGTGGCCGGTGGCTGCAGCCGTAATGGTTGAGGCCGGTATGCGGATCGACGGCCAGCCTCGCGTCGCCGCCCTGCGCCATCAGCGTTTCCGCCGGTCCGAGCAGGTTCCAGCAGGCTGCCAGCGCCCGCATGACGGAGGCGGGGACGATCGTGTCGTCCTGGCCGATCCTGGCTGCACGGAGCAGGCGGTACGACGATCCCTGCAGGTTGCGCACGCGCCCCCACACCACGCTGAGCGCGTCCTGCCCCGGCATCTGCCCGGCGGCCATGACGGCCAGCCACGAGGCCGGGTCCGGCATCGGCGGCTCGTTCGCGGGTGCCGCATCCAGCAGCCAGAAGCGCGAGGCGGTGCGTGCGGCACAGAGCCCGGCCAGGATCGGCAGGTCGAAGCTCTCGATGTCGGACGGGACCGCATCTGCAGCGGCGGGCCGGGTTGCCGCATCGAGCAGCAGCGAGAGCTCGAGCGCGTGGCGGATATGGAACGCGCAGATCCGCTCCGATCCGAGGCAGGCGGCACCAAGCACGACCTGGCCACCCGGATCGGCGCGGAAGCCGGTATCGAGCTGGGCATCGAAAACGATACGCTGACGATCGGCAACGACGCGGAGGTCGGGCCGGTCCAGAGCGGCCAGCAACTGGATGTTCAGGGCCTCGGCAAACACCGTCCGCTCCTTGGGGCGGGGCTATGGAGCCCCTGGATAAGAAATTTAGTCAGGGTGGTAGGATACCCCGCGATGAAGGTGTTGGCGAAGGCACAGTCGTTAAAAAATCGTCTATCGTTCAAGATGGAAGAAGTCGTTGTTGTCGATGCGAACATGGTGGACTGTTGCCTGGTGTGCGCTGCGCTGCCAGACTAACGCATTAATGACGCAGTGCCGGGGATGGGGTCGAGAATGCGGATTCTTCTGACGGGGGGGTGCGGTTTCATCGGTTCGGCGGTGGTCAGGAACCTGATCCGATCGACGAAGCATTCGGTCGTCAACATCGACAAGATGACCTACGCCGCATCGCGGGACGCGCTCGAGGAAGCGCTCGACGATCCCCGCCATACCCTGGTCGAAGCCGACGTGGCCGATTTTGCCACCATGAAGGCGCTGTTCGCCGAGCACCGGCCGGATGCGGTGATGCATCTGGCAGCCGAAAGCCATGTCGATCGCTCGATCGATGGGCCGGCCGTGTTCATCCAGACCAACGTGGTCGGCACCTTCTCCTTGCTGGAGGCGGCACGCGCCTACTGGTCCGGGCTCGAAGGCGATGCGAAGGCGGCGTTCCGCTTCCATCACATCTCGACCGACGAGGTGTTCGGTGCGCTCGAGGCTAACGATCCGCCCTTCACCGAAACGACGCCATACGACCCGCGCAGTCCGTATTCGGCGAGCAAGGCAGCGTCCGACCATCTCGTGCGCGCGTGGTACCACACGTATGGATTGCCGGCCTTCATCACCAACACCACCAACAATTATGGTTTCTGGCACTTCCCCGAGAAGCTGATCCCGCTGGTCACCATCAACGCGATCGAGGGTCGCGAACTGCCGGTCTATGGCGATGGCTCGAACGTGCGCGACTGGCTGTTCGTCGAGGACCATGCCGAGGCCCTGGTCCGCGCGGTCGAACTCGGCAAGCCGGGCGAGACCTACGCGATCGGCGCCCGCCAGCCACGCTCCAACCTCCAGGTGGTGCAGGCCATCTGCCGCACCCTCGACGAGCTCCGGCCCGATCCGGCCGGGCCGCGCGAGCGCCTGATCCGCTACGTCACCGATCGACCCGGCCACGACTGGCGCTATGAGATCGACGCCAGCCATGCCGAGCAGGCGCTCGACTGGAAAGCGGAGCATGATTTCGAGACCGGAATCAGGCGGACCGTGCAGTGGTATCTCGATCATCAGGACTGGTGGGAGGCGATCAGGTCCGGCCGCTACACCGGTCAGCGCCTGGGGACTGCAGCATGACCAGATCGAGCGATTCCGGAATGAAGGGCATCCTGCTTGCCGGCGGGTCGGGTACCCGCCTGCACCCGATGACCCTGGCCGCCAGCAAGCAACTGCTGCCGGTCTATGACAAGCCGATGATCTATTACCCGCTCAGCACGCTGATGCTGGCCGGCATACGCGACATCATGATCATCTCGACCCCCGACGACCTGCCGCAGTTCCAGCGGCTGCTCGGCGATGGCTCGCGCTTCGGCGTGCGCTTCGAATATCGCGTGCAGCCGTCGCCGGACGGCATCGTGCAGGCCTTCCTGATCGCCGACGACTGGCTCGGCGCGAGTCCCTGTGCACTGGCACTCGGCGACAACCTGATTTTCGCCGACCATCTCGGCGTGCTGCTGCGGGCTGCCTGCGCGCGGCCCGAGGGCGCCACCGTGTTCGCCTACCAGGTGCGCGATCCGGAGCGTTACGGCGTGGTCTCGTTCGACGAGAGCGGGCGCGCGCTGGAAGTGGTCGAGAAGCCGGCCAACCCGCAATCGAACTGGGCCATCACCGGACTGTATTTCTACGACAACCGGGTGCTGGAGTTAGCCAAGCGGATCAAGCCGAGCCCGCGTGGCGAGCTGGAGATCACTGACCTCAACCGTCTCTATCTCGAGGAGGGCTCGCTGCATGTCGAGCGCCTCGGCCGAGGCTGCGCCTGGCTCGATGCCGGCATGCCGGACAGCCTGATGCAGGCCGGAACCTTCGTGCAGACCATCCAGTCCCGCCAGGGCATGCTGGTCGGCTGCCCGGAAGAGGTCGCTTTCCGCATGAACTTCATCGACGCCACCTTGCTGCGCGACCAGGCCCGCAAGCTCGCCAAGACCGAGCTCGGACGGATGCTGCTGGAGCTGGCGGATGGCGTTCACGCCTGACACATCTATTCCGTGGTTGATGGCCATCGCGCCATGACCAAAAGGGACGACACATGAAGGTAGACCGCCTGGCGATCCCAGACGTGATCCTGATCACCCCGCCACGCTTCAGCGACAATCGCGGCTTCTTTTCCGAAACCTACAACTACCCCCGGATCATGGCCGAGACCGGCATCGACCTGCCGTTCCTGCAGGACAACCACTCCTTCTCGCGGGAGCGGGGCGTGATGCGCGGCCTGCATTGCCAGTTGGCGCCGCATGCGCAGGGCAAGCTGCTGCGCTGCTCGAAGGGTGCGATCTACGATGTCGCAGTCGATGCGCGGACCGGCTCGCCGACGTATGGCAAGTGGGTCGGCGCCGAGCTGTCCGGCGACAACTGGGCCCAGCTCTGGATTCCGCCGGGTTTCCTGCACGGTTTCTGCACGCTGACCGACGATGTCGAGGTGCTCTACAAATGCACCGACGTCTGGGACAAGGCGAGCGAGCGGGCGGTGATCTGGAACTGTCCAGAAATCGGCATCGACTGGCCCATCAAGCCGGAGGAGGCGATCCTGTCGGACAAGGACACCCAGGCGCCGCATTTTTCGGCCGTGGCCGGCTGGTTCCAGTACTGATGACCAGTCTCGCATCCGATGGCGGCCCGATCCTCGTCACCGGTGGGTCCGGGCAGCTTGCGACGTCGATGACGCGCCTGGGTGGACCACGCATCCATCTGGTCGGGCGGCCGGCGGTCGATTTCGACCAACCGGCAAGCCTGGCCGCGAGCTTTGCGGCGATCCAGCCGGTGGCCGTGGTCAATGCGGCCGCCTGGACCGCGGTCGATGCTGCCGAAGTCAATATCGACGGAGCGACCCGCGCCAACCGCGACGGGCCGGAAATCCTGGCAAGGCTGTGCGCACTGGCCGGCATCCCGCTGATTCACGTGTCGACCGACTATGTGTTCGATGGCGACAAGGGCAGGCCCTATGTCGAAACCGATCCGACTTCGCCGACCGGCATCTACGGCCGCACCAAGGCGGATGGCGAGCAGGTGGCACTGGCGGCGAACCCGCGCACGATCGTGCTGCGTACCTCGTGGGTCTATTCCGCCACCGGCAAGAACTTCGTCCGGACCATGATCAACGCGGCCGAGAAAAACCCGGTTCTGCGCGTCGTTGGCGACCAGTCCGGTGGGCCGACCGCATCGGATGATCTCGCCCGGGCCATTCTCGCGATCCTGGAGCGCATCGAGAGTGGCGGCTGGCGGAATGATTACGCCGGCATCTATCATGCTGCCGGCTCTGGCGAGACCACGTGGCATGGCCTTGCAGTGGCCGCCCTCGAAGCCGCCGGCAAGTATGGCCGCGCGATGCCGGACGTGATCGCGATCAAGACCGCCGACTGGCCGACGCCGGCCCGCCGCCCGATGGATTCGCGCCTGGATTGCGGCAAGATTGAGCGCGTGTTCGGTGTCCGCCTGCCACCCTGGCAGGAGAGCCTGGTCCGGACGGTGGACGAACTCCTGGCGCCCTCATCACTCTGACCTCCTCTGCCGGCCGGTTTTTCCGGACGATGAATGTCGAGCCGGTGGTCCGAGCCACCGAGACGGACTATCGATCCCGCCATTTGTCCAATTATCTGGACAGGCAAGCCCTCCACGATAGTCTTCCCGTGGCCGTACTGCTGTCGACCTATAACGGCATGCAATACCTGCCGGAACAGCTCGAATCGCTTGCGCGTCAGGACTTCAGGCGGTGGTCCCTGATCTGGCGCGATGACGGCTCGACTGACGGCACTGTCGACCTGATGCAGGCATTTGCTACGCGTTTCAGCGAAGAAGAGTGCCGGCCGATGCCGGACCAGGCTGGCCATCTCGGCATCGTCGGCTCGTTCCTCACGCTGCTGCGCCGGGTCCCGCCGAACACGGTCGCCGCTTTCGCGGACCAGGACGACATCTGGTTGCCGGACAAGCTCCAGCGCGGTGCCGAGGCGCTTGCGGCGATCCCCGGTGAAGTGCCGGCCCTTTATTGTGCGCGCCAGCGTCTGGTCGACCACAATCTGGTGACGCTCGGTCTGTCGCCATATCGTGGCGGGCCTGCGGTCTTTCCGGCGGCTCTCACCCAGAACGTCGCTACGGGTTGCACGGTCATGCTGAACCCGGCCGCGGTGGCGCTGATTGCTGCCAGCAATCCGCCCGAGGGAACGTTGCATGACTGGTGGTCCTACCTTGTGGTCAGTGCGGCCGGCGGCCGGCTGATCGCAGATCCGGTGCCCACGGTGCTGTATCGCCAGCATTGTGCGAACGCCGTCGGCGCACCGCATTCGTCGGTCAGGCGCGGAATGATGGCGCTGCGTCGGGGTCCGGACGAGTTCATGCACTTGTTTCGTCGGCATGTTCGTGGGCTGGTCGCCAATCCACAGGCGTTGTCGCCCTCGGCGCTGCACGATTTGACCTCGCTGGACCATGCCTTGTCCGGTGGCAGGCTGGAGCGGCTACGCGCGATGCGCCAGGTCCACGGCCTCGTTCGTCAAACGTGGGCGGAAACTATCCTGTTCCGGCTATGGTTCCTGATCGGATGATGGGAATGAGCCAATGAACAGGAACACGATCGGCCTGATCTGGATCGGTGGCCTGGTGCTCGCGGTGCTGCTGACGGTGATCGGACCCGGCATGCTCGGCACCACGCTGGCAGGGGCGCTGGACCGCAGCTTCGATACCGTCTCTCAGGCATTGGCGCAGCTTGGTGATCCGCTGCGAGAAATGATCCGCGGCTTCGCGATCGCCGCCTATGTGGTGTTCATCGTGCTGTGCATTCTGGCGCGTCGGAGAGGCCTGCCATCGATGACCGCGGCGATCGTGGTCACCCTGCTTTTCCTGCTGCTGGCAGGCGAACCGCGTGACTGGGGCCGATCGCTGCACGGCTCGCATTGGCTGCTGGCTCTGCTGCTGACGGTCGGCGGCGCCTTGCTGATGACGCGACGCCTGATGGCCGGCACCGTGTCCGGTGGATGGTCTAGGAGGACTCGAAACTAACCAAAAGTTCCACGCTGGATTCCTTACGTGTCTACTAATACACGTTTAGTTATCGCATGATAACTTGACGTCCTGTCGTTCATGATGGTTTTCTCCGGCTGACGTATTAGCCACAGAACGGAGCAACCGATGCTCGACATGACCGCAGGAGTTCGGCCGCGGACCGGCTCGGTCCAGGCGAACAGGGCGAATCAGGCTTCTGGCCGCCGTATGCCGTGCGCGTTCGCCTGGGTTTCCGGCAACGGTATGCGCCGGACGGTCTCGCCGCTGCTGATCCTTGGCGTCTGGCAGGCGGCTTCCTCGTCCGGCCTGGTTTCGCCACAGACCCTTGCCTCGCCCTGGCGCATCCTGATCACCATGCGCGGGCTGATCGCCGATGGCAGCCTGTTGCACAACCTGACTGTTTCGCTGGCCCGGGCCGGCAGCGGCCTGGCGATCGCCATCGTCGTCGGCATCGTCCTGGCGCTGATCGCCGGACTGTCCCGCCTTGGCGAGGATGCGATCGACGCGCCGATGCAGATGGTGCGTACCCTGCCGGCTCTCGCTCTGGTGCCGCTGTTCATCCTGTGGTTCGGCATCGGCGAAACCCCCAAGATCGCACTGGTCGCCCTTGGCGCGTTGTTCCCGATCTATCTCAACCTGTTCAAGGGCATCCGCTCGGTGGACCCGAAACTGCTCGAGATGGGCCGTACGCTCGGCCTGTCGCGTGCCCAGACCATCCGCGACATCGTTCTCCCCGGCGCATTGCCGGACCTGCTGGTGGGATTGCGGTTCTCGGTCGGCATCTCGTGGCTGATGCTGGTGGTGGCCGAGCAGGTGAACGCCAATTCCGGCATCGGCCACATGATGATGGATGCGGAGGACTTCCTGCGTACCGACATCATCCTGGTGGGTCTGTTTATCTACGCGGCCCTGGGGTTGATCAGCGACCAGATCGTGCGGACGATGGAGCGGGTGTTCCTGGCATGGCGGCCGCAGCAGGTCGGACTGGGCCGTCGCGGATGAATGCCATCGATCCCCGCCTGACCGAGCGTCCATCCATTCGCGTCGAGGGGCTGAGCCGCCGTTTCGGCGGGCCGGCCGTGCTCGACGATCTCGACCTGACCATCGAGCCGGGCGAGTTCGTGTCGCTGCTCGGTCGCAGCGGGTCCGGCAAGACGACGTTGCTGCGCACCTTGGCCGGGCTCGATCCTGTCGAGGAGGGGGCCGTATCGGTGCCGCGCGACGTCGCCGTGGTGTTCCAGGAAAGTCGGCTGCTGCCGTGGCGACGGGTCTGGCAGAACGTCGCACTCGGGCTGCCCGGCCGCGATGCGCGCGATCGTGCCGTGGCGGCGCTTGAAGAGGTCGGGCTCGGCCATCGTCTTGATGCCTGGCCGCTGACCCTGTCCGGTGGCGAGGCGCAGCGCGTCGGCATTGCCCGCGCGATGGTACGCGAACCGGATTTCCTGATGCTGGACGAGCCCTTTGCCAGCCTGGACGCACTCACCCGGCTTCGCATGCAGGCCATGGTGGCCGAACTTTGGCAGAAGCACCGCTGTGCCGTACTGCTGGTGACGCACGACGTCGACGAGGCGCTGCTGCTGGGCGACCGGGCCGTCGTGCTCGACCATGGCCGCATCTCCAGGAACCTGCCCATCCGCATGGCGCGCCCCCGCCGCCACGACGATCCCGGCTTCGCGCCCGCGCGGCGGGAGCTTTTAACCGCCCTAGACGTCCACACCTGAGATCACTCGATAACGGGCTGTGCCGGCGATCCTCGAGCGATCTCCCACCGCGGAAGTTTGTGGTTAGCTTTTGGCTGTCGGGGCGCCGACGTTGGCGATCATTTCGCCGAAGGGGCCGGCGTTGCGGGCGGGGGCGTAGCCGTTGCCGGTGGTGGATTTCAGCGGGAGCTTGGGGAACACCAGCTCGGCGAAGCGGTAGCATTCCTCGAGATGCGGATAGCCGGACAGGATGAACCGGTCGATTCCGAGCGCCATGTACTCGCGCATCCGGGCGGCGACCTCGTCCGGGTTGCCGACCAGAGCGGTGCCGGCTCCGCCACGCACCAGGCCGACGCCGGCCCACAGGTTCGGTGAAATCACCAACCGGTCGCGGCCGCCCTTGTGCAGCTCCGCCATCCGCTGCTGGCCGACACTGTCGAAACGGGAGAATGCCGCCTGGGCCCGTGCGATGTCTTCTTCGCTGACATGGCTAATCAGCGCGTCAGCCTCGCGCCAGGCTTCCTCGGAGGTTTCGCGCACGATCACATGCAGCCTGATCCCGAACGAGAGGGTGCGTCCACGTGCCGCTGCCAGCGCACGCACTGCGGCGATCTTTTCACCAACGGCGGCGGGCGGTTCGCCCCAGGTCAGGTAGACATCGACCTGATCGGCCGCCACCTGCTGGCCGACATCCGAGGAACCGCCGAAATAGAGCGGCGGATACGGGGTCTGCACCGGAGGATACAGCAGCTTGGCACCCTGCACGCGCAAATGCTTGCCTTCGAAATCCACGGTCTCGCCCGCCATCATCCGGTGCCAGACCTGGAGATACTCGTCGGTTGCCTGGTAGCGCTCGGTATGGTCGAGGAATACTCCGTCGCCGGCCAGCTCGGCCGGATCGCCGCCAGTGACGACATTGACCAGCAGCCGCCCGCCGGACAACCGGTCGAAGGTGGCCGCCATCCGCGCGGTCATCGACGGCTCGGACAGGCCGGGTCGCACCGCCACCAGGAACCGGACCCGCGACGTCAGCGGGATCATCGACGAGGCGACGACCCACGAATCTTCGCACGACTTTCCGGTCGGCAGCAGCATTCCGTAGTAGCCGAGCTCGTCGGCGGCACGCGCGATCTGGCTCAGATAGTTCAGGGTGACGTGGCGCGCGCCGACCTGCGAGCCGAGATAGCGTCCGTCTCCATGCGTCGGCAGGAACCACAGCACATCCGCCTCGCGGGCGGCATGGCTTGGGTCCGTGAAGCCGACGGACGTTTGGAGATCGGGAACAGGGTGCGTATCGGGTGCCAAAATTACAGTCTCCTGATGACGTGATTTAATCACGTTCACCAATCGTTTAATTCAGTCGTCAAGCTGGATCAGTTTGTAAATTCGTGCAATGCACGAGAAAGACAAGGAACCACGCGCGTGCCGACAACCAGACGTTCTGTTCTTTCGATGGCGGCACTTTCGGTTGCGGGGTTCGCCGGATGGCAGGCTCGCGCGGCCAGTCCGCGTACGATTCGCATCGGTTATCAGCGCTACGGCACGCTCATCATCCTGAAGCATACCGGCTACCTCGAAGCCGAGCTTGCCCGTACCGGCGACAAGGTCGCATGGAGCGAATTCCCGGCTGGGCCGCAGATGCTGCAGGCCATGGGTGCCGGCGCGATCGATTTCGGCATCACCGGCGATGCACCGCCGATTTTTGCCCAGGCGGCCAGCAACCGCATCGTCTATGTGGCCGCCGAGCCGGTGGCGCCGTTCGGCGAGGCGATCATCGTGCCGAAAACCAGCAGCATCCGTGACCTCGCCGGCCTGAAGGGCAAGACCGTCGGCCTGAACCGCGCTTCCAATGTCCATTGGCTGCTGCTGGCGGCCCTGGCCAAGGCCGGGCTGACCATGGCCGACATACAGCCGGTGTTCCTTACCCCCGGCGCCGCGCGCCCGGCCTTCGACAGCGGCCGCCTCGACGCCTGGGCGATCTGGGACCCGTACCTCTCCTCGGTGCAGGCCGCGTCCGACCCACGTATCCTGACCTCGGCGGGCGGCGTGGTCGGCAACCGGCAGTTCTTTTTGGCCGATCGCCGGTTCGCTACAAGCAGCCCGGACCTGGTCCATCTGCTGCTGGCCCAGATCAACCGTTCGGACAGTTGGGCACAGGCCCACAAGGACCAGGTCAGCCAGTATCTCGCCGGCGATACCGGCCTGCCCGTTGCGGTAGTCGGCAAGGCAGTCGACCGGCTGACCTTCGGCGCCTCGCCGATGACGCCGGATGTGGTCGCCGAACAGCAGCGCATCGCCGACGCCTTCCTCGCCCAGCACCTGATCCCGGCTCATTTGACCGTGCAGGATGCGGTCTGGACGCCTGGCTGAGTTCAGCCGGCAGTCGATCCCATCCGGCCGGAACGGGATGCGGCTTTCGCCGGCACCGCAAGTTCGGCGTCCAGCAGCGACATCGCGCAGGCGCGGATGCGTTCGGCGTCGGCGGACGGCAGCGATGTCTCCCGCGCGACCAGAAAGAACCGCATGCACCCCTGGTCGAGCAGGGAAAAGACCGCCGTGGTTCCCCGCCACGGCATCGAGGACAGGAAGCCGAGCACCGATGCGTTCGGCGGCACCACGGCCTCGCCGACATGGGAGAACATCAGGTCGTTCCGGGCCTCGCCGTGCAGTTGCAGGTCGATGAACCAGTCCGACAATGCATGCAGCCACTCCGCGGTCAGCAGCGTGCGCCTGGGATCCAGCCTGGCGCGTCGTGCGGTCAGGTCGCGCTTCAGCTTGCGGGCCTGCTGCCAGAAGCCCTGGTCCAGCGACCGGTCGACCGACAGATGCACGGTGTCCGGATAGCCGAACAGCATGTCCGCCTCGATCGCCGGCAGCATCGGCCGCACGTCGACCGGGCAGAGCAGGCAGTTCCGGGCCTGGTTGGGCCGCACCTCGCGGACCGCACGCAGGAAGGCGGTGGCCAATACCGCATACAACGTCACCTGCTCGGCCCGGCACCGCGCCCGCAAGGCGTCGCAGGTCGAGGCCGCCAGGGTCCAGCGGATGACATAGCTCGGCAAGATGGCCGCCGCCGGTCCTCTTCGCGTCAGTCCGGTTGCGGCATGCAGCAGCCACTTCGCGACACCTGCATGCGAGAGCAGGCTGCGCCAGCGCCGGCTGAGGCGCCGATCCTCGGTAAACAGTTCGTGGATAGTGGCGATCCGCCGTGATGCCGGCCGAACCGGAGCAGAGTCCTGCCGGATGTTGCCCAATTCTTCGATCAGCTCGCGCGTCAGCAGCAGCATCGACTTGCCGTCGCAGATGCAGTGATAGCCGACCAGCACCAGCTCGCTTACCGTCTGCGAACGTATCCACACCACGCGCAGCAACGGACCGTGCGCATTGTCGAACGGCAGGTCGATTTCATGACGGACCGCGTCGAACCAGTCCTCGTCGTCGGTACGGTCGATGATGCGCAGGCCGATCGGCGGCACCGGGTCGGGCGTGACGAAGTGCGGGCGCTTGTCCTGCTGGACGATGCCGACGCACAGCATCGGGTGCCGGGTCTGGAGATGGACCAGGGCCGCAAGCAGGTTTGCGGCGTCGATGGTGCCGACAAGCCGGGTCGCGAGCATGACGTTCCAGGGACGGCGGCCACCGACGAGAAGAAACCGCTCGAAGAAGAAGAGGCCACGCTGCATGTCGACGCATGATCCGTCAGCAGCGATGATCGCGCCAGCCAAGTTGTGCGGAGCAGGCAGGCCGCACATCCTGATCGCCGGCAGCACTCAAGGACCGTCCACATGATCCGAAGCCCAAGCACTCGCCTATCGCCTGCTCACGCACCCACTCCGGTCAGGACGCTCGGACTTGGGCTGTTGGCCATCGGCCTGGCTGTTTTGCCTACCACTATCGCTCGTGCCGCGACCGGCAAGGCAGCGATGCGGCCGGACGCGGCCCTGCAGGCGGCGATCGCCAGTCCCGATCGCGATCCGGCCTTCGCGAAGCGCGACGAGGCACGGCATCCGGCACAGGAGCTCACCTTCTTCGGGCTGAAGCCGAACCATACGGTGGTCGAGATCTGGCCGAGCGGCGGCTACTGGACTGAGATCCTGGCGCCCTATCTCCACGACCACGGCACGTATTACGCGGCAGGTGGTGCGCCGATGAAGCCGGACTCGGCGTTCGCCCACAAGCTTGCCGCGCAACCTGCCCGCTATGACCACGTGAAGATAACGCAGGCCGCGGGTGCCGCCGACATCGCGCCGGCCAACAGCGTCGACCTGGTGGTGACGTTCCGCAACCTGCACAACTGGATGAAGCAGGGCGATGCGCCGCAGATGCTGGCGGCGTTCTACCGGGCGCTCAAGCCGGGCGGCATCCTGGGCATCGAGGACCATCGCGGTCATCGCACGGCGGCTTACGATCCGCAGGCCAAGGACGGCTATGTCAGCCAGGATTCGGCGATCGCCCAGGCCCGCGCGGCCGGCTTCCGGTTCGTGGCCAGCTCCGAGATGGACGCCAACCCGAAGGACACCGCCGACTGGCCGAAGGGGGTCTGGACCCTGCCGCCCACCTTCGCGCTCGGCGCACAGGACCATGACCGTTACGCAGCGATCGGCGAGGCCGACAATTTCGTGCTGAAGTTCCGCAAACCGTAGTCGCCATCTTCTGCCAAACGCGCGATCGGCCGGACCTAGCCGGAGGCTGGCCCGGCCGGTTCATGTCCGCCCAGCGTCCGCTGGAACAGGGCCAGCGTCCAGCCGATCGCCTGCAGAAACAGGGCCGGGTCGTAACGCGGACCCTCGTCGCGCAGGAATGCGTGCGCGCCGTTGACCTCATGCCATTCGTAGCGCGCGCCGGCCTCCTCCAGCCGTTCGCGGATCGTCTGCCTGCCGGCGAACGGAACATGCGGGTCCTGTCGGCCCCAGACGAACAGGGCCTCCGCCTTGAGCTCGTCCATCCGGGCCAGGCTGTCATCGTTCCGGCCCTCGCCGAGCGATTTCGAGTGGATGTCGGTGGCATAGAAGCAGGCCACTGCCGACACCGCCGGATCGAGTGCCGCGCGAAACGCCAGATGGCCGCCGAGGCAGATCCCGAGAGTGCCGATCCGGCCGGTGCAGGCCGGATGGTCGTGCAGGAAGCCGACCGCTGCACGCGCATCGGCATCGAACCCGGCAACCGGCTTGGCGAATTTGAGCGCATTGCCCCGCTCGGTGCCCGGCGCGTCGTAGCGCAGCACCGTGCCTGCCGGTTCGTACTCGTGATAGACCTCCGGCACCGCCACGACATAACCCTGTCCGGCCACCATCGCGGCAAGCCGGCGGATCGGGTCCGTTACCTGGTAGATCTCTGAAAACAGCAGGATCCCCGGATACCGGCCAGACACGGCTGGCCGGAACAGGTGCAACCGCATCGAAGACGGTGCGCCGGGAACAGGAATGTCCGCAGTCTCGTCGGTCGTGATGATCATTGTCTGGTTCCCAAGCATGGTCGTTTCGTATCGTGTCACCATCGCCCGCCGACACCTTCGTCGTCGATGGTGACCCGATGCGACCCTCGGTCCATCGTCCGCGCTCTTATGACTTGGCCGATCAACCCAGCCGCGCGACAATGCGGCTTTCGTCTCCGGCTGCCGAAGCCGGTCCTTCCGAGCTGAAAAGGTCCAGCGGTTATGTTTCTACACGACAGCATGCTGGTGGACGTAGACCAGCTTGGTGAAGTCCGGAACGACGGCAAGCCCGCGGTCTATATTGCCGGCTGGACACCCACAGTGGCCTATCTCGGCTTGGCGCCGCTCATCCTCCTGTGTTTCCGGCATGACGATGGCACTGAAGCGACGTGGTATCTCGACGAGAACCTCAACCGGCTTGGCGGTTCGGTCCATGAACTGCCGTCGGACGCGAGCCGGATCCTGACCGAAGCGAGCTGCTCGCTGTTCGACGGGCTCTGGAAAAAGATTATGGAAACCCCGGCGCCGCCGGCGCTCGACGAGCGGGAGGAAGCATTCTTCCGTTTGCCCGAAGGAACCCGGGCAGAAATTCTCGGCCTGTTCCTGGGCAGCTTCGACACAGCCACCCGCTATGTCCAGGTCGACCAGGTAAACCCCGGACATCCGAACAGCCAGGTAATCGATTTCGGATCGCGCAGACAGCCGTTCCAGCGCAGCTACCTGTATGGCCTGCTCAGTGCGGGAGCGTTGCAGCAGCAGAGCCTGGCCTTCATCGAGCACGGGCACATGGTTTTTCCGTCGCCGATCGACGGCCGGCCGATGATCGTCCGGCATGCGCTGATCATGCATGGCGTGATCTACGCCTATCGCGCGGTCGACGAGGGCACCGGGACCGTCATGTTCCTGATCGCCGGAGAAATCTATTTCCGGATCGTCGGCATCTTCATTCCCGAGGGACGCGTGTTCGTCGGGTTCTATCCGGACACGATGCGCGCGCATCTGCCGGAAATGTTCCGCGAGTTCTTTGCCCGCATCGCGCAGCACGGGAACCTGCTGGCACCCTATTTCGCGCTCGAAACGACCGAGCCGGTGCATGCCTGGCGCGGTGTGACCGCGATGCATATCGGCCACGTTCTGTGGAACGACATTTCCGGTATCGGCTCGATCGTTTCCAGCGTGCCGAAGGCGAAGCTGCCGCGTTTCATGGTGTTCGAGGCGCTTTACGAACCCGAAATGTATGGCCCGCTCGACGCGATCTTCCCCGAGCTGCTCGGTCTCGTGGACCGTCGGACAGAGCCGTTGACGGAGGCGATCCCATCCTTCTACGCGAATGGCCAGACCCTGATCCGCTCATCCTCGATGAAGGTGACCGCGGATGTGCGAACCCGGATCCTGGCGACGATTCGGCCGCTCGGCCCGACCTCGCCGGCTTCGATCTGCCGTCAGGCCCGCATCGACAGCGTGCCGGTCATCATGTTCGGGCTGCGGGTCGAGAACCGGACCATCGTCGACCTGCAAAGCTTCTGCACGACGCTGGTCACGCACCTGGCAAGCACGTTGGGTAAGGCGGTGCTGGTGGTGGATGGCCATAACAGCCGTATCGGCAACCAGGACGACTTCATCTGGAGCCACGGCGAGCCGGGTGCCGTGTGCAGCCCGATCATGATGGAGCGCGACCTGGTGATGGCGATGCAGGATGCGGCGATTGGCACCGGCATCGAGATCGTCAGCACCATCGGGCTGCCGATCACCGAGAGCCTGGCGTGTGGCCACGAGGCCGATGCATTGATCGCCATCTGGGGCGCCGGGCTCGCGAAATACCGCTGGGTCTGCAACATCCCCGGCCTTCTGCTGACCAACCGATGGAACCTCAACCATCTCGGCGACCGGTCCATCTATCACCACCCGGATAAGATGGAGAATCCGACGCCGCTGGTGTTCATTTCTGAAGATGCTGTCGAGGACATGCCGGATGCCGAGCTGGCGGTCAGGCTGGGTGATGATTTCATCCCGTCGATCTGCAACTTCTGGATCGACGAAGCCAAGGCCATGGCGGCCATCGACGTCATGCTGCACGAACACGCACTGATGCCGGCCTGACATAGTCCCGAACAAGTGAATCACAGCGATTCATCCTGGACCCGATCCATCAAACCTGCACGCCTCGTCAGCAATATGGGCGGCAATGATGTTGACGGTGATCATCGCATCTCGACCCGACAGCTGGCCGTCCTCAAGAATATACCTCTGGTGCATGCTTGTTCTCCGCCCAATCCTCAGGGTCGTGAAGCAGCCAAAGTCTTGCACCAAGAGACTGCGTCAAAGCTCGAAGGCGACGGATAGAGCGGACGGATTCAAGGGTATTCCAGTCCGACGGCATCGGGCGGTCAGCCAGGTAGCCGGAACGCAGATGGGCGGTGTCGGCTCCCAGGATGATGGTTTCGGTCGGCAGACGGACAAGCACGCTGGCGTTGCCGGGCGTGTGGCCCGGGAGATGGATAATGACGATGCTGCCATCGCCGAACAAATCGAGTTCCGGAGCCTCGATCTGGTTCCAGTTGAAACCGCGTGTGGGCTCGATGTCCTCGCGGCGGTAGAGTGGGCCGGCAGGTAGCGGCCAGTAGGCATACTGCAGCTCGCCGCTCATGACGTGGAACTGAGCACGCGGGAACAGGAACATGCCGCCGGTATGGTCCCAGTGCAGGTGCGACATGATCACGTGGTCGATGTCGTCCGGCTTGAAGCCGAGAGCGCCGAGCTGATGGTCGACACACTGCTCGCGGGTCAGGCTGATCTGCAGCTCGTCGGCCATATCGCCGTAGACGGCGCGGGCATCGGCGGCGGCGGCGGGCACCAGGCCGGTGTCGAGCAGCACAAGGCCACGCGCATGCTCGATCAGGAAGCAGGGACATGGCACGGTCACCGGTCCCTTCTCGCCCACCACGAGGTTGCTTCGATCCTCGCTCAGGGTGCCGCCTTCGAGTGCCCACAGGCGGCGGACAGTTCCATTGTCGCTTTTCGGCATAGTCGTTTCCCTTTTTCTTGCGTGTTGTCCAAGCCGGTTTAGTTGGTCGGCCGGCGGGTCGGGATGAGCGCGCCCCGATGGCAGGACTCCCGGCTGACCAGCGCGCGATCGAGATGGATAAAGCGTCCTGCGGTCTCGCGGGTCAGCAGGGCGATCATCACCGCCGCCACGGCCATGGTGCCGGCAAGGAAATACAGGCTGAGCTGGAACCCTGCGTCGGACGCGTAGCCACCGCCCAGTTCGATGATCTCGCCGACGACGATCGTGCCGAAGCCGCCCAGCACCACGCCACCCATGTTGAGGCCATTTGCGATGCCGACCGCGCCGCGTTCGCTGGAATCGGAGGCAAGTGCGTAGAGCACCGGATAAACGCCGTTGGTGGCAAGCCCTGCAAACAACTGGACCGCCACGAGAGCAGCGAGACTGCTGCCAGCGAACCGGAACAGCAGGAACGCGACCGTCAGCCAGATGAACATCAGTACCAGGCTGTATTTGCGGCCCAGGCGGTCGGAGATCGAGCCCCACAGGATCTGGCCGATGCCGCCGGTGATCGTGAACAGCACAGACAGCGTGGCGACCTTGGCCAGCGAGTAGTGCGCCACGAAGGCGAGGTAGAGCGGCAACCAAAAGCTGATGCCGTACAGGCTGAAGTTCGCAAGGCCAGAGGCAATGGAGGACACCAGGATGTTCGGGTTGGCGATGGCGCGGCCGAAGGCACCAGGCGCCGCATGCAGGGCGTTGCCGTCGACGTCCTCGAGCAAGGGCGGGGTCAACCCGCGCCGGCGTGTGTCGGCGTTGAAGGCGGCGTATCGCTCCGCCGTGGAGAAGCGCCAGAACACGAACAAGGTCGGCAGCAACAGCCAGGGCAGGATCAGAAACACGTATCGCCAGTTCTGGCTTCCAAACATGGCGAAGACTGCAGAGACGGCTAAACCGCCAAGCAGGGAGCCCCACGGAAACCCTGTATGGTGCAGACCCTGCGCAAACCCCCGCCTTTCGAGCGGCCACCATTCCGCCACCGCGGTAACCTCGGACGCTTCGCCGATGCCGCTGGCCAGGTTCTTGGCCAGCTGAAAGCAAAACAGCAACGCGAAGCTGGCAGACAGCGCATTGATGCCGCTCAGCACGGAAAACGTGAAATAGCATAATGCGATAGGCAGATGGCGGTACTTGCGTGCCCAGCCATGGCCACCGCGATCGAGCCAGGGCGATAAAGCAACACCCGATACGCCGACCGACATGGTCAAAAGACCAGTGTAGAACCCCATGGCGGCGGGCGTGAGGTGGAACTCCTGCACCAGCGAGGGCTGCACGAGGCTGAACCACTGCCGCATGTTGGTATTCATGGCGTAGATCAGCCACAGCAGCCCCATCGCGCTCCACGACCAGGTGCCGGCGATACGGCCGAACAACGAAACGCGGGCGGCGGATGACGATAAAGGAGGTGCCATTTGCCGGATGTTCATGATCGTTTCCCTTTTGGCCGCTGTACGGCTCTGGTTTGCTGAATATCGACGGAACGTGCAGGTCAGTCGTCGAGAAGCCGGCGCGCAGTGTCCTCATCGGTAATCAGGCCGTTGGCCAGCCGGGCCGAAAGCGCCGCACGCAGTGGCACTACCCGTTCCGGACCGCGTTGCACGATAATAGTGCGACATCTGGCGGGCTGCGGCAGAGCAAAGGACGTCAGCCGGGCGTGATAGCCGGTTTTAATGAGGTTGCCTTGCCTGTCGAAACAGTTGCCGAGCAGCTCGCCGATCGCACCGGCACCGATGACGTCGTTGAGTTCGTCGGCACTGATGAAACCATCGCGGTGTAGCGGAGCATCCGGACCGATGAAACCGATGCCCATCATCAGTAGATCGGCTTCCTGCACCAGGGTAAAACAGGCGTGGAATGCCGTCTGCGCCTGCAGCACCGTTTTCTCTTCTACCGTGCCCGTCACCACGGGCATCGGCAGCGGAAAGCATTGCGCACCAATGCGCTCGGCCATGCCCATGATGACGTCGTAATGGCCAGCGCGGCCTTGGCGGGTGAGCGTGCCCATCAGCGACACCAGCCGGTGCATAGGCCGCTGCATCGGCGCAATGCGCAGAGCGGCCTCGCGCAGCACCCGCTGCCCACCGATGCCGATCGTCACAGGGTCCGTGGAGACAAACAGGGCTTCAAGGTAGAAAGCGGCGGCGGCGGCGAGCGAGGCAGTGTCGTCGGGTGCGTAACCGGTGGATGGTACTACCTCGGCATAGTCGAGGCCGAAGCGATCCGACAGGCGATCGGCCAGCTCAATCGCGGCAGCGAGCGGGTGCACCAATTGGAAGCGGATCAGGTTCTCGGACGCCGCAAGGGCGATCAGGCGCTGCACGGTTTGGCGCGACAGGTTGAGGGTGCGCGCGACCTCGTCCTGACGTCGGTTCTTGGCGTGGTAGAGCCAGGCAGCACGGGCGGCGAGATCGAGGCGACGGTCCGGCGATAGGTCTAAACGATCCGGTGATATGCGTTCAGTGGATCGATCGGCACGTGCCGGCGGGTGTTCCCGGTCCAGTGGTCGCGGGTCCACGGGATGCCAGTCAGGCAAGGCCCAGGATCTCACTCATGGTGCCGCCAACCACCCGCTCGTAAACCGCACGGTCGGTGGTGCAGCGCTCCATCTTGCGGAACTCCCACTCGTAGTCGACGAACGGAGAGTCGGTGCCCCATACCACCTTGTCCGGCCCGAGCTCGCGTACGGCCGTGGCGATCTCGAAGATCGGCGCACGCGAGGTTTCCAGGATCAGGTTCGGCAACGCTTTCGCGTAGGAAATCGCCTGATCCACCGACCAGAAGAAGCCCATATGCGCCATCAGCAGCCGCACCCGCGGATGTCGGCGCGCCATCTCGGCAAACTCGGGCGGACTGTTCAGGAGATCGCTCGCACCGTGGACGATCACGGGAACGCCGAGTGACGCGGCTTCCTCGAAGAGCGGGTCCACCAGCACCGGGTCCGACAGGTGAAAGCCATTGATGGTGGGATGTAGCTTGAGGCCTCGGAAGTTCCACTCGGAGACGCAGCGGCGGAACTCGGACGCCGCGTCCGGTTGCCAGGGATTGACCCCGCAGTAGGGGATCAAGCGGTTCGGGCAGGCAAGCGCCGCATCTCTGACGGCCTGATTATCGAAGTTTCCCTCGACGAACGGAAAGATCACCGCGCGATCGATACCGGCCGTGTCCATCTTCGCTACCAAGTCTGGTCCGGACTGCCGCGCTCCGGGCCGGACCCCGACATGGTTGTGTGCATCCACGATCAGCGTCATGTCGCCTCCTGTGCCGCCGTTCTTGCGGCCTGGGCAATTCTTCAGCCCGCGGGCAAATCTGCTCGCACCAGAACGTCGTGTCAAAGGTGAGGTTGAGTGTTTCGAACAGAACGCAAGCGGATCAAGGGAAAATAGCGAGGCAGCGCCATCGAATGCCTTACCTCATGAACATGAGAGTCAGACTGTAAGAACGCTTGTTCAAATCTACTTGCCGTGGCTGGCCGGGAGTGGGGAGCCAGAGAACTGAACGGCATGGATTTTATGGCACCGACCGAACCATCCGGTTTCGCAGGCCCGAAGCGATCGTCCATGTCGCATTCCATGTACCTGCACTGCGGCACGGTTGATGACGATGGCAATGGAGAAGGTTCGTGATGTAGAGGGGAAAGAGCATCAGGTTCTGGGAGACCTGTGCGCGGGTCCACCATATCTACATTTCGAGGAATGGCTGCTTTCAGCCAGAGCTACCGCCTGGTGCGTCGACGTTTGATAACTCGCTGATGGCATATTAAGTCCCGTGGGCTCGAGGATTCCCTGTTTGGCCTGATTGTGATTCATGGAATCCTTTGCCGCGACATCGCTGCGAAGAGGGCGATCGCCGTTATCCCCAACAATCCGTCCCGGGCTCGCAAATATCCGCTCGATAGGCATCTCTACGCGCAGTGCCACTTGGTCGAGTGCTGCTTCAGCGAACTCGAACAATTCCGCTACGAAAAAAATGGCAAGGAACTACCTCGCCGTCGTTACCCTCGCAGCCACCATCTTAGGGTTGCGGTAAGTGTCACAGATCCTAGCGGTCGAGTTGCGCCGAGCAATAGAAAACGGTCAGTTCTCGCGGCGTTGCCAACTCGACCTTGGGCAAGCTGATACAGTCGAACATCTCCTTATAGCGTTTGCGATTCGCGCGAGTAGTAACGGCGATGTGGCGGATCATATCCCATTTCGCGCTGTCCCTGCCGCCCTCGAGCGCCCCGCACCGGATACCCTCGAACCATGAACGTCGCAGATAACGCAAGAGGCTGGTCGTGGTCGGAACGTCCAGAAGAATGAAGCCTGTGGCATGTTTCAGCCGTTGCGGCAGGCACCGGGAATAGTTGCCATCCATGACCCAGTGCGGCGCAAGGATCGCCCTGTCATGCAGCGCAATGAACTCGGCTTCCGGGCGAGGCTGCCAGTCCGTATTCGGTAGATGATAAAGCCGATCGAGGTGGACAGGAGACAGGCCACGCGAGCGGCCGATAGCCTCTGCCAGCGTGGACTTACCACTATTCGACGGCCCCATGATGCAAATACGCGATCCGAGATCATCGAGGGTCATGGTGTGGTATCTATGTCCGCTTGCAGGGCGGCGGCAATAGCAACGGCATGACGTGGATTGGTCGAAGCTGCGTGACAGCGACGATGTTGCTCCTCATTGTCACAGCACAATGTTTAATTGCCGCCGGTCGGATGAAGAGCCGGAAAAGCTTCAGGTGTCTGGGCTGCGCGATCTGGCTCCCGAGGCAGTGGAGTTTGGCGGGAAGGCAGTGCGCCGAGTGGTCGCCCGGCGCAGGTCCGGCTAGGGTCCGCCGCTTAGAGTGGAGGTGTGGCATGCGTGTTCATCGGCTTGGTCTGGTTGCCGGCATGGTCCTGTCCGTTGCGCCGGGAGCGTGGGCGCAGAGCCAGTTTACCCATGTCAGGGGAACGATCCAGTCGTTCGACGGCACGATTTTAACGGTCCGCAAAATCGGCGGCGCGACCGACAGCTTCGTGGTGCCGGGCAGCGCCCGCATCACCTACAACAAGGTCGCGCATCTGTCGGATATTCGATCGGGCGACTTCGTGGCCTCCGGCGGCGTGACGCAGTCCGACGGCAAGATCCATGCGCGGGAGGTGCGTATCTTTCCTGCGGCGATGGCCGGGCTCGGCGAAGGCCAGTATCCGATGGATACGCCCAAGAGCAGCATGACCAACGCGACGGTGTCGGCGGTCTCGACCAGCGGAACGGTCTCGGCAAGCGGCGGCGGCGGCACACTCGCAATGACGTTCCATGGTTCGCGCGCGGCTGGCTCGGACGTCTGCACAGGCCACGCGGCGGCCCCGGGCGCAACAGGCTGTACCGGCACCACAAGCCTCGTCGTGGATCCCGATGTTCCGGTAACGGCGCTGTTCATGGGAGATAAATCGCTTCTGAAGCCCGGCCTCGCGGTGGCGGCGTCGGTGGCGGCGGGGTCCGATTCCAGGCCGGCGGCGCGCTTCCTGACGGTCGAGAAAGACGGGGTAAAGCCCGTCCATTGACCGGCGCGGCCCGACGTGTGCTTAGCCGATGAGCATGCCAAGACCGACGCTTACTCCAGCGTCTTCCATCTCGGGAAACCACACGAAACTTTAGGCAGCCTCCATCCTTGGGCCCCCGGCAACAGGATGGAGGACGACATGACGACGCTGTATTGGGGCCCGCACACCTGTGCGATCGGCATCCATGTGCTGCTCGAGGAAATCGGCACGCACTACGACACCGTGAAGCTCGATGCGGCTGGCGGCGAGACTCACAAGCAGCCCTTCGCCAGCATCAACCCGAAGGGCAAAGTGCCGGTCCTCGTGCGCGACGATGGATCGGTGCTGACCGAATACGGGCCGATCGCACGCTGGCTCGCCTACACCTACCCGGACGCCGGACTTCTACCCGAGGACAAGGAACGCGAGATCCGGGCACAGGAGATGATGGACTACACGATCGGCACGGTTCACGGACAGGGCTTCGCCCGCATGTTCATGCCAGCAAGGTTCGAGCCGAGCGACGCGGTGCATGGCACCCTCGGGCTCGGTTCCGGGAACGTCAGGAAGCAGGGCCGCGACATGGTCGAGGAAGGCTTCGCGATCCTGGAAAAGCAGCTCGGCCACAACGCGTATGCCGGTGGAGACAGGTTCGGGATCGCGGATTCGGCGTTGTTCTATGCCGAGCGTTGGGCACCACAGGTGAAGATCGACCTGCCACCGAACCTCGCCGCCCATTTTGCCCGGGTCAAGGCACGGCCAGCGGTAACGCGTGTGATGGAGAGGTGGGGCGAGGCGTGATCCGAAGCGGCCTTTGCGCAATACCCATTGCGCAAAGGCCGACCTTCATCAGGCGCCGATGTGGCGCAGCGCCTTGCCGTCCATCAGGTTGTGCTCGATCTTTTCGAGCGAAACGCCCTTGGTTTCCGGCACCAGGAACACGATGAACAGGATGAAGCCGGCGTTCAGGACGGCGAACAGCCAGAACGTGTTGGCCTGGCCGAGCACGCTCAGCATCGTCAGGAAGGTGTTGCCGACCAGCCAGTTGGCTACCCAGTTGGTGACGGTCGAGCAGCCGACGCCAAAATCGCGACCCTGCAGCGGCTGGATCTCGGAGCACAAGGTCCAGATCAGCGGACCGGGAGCGGCGGCAAATCCTACGATGAAGACCAGCACCATGCCGACCAGGAGATAGCGCGAAGTGTCGCTATGCACGCCGCTGGAGAGAAGAATGCCGACCGCCGCCATGCCGATCGCCATGGTGACGAAGCCCGCATACAGCAGCGGCTTGCGGCCAAGGCGATCTGAGAACCCGATTGCCAGCAGCGTCGCCAGCACGTTGGTCAGTCCGACGACTGCGGTCGCCCAGTTGGCGGCACCCGCGCCGAAGCCGGCGATCGTGAAGATCTTGGGCGCGTAGTACATGATCACATTGATGCCGGTGAGCTGCTGGATGACCTGCAGGCCGATGCCGAGATAGACCGAGCGGCGAAAATTCGGGTTGTTCCGAAACAGGCTGCCGCCGAGCTGGCGTACCTTGAGCTGGTCGCTGATTTCGCTGATCTCGCGATCCACTGCATTGTTGTCCGACCGCAGCGTATACAGGACCGCCCGTGCTTCCTCCGGGCGCCGGCGCAGCAGGAACCAGCGCGGGCTTTCGGGCAGGAACACCACTGCGATGAGAAACAGCACACCCGGCACCGCGATGATGCCCAGCATCAGGCGCCAGTTGCCGCTTGCGGTCAGGATGCTGTCGGACACGAAGGCTGCGAAGATGCCGATCGTCACCATGAGCTGGTAGAGCGAAACCATGGCACCGCGCCAATGCGCCGGCGCCACCTCCGAGATGTAGAGCGGTCCGGTGAACGCGACGATGCCGATTGCCAGGCCCAGGATCACCCGTCCGATCATCAGGGTGGCGACCGAGTCCGCGAACGCACACAGGATCGCGCCAATAATGAACAGGATCGCCCCGATCAGCAGGGATTTCTTGCGGCCGAGCCCATAGGAAAGGGACCCTGCAGCTGCGGCACCGGCTGCGGCACCGATCATCATGACGCTGACGATCCATTCCTGGGTGCGTTGCGAGGCATGGAACGCCTTGCCGATGAAGTCGAGCGCTCCAGCGATCACGCCGATATCGAGGCCGAACATCAGCCCGGCGAGGCTGGCGAGGCCACAGATGACGAAGGCTCGCGTTGGTATCGGCGGACTGGCCGAACCATGGGAAAGGGCGGCGGAACTGGACATGGCGCACTCACTTCTTGTCTTGGCGGCAATCGGACGGTTGACAGAACGTGTCGCCCTCCCTTCGGCTCCTTGAGACCGGACCGATTATGTGCGCCGGACCTTGGCCGCAAACTGCGACGATGGACAGACCGGGCCGCCTGATGTCTCGTGCCGGTCCGTCTTGCAGGACCGCTTCATGCCGACCAACCCGTTGATCTCGCCGGCCTATGCCTTGTCAGGATTGCTGGTCGGTATCCTGGTCGGATTTACCGGCGTGGGCGGCGGATCTCTGATGACACCGTTGCTTGTGCTCTTGTTCCGCTTCCATCCGGCGACCGCGGTCGGCACCGACCTGCTGTTCGCGGCCACCACCAAGACCGCCGGCACGCTGGTGCACGGCTTTGCCGGGACTGTGGACTGGCGCGTGGTCGGGCTGCTCGCGGCCGGCAGCCTGCCTGGCACGGTGGCGACATTGGCCATCATCTACCGGCTGGGCCCGCCCCAGGCTACGACCGGACACATGCTGTCGGTGGCACTCGGCGTGGCGCTGCTGCTCACTGCGGCGAGCCTGGTGTTCCGCGACCGCATCATGGGGTGGGCACAGCGGCACGATCTCAACCCGGGCAGCCGTCGCGCAGCAATGCTGACAGTGATGCTCGGCCTGTATCTCGGAGTGGCCGTAACTATTTCGTCGGTCGGCGCCGGGGCGATGGGGGTGACCGCGCTGATCCTGCTGTATCCAACGATGCCGATCGCGCGGGTGGTCGGATCCGATATTGCCCACGCGGTACCGCTGACGCTGCTGGCCGGCGTCGGACACTGGCTGATCGGCTCGGTCGACTGGCACCTGTTCGTATCGTTGATCGTGGGGTCGATCCCGGGCGTGGTGATCGGCAGCCTGATCGGCACGCGGATCTCGGAACGCGTGCTCCGACCGGTGCTCGCACTGATTCTGGTGGTGGTGGGCGTGAAGCTGCTCGACTGAAGGACTCGGGTGAGTCCGGCAGCCGAGCAGGCTTCGCCGCGTCAGCCGGGCTGGTCGCCGCTGTTGCTGTTGCCGCTGTCGTTGTTGTCCTGGTCGCTGCTGCCGTCACCATTGTTCGAGCTGCTGCTGTCGTCGCCGCTACCGGAACCGTTGTCGTTGGTTCCGTTGTTGGCCGAGCTGGTATCCGGCGAGACCGCGACGAACGCCATCTGCCCGTTATGCAGGATGCGCAGCGCCACATCGCCCTTCTTGAGGGCCGCACGGACCGCGTCGACCACCTCGTGCGGATTGTTCACCATCGTGTTGCCCACGGCCACGATGATGTCGCCGGCCTGGATGCCGGCGGTTTCCGCAGGTGATCCCGAACGGACCGAACGCACCACGACGCCACGCGTGCTGTCGTTGATTCCAAGCTGCTGGCGCAGGTCGGGGGTCAGCGGCGACAACGAGACACCGATCGAGCCGTTGCCGGCCGGACTGCCGGACTGGCTCCCGGACCGGCCGTTCGAACCCGAGCCGCGATTGGCGAGGTTGGCCACGGTCACATCGGCATTCTGCGTGGTGCCGTTGCGCAGATAGGACATCGTCACCTTGCTGTTCGGCACGACGTCGGCAACCCGGATCGCCAGCTCCTTCGGATTGGCGATCTTGTGTCCGTTCAACTGGGTGATGACGTCGCCCGGCTTGATGCCGGCCTTCGCCGCCGGACTGTCGTCCTGCACGCTCGCCACCAGCGCACCGGCCGCCGGGCCACCCGAACTTGCCGGGAGGCTCAGTGCCTTGGCCATGCCGGGCGATATCTCCTGAGCGGTCACGCCGAGATAGCCGCGCGTCACGTGGCCGGTCTTCTGCAGCTGGGCGACCACGGTACGGACCACGTCCGACGGGATCGCGAAGCCGATGCCGATGCTGCCGCCCGACGGGGACAGAATGGCGGTGTTCACTCCGACCACCTTGCCGTCCTGGGTAATAAGCGGGCCACCCGAGTTGCCGCGGTTGATCGGCGCATCGACCTGGATGAAGCTGTCGTACGGCCCGTCGCCGATATCGCGGCCGCGTGCCGAGACGATGCCGGCGGTCACCGAGCCGCCGAGACCGAACGGATTGCCGACCGCGATCACCCACTGGCCGGGCTCCACGTCGTCGCTTTCGCCGAGTGCGATGAACGACAGCTTGGCCGACGGCTTGACCTTCAGCAGTGCGAGGTCGGTGCCTGCATCGCGGCCGATTACCTTGGCCTTCAGAACCGTGCCGTCATCGAGCGTGACGCTGACGCTGGTGGCGCCTTTGACCACATGGTTGTTGGTGACGATGAAGCCGTCGGCCGAAATGATGAAGCCGGACCCGCGCGCCTCGACGGTGCGGGACGCATGGCCCTGCGGCGCCATCTGGAACGGGAAGGGGAACGGGAACGGCATCTGCTGGCCGCCCTGGCCGCCCTGACCGCCTTGGCCGCCACCGCCGCCCTGGCTTCCACCCTGGCCGCTATCGTCGTCCGATCCATCGTCCTTGATGGTGGAGGTGATCGATACGACCGCAGGCTTCACCTGCTTCACCAGGCCGACGAAGTCCGGGATCTTCTGCGCCATGCCGTTCGGCTGGATGGCGGTCTGGGCGATTGCGGGGCGGCCTTCGAAGGTGCCGACGGCGACACCGCCGAGGGCGGTGCCGGCGACCAGAAGCGCCAGGGCCGAACGCCTGGGGTTGCGGAACAGGCTGTTGCCGCGAGGAGCGGGGGTCTTGAGCGATGGATCAGACATGGGTTTCCTGCTGTTTCTGGGGCCCGTGCACCCTGTAACGGCGCCGGGGCCAATTCCGACACTGCAACGGAGAATGCGCTTGGTGCGTGTGCGCCAGCCATACCCCCCGATGAAACCTCCGTAAGGGATCGAGGGGGAATGCGCTGTGCCGGCGATCCGACGCGGGTGTCTGCGCTTCCGGTGCTCACGGCCGATAAGGCCGCTCCGCTCCGGTTCTCGACACCCACGACGGGCGCTCCCGAAAGGGAGCTCTCACTCGGCACAGCACATTCCCCCTCGATCTTGGGCCGATCAAGGAGGCTTAGCGGCGGAGCGTCTGGAAGAAGTGGCGGAGGAGGGTGGCGGCTTCCTGTTCGTGGACGCCGCCGATGGTTTGCGGGCGGTGCAGGCAGCCGGGCTGCTCGTACAGGCGTGGGCCGTGCTCGATGCCGCCGCCCTTGGGGTCGTAGGCGCCGAACACGATGTGCGCCAACCGGAAATGCGAGGCGGCGGCGGCGCACATCGGGCAGGGCTCCAGGGTCACCACCAGGGTGCACCCCTCCAGCCTGGTCTGACCGAGCCGGGCGGCGGCGGCACGCATGACCAGCATCTCGGCATGGGCGGAGGCGTCGCCACGGGCCTCGACCTCGTTGCCGGCCTGGGCCAGCACGGTGCCGTCCGGTGCCAGCAGCAACGCCCCGACCGGGACCTCGCCACGGTCGGCCGCGGCCCGTGCCTGCTGCAATGCCGACTGCATCGGCGTCATGCCCCGCTCCCCGAAGAATTCCTTAGCGGACGATATTGCTTTAACCAGGGCGAATGAAGCGAACCCGTCCCGTCATCGGCGTCACCCTCGACAGCGAGAAGGCTGGCACTCCGGAAAGCCCAGCCTACTCGCTCTATCCCTGGTATGCGCTGCGTGAGAACTACATGAGCAGCCTGATCGAGGCCGGCGGCCTGCCGATGGCGCTGCCGCACCATGCGGGCCTGACCGCGCAAATCCTGGACACGATCGACGCTTTGGTGGTCACCGGCGGCGCGTTCGACGTCGATCCCGGCCTGTATGGCGATGGCGACCGGCACGAGACCGTGGTCCTGAAGCAGGGTCGCACCGCCGCCGAGCTTGCCCTGTTGAAGGGTGCGCTGGAGCGGGACATGCCGATCCTGGGCATATGCGGCGGCCAGCAACTGCTCGCGGTGGCACTCGGCGGCTCGCTGATCCAGCACATCCCGGACAGCATCGAAGGCGCCCTGGCGCACGAACAGCCGAACCCGCGGCACGAGGCCGGGCATCCGGTCCGGATCGAGCCCGGCACGCTGCTTGCGCGCATCGTCGGTACCGGCGAGATGCAGGTGAACTCGTCGCACCATCAGGCCGTGCGCGATCCGGGCCGTGGCCGGGTCAATGCACTTGCCGAGGACGGGGTGATCGAGGGTATCGAGGATCCCGCCCGGCGTTTCTGCCTCGGGCTGCAATGGCACCCCGAGTTCGGCATCGACCCCGGCGATCGCCGGGTGTTCGAGGCACTGGTTTCCGCGGCATTGGGCTAGAACATGACCGACACGATTCCGCCCGGCGATGACGACCACGATGACGATGTCATCGTGCAGACCCCCGACGCTCCGGATGCCGAGGCGCCCGGCCGTGGTGAGCGCATCGCCAAGTGGCTGGCGCGCGCCGGCGTCGCCAGCCGCCGCGATTCCGAGAAGCTGCTGACCGAAGGCAAGGTCAGGATGAACAACCGGGTCATCACCCACCCGGCGACCTTCGTGCAGCCGGGCGACATGGTGCAGGTGTCCGGCAAGGTGATCGATCAGCCGGATCGCACCAGGCTGTGGCGCTACCATAAGCCGGACGGGCTGGTGACCACGCACAAGGACCCCGAGGGTCGCCCGACCGTGTTCGCCGCCCTGCCGCCGGGGCTTCCGCGCGTGGTGTCGGTCGGCCGGCTCGACCTCAACAGCGAGGGGCTGCTGCTGCTGACCAATGACGGCGCCCTGGCCCGCCAGCTCGAACTGCCGTCGAACGGCTGGATCCGCCGTTACCGGGTGCGCGTGTTCGGCCAGGTGAACGAGCGCCAGTTGGCCGCACTCGCCGACGGCCCGGTGGTGGAGGGCGTCCAGTACGGCCCGATCGAGGCCGGGCTGGACAGCCAGAAGGGCGACAATGCCTGGCTGACGATCGCGCTGCGCGAAGGCCGCAACCGCGAGATCCGCCGCGTCATGATCAGCCTGGGCTTCCATGTGAGCCGGCTGATCCGCACCTCCTACGGACCGTTCCAGCTCAGCACGCTTGCCAAATCGGAACTCGAGGAAGTCACCGGCAAGGTCCTGCGCGAACAGATTCCCAAGATCTGAGAGGCCGACCATGCGCATCGTCGCCGGCAGCCTGCGCGGTCGCAGCCTTGCCATGCCTGCGGGAGACGCGACCCGCCCGACCGCCGACCGTGTGCGACAGGCGCTGTTCGACATGCTGCGGCACGCCGAGTGGGCCGAGGACGCACTCGATGGCCCGGTGCTCGATGCGTTCGCCGGAACCGGCGCGTTCGGCCTGGAAGCGCTGTCGCGTGGCGCCACCCGCGCCACCTTCATCGAGCGGGACCGGTTCGCACTGGTCTGCGTGCGCTCCAACGTCGCCACCTGCGGCGTGGAAGCGCAATGCCTGGTCGTGCCGGGCGACGCGACCCGCCCGTCCGCTGCCCGCGACGGCTGGGGCGCCGCCGGACTGGTGTTCCTGGACCCGCCCTATGGCGGCAACCTGGTCGCGCCTTCCCTCACGGCGCTGACCGCGAAAGGCTGGATCGGGCCGAACGCGTTGATCGTGGCCGAAGTCGGCGCCGACGAGCCTGCACCGACTGAAATCGAGATGCTGGCCGAGCGGCGGCATGGAGCCGCAAGGCTCTGCATCTGGCGTGCCGGCTGATCCTGGCGCCGTGCGTTACCCGGTGACCCCCGACGGCCGCTACTTCGTCGTGCGCGGCCGGTTATGGCGCTGCACCAACCCCGGCCTCGACGACGACACCCGGGCCAGCCTCACCCACGACCTCATGTCCGCACGCCGCGCCAAGCAGACCGCGATGCGCCAGGATGACGAGGCAGCGCGGGAAGCCGCTCGCGCTCGTGTGGATGCCGCCAAGCAGGCACTCGGTGAACGCGGTCCCGTATGGTGGACCGATGGCGCACCCGATTATAATCGGCGCATGGCCCGCAACACGCCGTATGCCGAGTGGTTCGCGGCGCAGGTCGAATCGTAATTCGAAACGGACATAGCTGGATCGGTTTATCGCTCGCGGCTTAGCGTCCATTCTTGACGCTGGCGTGCGTCTTTTTATGGTCTGGATTGGGACATCGCCACTTTAAGTAGACGGTTTCTCTCGAATCGACGATTGTCCTGGCTCGAAAGATGGGCACGTGTGTAAACCCCACGACAAAAACAAAACGCTTAATCTATGCTTTTTGTAGTAAATTGCTTTCGCCTTATAATATCTCCATGTCTTATACCGTTGCCGCCTTTTACCGATTTACGCCGTTGGCCGATGCCTCGGCATGTCACGATGCTTACAAACTGGCGTTTGCGCCGCTGGGCCTTTGTGGGACTTTGTTGGTCGCCCCGGAAGGCATCAACGGTACGATTGCGGGAAGCCCAGACGCGATCGAAACGATATTATCGATCCTGCGCGAGCAGACTGGTCTCCTGCCCCAAGAAGTAAAATTCTCGTCGGTACAAGATAAGCCATTCAATCGGCTGAAAATCCGCCTCAAGCGTGAGATCATAACCTTCAACCAACCGACAGCTAATCCTTCGCTTCTGCCGGGCACCTACGTGGTACCAAAGGACTGGAACCGCCTCCTCGACGATCCGGAGGTTTCTGTGCTCGACACGCGAAATCTGTACGAAACCGCAATCGGCAAATTCGCGAATGCCAGCGACCCGCAGATTGAAAACTTTACCGATCTCGCCGCCTACGTGCGGTCCAAACTGGACCCTGCCAAAAACAAGAAGATCGCGATGTACTGCACGGGTGGCATCCGGTGTGAGAAGGCATCGGCTTTCATGCGTGCAGAGGGATTCCACGAGGTCTACCATCTGCAGGGCGGAATTCTCAAATATCTGGAGGAAGTGCCTGAATCCGAAAGCCGGTGGCAGGGCGATTGTTACGTTTTCGACAAACGCATGGCTGTTGGCCACGGTTTGTCGACGGGTAAATACTCGATGTGTTCCTGCTGCGGCTACCCACTATCGGCAGACGATCTGATGCACCCGATATATGAAGCCGGTGTGTCTTGTGTCTATTGCCACGGGCAAACCAGTAATGCCGATAAAGCCCGTTTCCGTGAACGCCAACGCCAGGTTTCGGCGTCTAATACAGCAGTTTCGGAGAGTCGTGGTGTTACACCATCTGTCGTTAAAACCGCCCCACTAAAGTAAGATGCTTCGGCGTTGAAATTGCACCGTCACCGCGTGACAAGCGGCTCGTCTGGCGGCGTGGTTGAAAGCACACCGATACGACACCGTGCCGGCTCCTTCGTTTCCTGTCGTAAAGTATGACTTGGGGGCTATGCCTGCTTGCGCGGACGGCCACCTTTAAGGCCGTTCGACCGGGCGGCTGCGGCTTTTGCCGGAGATGGTGTACGCCCCGCTTGTCTGGCCATGTGGATCCGCGTTCCGAAAAGGCCTGATAATAGGCCTGGAACCGAAAGATCTGCGTCGAGCACTTCCCAATGCAGACCGGAGCCGCCGCCTAAAATCTCAACCTGAGCGAGATCTTCGTCTGATGCCTGGTCCAATCCTTCTCCCAAGCATGCGGGGAAGGCGAAGACGCATCCGTTGGTCAGCTCAACAACGATGCGTCCGGTTGCGCAGTCATAGCGGCAGGTCCGCGCGCGTGGTTCTGTAAGCTGCGCGGCACGTCCCCGCTCAAGGGCGACGTCGATTTCGGCGTCAGTCGGGTCGGCCATGGATGTTCTCCCATCGCTGCAACAATGCATCTTGGTGCTCGAAGGTCAGACGCATAGCGCGACGCACTTCGCTTCGGCTGGCACTATCGGCCTAGACCATCTCCGGGATCTTCTCGCGACCAATCAGGTTGATCTTGACTTCGCCATCTCCGAATACGTGAACGTGCGCTGGCAGGTGATCGTTCAGGTAGATTATGACGCGCAGCCCGTTGGCACGCAGCACGGTGACCATGGTCGCATATAACCCATCGTGATGGGTTATTCAACCTGCTGCTCGCTTGCCTGACATATGATGATGTCCTTCGCCAAGTTGGACACCCTGAGGTCGTCTTGAAGAAGGCACAGTACCAAGTAGCGCGAATGACCCGGTGGCACTGTCTTGCAGTTCTGGCCCAAACTGGCTCTTTCCCGGGTCCTAATGCGACAAGGAGACGATTACCCGCCGATGCGCCGCGGAAATCGATAGAAGGTCGCAAATAACTGCTGCCTATCATTGCCCAGGAGCGTGTCCTTGTAACTATGATCCAAACTACACGCCGCAATCTCTGGAACGCGGCGGCGCTTCGAAATGAAAATATGCGCCTCCCAGCAGCACTAAACCCTAATTCCGTAGTAATTTTCGTTGCAAGTTCTGCTGCATAGACAGGCAGTCTCGGCTCCTGACACAGAACCCGGAACTGCCTGATCATTCATGACTTGAATGATGAGAAGAAAGCAGGAGTCGACACCCTATGAATGACGCCGCCCAAACCATTGTTCTGGCTGGTGGCAGCGGCGATCTCGGCGGACGACTAGCAAGGTCACTCGTGGACCGAGGTGCGCATGTTCACGCACTCGTTCATTCCGGAACGCCGGACGCAAAGCGGGATCGGCTGTCGACGCTCGGCGCAACAGTGGTCGAGGTGAATTTCGATGATCAGGAGGAACTGACCAACGCATGCCGAGGTGCCACCTGCGTGGTCTCGGCACTCAACGGCTTGCGTCCGACCATCATCGGAATGCAGGGACGGATCCTGCAGGCTGTCGTCGCGAGTGGGGTGCCACGGTTCATTCCGTCCGACTTCTCGCTCGACTACACCCGCACCCGACCAGGCGATAACCGGAACATGGACCTTCGGCGCGAGTTCATGGCGCAGATCGACGATACGCCGATCAAGGCGACATCCATCCTGAATGGAGCGTTCGCAGATATGCTGACCGGGCAGGCGCCGATCGTCCTGCATGGCATCAGGAAAATTCTTTACTGGGGCGATGCCGACCAGCCGATCGATTTCACAACGAAGGACGATGTGGCCCGTTACACGGCAGCGGCCGCGCTGGATCCGGAAGCGCCGCGCTTTCTGCGTATCGCCGGCGACGTGGTCACGCCCCGATCGCTTGCCGACACCATGACGGAGGTGACGGGGAAGCGCTTCAGACTGTTCCGCGCTGGTGGGGTCGGCCGTCTGAGCGTGATCATTCGTGTCGTTCGCAGGCTGGCGCCGCAGCCTGACGCGGTCTTTTCGGTCTGGCAGGGTATGCAGTATCTGCGCGACATGGCGAGCGGCCGCGGCAAGCTGCAACAGCTCGACAATGATCGGTATAGGGTTGTTCCCTGGACGTCCGCGCGCGATGTGCTCGACTCAGCCCTTGTCCAGGGCAAACAAGGCCGTTGATCCCGACATCGTCCGCGCTGTTGCACAGTTGGCGTCATGGTCTGCAACACCAATCTCTCGTGCATGCTCGATGTATTCGCCTGCCTTCTCCTGTTGTTTCTCCTGTTCTACCTGCTTCCCATCGGCATTGCGTTCACGCTTTACCGCTCCAGGGCAAACGGTCTCGGCTGGCAGACGGCCGACCGGTCCAGCATCGGCCACCTTCCGCCGGTCGGTGACAAGCAGGCGGTCGTCCGCATCTTTTCGGCCCCGACCGTGCGCTGGAAAGGCATCTTCGCCACCCATTGCTGGATCGTGTTCAAGCAAGCCGGCGCCCCCCGCTACACGCGCTACGATTACACTGCGTGGGGATCGCCGATCCGCCTGAACGGCTTCGAGCCGGATGGACGCTGGTTCGGGAGCGCGCCGGAGATCGTGTTCGCCGCCAACGGGGCCGCGGCAGACATTTTGATCCCCAGGATGCAGGCGGCGATCCGGGCCTATGCATTCGCAAAGCCCGGTGACTATCGCGCCTGGCCCGGTCCCAACTCGAACACCTTCGTCGCCGCGATCATGGATGCCGTGCCCGAAATTCGCACGACGCTGCCGCCAACGGCGATCGGCAAGGACTATCCCTATGACGGGCGGTGGCTACGGCGAACACCGTCCGGCCTCGGGTTCCGGATCACCTTCCGCGGCTATGTCGGGCTAACGCTCGGCTGGGTCGAAGGCATCGAGCTCAACCTGTTCGGCGCCGTCGCCGGCCTCGATATCAGGCATCCTGCGTTGAAGCTGCCGGGACTCGGGCGCCTCGGCCTGCGAACACCGGTTCCGCTGGTGCTTTCCCCGGATCGGTTCAGTCTAGCCGAATAAGCCCGGGCGTTCTGCCGGTTGAATGCTCAGCGCATGAGACTGAGCATCGGTGTGTTCGATCCCGGCGTTTCGAAGCCAGGACACGAGATTAACAGGTTTCGGCGCCTCTACGCTTCTTCCGACAACATGTTCCGGGCTATGCTTCATGCTGTTTGCGAAGAAAGGCCAGAGCAGCGCTCATGCAACTTGCCCTACCCAGCCGGTTCATCCCGGAGCGGTTCGCGTCGCCGCAGCTCCAGGCTTCGATCCGGCGTCGGCTGGCCGAACTCGGCGGCGTGGCACTCGCTGCGATCGCCATTGCCATGCTGGTGGCGCTCGTCAGCTACAATCCGCGCGATCCGTCGCCGGACACGGCAACCATGGTCCAGCCCAGCAACATGGCCGGGCCGGTGGGCGCCGCGTTCGCCGACCTGATGCTGCAGTATTTCGGCGTCGCCGGCCTTCTGCCGGTGCTGGCGCTGCTGGCCTGGGCTTGGCGGATCGCGTCGCGCGGCGGTCTCGGCAGCCTGACCCTGCGACTCGTGGCACTGGTTTTCGTCTTGCCGGTATCGGCGTCCGTTCTCGCCGGTGCGCCGATGCTGCTGCCGCATGCCGCCGCAACCGGCCCCTTGTCGACCCTGACCGCGCCGGTGACGGGATTGGTGCATGCCGGATGGCCGGGTGCGGCCGGTTTCGGCGGCGCTGTCGGGATCTCGCTCGGCCAGGCGGCGATCGATGCCGGACGCGGCGCATTGGGCGCATTCGGCGGCGTGCTGGTCTGGCTGCTGACCCTGGCGCTGGCGATCCTGCTGATCCCGCTGTGCCTCGGCCTGTCGGCGCGGGAGTGGCGTGCCATGGGGCGCGGCGTGCATCGTACCGCCCGCTATCCGATCGCCCGCGCCGGCCGGCAAAACCGGGAGGATACGCCGCGTCGTTCGCTGCTGAGCCGATTCACGCGCCGTTCGGCCGGACCGGTCGCGCGTACGTTTACCGATGAGGACGATTTCGACCACGTGATGCCCGGCGAGTCGCCGTTCGCGGCGGACGCCATGCGCGCCAATGGGCGAGCGACCAGCAATGGCAGGGGCCATGCCGACTCGGGCACGGCCGGTTATGGAGCCCTCGTTGCGCAGGATGCACCCGCGCGTCCGCGCGTCGATCGCAAGGAGCCCAGCCTGCTCGGCGGCCGTTCGGAAAAGCCGGCGGCGCGTCCCAAGCTCGGTTCGAGCGGATGGGTGCTGCCACCGGGCGCTGCCGAGGAGCCGGACGATATGCCGGTGCTGCCGATGCGGTCGCGCTCCGCGATAAAAGCCACGCGTGCGCCGCTGCCGGAGTCTCCGCCGATTCGATTAGGCGCGCCCGTCGACGATGCGGCACGCTATCGCACACCCGAGCAGCCCGTCCAGCCTGACGAGCAGCCGGCTGCCGTGGTTCCGAAAACCGGTGGAATGCTGTCGATCGCGCGTCTGCTCGGCACACGCGAACCAGCGCCGCAACGTCCGCCCGGCCCGGTCCAGTCGAGATCGGGCCCGACCGGTCCGGGCTTGTTCGGGTCGAACCCGTCATCCGGGTCCGGATCGGGCAATGCCAATCCTCCGGCCCAGCAGGCGCGCAAGCCGGTCCACCCGGACGATGCACAGTGGCGGCTGCCTCCGTTGTCGCTGCTGAAGCCCGCACCCCCCCGGGAATCGACCGGCCCGTCCGCCGAGAGCATGCATGCCAATGCACGCCTGCTCGAAACCGTGCTCTCCGACTACGGTGTGCAGGGTGCGATCGGCGACATCCACGCGGGACCGGTGGTCACGCTGTACGAGCTCGAGCCGGCACCGGGCATCCGGTCGGCACGGGTGATCGGGCTCGCGGACGATATCGCGCGCTCGCTGTCGGTGACCGCGGTGCGTATCGCCACCGTGCCCGGCCGCAACGTGATCGGCATCGAGGTACCGAACGCCAAGCGCGAGACGGTGTATTTCTCCGAGCTGCTCGATAGCGATGCCTGGGTGGAGAACCCGGCCCGCCTGTGCCTCGCCCTCGGCAAGGATATCTCCGGCGCGCCGGTCTATGCCGACCTCGCGCGCATGCCGCATCTGCTGATTGCCGGCACCACCGGTTCCGGCAAGTCGGTCGGCATCAACTCGATGATCCTGTCGCTGCTCTACCGGCTGTCGCCGGAGGAGTGCCGGCTGATCATGATCGACCCGAAGATGCTGGAGCTGTCGATCTATGACGGCATCCCGCATCTGATGGCGCCGGTGGTGACCGATCCGGCCAAGGCGGTGATGGCGCTGAAATGGACCGTGCGCGAGATGGAGCGTCGCTATCGCGGCATGAGCCAGCTCGGCGTGCGCAACATCGCCGGCTACAACGAGCGCACCGCCGCCGCCCGTGCCAGCGGCGAGACCATGACCCGCAAGGTCCAGACCGGCTTCGACCCCGAGACCGGCCGTCCGATCTTCGAGGAGCAGAACCTCTCGCTGGAGAACCTGCCCTACATCGTCGTGGTGATCGACGAGATGGCGGACCTGATGATGGTCGCCGGCAAGGAGATCGAAATCACGGTGCAGCGGCTGGCGCAGATGGCGCGTGCCGCCGGCATCCACGTCATCATGGCGACGCAGCGGCCCTCGGTGGATGTCATCACCGGCACCATCAAGGCGAACTTCCCGACCCGCATCTCCTTCCAGGTGATCAGCAAGTTCGACAGCCGCACCATCCTGGGCGAGGGCGGTTCCGAGCAGCTTCTGGGCCAGGGCGACATGCTCTACATGGCCGGCGGCGGGCGCATCACCCGCGTGCACGGACCGTTCGTCGGCGATCTCGAGGTCGAGGACGTGGTGCGCCACCTGCGCGCACAGGGCGAGCCGGTCTATGTCGACGAGGTCACGGCGATGTTCGAGGATGACGGCGGTTCGGGGTCGTCCGGCGGTTCCGGTGGCGGGTCCGGCAACGGGCTCGGCGGCGGCGGCTTCGACGGCGATACCGCCTTGTTCGACCAGGCGGTGGCGCTGGTGGCCCGCGAGGGCAAGGCCTCGACCAGCTTCATCCAGCGGCATCTGTCGATCGGCTATAACCGCGCGGCCAAGCTGATCGAGCAGATGGAGAAGGACGGCATCGTCAGCAGCGCCAACCATGTCGGCAAACGCGAGGTGCTGGTGCGTCGTGCCGCCCCCGAGGAGGATTAGCGCTCATATTCCTGGACGGTAATAATTGATATTATTACCGTCAGGGTATGAGACCCCATGCCGTTATCCGGACTGTAGCCGATATCGGGCATCTCCGACGCGAGCGCCTTCGACAGGGTCTAACCCAGGTGTCGCTCGCCGAACGGATCGGCACGACGCAGCGCTGGATTTCCGAGATCGAGAACGGCAAGGCCAGTGCCGAGATCGGCCGCGTTTTACATTGGATCCAGGCGCTTGGCCTCGAAGTCGCCATAGGCGGCCCCGATACGGCGGCACGCCCGTCGTCACCGGGCATGACCGGGCGGCCGAGCCTGAAAGCCGTGCTCGATCGCCTCACATCAAGGTCGGTCGATGGCTAGGTCGGACCCCGCGATCAGGCAACTCGAAGTCCTGATCGCGAACGAACATGCGGGCACGGTTCGCATGGACATCGGCGGCCGGTTGAGCTTCGTCTACGCAGGCTCCTGGAACAGCGCCCATCCGGCATTTCCGTTGTTGCACGCCTTGCCTTAGGTTTTGGTCAAGACGGCCACAAGGACATGGGCTTGCCGCTGCCGGGATCCGGCGACGCGCTTCGCCATCGCCTAGCCGGCCAGCCATGCGCGCCTTGTTGTTCCTGTGCGACGCAGCATTGCCGCATAAGTGCCGGCACAGCCGCGAGGACGGACGAGCATGAACCGCAGCCTGGGTCTCACGGCCGCCCGCCCTGCCGCCACGCGTCCCGGGACCGCCGATCCCGCTGCCCGCGCCGCGTTCGCCATCCTGCTGGTTATCACAGGCTGCCATCTGCTCAACGATGCGATGCAGGCGCTGCTGCCGGCGATCTACCCGTTGCTGAAGCGGGATTTCAGTCTGAGCTTCGGCCAGATCGGCATGCTGACCTTCACCTACCAAGTGACTGCCTCGCTGCTGCAGCCGCTGATCGGGCACTATACCGACAAGCGCAAGCTGCCCTGGTCGCTGACGGCCGGCATGGCATTCACCTTCGCCGGGCTGGCCGGATTGTCGCTGGCGCATACGTATGCGCACCTGCTGGCGGGTGCGGCCTTGCTCGGTATCGGCTCGTCGATCTTTCATCCGGAATCGTCCCGCATCGCCCGGCTTTCGTCCGGTGGCCGGCATGGCTTCGCGCAATCGCTGTTCCAGGTCGGCGGCAATCTCGGCACTTCGTTCGGCCCGCTGCTGGCAGCCTTCATCGTGCTGCCGCTGGGCCAGGCCAGTCTCGGCTGGTTCTGCCTGCTGGCGGTGCTCGGCGGCATACTGCAGGCCTATGTCGGCCGCTGGTATGCGGCACAGCCGGTCGCCGGTCCGCGTGGCGGCAAGGCAGGCAATGGAACCGGCTTCAGCAAGGCCAAGGTCGCAGGCGCCATGGCCGTGCTGATCGCATTGGTGTTTTCCAAGTATTTCTATCTGGCGAGCTTCACCAGCTACTACATCTTCTACCTGATCCATCGGTTCGGCCTGTCCACCATGGCGGCCCAGACCGACCTGTTCATCTTTCTCGGCGCCGTCGCAGCCGGCACGCTGGTCGGCGGGCCAGTCGGCGACAGGATCGGCCGCAAGGCGGTGATCTGGGTCTCGATCCTGGGTGTACTGCCGTTCAGCCTGGTACTGCCGCATGTCGGGCTCGGCTGGACCATCGGGCTCAGCGTGGTGATCGGCCTGGTACTGTCGTCGGCATTCTCGGCGATCCTCGTCTATGCCACCGAACTACTGCCGGGCCGGGTCGGCATGGTGGCGGGCTTGTTCTTTGGGCTCGCATTCGGCATGGGCGGGCTCGGCGCCGCGGTGCTGGGCGTGCTCGCGGACGCCAGGGGGATCGACTTTGTGTATAGTGCCTGCGCCTTCCTGCCGGCGCTCGGGATGCTGACCGTGCTGCTGCCGAACCTGGATCACGCGCGGGAGCGGGCGGCTTGACCGTCCCGCCGATCCTGTTCCGCGACATCCATTTCGTCGTGCTGGACAAGCCGGCCGGGCTGCCGGTGCATCCTGGCCCACGTGGCGGCGCGTCGATCGAGGATTGTTTCCCGCTCCTGAGCAAGCGCAAGGACGGGCCATGGCTCGCCCACCGGCTCGATACCGATACGGCCGGCTGCCTGGTGGTGGCGCTCCGCAAAACCCCGTTGATCCAGGCGCAGGCCTGTTTCGCGGAGGGCCGCGCCTCCAAGACCTATTGGGCAATCGTGAGCGAAGGCCCCGAGGCGGAGACCGGCACGATCGACCGGCCGATCGCCAAGCACGTGACCCGCGAAGGCTGGACCATGCGTGCCGATCCCAAGGGCCAGCCGGCACATACCGAATGGACCGTGCTCGGCCGCGCACCGGGTCTTGCCTGGGTGGAACTGCGCCTGCTCACCGGCCGCACGCATCAGGCGCGGGTGCATTGCGCCCTGGCCGGCTGGCCGATCCTCGGCGACCCGATCTATGGCCCGCAGCCGGCGGCCGTGGACCGGCTGCACCTGCTGGCCCGCTCGATCCTGCTGCCGCTCGATCCGCCGGTCTCGGCGACTGCACAGCCGCCGGCGCACATGATCGACGCGCTGCGGGCATGCGGCTATCGCCCAGCGTAGAACCGCGTTCAGGCGAGAGGCGGATAGATCACGTGGGTCAGGCTCTCCGAGACGGTCCAGAGCTTCCGACCCGCTTCCTTGTCCAGGGCGTGCGCCGAGATCTTTGCCAGTTTCGGTGCGCCACGGATTTCCTTGAACCCGTCGGGCCCGAAATATTGCCCGCCTTTCACGCCTTGCATCGTCGCCGCATACAGGCCGGGCAGAGCGCCCTGGGCGCTATCGTTTCCCAGCAGGCCGACGCCGAAATTGATCGCCGCCGCCGCCGGACGCGGCATCCCGATCGCATTGATGAAGCCGCTTGTCGCGATGCCCGGATGCGCCGCCACGCTAACCAGCCGCGACTGTACGGTGCGGGCACGCCGGTCGAGTTCGAGCATGAACATCAGGTTGGCCAGTTTCGACTGGCTGTACGCCTTGTTGCCGTTGTACGTGCGCGCACCTTGAAGATCGTCGAAATTCATTGCGCCGCGGCGATGGGCGATGCTGCTGATCGCCACCACACGCGGCGCCGGAGCGCGCAACAGCAGCGGCATCAGCAGGCCGGTCAGCGTGAAATGACCGAGATGGTTGGTGCCGAACTGGCGCTCGAACCCGTCGACGGTGGTCGCACGAACCGATTGCATCCCGAGTCCGGCATTGTTCAACAGAACATCGATCCGCGGGAACGTCGTTTCCATGCGCGCCGCGAATGCCCGGACGCTCGATAGATCGGCGACATCGAGCAGCGACACGGTGGCCTGCGCGCGAGGATGCAGCTTCATGATCCGAGCCAGTGTCGCATCGCCACGCGCCTGGTCGCGAACTGCCAGCACGACATGCGCACCCTTGCCGGCCAACGCCAACGCCGCCTCGGCACCGATCCCGCTGCTGGCACCGGTCACGACGACGATGCGACTGGTCTGGTCGGGCATGTCGGCAAGCGTCCAATCGGCCATCGGTCCGTCTCCTCGTCGTTCCCAGCTCCAGCATGAACACGGCGATCACGACAACGCCAGCGTCAGGCGCAGACGAACGTCGCCTTGTCCATCAGCCGGTGGATGTCGTGCGCATGACCGGGATAGCGGCGGCAGACGGTGCCGGCCTGCGACGTGAGGACCAGCCTGATCAGGCCAGCAGGCCTCGCATGGCCAGGTTGCGCATCAGTGCGCCGATCCCGAATTTCCATGGTGCCGCCGACTGGGCGTGGGTCACGTGATTGACCAGCCGGCCCAGCTTCGGCGACGCGATTTCGACGCGGTCGCCTAGCTTGTGGGTGAAGCCGGTGCCGGGCGTATCGCGATCCTGCACCGGCGCGAACAACGTGCCGAGGAACAGCATGAACCCGTCCGGATACTGATGCTGCGCACCGATCGTCTGTGCCACCAGGTCGAGCGGATCGCGGCTGATCTCGCGCATGCTGCTGTGTCCATTCAGCACAAAGCCATCCTCGGCGCCGGTCACCGTCAGGGTGAGGGCGAGCCCGCGCACGTCGTCCAGCGTGAAGCCGGCGTCGAACAGCCGCAGGAACGGACCGATCGCGCAGGAGGCGTTGTTGTCCTTGGCCTTGCCCAACAGCAGCGCGCTGCGCCCCTCGATGTCGCGCAAATTGACGTCGTTGCCGAGCGCCGCACCCTGGATCACGCCTCGCGAATTGACCGCGAGCACCACTTCCGGCTCCGGATTGTTCCAGGCTGAGCTTGCAAGGATACCGACCTCGGCTCCGTGACCGACCGAGGACAAGACCGGCGCCTTGGTGAACACTTCCGCGTCCGGCCCAATGCCCACTTCGAGATACTGCGACCAGATGCCTTCCTGGATCAGGACCTGCTTCGCGCGCATCGCTTCCGGCGAACCCGGCCGCAGATCGGCAAGCCGGCTGCCGATCGCGTGGCCGATCTGGGCACGCAGTTCGGTGGCGCGTGCGGGATCGCCCTTGGCCCGTTCCTCGATAACCCGCTCGACCATGCTGCCGGCGAAGGTGACGCCGCAGGCCTTGATCACCTGCAGGTCGCAGGGCGCCAGCAGATGCGCCGTATGTCCATCCGGATCCGGACGGCGCAACAGGATTTCCGCCGCATCCCATGACCGCCCACCGGCCACCGCCGCCAGTGCAGCAACCGGATCGGTCCGCTCCAGTAGCATCGACAGAGTCGGACCGGCTGCGGTGACATCGACCAGCCGGTCACCGCGGAGCTGCACGAGGCAGGGTCCGCGGACCTCGGGGTCGAACAGCCGCCCGATCAGATTGGCGTCGGGTTCGTCGGGAAGAATGGAGATCATGTCTGTCATGGCAAGAATGCGATCGCCCTGATCGGGGAGCCGGTCCCACCGACGATCGGCAGCGGCAGCGTCGCCGCCCGGCTGATCGGTGGGAGAAGCCCAAGATTGTTGAAGTTCTCGCCGATCAGGATGCCTGCACCGAGAAGCGTATGATGCGCCTCGAAGTCGTTGCCGCCCGATGCGTCGATCGAGATGCAGTCGGTCGCGACGATGCGCACGCCCCGCTCGACCAGACGATTGCAGAGCGCGCCGCCGAGACCCGACCAACCGGCCAGGAAGCGTTCGGGATCGGCAGTCCAGAAGCGATCCCAGCCGAAATGGAAGCACACCGCGTCGCGCGGTTCGACGGTACCGTTCAGCGCCTCCCAACGTGCCAGCACATCCTCGCCGAGCTGCGCGCCCGGCGCGGTCCCGGTCGCGTCGATCACCAGCAGGCGGCCGAAGAAGCTGTGCAGCGGAGCCTCGTCGATGGTCCAGCCTTCTTGTTCCAGGAAGTGCTTCGGCGCGTCGAAATGGGTGCCGGTATGTTCGCTCATCGACACCGCGTTGTGACAGGAGACATCGCCCGCGGCGACGCTTTCGACCTGCGCCAGCCCGAACTTCGCATGGCTCGGCCAGGCCGGAATTCCGGCCTCGAGCGGATGCGTCAGGTCGATCATCCGGCCACTCGGAAAGCCGGACGTCATGCCTGGCCCATCCGGCTGCGCCCATACAGCAGCAGCATCACGAAGATGACCGCGCCATAGATGATCTGGCGCCCGGCATCCGGCATCTGCATCACCGCCAGCATGCTCTGCAGCAGCACGATCAGGATGGTGCCGATGATGGTACCGGTGTAGGTGCCGCGACCGCCGGCGATGCTGGTGCCGCCCAGCACCACCGCCGCGATCGCCGGCAGCAGGTAGGTATCGCCCATGCCCTGGAACGCCTTGCCGGCATAGCCCGTGAGCAGCACGCCGGCGAGCGCGCTGGCACTGCCCGCGAGCATGAAGCTGAGGCAGACGATGCGCTTCACCGGCATGCCGGAGAGGTAGGCGGCGCGTTCGCGATTGCCGATCGCATAGACCGAGCGGCCGAACGGTGTCGCGCGCAGCAGTATCATTGTGAACAGCCCGGCTGCTGCCCAGACCAGGATCGCGTTCGGCACGCCGGGCACCAGTTGGCCGCCGGACAGCCAGCGCACGATCGGGGCCGCCGACGAGGCCGGTGCCGAACCGCCGGTGTAGAGCACCATCAGCCCCTGCAGCACCGCGTTGACGCCGAGCGTGAAGATCATAGACGGGACACGCAGGAACGCCACGCCGAGCCCGTTGACCAGGCCGATCGCCGCTCCAACCGCCAGTGCGATCGGGATCGCTTCGACGCCACCGAGCGTGCTGCCGGCAAGACCGGTCCCGAGCATCGCGCCGGCGGTGAGGGTCCATGGAACCGACAGGTCGATATGGCCGAGCAGGATCACCAGCATCGTGCCGGCGGCGACGATGCCGAGGAAGGACGCGACCTGGAGCTGCTGGATCAGGTAATGCGGTGACAGGAAGCTGGAATTGTACAGCGACCCGCCGAGCAGGATCGCCACGATGCAGGCGCTGGCAACCACCAGCGGAAGGTCGAGCCGGCGCAGCCTCGCCTTCAGCATGAGGCTCCTTGGCTGCGACATCGCGACGGCTGGCACCTCGCTCATCGGTAGGTTTCCAGCCGGTTGCGGATACGCAGCATCGGTAGTGCGCCGAAGCTGACCGCCACCAGCAGGATCAGGCCCTGGAACAGCGGCTGCCACAGGGGCGAGGCGCTGAGCACGAACAGCAGGTCGCCGATGGTGCGCAGGATGAACGCGCCGAGAATGGAGCCGACGATGCCGCCGACGCCGCCGAACAGCGAGGTGCCGCCGATCACCACGGCAGCGATGCTGTTCAGGGTGAGGTCGCCGGCCTGGATCGCGCTGGCCTGTGCGGATTCCGCGATCAGCGTCAGCAGCAGTCCGGCCATGCTTGCCAGCAGGCCCGAGCCCACATAGGCCGCGAGCTTGGAGCGCACGACCTTCACGCCGGACATGTACGCGGACGCCTCGGCGGACCCGACCGCATAGACACCGCGTCCGGTCAGCGACCTTCGGAACGGCATCCACAGCAGGACCAGCACCGCCGCCAGAACCAGCATGCTGACCGGCACGCCGAACACGGCTCCGGTCATGGCGCTGGCGAAATCATCGTCCACGTCGCCGCCCGGGTTCGGCCGCAACAACAGCGACACGCCATAGAACATCGTGCTGGTCGCCAGCGTGGCGATGATCGGCTGCAACCGGCCGACCACGACCGCCAGTGCATTGAAGAGTCCGGCGGCCAGGCCGCTTCCCAACACGGCCAGAACACCGAACCCGATCTGCAACCCGCTGCCGCTGACCAGGGTGGAGGCAAGGCAATTGGACAGCACCACGATGGCGCCCACCGACAGGTCGATGCCGCCGGTCAGCACCGGCAGGGTCTGCGCCGCCGCGACCAGGGCCAGCAGCACGCCCTTGTTGGATGCGGTGATCAGCACATCGGTATGGATGCCATGTGGTTGCAGCGCGAGATACAGCCCGAACATGGCAGCGAAGATCGCGGCCGCCAGCAAAGGCAGCGCGTTGTGGCGCAGGAACAGTCGGGACGCCGAGCCACTCACGACACGCTCTCCGTCATTTCGCTGCCGATATCGAGCGCTCCGGAAATGATCGCTTCTTCGGTGATGCCGCCGCCATCCGACGAGCGTGTCAGCAGGCGGGTGATGCGGCCGGAGTAGAAGATCGCGACCCGGTCGCACAGGCCGATCAGCTCGTCGTAGTCGGTGGTGTAGAGCAGCACCGCGGTGCCGTTCGCGGCCAGCTCGCGCAGCAGCCGATAGATTTCCTGCTTGGTGCCGACATCGATGCCGCGGGTCGGGTCGCACAGCAGCAGCACACGCGGGCCGGCCAGCAGCCACTTGCCGATCGCCACCTTCTGCTGGTTGCCGCCCGACAAGGTGCTGACCGGCAGGTCCACCACCGCCTTGATCTGCATGCGCCGGACGATGTCCTGCACCGCCTCCCGCTCGCGCGCCCGGTTCAGGAACGGGCCCCGGCACCATCGCGACAAGGTCGATGCGGTGAGGTTCTCGGCCACCGTCATCGGCAGCATCAGCCCCTCGGTCTTGCGATCCTCGGGGATCAGGGCGAGCCGCGAGGGTTCCGCCATCGCCTGCCTGGGACTGCCGAGAACCGTCGGGATATCGTCGATCCGGATTTCGCCGGTCATGCCGGACAGGCAGCCGAACAGCGCCAGCAGGTATTCGCGCTGTCCCTGGCCGTCCAGGCCGCCGAGCCCGAGAATCTCTCCGGGCGCCACTGATAGCGACACACCACGCAAATGATTCTCCCATGACAGATCACGGGTTTCCAGGACCGGCTTCAATGGAAGCGCGCCCTCGGGGCGGACCGGCAATGGCGGGAACAGTTGCGACAGCTCGCGCCCGATCATCATCCGCACGATTTCATCTTCGCTTCGGGCGCCGCGCGCGAAGGTCTCGATATGGCGGCCGTTGGCGAACACCGAGCAGGTATCGGCAAGCTCGCGGATCTCGTGCATGCGGTGCGAGATATACAGGATGGCCATGCCCTCGGCGCGCAGCCGCTTCAGCAGGGTGACGACGCGGGCGACGTCGTCCGCGGTCAGGGCCGAGGTGGCTTCGTCCAGGATCAGCAGGCGCGGCCGGCGCCCGAGCGCCTTGGCGATTTCCACCATCTGCCTGCGCGACAGCGGCAGATCGCGAACCCGCTCGCGTGGATCGATCCCTTCGCACCCGATCTCGGCGAGCAACTGCTCCGCCCGCGCATTCTGCGCACGCCGGTCGATCAGGCCGAAACGGCGTGGTGGTGCCGTGATGCCGATATTGTCGGCAACGCTGAGATCCGGCAGCAGCGACAATTCCTGGAACACGCAGACGATGCCGTGATCCTGCGCGTCGGCCGGCCCGCGAAACCGGACCGGCACGCCATCGACACGCATCTCTCCCTCGGTCGGCGCCACGACACCGGCGATGACCTTGATGAGTGTGCTCTTGCCAGCCCCGTTTTCACCCATCACCGCATGGATGGAGCCTGCCTCGCACCGCAGGATTCCGTTCGCAAGAGCCGTGACCGGCCCATAGCGCTTGACGATGCTGGAGAGCTCCAGCAGAGGCGGCCGCTCCGTCGTAGGCGCGGACGAAGCGGCGACGCTCATTTGCCGGTTTGGCCGGTGATGTCGTTCGCCGTCATGTTGATGTCGCAGACCGGAAAGTCGTGAGCTGCAAAGAAGGTGTCGCTGAGGTCGGGAAAGTAGTTCTTGCCGGCCTCGAACGTCTTGTAGTTGGCCGCCGGGATCGGCACGCTGATTTCGCCCGGCACCGTCTGTCCCTGCAGTACCGCGATCGCCGCCTTCAGCGATACTGCCGATAATGCGGGGGACTGTCCGGCGCTTTCGCCCAGCAGCCCGTTCTTGGCGTTTGCCACGATCAACTTGCGGAAGCCGTTCTCGCCTTCGCCACCGATCGGGATCAGCGGCTTGTGGCTGTCCAGCAGTGCATGGGTCACACCGATGCTGCCACCCTGGGTGTAGATGCCGTCGACAGCGCCATTCACCGCCAGAGAGTCGGCGACCGCCTTCTGGCCGGTGCCGTCGTCCCAGTTACCGACCACCTCGGTGATCTGGATACCGGGGTTCGCCGCCATCGCCTGGCGGAACCCGTCATGCCGGTCGCGGTCGACACTGTTGCCGGGCACGCCGCGCACTTCCAGGACGTGCTTCTTGTCCTTCATGGTCTGGTTGAGCCAGTCGCCCATCATCCGGCCCATCGCGACCTGATCCTGATTGACCTGTACCAGGTTGGTTTCCTTGCCGGTGCGGTCGAGCGTGTTGTCGAAGCTGACGATCAGCACGCCGGCCTGCTTGGCGCGGCGCATCACCGGCTTGAAGGCGGTCGGGCTGTTGGCGTCGATCAGGATGGCGTCGAAACCGGCACTGATGAAATTGTCCATCGCAGCGATCTGCGCCGACACGTCGGTGCCGACGCTGACGATGCGCAGTTCCTTGATCTGGCTGGCCACGGCTGGCTGGGACGCATAGGCCTTCAGCGACTGCAGCATCTGCACCCGCCAGGCGTTGCCGATATAGCCGTTGGCGAACGCGATCCGGTACGGACCCTTCTTAGCCGGCAGGCTCACCGTGCCGCTGGTGCCGCTCGCTGCCTGAAAACATTGCCCTGCATCCGCGGCAAGGGCCGGCACGGTCGCGCAGGCGGTCAGACCGGCAGCCAGGATGGACATACGCAGCCGGTTTCTGCGGCTCACGCCGGATTCCTTGGTCATGGATCTGTTCCCCGACGACCGGACTTTGCGCCGGTTCTGTCTGCCGGAAGCATTGCGCACATCGCCTGCGCGACGCAACGGTCTCCCCGGTAAAATTTGCGCTTTGCGTGCGAAAGTCATTAATTGTTGGAACACGCGATATCCGGGCCTACGCCGGACCGCCTGGAATCCAGAGGACAATCATGGCGTCGTCGATCATCATCCTGCATGCACGGGACAACGTGGCCGTCGCCAGACGACCCATCGAGCCCGGCGAGTGGCTGGAGCCGGACCGGCTGCGTGCGTCCGAGCCGGTTCCAAGGGGCCACAAGGTCGCCATCCAGCGCATTGCCGCCGGCGACACGGTGCGCAAGTATGGCCAGGTGATCGGCACCGCGACACAGGATATCGAGCCGGGCCAGCACGTACACACCGAGCGACTGGAAATGCGCGACTTCGCCCTGGCGCACGAGTTCTGCGTCGATGCCGAACCGGCTGCCTTGCTGCCTGAAGCCGAGCGCGCCACGTTCCAGGGCTTCCTGCGCGCCGACGGCCGGGTCGGCACGCGCAACTACATCGCGGTGATTTCGTCGGTGAATTGTTCCGCCACCGTCTGCCGCGCCGTCGCCGACCATTTCAACAACAAGGGCGGCCTCGCCGACCATCCGACCATCGACGGCGTGATCGCGCTGACGCACGGCGGCGGCTGCGCGATCAACATGAAGACCGAAGGCTACCTTTATCTGACCCGGACGCTGGCAGGCTACGCCACCAGTCCGAACGTCAACGGCGTGCTGATGATCGGGCTGGGCTGCGAGACCAACCAGATTCCGGCGTTCCTGCAGGCGCGCGGCCTTGCCGAGGGCCCGCTGCTGCGCACCATGACGATCCAGGAAGCCGGCGGCACACGAAAAACGATTGCCGCGGCGATCGATGCGATCGGCTCGATGCTGGATACCGTCGGTGCCGCCACGCGCACGACACAGCCGGCCTCCGCCCTGGTGCTGGCGCTCGAATGCGGCGGCTCGGACGGATATTCCGGCATTTCCGCCAATCCGGCGCTGGGATATGCGGCGGATCTGCTGGTGCGGCACGGCGGTACCGCGGTGCTGGCGGAAACTCCCGAAATCTACGGCGCCGAGCATCTGCTGACCCGTCGCGCGGCAAGCCCGGCGGTGGCCGAGAAGCTGCTCGCCCGGATCGACTGGTGGCGCGACTATGCGGCGCGCAACAATGCCGAGCTCAACAACAACCCGTCGCACGGCAACAAGGCGGGCGGACTGACCACCATCCTGGAAAAATCGCTGGGCGCCGTCGCCAAGAGTCCGCACTCCCAGCTCGAGGCGGTGTATGAATATGCCGAGCCGATTACCGCGCATGGCTTCGTGTTCATGGACACGCCCGGCTACGATCCGGCGGCGGTAACCGGGCAGGTGGCGGGCGGCTGTACCATCATCTGCTTCACCACCGGTCGCGGCTCGACCTCCGGCTTCAAGCCCGCGCCCTGCATCAAGATCGCCACCAACACGCCGATGTACGAGCGCATGGCTGACGACATGGATATCGACTGCGGCGGCATCGTCGATGGCACCGACAGCATCGAGGCGGCGGGCCTGCGCATTTTCGAGCGCATCCTGGCGATCGCCTCGGGTGAGGCCAGCCTGAGCGAACAACTGGACTACGGCGACAACGAGTTCGTGCCATGGCAGGTCGGCGCCGTAATGTAGGCATGGCGGCGCGTCGCAGCTACGAGGTCATTGCCGAGGCACTGCGCCAGAGCATCCGAACTGGCCGGTTGTCGGCGGGCACGGTGCTGCTTGAAGGCGGCATCGCCGAGCTGTTCGGCTCCAGTCGCACGCCCGTGCGCCAGGCGCTGGACCTGCTGCTGGACGAGGCTGCGGTCAGCCGCTTCCAGGGACGCGGCGTCGTGGTGGGCGATGGCAGCGCCGCACCGGAGCGACGGCGGCTGGACCCTGCCGACATCGCCCAGCTTCCGGAAGCACCGGCCAAGGTTTGGGCCTGGCAGACGGTCTATCATGCGGTCGAGCACGAGCTGGTCCGGGCGTCGGTGTTCGGCTGCCATCGGGTCAACGAGGTGGAGCTGGCGCGCCATTACGGCATCGGCCGCACGGTCGGACACGACGTGCTGGTGCGCATCCAGGCGACCGGCATCCTGACCAAGGACCGGCGCGCGCATTGGATCACCGTGCCCCTGGACGACCAGCGCGTGCGCGACCTCTACGCGCTGCGCGAACTCCTGGAGCCGGCGATGCTGCGCCTCGCGGCGACGCACATACCCGCCGGAGTTCTGGCGCACATGCGCAGCGGCCTGCGGGACGCGATGCGCGTCTATCCGGATGCAAGCGCCGAACAGCTCGATCGGCTCGAACACGATCTGCATGTCGTCTGTCCGTCCTTTGCCGGCAATCCCGAGTTGCTGGCAGCCCTGACACGAACCCGCTGCATCATCATCTCGAGCAAGCACATCCTGCATCATGCCGGAGCATTGCCGACAACCGATCCGTTCATGCGCGAACATGACCGCGTCCTCGCGGCCCTGCAGCAGGGCGACGGGGAAGCGGCCGCCGAGGCGCTGCTGGTGCATCTGCGGAATGCCCGGACGAAGGTGTTGCGCAGGCTGCGCCAGTTTCGAAAGACGCAGGTGCCGCCGTCATCGCCTTATATCGGCCTGACCAGGCACGATCCCCCCGAGGAACCGCCGGCCGTCATGGCGGACGGGCAGGACAGTCCTCCGAAACACCGTTCACGGAGGAATGCGACGTCAGGCAGGTTGGCGAAGTAGGTCGAGATCCTGAATGTCGAAACTGAAATCCGACCCGATCAGGCGCATGTTTGCGGAAACGATCCGGCCGCCGGGATCGCGGTGGAACTGGATGTAGGCGTCGTCGCTGCCGTTGAAGGCACGATCGTCCCAATGCACGACGAACAGATCGTGCGGCAAGGCTTCCATCGAACCGGCAAGATCGTCGGCCTGTGAAACGCGAAGCCGCAGGTGCCCGTCCTGCAAGCCGATCGTGAACAGACCGCGCCAGGAATCACGGTAGTTCCCCGAATACTCCGCAAGCTCTGCCGCCGGTGGGTGCAGGAACGGGCGGGCCGCCGACCCGGGCAGATCGACGGCTTGACGATCCCTTGCGGCACCTGCTGCCTGTTCGCGACGCTTGTACTCGCCGAGCCAATCGAACGTGCCGCCCTGGACTGCCTCCGTGAGTGCCGCCACGAGCCCATTGGTCGCGCTGCTGTCTTCCTGGTTCGTCAGCACGACGAAGCCGGTGCCGCGCTCCGGCAGCAACGAGACGAGGGTGACCATGCCGGCGACGGTGCCGCTGTGCCAGATCCGCTCGTCGCCCTTGAAATCCTCCAGGAACCAGCCGAGCCCGTAGCTGCGGAAATGTTGCCGGCTCAGGGCAGCGGTCGAACCGGGCGGCAATATCGTCTGCGGCGTCCACATCGCGTCGCGCTGCGTGCGGCTCAGGATCTGACGGCCGTCGATCGACCCGCCTCCGAGTTGCAGGCGCATCCAGCGCGCCATTCCATCCGCGTTGCACAGAATGCCGCCGGCCGGCGCCGCGGCCTTGAGAGGGTCCGACGGCAGCTTCATCAGTGTCGTGTCGATTTCATGATACCCCACCGCGATGTCGGCGTTCTGCACCGGATGGGCGAGAGCCGCGACCGGGTCGGCATGGCAGCCGCTCATACCGAGCGGATCCAGCAGACGCTCCTGCACGAAGCGTTCCCAGCGTTCGCCGGAGACACGTTCGACCAGCAGGCCGGCGACCACGAACATCATGTTGTTGTAGGCGAAGTGGGATCTCAGGCTGGTGGTCAAAGGCAGGAAACGAAGATTATGGACCGCTTCCTCGCGGGTGAACTGGCTGCGCGAGAACAGCATCAGGTCGCCCGCGCCTTCGCCGAGGCCGCTCCGATGGGAGAGCAGGTCGCGTATCGTCAGCTCGCGCGTCACATAGGGGTCGAAGAGTTGCAGCTCGGGCAGATGGTCGATGACCCGGTCGTCCCACTTGATCGCACCTTGATCGACAAGAAGAGCCAGGGAAGCGGCGGTAAATGATTTCGTGATCGAGCCGATTCCGAAGATCGTCTGCGGATCGACCGGCATGTTCCGTTCTCGGTCGCGCACTCCGTAGCCGCGCGCAAACACCGTATGACCGTCCTGCACGATCGCAAGCGCCAGGCCCGGAACGTTGAACAGTCGAAGCGTACGTTCGGCCAGTGCGTCGATCGTGGCCGAGGCCGGAAGTGTCGTCTGTTCCCGTCCCGGGTTCGTCTGCACTCCATCCGCCATGCCGGGTGAACAGGGCCACACGAAGGCAAGCGTCGATAGCGCAAGATTCCGGATGAGATACGGCAGCTTGCGGGACGACGATGATCTGGACGATTCAGGCAGCATCGCGCAGTTCTCGGCTCTGCGCACGCTCCTTAGCGTGCTGCTAGCGTAACAGGAGTGCCGTACCGTACATGCCGACAGCGAACCAACTATGAGCGACCAGATTCATGACTCGTACCTTTGTTGGGTTGGCCGTTTTGGATGCAGCCCATCCCATTCCCAATCCCGGCTGCAACAGGAACCAGCCTGCGCCGACGGTGATGATCCCCCATACCCAAGCGGCCAGGAACGTCGGATGTGCAAGCCAGTTCTGGCCCATGACAAGCAGAAAAATGATGCCATAGAGAATACCGACCGCGTAATGGCCGATCCAGCCGACGGCGGACTCGCGGGCATAGAGTTCGGACGCTCCGATATCCGGATGGAAAATCGTTCCGCGAGGCAGATGACAGAACCAGCGCCCGACCGGTCCCCAATTCGGCATGCTCTCCCCAGGAAACTGGGCCAAGGCGATCGCCCAGATGTCCATGACCACTGTGGCACCGATCCCGATCAGCACGCCATTCCAAAGCAAATCGAGCATGTGTCAGGTCGAGGTCCTTGTTTATAACGATTGGATTAGACAGCCCGCCGACCTTCGAGGCAATCTGCAATTATTCCAGCCGCCTCAATCGCGCGCTAAAAAGCGACTTCATTGCAAGAGTGGCAGGCCGCAGGCACATACAAGTACCTACGATTGCTGGCTTGGCTCTCGATAGCTTCGAACCGATTGCGGCCCTCGTGGCGATACAGCGCGACGGTAGCATGTTTGAGCGTGCGGTCGTGTAATCGACGTGTCCGCCGACTCATGGATATCGCGGTTCTGAGCCATAAGAATATCGAGCTTGCACTGCTCGCTGCTGGGCCTTGTGAATACCGTTATGAAGATGTTTCCTGTCACTGCGGGCGGCGTTGTTCACGTGACTGCGGTCTAGGTCAAGGATATGCATCCAACCCAACTCTTCGCCGAGGCAGTGCGTCTTCACGGCGCAAATCGGCTCCCGGAAGCAGAGCGGTTCTATCGCCAAGTGCTCGCCGTGTCCCCGCGGCATGCCGATGCGCTCAACATGCTCGCCTTCCTGTTTCATCAAACAGGGCGCGATAGGCAGGCCATACCACTCTATCGGAAAGCGATCGCGATTACGGCTGACTTCGCCCCGTATCACTCCAATCTAGCGCACGCCCTGATCGAGACGAGTGACCGCGAGGATGCACTACTGCACTTCCGGCAGGCGATCCGGGTCGATCCATGCCATCCAGACGCCGGCATCGGCCTGGCGATCGTCTTGCGCGAACTGGGTAGATACGAGGACTCGGTTGCGAGCCTTCGACGTGTGATCGAGTTCGACCCCGACAATGTTCTGGCTCACACCAACCTCGGCTTCGTTCTACTGATGCAGGGCAAATTCGAGAGCGGGTGGAAGGAGATGGAGTGGCGGATCCGCAACCCCGAGGTGGCGCCTGCCTACCGCGCCTCTTCCCAGCCTCGGTGGCCGGGACCATCCGAACCAACGGGACGGCTCCTGGTTTACGCAGAGCAAGGCCTCGGCGACAGTATCCAGTTCTGCCGGTATGTACCGATCGCGGCAGCGTTGGGCCTTGACGTGACCCTCCAGGTGCAGTCGCCGCTTGTGAGGCTGTGTCGCAGCCTTGGACCGAACATCACCGTCGTGGCTCAGGGGCAGACCCTGCCTCGCTTCGATTTCCAGATTCCCATGATGAGCCTACCGGCAGCCTTCGCCACGTCGGTGCAAACCATCCCCGATGTGATTCCCTACCTCCAGCCGGAAGCGGCAGATATCGAGCGATGGGAGGCGCATCCCGCCGTGAAACAGGGGAAGGGTCTTCGGGTGGGTCTGGTCTGGTCGGGCAACCCACAACATGGGGTGGCGCAGCTCAGGAGCGTCGATCGGCAACGATCGCTAGATCCCTCTTTGCTACAGCCTCTTCTGAACATACCGGATGTCACGTTGTTCAGTCTGCAGAAGGATGGTCGCGTTCCCAGGACCCTGCCGTTCATCGATCTCATGCCCAGCGTTGCCGATATGGCGGATACCGCGGCGCTGATCGCCAACCTGGATCTGGTGATTTCGGTGGATACGTCCGTTGCCCATCTCGCGGCTGCTTTAGGTAAGCCGACTTGGCTGCTGGATCGCTTCAACCATGATTGGCGTTGGCTGGCAGGTCAGGAAAATTCGCCCTGGTATCCAACCATGCGTATTTACCGTCAGAACGTGCTCGGACAGTGGAAACCGGTTATTCGGAAATTAGCAAATGATCTACGCACATTCGCAGCGTTATCTTACAACTGACGTATTCGCATCAGAAAATATACAAAACGCTTTCAGGGCGGCTTTCTCTATCGCGTTCACTTATGACTGCGATCCGATCTTGAAAACCGGCTGCATCTCTGGAACGACCGCGAATAAGGCTCAAAGCGGTCATCGATAAATCGAATCACCTATGTCCGCTTCCGAATGACGATCCACCTATGCGCGGGTCCAGAACTCAGATTGATCCATCAATTCTGTTCAAGTGCCTGCTTCAGGCCAGCCTGAAACCCCTGGCGGGTCAGGTCGCGGATCAACGATCGAGCGCCGTCCGCGCCGTCGCGGTGCAACAAGGCGAGTGGCGTGTTACCGTTGAACGGCGCCCGCGTCTGCTTCGTGTGGAGGAAGTGGGTCGGTTCCTGGCCCAGCGTCGACAGCGCCGTGTCCAATGCACGCAGCGCGGCATAGCGATGGGCCTCGGCACCCTGCAGGCGGAAGCGCGGGCGGGTGCCTTTCCTGGTCAGGCCACCGTCATGACCGACCAGCGCCAGCGCATCGAGGTCCTCGATTCCCCACCGATCCATCAGCGACCAGAACGCCGCCGACGGAAAGCTCGAGGCCGGTTCGGCACGCCCATGGCCCTGTGGGGATGTTCCCAACGCCGTCAATGCGGACAGATCGAGCTCGTCGTGACCGGGTTCGTCAGGTTCCGGAGCGTCGTCGGGATCGTTCTCGATCTGCGACGGTACAGGCTTCGGCCTGATAGCCGGCTTTGGTTTGCCGAGTGCCTCGACCAGTCCGGCGACGGCGGCGATCGTCTGTGCATCCTCCGACCGCAGCTTCGCCAGCAAACCGGCTTGCGGATGGTCGTCGGGCACGCGCTTCAGCAGCGTGTCCAGGCGAAGATCGTCGTTGGCATCGAGACCTTCGGAGATGCTGATCGCCTGCAGCGCCTGGTGCAGGGCCAGCCGGGTCAGCACGCTCTCGTTGCGTCGCCGGTGCTCGGCCAGCAGGCGCGCATCGTCCAGGCTTTCCCGTGCCTGTTTCAGCAGGTCGTTGCTGGTGGGACCCAGGCTCATGTGCGGCGGGTCACCAGCAACTGGTTGATCCGGAAGCCCTCGACATCCACCACCTCGAAGGTGAAGCCGGCGGCCTCGATCCGGTCCGCCTTGCGCGCCACCCGGCGCAGCCGGTGCATGACGAAACCGCCGATGGTCTCGTATGAGCCGGTTGCCGGCGCCAGCTCGCGCGGACGATCGATGCCGAGAGCCCTTATCACTTCGCCCAGATCGGCGATGCCGTCGACCAGCCAGCTATTCTCGTCGCGCAGCACGATCGCCTGTTCCTCGAACGGATTGGCGAGCCCGTTCATCAGCGCACCCATGATGTCCTTGAAGGTGATGATGCCGACTACGACGGCATATTCGCTGACGATCAACGCGAAGCCTGCACCGTGTGCCTCGAACTGTGCCAGCGTCTCCCACAGGTCCAGCGTGTCGGGCAGCGACAGCACCTCGCGGCGCATGCGGCCCATGATGCTGCCTGGCGTTTCGGGCGAAGCCGGGTCCAGGCCGGGCAGCGTCTCGCCGACGATCACGGCCAATACGTCCTCGGCGCGCACGCTGCCGACCACGGTGTCGAGTCCGTTGTCGCACAGCGGATAGCGGGAATAGGGTCGTGCCCGCACCTTGTCGCGCTGGCTCTCCAGGCTTTCCTGCAGGTCGAGGTAGACGATCGCGTCGCGCGGCGTCATTGCCGAGGTGACGGAACGGTCCTGCAAACCCAGCACGTTCTGGATCAGCCGATGCTCCTTCTCGAGCAGCACGCCGGACGCGGTACCGGCGGCCAGGATCGCCCGCAGATCCTCCGGCGTCACCGGATCGGCCGCACTGGTGATCGGCACCCGCATGGCAAGTAGGATTGCGTCGGCGATGTGGCTGAACACCCAGACCAACGGGAACAGCAGTCTCAGCGCCAGGACCGGGAACCAGCCGATCGCCAGCGCCACCCGGTCCGGCGACAGCATCGCGATGCGTTTCGGCAGCAGATCGGCGAACAGCACGAACAGTCCGGTCACCAGGCAGAAGGCCAGCACCGACCCAAGGTTGAGGGCGGCACCATGCGATAGCCCGAGCCGCGTCAGCAACGCGGCCAGGGGAGGGGCAATCAGTCCGTCGCTGGCGATGCCACCCAGAATGCCGACCGCGTTCAGGCAGATCTGCAGCACCGTGACGACCTGGCCACCATTGCGCCGCAGGGCAAGGAATCGGGTTGCGCGGATGTCGCCTGCCTCGGCGCGAGTACGCAGCCTGACCTCGCGGGCGGCAGCGAATGAAATTTCGGAGAGCGAAATCAGGACGCTCATTCCGATCAGCGCCAGGATGGCAATCAGGCCAAACAGCAGGGTCATGACGTCCATATCCGTTGGCCATGTAACCGTGCGCCGGCGCCACTACGCTGTCGAGAGTGTATTGGATGCAGTCGAGTCTGCAGCATCACCATGCTATTTTGCACGGCTGAACCGCTGTTTTCAGGTCGTCCGACACCCAATATCCTATGTTCTGGACAAACAGGACTATCGATCGTGACGTCAACCGGAACTCGAAGGCAGCTTTTGCAGACGGCTTCTATCCTGGCCGTCGGCGTGGTCGCATGGAAGCTGGCACCGTTGCGGGCCCTGGCTTCCGCCGGTCAGGCTGCAACGCCGAATGCCGGATCGTTTCCGGTCCAGCACACGGACGCGGAATGGCACCGCATGCTGTCGCCGGCGCAATTCGATGTGCTGCGCGAGGAAGGCACGGAGGCGCCGTTCTCCAGTCCGCTCAACCATTTCTATTCCAAGGGCACCTATGAGTGCCTGGGTTGCAGCAATCCGGTCTATGCGTCCCAAACCAAGTTCGACAGTGGCACCGGCTGGCCATCTTTCTGGAAGCCACTGCCCGATGCAGTGGTCGAACGCCAGGACGGGTCGATGGGGATGCAGCGCACCGAGATTCATTGTGCCCGTTGCGCAAGCCATCTTGGCCACGTGTTCGATGACGGTCCGGCTCCCACCGGCCTGCGCTATTGCATGAACGGCGTCGCGCTCAGCTTCAAGCCGGCGCCCGGCGCCAAACCGCCCCAGGGGGCGTAGTGGAGGAACGGTCATGAACATTTCTCGTCTTTCCAAGCGGGTATTGCTGTTGGGTGCCGTTGCGGCATTGCCTGCATCCCTGTTGCTGTCGGGGACACGTCCAAGCCATGCGGAGGAGGCGCCTCGTCTCGTGCCGGCGTTTGCACAACAGGCTTCGGCCACTGTGGGCTCGGAGGCATCTGCCGGACCACAGACCATGACCTTCTCGGGCGGCTGTTTCTGGGGCGTCCAAGGTGTATTCGAGCATGTGAAGGGCGTGACCCGGGCAATCTCGGGTTACACCGGCGGCCAGGCCGATACTGCGCAGTACGAGGCGGTCAGCACCGGCACCACCGGCCATGCCGAGTCTGTCCAGGTAACCTATGATCCGGCCCGGATCTCGCGTGCCCGACTGATGCAGATATTCTTCTCGGTTGCGCTCGATCCGACCCAGGTCGGTGGGCAGGGCCCGGACAGCGGCAGCCAGTATCGCTCGGAGATCTGGACCAGCACGCCGGCCGAAGCAGGCGCGGCGCGGGCCTATATCGCGCAGCTCGATGCGGCGCACGCTTATGGCGACAAGATCGTCACCCGCGTCGATCCGATCGGCGGCTTCTATCCGGCGGAGTCCTATCACCAGGATTATCTCGCCCATAATCCCGATGCGGCTTACATCGCCATCAACGACATGCCGAAGGTCGAGGCGCTGAAACAGTTGTTTCCGCAGGATTACACCGCAACTCCACGTCTCGTCCTGGCATCCAACAAGATCATGTAGCTGACGGTTCGCCCGGCACCGGGATGCCTGCCTGGCGTCCCGGCAGTCCGTGTACCTTGAGGTAATGGCGAAGTTGATAGTAGGTGAGGCCGAGGGACGTGGCGGCGACACGCTGGTTGAACCGGCTCGCTTCCATGGCTTCGCTCAACAGCCGAGACTCGTATTGTCGTGTACGGGACAGGAAATCGCCTGAGACTGGGTCGGCTGCAGCCGGCCTGGAGACCGATGGCGCCGATGACGAAGCCGCCATCGCAGGCGTCGAGCTTTTCGGAAACGGGTCCAGCACGATCCGGGAAAGCGGCTTCTTCGGGTCCTGCATTCGATAGACGCTGCGCTCGACGGCATTGCGCAGCTCGCGGACGTTGCCGGGCCAGTCATGCGATTTCAGCGTTGCCATCGCGTCCGGAGCAAACCCCGCGAACAACTCGCGACCCAGTTCGCGCGTCATGCGCAACGCGAAATGGCCGGCAAGCAGGGGGATATCCTCGGGGCGATCGCGCATGGGCGGAACCACGACCACGTCGAACGCGAGCCGGTCCAGCAGGTCGGCGCGAAACCGGTCCGCCCTGACCAGTGCCGGCAGGTCGGCGTGGGTGGCGGCAACCACACGCACATCCACCTGCTGCGGATCGTTGCCGCCGACCCGCTCGAACGTCCCGTATTCGATGACGCGCAGCAGCTTTTCCTGCACTGCCATCGACGCGGTCGCGATCTCGTCCAGGAACAGCGTGCCGCCATCGGCAAGCTCGAACCGTCCGGCGCGGCGGCGCGAGGCACCGGTGAACGAGCCGGCCTCGTGGCCGAACAGCTCGCTGTCCAGCAGCGCCTCGCCGAGCACGGCGCAGTTCAGCTTGATGAACGGCTTGTCCCAGCGCTGCGACAGATAGGCGAGGCGGCTCGCCACCAGCTCCTTTCCGGTTCCACGTTCCCCGACCACCAGGACCGGACGGTTGAGCGGGGCGGCAAGCGAGATATGCGCCAGCATGTCACGGAAGGCAGGTGCCTCGCCGATCGGCGTCATGGTGTCGGCAGGCAGGATGGCCGAACGCGCCAATGTTTGGGTCTCCGGGCCATCGCGGCCATGCGTGCCACTCTTGCCGGCCTTGACCTGCAGCGCAAGCCGAAGATTTAAGGCATTCGAATCAATCGGTTGCACATCATGCCAAGATCGGCACCGGTTGGCACGGAAGCTGCTCTCACTGGAGATCAAGGACGAGCTTTGCGTCCGATCCTCGTGATGGAGGCCGCCATGAGCATCTTCTCCCGTCTGTCCGACATAGTGAACTCCAACATCAATGCCATCGTCGCCGGTGCCGAGGATCCCAGGAAGATCATCCGCCTGATCATTCAGGAGATGGAGGATACCCTGGTCGAAGTGCGTTCGTCGGCGGTCCAGACCATCGCCGAGCGCAAGGAGATCGAGCGCCGGATCGGCACCCTCACCCGCGACGAGGCGGAATGGGAGCGCAAGGCCGAACTCGCCCTCACGCATGGTCGCGAGGATTTGGCGCGCGGTGCCTTGCAGGCGCGAACCCACCTGATCAAGACCCGCGAGGCTCTGCAGGGTCAGCTGTCGCAGATCATGACCGGGCTGTCGCACCAGAACGACGACATCGCCAAACTGCAGGCCAAGCTCGCCGACGCCAAGTCGCGTGAGCAGGCGCTGCTGTCACGGACCAGCATCGCCACCTCGCGCGTGAAGCTGCGCGAGCGCCTGCATGACGGGCGCATCAGCGACGCATTTGGCCGCTTCGAGCAGATCGAGCGTAATCTGGATGCGCTGGAAGGGCGTGCGGAGTCGTATGATCTGGGCAAGCGCACGCTGGAGCAGGAAATCGAGGGGCTTGAGGCCGACACCGCGGTCGATAGCGAACTCGACGCGATGAAAGCCAGGCTGCGCCGCCGTATCGAAGCACCGGGCTCCTGATCCCTAAGGGTATGTGCGTATGGATATCGTCCCTCTAGCAGCCATTCTTGGCGGGAATCGTATCGTGGATTTTGTTGGTCTGGTCGCGGTTGTCGCGCCGTTTGCCTTTGGTGCCTGGGTCGTGAAGCTGAGGCACGACCGCACGATCAGGGCGATCGGTGCCCAAGGGCTTGGCGTCGAGGACCAGCGCGTGCTGCAGGACATGAACGAGATCGCCCGCCGCATGGAACAGCGGGTCGAGAACCTGGAACGCATCCTGGATAACGAGCTTGCCGGGTGGCGCAGCCGGATGCCGCTGTGAGGCGGGGAACACAGTCATGAACGACCCATTCGCACACGGCATTCCGCCCCGGTTCTGGCGCCAGGACAAGGGCGCGGTCGCCGCCGGCATCTGCGCCGGCCTGGCCGAGGATCTCGATCTGCCGTTGCCATTGATCAGAGCCATGTCGGTGATCTTCATGATCCTGCCGACCGGGCTCGCCTACCTCGCGCTGGCGTTGTTGTTGCGCCGTCGCCTGCCCGCACAGCGCTCCCGCTACGAGAGCGCCGGCCAGTCCAGCAGCCACCGCCAGGGTTCCGGCAGCACTGTTCGAGACCAGCCGCTCAGCCAGAACTGGGCGTTGTTGCGGCATCGTTTCGAAACGCTGGAGCCGAGGCTGAAGAATATCGAGGCGTTCGTGACCTCGTCGGATTTCGAGCTGCATCGCGGTTTCCGCCGCATGGGCGAGTAGGCGCATGCCGCTGTTCCCGATCCACGACTTCGCCCGCGCCGACGATATCCGGATGCGGCGTCGTCGTGCCGCGTTCCTGATCATCGGCATCGTCGCAGTGCCCTGGGTGCTGTTCAGCGGGTCGGCGCATCGTGCGACCGGTCACCACCACGCATCCGACTCTTTTAATTTGACGATCGACAAGGCGCTGTCCGATATCCGTCTGTCGCGGATCTCTCCTGAGGAAACGCTGCCGCAATCTGCTTCCGGCGATCCGATACGGCGATTTTCGATCGAAGGGGACACGCTGAACGTCGATCTTCCCTGCGCCGGCACGGTGACGCTTCTGCCGACGGCGGATCTCGGCAAGGATGCGACGCTGTCGGTCCGGCATGGCCAGAACGAAATGCTGCAGGCGGTCGCCACCGACGGCGGTATGGTCAGTCAGCTTAACTCATGTCATGGCGGCAATGATGCCGACTTTATTCTTCGGGTAGACCCAAGCCGCTCTCTCCGCATCGTGCAGCACGGCGACGTCGATATTCACGGTGGCCGTTTCACCGGTCCGGTCGCGATCGACGGGTCGGGCAGCGGCACGGTTCGGCTGGCGAGCGTGGGACGTCTTGTGGATCACCAGCGCGGAAGCGGCGATGTCGTCATCGACGAAATTTCCGGCGAACTGGACGTGGAACTGTTGGGCTCCGGCGAGTTGCAGATCAAGCAAGGGCAGGTGTCGCGGATGTCGGTGACAGGCGTCGGCAGCGGCGATGTATCGACAGGCGGCGCGACGGTCGACACTGCGCATGTCGAACTTACCGGAAGCGGTGACCTGACGATGGGTATGGTGACGGGTCGTCTCGATGCCAGCACGCTGGGTAGCGGCGACATCACCATTCGGTCAGTTACGGCCGACGCTGTGCGGTTGATCGGTAGTGGGTCGGGTGACATTGCCATACGCGCCGGCACGATCGGTAAACTGACCGCGGTTCGGCGTGGCTCCGGCGACCTGACTATACAGGCGATTATAGGTAGCGGGACATCAAGCCATCACGGCAGCGGCGATGTATCGCTGCCGCACGTAACTGGCAGTCTGGCCCGGACCGGCGGGGATGACGATGATCATGATGACGACTAGGTAATTGTTTCACGTGAAACGTCGATCACGTGCGTGAAACGAAACAGGCCGCCCGAGGGCGGCCTGTTGTTTATCAGGATCCAGTGCAGACTTAGCGCAACTGGTTGTTGGTGTTCTGGTCCTGATTCTGATTCTGATTTTGGTTCTGATACTGAGGACCGGAATTCTGCTGCGTCTGGCCCTGGCGATAGGCTGCCGCATCCTGGCGCTGCTGCTTCCGATAGCGGTGACGCATATACATGCCCGTGGCACAGCCGCCTGCTGCCCCGAGTACGCCATGATGTGCCAGGTGACCGCCGACGGCACCGGCGGCTCCATATTTCAGGCATCCGCCCGGCTCTGCGGAAGCAGGCGCTATCGGCATGACAGTACCGAGCGACACCGCCAGGGCGATCGGCAATACGACAAACTTCTTCATGACAAACCTCGATCTTGTGGTTGCAAGCCGCTTTCGTCTTTCGTCGCGATCTCGCCTCGAATGACAGGATCGCGAAGGAATCAGGCAAAATTCAGACTGGTACTATAAAGGTCCCGAAGACGTGAAGCGTGTTCCAGGCTGCAACGCGAGATAGCAAGTCGTGGCTGCGTTCAGGTTCAAAATAATCGATCACGATGGACGCATGCGCGGCATCATCGCTTTGGTTGCAGTCGGAACAACCGTGTTGGCCGCATCGTACGGTCTTCCAGTTCGAGCGATGTTTCCACATCCCAGCTCCCGATTTCGACCAGGCCATCGGTCGGCAGATAGGCTCGCCCCGGATCGGCGACCCACACTTCCACCGTTTCCGCCATCGTCCGAAGCCAGGGTAGGATGTGCCGCGTCATCGGTGCCTCGTAACACACGTCCCCGCACAGGATCAGGTCCCAGCGGGCAGCCGCTCCGACCACATCTTCGGCGAGCCGCACAACCGATACGTCATTCAGCGACGCGTTGAGGCCGATTGCGGCGATCGCCAGAGGGTCGATTTCCGCCGCCTCGACGCGAGCCGCGCCGGCCCGCGCGCAGGCAATCGCGGCAATCCCGCCACCCGCCGCGAAATCGAGAACGCGCCGCCCCGCGACCGTCTCGGGATGATCCAGCACATGCCGTGCGATGACCTGACCGCCGGGCCAGGCAAACGCCCAGAACGGCGGCTCGATCCCGGTTTTTTCCAGCCAGTCCTCGGACGCCTGCCAGATCGGGGTGATACCGGTCGCGAGATGCAGGCGGATTTCCGGGACCAGCGGCGCGGTGGCGATAGCGGTATGCGTCGTGATGAAGTCGTTCATGGGCCATTATCGCAGGAAGCACCCGCGATACGAACCGGGTGTTTACGACAGCGCGCCTTCCGAGATCGCCGGATCGGGTGCACCGAGTTCGATCGCGATCAACGCAGCGGCCAGACCACGTGCCACGCTCGCCGCGTCCAGCGACGGCCCGCCATGGCGTTCGGCCTGTTCCGGCGCCCACGGAATATGGATGAAACCGCAGCGCAAACCCGGCCTGCTCGTCGCGGCCATATGGCTCAGCCCGAAGAATACGTGGTTGCAGACGAACGTGCCGGCGCTGTGCGATACCGCCGCCTCGATGCCGGCGACCCGGATGGCGGCGACCATCGCCTTGACCGGGAGCGTGCTGAAGTAGGCTGCCGGCGCGCCCGCCACCACCGGCTGGTCGATCGGCTGCTGTCCGGCGTTGTCCGCGATACGCGCATCGTCGAGATTGATGGCGACCCGCTCCACGGTCAGTCCGGATCGCCCGCCGGCCAGGCCGACCGCCAGCACTATTTCGGCTGGCCACTCATCGAGCGTTCGCTCGATCGACGCGAGCGACTGCCCGAAGCAGGTCGGCAGGGACAGCGTGCGTAGCTCTACCCCCGGGAGCGCCGACCCTCGCAACAGGGCAATAGCCGTCTGGGACGGATTGACCGTTTCACCGCCGAACGCCTCGAAGGCGGTAACCAGGATGCGTGTCAGGGTGTCGCCACCAGTTGCGCGCCGATCAGAGCGGTCAGGTTGGCGATGCCGCGCGCGGTCACGCTCTGGGTCAGCACATGGACCGGTTTGCTCACGCCAAGCAGGATCGGCCCGACCTGAAGGCCCTCGGCGGCCGCCTTCAACAGCGAGAAACTGATGTTGGCCGCATCGAGCGACGGCATGATCAGTAGATTCGCCGATCCGGTAAGCCTGCTGTCCGGCACGGTCCGCATCCGCAACGCCTCGCTGAGGGCGGTGTCGGCCTGCATCTCGCCGTCCACTTCGAGGTCGGGAGCGGCTGCCCGGATCAGCGCCAAGGCATTGCGCATCTTGCGCGCCGACGGGCTGTCGCTGGAGCCGAAATTCGAATGCGAGAGCAGCGCCGCTCGTGGCACGATCCCGAACATCCGTACCGCTTCCGCCGCCAGCAGCGTCATCTCGCAGAGCTGATCCGGTGTCGGATCGACCACCATGTGGGTATCGCAAAAGAACAGCGCGCCGTTGCCCTGGATCAGCGCGGTCAACGCATAGACCCGGTTGGCGGAGTTCAGCGGCGGTATGACCGGCAGCACGTATTTGACCTGTTGCCACCAACTGCTGAGACCGCCCACCACGGCCGCATCCACCAGTCCGGCCCGCAGCAGCATCGAGGCCGCGATCGTCGGCCGCCGCCGAAGCGCACGCGCGGCTGCCTGCATCGGCAGGCCGCGGCGTCCGATCAGATGCTGGTACTCCTCGACCAGCGGATCGAACACCTCCGACGTATCGGGGTCGATCACCTCGACATCGTGGTCGAGGTCGAGCCTCAACCCCAAGCTGCGCAGTTTGGCCTCGATGACGTGGCGCCGTCCGAGCAGGACCGGGCGGGCAATGCGGTCATCGACCACCGCCTGGGCTGCCCGCAACGTGCGTTCGTCCTCGCCTTCGGCATAGGCGATCCGCTTCGGCGATTTCCGTGCCGCCTCGAACACCGGCCGCATCACCTGGCCCGAGCGATACACGACGTCGTTCAGGTCTTCGCGGTAGGCATCGAAATCCAGGATCGGACGCTCGGCAACGCCGCTATCCATCGCCGCCTTCGCCACGGCCGGCGCCACCACCAGGATCAGGCGCGGGTCGAACGGTGCCGGGATGATGTAGTCGGGACCGAACATCGGGGCTTCGCCGCCATAGGCCGCAGCCACCACTTCGCTCACCTCGATGCGTGCCAATTCGGCGATCGCCTCGACGGCGGCGACCTTCATCGCCTCGTTGATCTCGCGTGCACCGACATCCAGCGCACCGCGGAAGATGAACGGGAAGCACAGGACATTGTTGACCTGGTTCGGGTAGTCCGACCGGCCGGTGGCGATGATCGCGTCCGGCCTTACGGCACGTGCGAGGTCGGGCAGAATTTCTGGCTCGGGATTGGCGAGCGCCAGGATGAACGGCTTCTCCGCCATCGTCTCCAGCCATTCGGGCTTGAGTACGCGCGGTGCCGATAACCCGAGAAACACATCCGCGCCCGGCAGCACCTCGGGCAGGGTGCGCGCGTCGGTCGGATGCGCGTAGCGGGCCATGTTCTCGCCCATGTCGGCATCGCGCCCGGCAAACACCACACCCTTGACGTCGGTAAGGGTCACGTTCTCGGGCCGGAGGCCCATCGCCACCAGCAGATCCACACACGCCAAAGCAGCCGCACCGGCGCCGGAGGTGACCAGCCTGACGTCGGCCAGTGTCTTGCCCTGCAGCATCAGCCCGTTGGTGATTGCCGCGGCGCAGACGATGGCGGTGCCGTGCTGATCGTCATGAAACACCGGGATGCGCATGCGCTTGCGCAGCGCTCGCTCGATCGCGAAGCATTCCGGCGCCTTGATGTCCTCGAGATTGATGGCGCCGAAGGTCGGCTCCAGCGAGGCCACGATGTCGACGAAACGGTCCGGGTCCTGTTCCTCGATCTCGATATCGAACACGTCGATGTCAGCGAACTTCTTGAACAGGACCGCCTTGCCCTCCATCACCGGCTTCGAGGCAAGCGGCCCGATATTGCCGAGACCCAGCACGGCGGTGCCGTTGGTGATCACGCCCACCAGGTTGCCGCGTGCGGTATAATCGCGAGCCGTATCCGGGTTGGCCTTGATCTCCTCGCAGGCAGCCGCCACGCCCGGCGAGTAGGCAAGAGCCAGGTCGCGCTGGGTGGCCATGCGCTTGGTCGGAACCACTGCCAGTTTCCCGGGCCTCGGCAACCGATGATAGTCAAGCGCCGCGCGGCGGAAGTTCTCGTCCATCTGGCGTCTTCTCCTGGGGCGCATCCTGCGGTCGACTGCCCAATCCAGTGCATTCTCCACAAGCTGTGTCCGAGTATCAAATCCTGGCTGGGATGCGCCGTAAGCGCGGACGGCATCGTCACCCTGTCGAGACAGGTTGTCGTTCGGTCAACGGGCGGTTGCCACGTTACAATCCGTTTCTGAACGCGATAGGGGTGGTTACAACTCGTTGGCATCATGGTTGCTGGTCCCGCTTGTCGGGATGCATCAGCTTAAGGAAGACTCACGATGTTGACCCGCAAGATACTCGTTGCCGCAACCGTTCTCGGTTTGGCAAGCGTCGGAGCCGCATCTGCCCAGCCGGGTCCTGGCGGTGGTCCCGGCGCCTGGCATCATGGTGACGGGTTGCTCGAGGGCGTGACGCTGACCGACAGCCAGAAAACTAAGGTGCACGCGCTGATGAAGGCCGAGCATCAGGATTCGAAAAGCCTGTTCGACCAGCTTCATGCCGTCCACGAGCAGATCGAGACGACATTGTTGTCGGCTGGCGACGTGACCGAGGCAACGATTGCGCCGTTGGCGCAGCAGGAAGCCTCGCTCATGCAGCAGCTCGGTGCCAAGCATGTCGCGAACGAAATCGCCGTTCGCAACCTGCTGACCTCCGATCAGATTGCCAAGGCCTCCAGTGTCCATGCCCAACTGGCATCCCTGCACAATCAGGAACATGCCCTGCATGGAACTGGTGAGCCGCCGTCCGACTGACCGTGCCGACTTGATCTGCGGCGGTCGAACCGGGAGGGTCGACCGCCGGTATCCAGCCTGGACTAGTCCTCCTTCGTGGCCTCGTCTTCCCCCAACTCCGCATCGACCTGACTCTGCTTGATCGCGTCGAGAACAGAATGGGGATCGGCAGGAGCTGCCATCGCCTCCGCTTCCGGGTCGTAACGATTCGCCAGCATCGGATGATCGCGCCGTAGCTCCTCGATCAGTTCGATGATCTTGGCGGCCTTCTGCTCGCTCAGAATCGACAGTTCAAGGGTCAGTTGCTCCCGATGCTCGGCCAACTGGTCGTCATGACGCTGGGTCGTGAGAATCAGCACAGTAATATAGAGCGCTATGAGTGAAACAACGCCTTCCAGCCATGGAAACGGCGGCGGGTCGATCGGTGTAAAACCAAGTGCCAACGCCGCCAGGTTGGCTGCGATCCATAGAACGACAGCAGCAGTCAGCAGGCCGATAAAACGTGGCTGTCCGACGAAACCCACCAGTCGTGCAACGCCCCGCTGCAGGGGCGAGGATGCCTTGCGATGATCGGCATGCAGACGAGCGATCGACCGGATCGTGTCCTCGATATGAGCGGGCAGGATGGGATGGGATTCGTCCACGTGGCTGCCTCTTGCAATCTGCGGTAGGGCAACCGGGTTTCCGACCATCCATCAAGAATGTCGCTGGATCGCCGCCATGATGCTTAGAGTTTAACCAACTGCCGGCCCGATCGTTCCGAGGTATATCGAACGACATCCGTGTCCGGATATTGCGTCCGGATGGGCGGCTTCAGGTGTCCTTGCCGACTCATCGCCGAATCAATCGACAATTCGGGGGGGGGCAGACAGGCTGTCGATCGTATTGTTTGGCTGAGGCCGGAATGTCGTTCCGCGAGACTTTCCGGCAAATCCAACATGCCGTCAGAAATATTCGATCGTGCCGAGACTGTCGATCACGACAGTCTCGGCACGTCTTTCAAAGGACGTTAATCCTCGGAATTGTCGTCCGACTTGGCAGATGTGTCGGTGTCCTGCGCGGCATCGCGCTTCGACGAACGACGCGCCTTCGGTGCGGCGGCAGCGCGCTTCGGCTTCTTGTCGGGCGTGGCTGCGACCGTCGGTGCGGGCTCGGGTGCCGGGGCCGGCTGACGGGCGGTCTGCTTCATTTCGGCATTCTGCTTGCGCAGACGAGCAACGGTGCGCTCGAGCTTTACGACCTGCGCTTCGAGTTCAGCCTTGTTCAGCTTCGGTGCGGCCGGAGGAGCCTTGCGAGCTGCAACGCGCTTCTGTGCCGGAGCGGGCGCGCTTCTTGTCTTCGTAACGGCAGCTGGAACCCGGTTCTTTGAACCGACCGGACGGCCGACCCGCTTCTTCGGCGCAGGCTCGGGAGTCCGCTTGGCAGGAGCCCGAGTCGTTTTCGTGGTCGTGCGAGCCATTGTTAATCCTGTAATGATGTAGCGTTGCCGGTGAGTATAGCCTGGACGTGCAAGCGACAAGGCTTTCTAACTCAATAATCGATGGCGATCGAGTTCAGTTGCATAGACAACGCACTAATTATTGGTTCCGAGCCGCCAGGCCATTCCAACCGGAACAATCCAAAAAACAAAACGGTTTGAACGTTTCGTGTGTTCTTCATGGAAGTCTGGCCGGGCCATAGTAGCTGTAGGCATAGAAACCGACAGGCCTGGACGCAAAATCGAAGACATCCTCCCCGATACTTATTTTCCTGGTCCACTGACCCAGCTGAGCAGTTCCCGTGAATTGGTGCGCCAATTTACCCCGAACTGGTTCACGGCAACGATGGGGACCGGTATTCTCGCCCTGGCGCTGAACCAGTTGCCGGTGTCCATACCCGGCCTCCACCAGCTCGCGCGTGGCCTCTGGTTGTTCGACATCGTCCTTTTCGTGCTGTTCAGCGGACTCTATGTCGCGCGCTGGATATTCTTTTTCGACGGCGCCAGACGCATTTTCGGTCATCCGGTGATGTCGATGTTCTTCGGCACCATACCGATGGGGCTGGCCACCATCATCAACGGCTTCCTTGCCTTCGGCCCGTCGGTCATCGGTCATGCAGCGCTGCCGATCGCGCATAGCCTGTGGTGGGTCGACGTGGCGATGTCGCTCGCATCTGGCCTGATAATTCCCTTCCTGATGCTCAGCTATGCGCTCTGGGCATTTTCGGTACCGCTGGCGCTAAGCATCCTTGTGGTCCTGGTGTTGCGCCTGATCCTGCACAAACTGCCGCACAAGTACATGGCAGCATCAGGCTGGCTCGCACTCGGCCCGATCGGTACCGGCGCGCTGGGCCTGTTGCTGCTCGGACAGGATGCACCGTCGGTCTTTGCTGCAGTCGGTATGCCGTCGATCGGCATCGTGGCCCAGGGGATCGGCGTGGTTGGCGGTATGCTGCTCTGGGGCTATGGCGTCTGGTGGCTGGCGCTGGCGGTTATGGTGACGGCCCGGTACCTCCGCGATGGCATGCCGTTCAATATCGGCTGGTGGGGTTTCACATTCCCGCTTGGCGTCTACGCAGTTGCGACGCTGACGCTCGCCCGGCAGACCCGTTTGGTTATCCTTGCCGATTTCGGGGTTGTCCTGGTCGGGTTGCTGGTTCTGCTGTGGATCATCGTATTCAGCTGCACGGCACTCGGCGCCTGGCGTGGAGACCTGTTCTTTTCGCCCTGCCTGATGAGCAATGTCGCCCCGATCGCCACCGAAGCCGATATCGGCTGACGGATTGTCAGCTATGCGGTCGGCACGTTGCAGCAGCGCGACGAAGGCGTGCGCATGGTCGAATTTATATCGGAACGATTGTCGGGACCGGTCCCCGAGCGATTATCCCGGTCGCGGACCCCATCGGAGAAGTCAGCTTGCCGACACCTGGATGCGATGCCAGGCGGCGCTCAGGTCGCCTTCGGAGTTCCAGGTATCGTCGGGTTGTGCCGGCTGGGTCTGGCCGTCTCAATCCCACGCCCTGACCACCAGCTCATGCAAGCCGTTCGGAAGACCGCGGGTGATGGTCCAGAAGGTCCAGCTCCAGGGTGCGTTCGCGTCATGCTCGAGTTTGGCCTGGCTCCGGTTTCGTCCGCCATCCATCGAGACGTCGACCCGAACGATCGCCCGCGCTGTTACAACAGCGTAGCCGTGCAGCGTGCTCGGCCCGGCCTCGAGGTCGCATGCGCCGCCGGCTCGCAGATCGCCGAGTTGAGCGGTATGTCGTCGATAGTGAAGCCCCTCTCCCAGTCGACAGTCTGTTCCGTCACGTCCGCCGGCAGCAGCGTGTCGTCCCGGGCCTGCATGTGGTTGTCGGAGGGTGCATCCTGCACGGTGATCCTGGACAGCTATTTCGGGCTGCGCACGCGGGCGCAGCCGGGCACCGCGACACGCAAAGGATAACCATGTTCCGGCGCCAGTGCCTCGCCGTTCATCGCGTAGGCGAGCAGTACGTCCGGCGAGAGCGCCTTGGTTATCGGAGTCGAGACGCCGTATTTGAAGCGGCTTTCTCCGGGCATCTCCACATCGTCGCGGGGTCGAAAGCCACATGCAGCGCCGCATCGGTTCCGGTGTTCGCGGCATGCAGCCCGTCGCATAGCGAAACGCCGGTCCATACGGCATTGCCGATCGCGTCCGGTACCCAGGGATCACCGGAGGTGGGTTTGACCGATTGCATGTCGGCGCGGCGATTGGCGGCACATTGCATCACCGCCATGACGGCATGCTCGGCGAACCGGGTTTTCAGGCCGCCGACCGCGAGGTCGAAAGGCGTTTCCACAAGGCCATCGACAATCAGCCGGTGCGTGGCCTCCTCCAGATGCGGGATGTTGCCGTGGCTGCGAACGTAGAAGTCGCGCTGCGCGGTAATCGACGCTGCCCTGAGGCGATCGAGCCGCGGCCCGGCATTGTAGGGTTCGGTGGAGTGGACGATCAGGTCACGCCTGGAATGCAACGCATCGAACATGATCGTAATCCCGGCTTCGGTCGGTACTCACGGCTCGTAGCGTTCAGGGTCCCGCAAGACGCGCTCCGGCCGCTTGATTTCCGGCCCGGACCGGCGTCCCGCGAACCGGAATGGAGCCGGGAGGTTGATCACCTGACGGAGCTGAAGAACTGGACAAGAGCGGACCATGGCAGCGACAGGCGACCATTACGACATCATCGTCATCGGCAGCGGGCCAGGTGGCGGCGCCCTGGCGCAACGGCTGGCGCCGACCGGCAAGCGCATCCTGATGCTCGAGCGCGGTGACTACCTGCCTCGGTCGAGAAGCAACTGGGACTCCAAGACCGTGTTCGTCGACGGTGCCTATCAGGCCAAGGAAACCTGGTACGGCAGGAAGGGCGAAAGCTTCCATCCAGGACTGCATTACTATGTCGGCGGCAATTCCAAGGTCTATGGCTCCGCCCTGTTTCGCTTGCGGGAACGCGACTTCGGCGAGATCCGGCACAAGGACGGACTCTCGCCGGCCTGGCCGGTCGGCTACGATGTGTTCGAGCCTTATTACACCCAGGCCGAGACGCTGTTCCACGTGCATGGCCAGCGTGGCGAGGATCCAACCGAGCCGTGGTCGAGCGCGCCCTATGCCTACCCGCCGGTCAAGCACGAGCCGCGCGTGCAGGAGCTGAGCGATGTGCTGCAGCGGCAGGGTCTGCATCCGTTCCATCTGCCGCTCGGAATCAAGCTCGACCAGAACCCGGATGGCAGCGCCACCACCTATAGCCCGTGCATCCGGTGCGACGCGTTCGATGGTTTCCCTTGTGCGGTGAACGCCAAGGCGGACGCGCAGGTGATCTGCGTCGATCCGACGCGCGCGGCCCATCCGAATTTCACCCTGCTGACCGGCGCCTACGTGACGAAGCTGGAAACCGATGCCAGTGGCCGAAGCGTCAGCCGCGTCCATGTGCGTCGCGACAACCAGGACGAACAGTATTCCGCCGATATCGTCGTGGTGGCGGCCGGGGCATTGAGCTCGGCGTTGCTGTTGCTGCGATCCGCGACCGACATCCATTCGACCGGCCTTGCAAATGGCTCGGACCAGGTCGGCCGCAACTACATGCGGCATAACATGTCGGTCGTCATGGCTCTGCTGAAGGAGCCGAACGATACGGTGTTCCAGAAGACGCTGGCGCTCAGCGACTATTATTTCGGATCCGACGACTGGGATTATCCACTCGGCCTGATCCAGATGTGCGCCACGTCGCACGGCGAGCAGGTTCGCGGCGAGGCGTTGCCGGGCTTCCTGTCATGGATGCCGGAAATGCCGTTCGAGATGATGGCCCGGCACTCGATGGATTTCTGGCTGCAGAGCGAAGATCTGCCGCGGCCGGAAAACCGGGTTCGCTACAATGGCGACCGGGTCACGCTCGAGGTCGAGGAAGGGAACGAAGAGGCGGCCAAGCGCCTGCGTGCAAAGCTGAAGAAGATCGTGGCACCGATGGGGGCGTGGCCGGGACTGATCGACCGGAACCTGTATCTCGGCAAGGACATCCCGCTCGGCGGCACCGCGCACCAGGCTGGAACATGCCGCTTCGGTCCCGATCCGGCATCCTCGGTGCTCGATCTCGACTGCAAGGCGCACCAGCTCGACAACCTCTACATCACCGATGCCAGCTTCTTTCCCTCGATCGGCGCGGTGAACCCGACCTTGACCATCATCGCCAACGCACTACGCGTAGCGGACCATATCAAGAGCAGGCTGAACGCATGACACGTTTGAAACGTCTGGGTGGCGCCACGATGCTAGCCCTGCTCGTGACCATTCCGGCGGCCCTGGCCGACGATGGCGTCCGGATCGGCGCCGTCAGCACGACCTTCCGGCTGATGGGCCGCAACGACAAGATTGCCGTCGATCGCTATGACGACCCGAAGGTCAGCGGCGTATCCTGTTATCTGTCGCATGCTGAAACCGGCGGCGTGAAAGGATCGCTTGGGTTAGCTACCGATCCGTCACGCTTCTCGCTCGCCTGCCGCGCCACCGGCAAGCCGGTCCCCACCGGGAACCTGCCGGACAACGAGGTCGTTTTCGGCCAGAGCACTTCGTTCTTTTTCAAGGAGCTGCGTGTGTCCCGGATCTATGACCGCGACAAGCACGTGCTGCTCTATTTAGCCTGGTCGACCAAGGCAATGACTACCGGAGGCAGTCCCTACAACTCGATCGCGGTAGTGCCGCTCGATACGCCATAGCGGGCCTGCTGTTGACCAGGCGCTTGCAACGCCGCTGCGGAAACTATCATCGCGCCGCTGAAACCTCTTTGAGGGCCTCGGGTTACAGAGACGTCAGATCGCTCTTTCACTCTATAGAGCGGTTTATTCCGTTCGAGGCCGGCGTATTTTCGATAAAGTGCTTGGGTGGGACAAAACGATTTTGCGTAACCGTAAAGTCGCTGTCAGGGCCCTGCCGGGTTCGATTGCAATCGATGAACATCAACCATTAGGGCTTTGGTTATGGGACTTCTTGACTCAGTGATTGGCGGCTTGATGGGCGGTTCCGGCGGTGGCGCCTCCCCGATCGGCGGTATCCTGATGAACATGCTCGGCGGCGGCGGCAATCAGGCTGGCGGTCAGGGCATGGGCGGCCAGGGCATGGGCGGAGTGGCGGGTGGCCAGGGCATGCCTGGCATGGCCGGCGGGCTCGGTGGGTTGCTATCGAGCTTTCAGCAGGCAGGTCTTGGCCATATCGCCGAATCCTGGATCGGTAACGGTGCCAACCAGCCGGTTTCACCGGGACAGTTGCAGAACGTATTCGGCCAGGATCAGGTCCAAAGCATGGCCAGCCAGGCCGGGATGCAACCCAACGACTTCCTGTCCCAGCTCAGCCAGCATCTACCGAACGCTGTCAACGGCATGACGCCGAATGGCCAGGTTTCAGACGAGGGTACCGTCTCCGTTTAGCTCGCTGTTCGAGACCATTGCATAAACACCAGTCTCGAACAGCCTGATCATAGGCTGGGCCAAAACCGGCGCTGTTCATCGCATTCGATCGACAGCGCCGGATTTACCGGAAAGCATGGAAATGGCAGTACGTATCATTGGTCCGCTTGTAGCGGCGTCGTTTCTGTGTGCGCAGCTCCTGCCGCAAACAGCCCGAGCCGAGAACCGGATGGGCTACCAGCTACTGTCGTCTCAGGAGGCGGCCAACCTTGCGCAAAATGGCGGCAGGCTCGGTCTGGATGTCGAGCGGGCTCAGCAGATCTCGGACGCTGGAATGATCTTTGAAATCATGAGGGTGAAGGCGGTTCGGCCAGGATCGGCTGGAGCCCAGGCCGGCTTCAACGTCGGCGATCAGATCATTGCCATCAATAGCCGCGTATTTCCGAGTATCGCTGCCTTCGCCGCCTATGTCGGTGCGACCCCGCCCGGCCGCCAGCTTGTCGTCGACTATATGCCTGCCAGGGGTGGACCACAGCAGGCTCAACGCGTGAGCGTAACGGCTGGACCGTTGAACAACACGACAGCCAGCTATACCCAGCCAAGCCAGGACGGCCAACCTGTCTCCCATGGAATGTCGACGGGTACCAAGGTTGCGATCGGCGTCGGCGCAGTGGCACTGCTAGGTTGCTATGAGGCGGGATGTTTTTCGTCGCATCGCAAGCCAGCCGTCCCGCCACAGCAACCTATCCAGGGACAGACCAGCTACCAGCAGCGTTGACTCGTCGATGATGGCTATCCGACTAAGCCGCTAACGGGTGAAATAATCCACCAGTGTCATCGCGAACAGGATGGCGACCCAGAAAAAGCCGATCACTGCAAAGAAGCGGATGATCGGCGGTTCCGAGCCAAGCTCCATCGATACGATCAGTACCGTTCCAACCATGGCCAACGTAACCGCTGCCTCGATGATCCAGGCTTGGCGAAACGGCAGCCAAGCTCCCAGCAGCACGATCGTGGCGAGCAGTAGCAGCAACACGACCAGCACGATGGCCGGCGTACGCATTTTGGACCAGAGCAGGCGCCGATTGTCTTCGGTCAGTGAGATGAGTGTCATCAGCGGTTCAACACATAGAGGACCGGGAAAACGATGATCCAGATCAGGTCGATGAAGTGCCAATACAGGCCAAAGATCTCGATCCGGTTCTGATGTCGGGCCAGGAATCCGGGCCTGCTTGCCATCCAGGTCATGACCAGCAGGATCGATACACCGGTCAGTAGATGCAGTCCGTGCAGACCGGTCGTGATGTAGTACAGGTCGGTGAACAGCTGGCTCGATGGATCCTGCGTCAATACATACGGCCGCGAGGACAGGAACGGCATCATGTGCTCGTCCCAGTCTTTGTAATACTCATATCCTTTGAGCACCAGGAACAGCGATCCGAGCGACGCGGTCGCCAGCATGCAACGCACCATGCCGCGTTGCCAGCCCAAGCGCGACAGCTCGATTGCCCCGGACATGGTAAAGCTGGATACGATCAGCACCGCGGTGTTGGTAGCGCCGATCCAGAACTTCAGGTGCTTGGCGACTTCGGTGACCGCCTGCGGATGCATGATGCGCAGGACCAGCGCGGTCAGGAACAGGCCGGCGAACAGCAGGAGCTCGGTCAGCAACCAGCACCACAGGCCAAACTTGGCAGCGTGGATCTGCTGTCCGTCGGTGGTGAAATGTTCCTCGCGTTCAAGTCCGACTTTCGCCGTCCGCGCCGTACCGAGTTTGGCGACGGTGCCGCTCATACCCGGTCCTCGCGGGCCTGATAGTCGTAGGGCTCGAAATCGACGGTCGGCGGCGTCTCGAAATTATGCTTCGGCGGTGGCGACGATGTCGTCCATTCGAGGCCCTTGGCATTCCACGGATTGGCTGAAGCCCGCTTGCCATAACGAAGCGACCAGGTGAGGTAGAACATCGGGAACAGGTAGCCAAGTGCGAGGACCAGGCTGCCTGCCGAGGACAGGATATTCAGCAACTGGAATTCCGGCGGATAATTGTGATAGCGCCGCGGCATTCCGAGATAGCCAAGCAGGAATTGCGGAAAGAACGTGGCGTTGAAACCGATGAAGATGAAGAAGGCCGACAACCGTCCCAGGGCCTCGGGATACATCCGGCCGGTGAATTTCGGCCACCAGTAGTGCAGCCCGCCAAGGAACGCGAGTGCCGTGCCGCCGACCATGATGTAGTGGAAATGCGCCACGACGAAGTAGGTGTCGTGCACGTGCTCGTCGACCGCCAGCGTTGCCAGAAATAGCCCGGTCAGGCCGCCGACGACGAACAGGCCGATATAGCCCATCGCATACAGCATCGGCGTATCGAGCTTGAGGCTACCTTTGTAGATGGTGGCGGTCCAGTTATAGACCTTGACCGCCGATGGCACCGCGACGGCAAATGACAGTACCGAGAACACCACGGCGGAGGTTTCGCTCTCGCCGTTGACGAACATGTGGTGACCCCAGACAAAGAAGGTCAGCGAGGCGAGGCCGATCGAGGCGTAGGCGACGAACCGGTAGCCGAACAACTTCTTCTGGGAGAAGGCAGGCACGATCTCGCTGATCACGCCCATGCCCGGCAGCACCATGATGTAGACGGCCGGATGCGAATAGAACCAGAACAGATGCTCGAACAGCACCGGATCGCCGCCGAGTGCCGGGTCGAACACGCCGATATGGAAAGCGCGCTCCATCACCAGCAGGATCAGCGCGATGGTGATGACCGGTGTCGCCAGCAGGAAGATCAGGCTGGTCGCATACATCGTCCACACGAAGATCGGCATGCGGAACCAGGTCATGCCTGGCGCACGCATGGTGTGGATGGTGACGATGAAGTTCAGCCCGGTGAGGATCGAGGAGAACCCGACCACGATTACCCCGAGCAGCGCCGGCACCACCCACGTGTTGGAGAAGGTGGTCGAGAACGGAGCGTAGAACGTCCAGCCGGTATCGACGCCGCCGACCACCACCGTGAACAGGGTAAAGAACGCCCCCGTCATGAAGATATACCAGCTGGTGCGATTCAGCCGGGGGAACGCGACATCCTTGGCACCGATCATGATTGGCATGATGAAGTTGCCGAACGTCGCGGGGATCGACGGGATCAGGAAGAACCACACCATCACCACCCCGTGGATGGTGAACAGCTTGTTGTAGGTGTCGTTGCTGAAAATCTGGCCATTGGGCACCACCAGCGACAGCCGGATCAGACCCGCGGCACACGAACCGATAATGAAAAAGAAGGTGATGCTCAGCAGATAGAGAATGCCGATGCGCTTGTGGTCGGTGGAACCGAGCCAGGAGCGCAGCGTGTGCTCGTCATGCAGGTAGTCCGGTTCGCGATCGATGGTCGTGCGTGCGGGATGGGGCTCGCGCACGCCTTCGGCAACGCGGCCCAGTACGAAGTCGGACGGGCTCATTGGGTCTTCTCCGGTCCGGGTGTCGAGCCGGCTGCGCCCGATGCGGGAAGCGACTTGATGTAGGCGGTGAGCAACACGAGATCGCCCTCCTGCACCACGCCTTTGAAGGACGGCATCACCTGCTTGTAGCCGGCGATCAGGTTGTGATCGGGATACAGAATCTTGTCGCGAATATACCCGTCGTCGGCAATCAGCGTGCCGCCCGCCTCGAGCGGCACCGGGCTGCCGAACAGGCCGACCAGCGACGGTGCCCTGACGACCGATCCCTGGTCATGGCAGCCGGCGCAGCCATAGGACGAGAACAGCATCTTGCCCTGTGATGCGAGCGAGGTAGAGTTTCCGCTGCGACGAAGCCAGGCGGAATAGTCGGTTGGCGTCATGATCGTCAGCAGGCCGTCCATCTTGGAATGGTCGGTGCCGCAATATTCTGAACAATAGAGCCGGTATACGCCGGGCGTGTCGGCCTTGAACCAAAGCTGGGTATAGCGCCCCGGCAACGTCTCCATCTGGATGCGCAATGCCGGCAGATACAGCGCATGGATGACGTCCTGCGAGATCATGTTGATCAGGATCGGCTGGCCGGCCGGCACATGCAGGTCGTTGATCTCGGCCTGGCCACCCGGGTGCTGGAACTTCCACATCCACTGCCGGCCGATCGCCTCGATCCGGAGCGCGTTCGCCGGTGCATGCTTGTGGCGGTCGAACAGCTTGGCGCCCCAATAGAAGAACCCGAGGGTGAGCAGGAATGGGATCAGCATCCAGCTCACCTCGAGCAGGCGGCTGCGCTTGTCCGAATATTGGCGATGCGCTTCCTTGCCGGCTCGAAAGTGAAACGCGAACCAGGCGATCGACAGGAATATCGGTACTGTCAGCACCAGGGTCAGAAGCGTGAAGCTCCAGATCAGATGATCGGACTGCACTGCATCCGCCGACGCCGCCTGCGGCCATAGCAGCAGCGGATAGTCCGCCGGGCTCAGGGACTGACCGTTCATGGCGCGCTATCCAGCGTTTGCCCGACCGTGCGGCTGACCGCGATACCGATCGGGATGCGTGCGCGCTGGTGGTTGGCGTCCACCCAGCCATAAGTGTTCAGCAACACGAGCTCATGCTGCCGCAGCGTGGCGATGTCGCCCAGCGGGTTATTCTGCACGCGCGGCGATGGCGGCTCGAGCTGCGCGGTCTGCTGTGCTGTGAGAGGTGGCGCCTCGTTGCGATCCGCCTTGAAGCCCTGCAACATGATCACCATCAGCCAGATCGCGATGGCAATCGCGACGCCGAGTCCGACGGTCAGCATGCCCATCGTGGCAGCGCTCATATCCTCGATCTCGAAACCCTTTTTTACAGCTTGAGGATCGGGTGGCGTTGCGTGCTCGCCACGGCCGGTTTCCTCGCCGAACGGATCGTCGCCGGTTGCCTGAAGCCGACGCCGGGCAGCCTTGCCCATCACCAGCGCGCTCACCCCGCCGATGGCGCCGGCGAACAGCAGCACCATCCCGTTCCGGCGGCGATGACTCCGTTTCTGTTCAGGTGCGGACATGACGATGTCCTCTTCCTGCCGGCCACCAGCCACCGGCCCGGACGCCGACGATCACCGCGACCAGGCCGCACACGGCAAGTACATCGACGATCGACAGGGTGAAGCTGCCGCGAAACGCCGGGGTAATGAACCAGAAGCTTTCCAGCAGCCGGACCAGCAGCGCCAGGCCGGCAACGATCGCCACCGGTCGATGCCAGGTCTCATGGTTCGGCAGCAACAGCACCAGAGCAAGAACGAACATCAATGTCGCGAACCACAGGCAGACCGCACCGAACCCACCGATCCGTTGCAAATACCAGGTTGCCTCGTCCGGCTTGTTCGCCGACCAGATCACCAGGAACTGGCTGAAATGCAGGAATATCCAGATCGCCAGCATCAACAGCAGCGGGATTGCAAAGGCGCGTGGCCCTGTAGCCGGTGCCGGCAGCACACACGCCACGGCCAGTGCCGACACCATGCCGCCGGCCAGCACGAGCAGTCCGAACGAGGAGGAGGCAATGGCTGGCTGGACCGCCATCGTCCAGTCGAACGCGGCAAGGGTTCCGGTTACCAGCACGATTGCGAAGGTAATGCCGGCCACGCCACGGCGACCGCCCGAACGTGCCGGCACGCTGAACAGCAGGGCAAGCGCGCTCCAGGCCGCAAGGAACACCACCATCCGCACACTGAATGGACCGCGCGCGAACCAGCCGCGGCCGATCCCCTCGGCAGGCCACGCGGTTGGATCGTAGAGGGTCGGGGCAAGCAGAAGGATCGGAAGGCCGCACACCGCAACCACTGGCAGCAGCGGCAGCAGTGCCTGCAATGGCGGCAGTAGCGTCGCCAGCCCTGGTGCATGGTCCGACATCGGGTCCGATGCAGGCACAGGCACCATCGCCTGTATGCCAAGAGCTTCCAATCCACTGACCAGTAGCAAGGCGCCCAACGGTACCGACATCACGAACAACCAGGCAGAGAGATACGACGGCATCACCCGCACGCCGGCCAGGCCCAAAACCAGCAGCGCCAGCAGCAGCACCAGTCCGGTACCTAGAATCAGTAACGGTCGTGTCCGGTTCATTGCGGTGGCACCGCGTCGAGTGCCGCATGGTCCTGCCGGGTCAGCGCAGCCTCGGGGGTACCCTGGCTGCGTTGCAATGCACGGATATAAGCGATTACCGCCCAGCGATCGGCGGAGGTTACGCGCTCACCATAGCTGTACATAACGCCATATCCATTGGTGATGACGTCATAGAAATGCTGGGCCGATGCCTGGCGCAGCCGGTCGCCGTTGAACGAGGGCGGATGCGGGAAGCCGCGCTGCACGATCATGCCGTCACCTTCGCCGGTTCGCGCATGACAGGGCGCACAGAAGATGTTGAAGCGTTGCTCGCCGCGTTCGAGCATCGCCTGGGTGGCGGAAGGTGGCTGTGCGACGTCTGGATTGGCTTCCTCGACCGGTACCGCGCCGTCGGGCGGCTCGCGCATCGATTGCTGGTTGGGAAAGAATTTGCTGGCATCCCAGGTCTTGGCCTTGCCCTGGCTGTACATGTCGTGTCGCTTGCACCCGGCCGGCAACAATGCGAGCAGCAGCAAAGCCGTGCGGACGCATGGTCGGAACCGGGTCATCGCGGCACCCGATGCACCACCAGCGGGCGCTCCGGCAGCGCCTGGAACGCAAGTTCCACGCGACCGGCATCGAATTCATCGCCCTGCTTCTCCACCACGAGAAAGAACCGGTCCCGGCTGGCCCCGCCGATTCCGGGGATGTTGAAGGCCGGGTGGTTGAGGCGTGGCAACCGGTTCTGGAACAGCATCGCAGCCACCGTGGCGATGGTGCCAGCCATCATCGCGAACGAGACGGTGGGTACCATGAAGGCCGGCCAGGAGAAGCGCGGCCGTCCGCCGATATTGAAGACGTAGTCGTAGCCGGTGGCGTAGAGGCACATCCCCATCATCGCCATGGCACCGATAACCACGCCGGCCAGGGCAAAGGGCTGGATCGGCCGGTGCGACATCTGCAGCACCGAGGCAGCATCCGCGACCGGTAGCGGCGAATAAAGGTCGACCCGGCCGAGCTTGCGTCCACGCAGGGATCGGGCGGCCTTGATCATTTCGGAGGCTTCGTTGAATTCGGCGGCCACGCCCCAGATCGGTGCATCATCGGGCAGATCGAGGTGATCCGACGCGACCGGCGTGCGTGTGGATTCCGCGCCCGGACGCGTCAGCCTGCGCGTCTCGACCAGCGACAGGATCGGCAACACGCGAAGCCCGAGCAACAGCAGGAACAGGAACAGGCCACAGGAGCCGGCGAAGGTGGCGGCGCCCCAGATGCCGATGCTGTAGGCCTTGTCGATGGACGGCAGGAAATCATGCTGCAGCGTGGCGACGATGACCATGAAATGATCGGCCCAGCTTCCGATGCAGACGGACAGCCCGATGAGCAGCAGCAGCGACGCGGTCTGTCGCGCGCTTCGAAGCCAGAATAGCTGCACCGGCAGGATCGCCGCCAGCAGCACGACCCAGAACGACCAGGCGTGCGGACCATGAACGCGCTGCCCGAGGGCCGAAAGCGCATAACTATCGCCGGTAATGAGAGTGCCGAAATTCTCCGTAACCAGGCAATAGAGATCGGCGAGCCCGAAGCCGAGCAGCAGCCAGGCCAGCCGGTCGAGATGGGCGGTCGTGATCAGGCCGCCCAGTGAGAAGGCGCTGCGCAGCACGACGATCACCACGGTAGTCGCGGCGATTCCGGAGAACAGCGCGTCGACCAGGAAGGTGACCGGCATCATCGTATCGTGCCAGCCCGGCTCGAGACTGCCGGCAAACATCACCGCGGCACCCGTCTGGAGCGAGACGACGACGATCAGGCCGAGCAGGCCTATTATGCGCAGCGACAGGCTCCAGCGGTGCCAATGCGCCGCCGAACCGCGCCAGCCCAACGCGGCTATGCCGTAGGCCTGGGCTACCTGTTTCGAGAACTTGCCTGCATCCTTGGCGTGCATGCGGTCGATGGCGCGATCGCGAAGGCTGGCGAAATCCGGCAGCATGCCGAGATACCAGAGCGACACGCTGACGGTCAGGTAGCTGATGATATCGACCGCGTCCCAATAAAGCGGGCTGCGGAACTGCGGCCACAGCAGCAGCGTGTTCGGATAGGGCAGGTTCCAGTAGAAGAACCATGGCCGGCCCAGATGGATGATCGGGTAGATCGCGGCG